>NZ_JAALFM010000015.1:0-84478 GCF_011800295.1 Paenibacillus sp. EKM301P | reverse complement strand
TGACGTAACCCCATCGTACCGAGGCGCTCGTTTTTGTGCAAAGACCAGATTATTCGTTTTACAGGAATTCTAACGGGAGACGATAACTCAATGAAACTTAAAAGGCAACCGATCAACGTGGTCGGCTGCATGATTCCAATCGCGGTAACTGGCAGTTTGCTGTTTTCTACACTCCTTACTTTATTTGTGGTACCGTCTCTTTATATGTTTCTGGCAAAATATAAACTAAGACGCAAACTAAAGAAAGAACTGCCTTCAGCTTAAGAGGAACAGCCCTCATAACGTGAGACAAATCAAAACACCTTCAAGAGAATCAAGCCATGTCGTAAGATATGAAGATAACCTTGGAGGTGTTTTTACGTTAGCAACGAGAGTGAGTTATCCTTAGAAATAAAGATGAAAGCTATTGAAATGAGATTGGCAAGAGTTTCGATAAGAGAGGTTATGGAGCAACTGGGAATAAAGAATAAGGCACAGCTACAAACATGAATGAGGTGGTATCGAAATGGCGAAGAACCAATGTTTTGATCCCTGTCTCACAAATGGGGGGGGGAGTCCCCAAATCAATAAATAGGGTGCTTTTTATTTGATGGAGGCTATGCCTGCAAATGGAGTTCGTTTATTACATTCGCTTCAGCCGCTCAAATCGTTTACAATACGTGTGCATACAACACTGGACGATAGGTTAATGTACATATGAGGAGTGGTGAAGTTGCGGAAGATATGGCAAATCTACTTAACAGACTGGAAAAATGTATTCAAAGTATCGACCGGGACTTTATTAGTCATTGGCATCATTCTTTTGCCTTCCGTCTACGCATGGGTGAATTTGAAAGCAATGTGGGACCCATATGCGAATACATCAGGTATTAAAATTGCAGTAACCAGCCAAGATCAGGGTGCTGAGGTAAATGGTAAAAAGATTAATATCGGCGACGAGGTTATACATAGCCTTCAAAATAACAAGAAGCTGGGTTGGACTTTTGTCAATGAAGCGGAAGCGCGAAAAGGGGTACTGAACGGTGATTATTATGCCAGCCTGCTGATCCCAAAAGATTTTTCAGAGAAAATTACGAGTGTGCTTACAGAAAATCCGCAGAAGCCGGAGATTGATTATGCTGTGAATGAAAAAATCAACGCGGTCGCTCCGAAAATTACTTCTTCAGGGGCAACCTCTCTGACAAACCAAATTAGCCAAAACTTTATTGAAACGGCCAGCCAGGCGGTTTTGACGAAATTAAAGGAAGCCGGAGTAAAGCTGGAAGAGGAGTTGCCGACGATTCGCAACATTGAAAATCGGGTGTTGGAGCTGAATAATCGGTTGCCTGATATCGATCGGTTGGGTAAGCAGGCATTAGAGCTGGAGCAGAATTTACCGAAAATTAAGGCTCAGGGCCAAAAGATCATTGCATTGAAGGAAAAAATTCCTGAAATCAACCGTGCTGGCGACCTGGTGCTTAAAATTGACAAAAACCTGCCTGAGCTGGACAAGGTGGCCGCAGTTATTTTGGATATACAAAAAAAACTGCCCGATATTCAAAAAGCCGGTGATCGAATTGTTGAGCTGGATCAGAATTTCAGTAAGGTAGAAAGTGCACTCGCTACCGCCTTGGAGGATACGCAAACGGCCCTTAAGGTCATTCATGCTGCCCGGACAGCACTGCCGGAAGTACAGAAAATAGCCGATACAGGCAAGGATTTTACAACTGGTATACTTGACTTTCTGGATAAAAACGAAGGTGCGCTTGATTCGATCGGAACCATAGTTAAAGAAGATTTACAGCTGGTGCAACAAATTGCGAATGAAGTTTCACAGATTACAGGCATCATTCGTGGTGTGGATTTTGATCCTAAAGCAGCACAAGCTGCGGCGAATCGGATTAGCGGTAGGCTCACGACTGCCGTAGGTGTGCTGGACCATATTTCTCAACTGCTGAACCGTGTGAACGGATATTTGCCTAGCCAGCCACTGAATTCACTTATTTCCCGGGTAAACGGGGTAGAGGATCGCTTCCGCCGATTGAATAGCACGGTCAATAGCATTGGGGATGCTATTCAGCGTGGTGAGAAGCCTGCCCAAAATCTGCTGGATGATGCTGACCGCCTTGCAGGAGAAATCAGTAGCGGAATTGACAGCATTTTGGACAATTATGATACGGAATATGCTCCTGCCATTCAAAAAGCGCTGGATCAAATCAAATCTGTTGCCCGCAATTCTGCCAATGTGTTGACCACAGCTCAAGAACAGCTCCCAAATATTGATAAGCTATTAAATGATGCACAGGCCGCAGCTGAATTCGGCCAGCAAGAGCTAACACGTCTCCAGCAGGACTTGCCACAATATCGCCAAAAGCTGCATGAAGCCGCTACGACGATTCAGGGACGTATGGACGAGTTTACGAATGCTGTGAACAAAGCAGCAGACTTTGTGAAGCACGATTTGCCAACGGTTAAAAGTAAAATTCATCAGGCGGCAGACTTTGTACGTAATGATTTGCCGAAAGCGGAACAACAGTTTGTTAAAATGGCGGATTTGATTGAAAACAAATTTCCTGAAGCTGAAAAAGCGGTACACCAGGTAGCCAATTTTGTCAGAACCGATCTTCCTGCTGCCGAGGATTCCATACGTCAGGCAGCAGACACGATCCGTAAGCTTAAGGGCGAAAATGCCCTCGGAAGAGCTATTGCGTTGCTTAAGGGAGATGTAAAAAAGGAAAGTGATTTCCTCGGTAGTCCGGTATCACTGAAGCAGGAGCGGATATACCCGATTCCTAACTATGGTTCTGCGATGTCACCTTTTTACACTACATTATCGATTTGGGTAGGTGCGATGCTGCTGGTCTCCATGTTCAGGGTAGATGTGGATGACCCGGAAGGTCAATATAAAAGCTACCAGGTGTATTTTGGACGGCTCATGACGTTTTCTACAATTGGTATTTTTCAGGCGCTGAGCGTATCTCTCGGTGATTTGTTCCTGTTGGGAACATATGTGGATGCCAAAGTAGCATTTGTACTCTCCTCTATGCTGATCAGTCTAGTGTTTACGGCCATGACCTATACTTTGGTTTCGGTGTTCGGCAATATCGGGAAGGGTCTGGCAGTCATCCTGCTGGTGCTCCAATTCTCCAGTTCAGGGGGCACATTTCCTATTGCGACGAGTACAGCTTTCTTTCAGACCCTGAATCCGTTCGTACCGTTCACCTATGCGGTTAGTCTACTACGGGAAACGGTAGGAGGAATGTTGCCTTCAACGGTAACACGAGATGTAGTGATGCTGTTTGTGTTTATCGGAATTTGCTTCTTGTTTGGATTAGTACTTAAGAAGCCGCTCAGCAAGCATACGAAGAAAATGGCAGAGCGAGCGAAAGAAACAAAATTAATTCCTTGATTGTTAAAAAGAGAGTGAGTTACGGTGGCTGAGGTGAGCGGCTCCGCCGTAAAGTCACTTTCTTAACATTCGGCGTGTAGTATGTAGGGGTGGCCTCCGCATGTAATGCTTCGGCATGGTGCGGAGGCTTTTTTGCATGCGCTATCTACCTTTTCAAATGCATTTTGGGGTGTTTCAAAGGGGGTTATTCTGGTGAATAAAGCAGGTATGGTCTTTTTTTATGCAATTTTTCGGAATTTAAAAAAATCCTTAAGCAAAGGCGGGAGATAGTATGGAATATTCATACTTAGGAAAGTCAGGCTTGAAGGTTAGTCGGTTATGTCTAGGCACAATGAATTTCGGACCGGAAACTGAAGAAAAGGATGCTTTTAAAATTATGGATGCCGCGCTGGATGCGGGCATTAATTTCTTTGATACGGCTAATGTATATGGCCATGACCGTAAAGGCTGGACAGAAGAAATTATCGGACGATGGTTCCAACAGGGTGGTGGAAGACGCGAGAAGGTCGTATTGGCGACCAAGGTATATGGAGACATGAAAAATGAAAATGACGGACCCAATGCAGGGTCGGGCTTATCTGCATACAAAATTCGCCGTCATTTGGATGCGTCGCTGAAACGTCTGCAAACAGACCATATAGAGCTATATCAAATGCATCACATTGACCGCAACGTGTCATGGGATGAGCTATGGGGCGTATTCGAGTCCGTAGTGGATCGGGGACAAGTTGGCTATATCGGTTCCAGTAATTTTGCGGGTTGGCACATTGCGGTGGCGCAGGCCGAAGCGAAGGCACGGCGTTTTCTGGGACTGGTCTCGGAGCAGCATTTGTACAACCTGAACGAACGCTCAGCTGAGCTTGAAGTATTACCGGCAGCTCAAGAGCTGGGTCTGGGTGTGATTCCATGGAGTCCGTTGGCGGGCGGACTGCTGGGACGCAATGCATTAGCAGGTACTGGTTCCCGCAGCGCACGTGCCAAGGAAAAGGTAGAGCAGAATCGTGCGAAGCTGGAGCAATTTGCAGCGTTGTCCCGCGAGCTGGGCGAAAAGGAAGACGTGATTGCCCTGGCTTGGGTGCTATCTCATCCGGCCGTGACGGCTCCAATTATCGGACCACGTACATTAGAACAGTTAGAGGATGCGCTGCGGGTACCTGAGGTTAAATTAAGTGAAGATGTGCTTGCCAAGCTGGATGAGATTTTCCCGGGTCCGGGAAAACCTGCACCAGAAGCCTACGCTTGGTAATGGATTGATCATAAATCGGCAAAAAGCAGCAGATCAGAAGCCTCTTCAATGATCTGCTGCTTTTGCACTAAACGGAATCTGCCTTTTTAGATCGTATTTGCTGAACAGTCATTTTTTGATGTGATACATAGCTATGCAGACTCATACCAAGGATGACGATGAACATTCCCAGCCATGACCAAGCAGATGGGATGGGGATAGACAAAAAGATTAATTCCCCCATTAGTGCAAAAAGCACTTCCAGCGATTGTGTGGCTTCTACTGTGGCCAGCTTTTGCATATTTCCACGTACCTGATCTGTAGCTTTAAAAAATAAAACCGTAGCAATGACCCCTGAGAACACGGCCACCAGAGCAGACTGTATGGTCTGATCCTTGCTTGGCAATCCTGTGCTAAAAACCCCGTATAACGAAAGCAATAACCAAAAAGGCAGGCTGGCTATAGTCATTCCGAGCACACGTTGATAGGCATCTAACCGCCCCGCACAAACTTCCATCATTTTACGATTACCTAAAGGGTATGCGAAAGAAGCCAGTATAACAGGCAATATACCGTATAAAAAATCTTGAGTAGAAATAGATTGCGACTGTTCGACCTGCATCACAATAATTCCAATTAAAATAATCAGAGACATCAATAGTCCTTGGATAGGGATTTTTCCTCGCACTTTGACAGGTCCGTTCTCCGTATGGACAACCTCAGCAAATAAAGGAACAAGCAAAGAACCGGAAATAATGGTTATTTGCCAAGTTCCTGCGATCAACCAACCCGGTGAATATGCCGATGCGAAGCATAACGGAGCATAAAATAAACCAAATCCGATGAAGCTCCACCACAGCCACCTTCCCGGTTGTTCCTTCATAACTTTCCACAGAGGCTTAAGCTTATGCTGGGCCATGACAATGACAAACAGCATAGGAACCATAAACAGATAACGTAACGAAGCACTCCAGATCCAGCTTCCCCCAGACAGCTCCATAGACCGATTGAGAACAAATGTAAAAGCAAAAAAGAAAGCTGCAAACACACCTAACCAGATTGAGCGCATAGCATTCTCCTAATTCTTTAAGTGTCGTTATTTCTCATATTAATGACTCAAGATCATTCATTTCAAGAGTTTCTTTACAGTTGACAAAGCAAAAGGAATAATGTATATTTCTGAATGCTGATTTAATAGTAATAATTACGATTAAAAACAATAATAAACCAATATTAAAGGGAGTGCACCAGCAATGAATAAGAAACCAATCCCGGTAACCGTGTTGAGCGGGTATTTGGGTGCAGGAAAAACGACGATTCTGAATCATGTATTAAACAATCGAGACGGAATGAAAGTAGCAGTCATCGTTAATGACATGAGTGAAGTGAATATAGATGCCGAGCTGGTTAAAAAAGAGGGCGGCTTGTCCCGAACAGAAGAAAAACTGGTCGAGTTGTCTAATGGCTGTATTTGCTGTACATTGCGTGAAGATTTATTACTTGAGGTCAAGAAGCTGGCGGAACAAGGTGAGTTTGATTATATATTAATCGAATCTACAGGCATCAGTGAACCCGTACCCATCGCTCAAACCTTCACATACGCTGATGAAGGAACAGGCATTGATTTAGCTTCGCTGGCAAAACTGGATTGTATGGTGACTGTAGTCGATGCGAACCGTTTCTGGCATGACTTTGAATCAGGAGAAACGCTGCTGGATCGCAAGCAGGCTACTGGAGAAGATGACACACGTGATATCTCGGACTTGCTAATTGACCAGATTGAAACTTGTGATGTATTGATTCTGAATAAGTGCGATCTGGTTCAGCCCGCAGAGCTGGACAAGCTGGAGGGTGTGCTGCGGAGATTGCAGCCTGAAGCCCGAATCATTCGCACCTCCAAGGGAAAGGTCACGCCTACGGACATTTTAAATACGGGGCTGTTCAACTTTGACAAAGCTAGTCAATCCGCTGGATGGATTCGCGAGCTGGAGCTGGAAAGCCACACACCGGAGACGGACGAATATGGAATCAACTCCTTTGTTTATCGCCGCAGAAGACCGTTCCATCCTGCAAGATTGGCAGAATTTATGAGCTACTGGCCGGAGGAAATCGTTCGCGCCAAGGGTTTGGCCTGGATTGCAGCCCCCCAGGATTGGGCAGCGAGTATCAGCCAGGCAGGTCCATCTATTCAATTTGGTCCAGCGGGAAGCTGGCTTGCGGCGTTGCCAGAAGAAGAACAGCAGGAAATCGTCGCGGCCAACCCTGAGGTTCTGGACCATTGGGATGAGCAATGGGGAGACCGCTTGAACGAAATCGTTATGATCGGTATCGGAATGAATCGGCTGAACTTGGAAGAAGAGCTAGATGAATGTCTGCTGAACGATAGCGAAATGGAAATGGACTGGTCCAGCTTTGAGAATCCGTTGCCTTGGCCAACAGGAAGAAACTAGTTGATCCATTCAGTAATAAACTCCATACACTTTTTGGCGGCTGGAGCCAGGTTCTTTAAGGAGACAGTAGCGATACCAACGGAACGGAAATATGGTCCATCCAAGGGCAGAATACAAATTTCATAAGGGTTTTGAACTAAAATCATTTCGGGCAGGATACTTACGCCCAGGCCATTTTGCACCATAGCCATAATGGCATGATCATCTTCTAATTCATATTTGATTTTCGGAACAAGCTTATGATGGGAAAAAATTCTCTGTACATCTGTGTCACAGCCTGAAGCCGGCATAATGAAGGGCTCATGGAGAAGCTGATCCACACGTATGCTTGTTTGCTCCCGAAGCACATGATTAGATGGAAGTACGCACAGCATTCTTTCTTTTTTTAACGGTAATACTTCCAGTCCATCGAGAGTAGGCAAATTAACGAAGCCAAAATCAGCTTCTCCGCTGGCTATCCAATTTTCAATGTCATGGTAGTTCCCGTCAAGCAACTTTAGTTCAATAAATGGAAACTGCTCGTTAAACTTTTGGATAATCCCAGGCAACCAATGGATGGATACACTTGAGAATGTGCCTATCTTTACAGTTCCGGTTTCCAATCCTTTGATGAGGGCGACCTCTTGATACAGCTTTTCATTCATTTGTATGATTTCTCTGAAATGCTTCATCAGACGTTCTCCGTTGCTGGTCAATTGGATGCCTGAACGTCCTCTAATTAAAAGAGTCAGGCCCAATTCCTGCTCCAAAGCGGAAACGGCATGGCTAATAGCGGATTGTGTAAGATTGAGAAGTTCTCCTGCTTTGGTAAAGCTTCCTGCTTCTATTACGCTAAGAAAGACCTTATATTTAAACAAATTCATATGTCCTCCAACTTAGAATGAAATATATTCATACATAGTATCATATATATTCATTTTTTTTATCTCAGCTTTGTGGTTATAATCGAACTTGAGAAAAATGCCGATTAATCATTAATTTCTGGGAGGTACCTATGAGTTCAATTGCAAAGACACCACAGCCCCCCTATTATGCAGCTATTTTTACTTCTGAACGTTCGGAAGGGGATGGTGGATACGGAAAGATGGGGGACAAAATGGTGGAACTGGCTGCCAAGCAACCTGGCTTTCTAGGTGTGGAAAGTGTTCGTGACCAAAACGGAGTGGGCATCACAGTGTCCTATTGGGAGTCCTTGGACGCTATAAAACATTGGAAGGATAACGAGCTGCACAAGGTAGCACAGGAGAAAGGGAAATCCGAGTGGTATACAGCATTCGGTTTAAGAGTGAGCAAGGTAGAACGAGATTATTTTTTTACAGTGTAAACATGAAATGCGCACTGGCTCTGTAATAACAAAAGGAGCGCCTTCCAAGCCATAAACGGCTGGTAGGACGCTCCTTTTTTTGTTCCTATGCTTATACTCTTACGGGCTATGTGTATATGCTCAGGAGTTAGATGTATTTACCGGCTTCATCTCCTGTATAGCTTCTTTCAAACTTTGTGAGCATTGTTCGTATAGTTGTTTTCTTTGCTGCTCACTGGAGCCAGATGCGAGCTTTTGCAGTTCAGTAGTGCACTGTTCTAATAGAGTCAGCACGGCTTGATTAGAGTCCTGTACCTTGGATTGTTGTACATTATCGCTATATTGGTCAATATATAGTTCTCCTTGTGTGTCCACCTGGGCAAAAAACACATCTTTGACCGTTAGACTCTTTTCCTTTAGCTTGGCATCCAGCCATTGCTGAGTAATCCCCATGTATGCCATTTGTTGCTCCATAAGTTGTCCATCCATAATGACTGCTGTAGGTTCCTTCTCCGGTAGCTGCAGCATATTCAGATCCTTAAGCGTCACAGGCTGCTTGTCTTTGGTTAACAGCACATTAACTTCGCCACTAGTTTCCATAAGAGCAAATTCTACATCAGCTACTTTGAATACATTCTTGCTTCGAAGCTGTTCCATGAGTTCATCCAGGGTGAGTCGCTCTTTTCTCAGATTATCCTCTAAAATTTTGCCGTCTTTGATTAGGACTGTCGTCTTTCCATCTGATAAATCCCTGACTTTCTTGCTTTTAATTTGCAAAAATTCAATGCCAAGTGTTGTCAGTACCCATACGGCTAACGATACAGTACCCAAGTACCAGGAGGATTCGCGTTCCAAAGGGATAGAAGCAGCCAAGTTACCGATGGTGATTCCAGTTATATATTCGAACAAGGAAAGCTGTGATACCTGACGTTTTCCGAGAATCTTGGTAATCACAAAAAGAATAACGATGGCTAATAACGTACGTAAAGCTACAATGGTCCATTCCTGCATTTGTCCAACCTCATTTCATTTCGCCATAAGGGCGCTACTATTCCAAGGATGTCCGCGCCAAGTCCCATTTAAACTCTAATCTACCCAAATTTAAATAACAGGCTGTCACCTATCCGATTCAATGCAATATAAAATTAAAATTTTCTATCGTTCAATTACCATTGTCTATTAGTCAAGCGATTGACGGAAAGGAGGGAGCAGGATACATTATAGATATAATTCATATTTAATCAATCGGGATTATAAACATTAAACTCGCGGAGGTATGTATATGTCATCCAAACCTAAAGTTGTAGTGTGGAGCAAAACCGGCTGTCATTTTTGTGGAGAGATAAAATCGTACCTAGAATCCCAAAATCAGCCGTATGAAAATATCCAAGTGGACGGTAATGATGCACTGCGTGATGTGTTGGAGACCAAATATGGTATCCGCTATGTTCCTGTCGTAGAGATAGGTGGAGATAACAAATATGAAGCACTTCTTAACCCGGATCTGGAAGAGCTGGGTAAAGTGCTGGAAAGTTATAATCAAGCGGTATAACAATTATATTCAAGAGAGGTGGAAGAGCCATGCCTAAGAATAGACAGATTAAATTGGGTGCGATAATTCACGGTGTTGGGGGAAGCATGACGACTTGGCGCCACCCTGATGTACCGGCGGATGCCAGTGTTAATTTTGAATTTTATAAAACGCAGGCGCAAAAGGCAGAGGAAGGGAAGTTTGATCTCGTATTTATCGCAGACGGTTTGTTTATTAACGAAAAATCCATTCCTCACTTTCTGAACCGTTTTGAGCCAATTACGATTTTGTCTGCTTTGGCTGGGGTGACGAAGCATATCGGACTGGTCGGCACATTGTCGACTTCCTATAGCGAACCGTTCACGGTAGCACGTCAGTTTTCTTCCATTGATCATATTAGTGGAGGTCGTGCAGGCTGGAATGTAGTGACTTCCCCGCTGGAAGGTTCTGCTCTTAACTTTAACAAAGGGGAGCATCCATCGCATCCACAGCGCTATAAAATTGCCGATGAATATTTGCAGGTGACCAAAGGACTGTGGGACTCGTGGGAAGAGGATGCGTTCGTTCGTGATAAGGAAGCCGGCGTATTCTTTGATCCCGACAAGCTGCATACACTGAACCACAAAGGTGAGTTTTTCTCTGTGCAGGGCCCGCTGAATATTGGACGATCCAAGCAGGGACAGCCGGTCATTTTCCAGGCGGGTTCCTCAGAAGATGGCAAAAACCTGGCTGCCAAGGAAGCGGATGCTGTATTTACAGGACATGAAACCTTGGGGGAAGCACAGCAGTTTTACCGTGATGTGAAGGAACGTGCGGTACGCTATGGCAGATCAGAAGAGGATATTGTCATTTTGCCAGGCATTTCGCCGATTATTGGCAGTACGCCAGAGGAAGCGGAACGCAAGTATGAGGAGATTACCAATCTAGTAACGATCGAGGCTGCGTTAAAATATTTGGGGCGTTTCTTCGATCATCATGATTTCTCACAATATCCGCTGGATGAGCCATTCCCTGAGCTTGAGGGTATTGGCAGTAATTCATTCCGCAGTGGTACAGATAAAATCAAACGAACAGCCAAAGAGCAGAATTTGACCCTGCGTGAGGTTGCATTACGTTCAGCTACGCCGAGAACCTCTTTTATTGGAACTGCTGAGCAGGTAGCGGATCGAGTGCAAGAGTGGTTTGAAGGAAAAGGCGCAGACGGATTCATTATCGGTTCCGACGTACCAACGGGCCTACATGATTTCGTAAATCTAGTTGTGCCTATTTTGCAGGAGCGCGGTATTTACCGTCAGGATTATGAATTTAGCACATTGCGTGAAAACCTGGGCGTACCGATTCCTGAGAATCGTTATACAGCAGCCAGATCCAAAGTGAAAGTTGACGCATAACAGAAGGAGGGAATGAGATGTCCAAGGTTGTCATCCTATCAGGCAGTCCATCTACACAATCCCGTTTGTACGGCCTGATTCACTATGCAACTGAGCAGTTACGGGAGGCTGGAGCAGAGGTTACATTACTGAATGTGGTCGACTTGCCAGCTGAGGATTTGATCAAAGCTAACTTTAATAGTCCCGACGTCACAGCATCGCTTGCGTTGCTTGCAGACGCAGATGCCGTCATTGTGGCTTCGCCAGTATATAAAGCCGCCTATTCAGGGCTATTGAAAATATTTCTGGATCTGGTTCCGCAGGAAGGTCTGAGAGAGAAGCCTGTCTTGCCTTTATTTATCGGCGGTACACTGGCCCATCTGCTGGTCATTGACTACGCCCTGAAGCCGGTGCTCAACGCGCTGGGGGGAAGACATATTCTTGGTGGGGTGTATGCGGTGGATCAGTGGGTCGAGCGCCTGCCGGGTGGAGCATATGGATTGTCCGAAGAGTTGGTTGTACGATTGGACCGTTCGGTTAAAGAACTAAATGAACTGTTAAAGTTATAGATATTTTCAATATTTCCATTGACAGGTCGTTCAGTGAGTTTTATGATACAAAAAACCAAGTTAACTCATTGGATAAATGTATATAAAACTTACTGGGGGACTTGCGTATGAATATCGAGAATATGGAAGCCTTTGTATACGTGAATCATTATGGAAGTTTTAATAAGGCGGCAGAAGCGTTGTTCTTGTCACAGCCCTCTGTCACAGCCCGGATTCAGACGCTGGAACGCGAGCTTGAGTGTAAGTTATTCGACCGTCAAAGCAAACAAACGATTCTAACGGAGGATGGACGAAAGTTCCTTCCTTATGCAGAGCAGATGCTCCAAGTGCTGCAAAAAGGGAAGCAAAAGCTTCAACAGCGCAAGAAAGCCCCTCAGCAAATTCGAATCGGCTGCACGATATCGGTGTCGAACTACATTATTCCTGAAATATTAAAGCAGCTTCGTGCTCGGTATCCGGAAATCAACTACAAAATTGTGACGGCTACGACGGATCAACTGGTACATAAGCTGTTGAACCGTGAGGTAGACATTAGTTTTGTCCGTAAAGTGATGCATCCGGCTATTCGTACGCTTGCCTTTTATGAAGACCCGATTTCCCTGTATGTATATGAAGGCCACCCGTTTACGAAGACAGGTAAGGCTAGCATACAGGATATCCAACGTGAAACACTGGTGTTTTTTGAGTGCGGATCATTAGATTGGATGAGGATTCATCGATCTTTTGAATCACTGGAGCAACCACCGGATATAGCTTTTCAGGTAGACAATGTGGTCACGGCCAAAAAGCTGGTATTGCAACAGGCGGGCATTGCCTTTTTGCCGGATGTCTGTGTGAACCGCGAAGTGAAGGATCAGAAGCTGTTCCGTATTCATGTTCCGGAGGTGGCTGGGGTATCTATGCAGATTAGCATAATCGCGACCAAAGAAGACTGCGCAGTGACCTCGGATTTTGCAGATGCACTGACAGAAGGCTTCAGGGAGGCCGTTTTGTTATAGAAAAGTTCTATAGGTTGGTGGATTGACGTATTGATTTCCAAGTGTTAAATTAATCACATCCTAAAACCAATTAAGTTTATAGGAATTATAAAATATCAAATGTTATAGCTACCATGTATGTCGCAAACTGCTGATATGCAAAGAGATGAGGGGGATTCATATGAAAAAGTGGTTTGCAATATTGTCTGTTATGGCAATCATTCTGGTGTTGGCAGGCTGCGGTTCCTCAGATGACACGTCTAGTGCGTCAGGTTCAAGCGGAGACGTGAAGAAAATTATCGTAGGCACAGGTACTCAATTTAAAAATGTATGCTTTATTGACGAAAATGGAAATTTAACAGGCTTTGATGTGGAGCTGATTAAGGAGCTGGACAAGCGCCTGCCTCAATACGAGTTTGAATTCAAAACGATGGATTTTGGAAATCTGCTGCTCAGTCTCGATGCCGGCAAGATTGATCTGGTATCGCATCAAATGGAGAAAAACCCGGAACGCGAAGCCAAGTATCTGTTCAACAAAAATCCGTATAGCATTTTTCTGAACAGAGTGGCTGTAGCGAAGGATAATAATAGCATTCATTCCATTGATGATTTAAAAGGGAAAAAGGTACTTACCAGTCCAACCAGTAATGCGGCGTATGTGCTGAAAGAGTATAACAAAACCCACGGGGATGCTCTGAATATCGTATATACGTCTGGTGCAGCCAATGATACGGTGCAACAAATTACGAGCGGCCGTATAGATGCGACCATTACGACAGACTTTGCGAACCGTTTTAACACCGATGAAAAAGGAGAAGTAGCTCTGAAAACCGTCGGTGATCCTTTGACTCAATCGGATGTGCTGTATGTACTGAACAAAAATGAGCAAGGATTGGCGGATGACCTGGACAAAGCCATTCAGGAAGTGAAGGACGACGGCACGTTGTCGAAGCTGAGCATCAAATGGCTTGGAGAGGACTTCACAAAGTCCCTGGAGGATGTGAAAAAAGAAGGTTCCAGCAGTAAGAAGTAAGGACAGACTTGGACATTTCAGCGGTCAGGGTACTTTATGTATTCTGACCGCTGATGTATAGAAAGGAGGCAGGCATATGAGCAGAGAGTTCAATATTGATTATGTTTTTAGCTTTATTCCGAAAATGCTGTCCTATTTGCACATCACCTTGTTTATTGTGGCAAGCTCGCTTGTGTTGGGACTGATCATTGGTCTGTTGGTTGCGCTGCCTCGCATGTATAACATTCCATTTCTCAAACGTGTTTCTCAGGTGTATGTTTCTTTTTTCCGTGGAACCCCTATTCTAATTCAATTGTTTCTGGTGTATTACGGCCTGCCAGAGTTACTAAAGCTGGTGGATATCAATTCCTCCAGGTGGGATGTGCTGTGGTTTGCTGTAGCGACCTATGCGCTCAACAGTGGAGCCTTTATTTCTGAAATTATCAGGTCTGGTGTAGGAGCTGTAGATCGGGGACAAATCGAGGCTGCACAGTCAGTCGGCATGTCAGGCTATCAGGCTTTTACACGTATCATCTTGCCACAAGCGCTGGCTGTGGTGGTTCCCGTATTTTCCAATCTGGTCATTGGTAATTTGAAGGATACTTCGCTGGCGTTTACCATCGGTGCGATGGAGATGACAGGAAAATCGCAAACATTAGGCTCGGCTACCCAGCATTTTGTTGAAACGTATATCGCATTGTCTCTTATCTATCTGGTGATCAGTCTGATTGTACAAAAATTATTCAAGGTGCTGGAAAATACGCTTCTCCGGCATGAGCATAGAGATTCAGTACAGAAAGAGCCCGCAAAACGAAAAGGTTTTGTGGTGCGTTACCTGAGAAGTCCTCGTCTGAGTAAGGGAGGTAAAGGCATATGAGTCTGGACTTTGGATTTGTATACACCGCCTTTTTAGGATTGTTCTCGGCGTTGCCCAACACTTTAATCATTACAGTGGTTTCCGTGCTGGCAGGGTTGGTCATTGGGATTATAACGGCGTTGGCACGTATTTATAACGTTCCTGTGTTGTCGCAAATCTCTCACGCTTACGTTACTTTTATCCGAGGTACACCGATGCTGATGCATCTGCTGCTTATTTATTTCAGTTTGCCCTTGTTGATTGATGCAGGAGCGAAGCATTTCGGTTGGTCACTGCAATCCAAAGACGTTCCTTATATGGTATTTGCACTCATTTCGTTCTCCATTACCAGTGGCGCCTATATGTCTGAGGTCGTCCGTTCCGGAATCCAGTCGGTCAACAAGGGCCAAATTGAGGCGGCTTATGCGGTTGGTATGACGACATGGCAAGTATTGAGACGCATCGTATTTCCACAGGCGTTTGTGGTGAGTTTGCCGAACCTGACGAATTCCGTTATTGGGATGCTGCACGGCTCTACCTTGGCCTTCACAGTTTCGGTCACAGAAATCCAGGCACAGGCTGAAATTCTAGCATCTACCAACTGGAAATATTTAGAGGTGTATATTGCGGCAGCACTGCTATTTTGGGGCTTGACGGTATTGATTGAGCGAATATCCGGCTTGGTGGAGAAAAAAATTAATGTGTTTAATGGAGGTCGAGCATCATGATCCGTCTGCAAAATATTACAAAGTCGTTCGGCAAACATGAAGTGCTCAAAGGCATTGATTTGACGGTAAACAAAGGCGAGGTCGTTGTTATCTTAGGACCAAGCGGTTCAGGAAAAACAACCTTGCTACGCTGCATTAATTATCTGGAAAAGCCGAATGACGGAGAAGTCAGCATTGGCGATTTTACCGTGAACTGCAAGCGACCTGCGAAGAAGGATGTCTTGGCCTTGCGTAAAAAGACGGCTATGGTGTTCCAGCAATATCATTTGTTCAAGCATAAAACCGCGCTGGAAAATGTCATGGAGGGACTTGTCGTTGTCCGTAAGGTTAAGCAAGAGGAAGCCAAAAAAATTAGTATTGAAGTGCTGGAAAAGGTTGGTCTCGGCGAAAAACTGAATCATTATCCGAGCCAGCTATCCGGTGGGCAGCAGCAGCGTGTCGGCATAGCGCGTGCTTTGGCGCTGAACCCAGAGGTGATTTTATTTGATGAGCCGACTTCGGCGCTGGACCCTGAACTGGTGGGTGAGGTGCTGTCGGTGATCCGCAAGATTGCGAAGGAAGGCATAACGATGATTGTCGTGACACATGAAATGGGCTTTGCGCGTGATGTTTCTAATCATGTGGTATTTATGGATGGCGGCCATATTATTGAGGAAGGCACACCGGACGCCATTTTTAACCACCCCAAAGAGGAGCGTACCCAACAATTTCTGAAGCGAATTACACCAGAATATAACTATTCCATTTGACGGGAGAGGGAGACATGAGCATAAAAATCGGAGTATTGGATCAAAGCCCTATACACGAGGGTGAAACGGCGGCACAGGCCCTTCGCAACACGATTAAGCTGGCGCAGCGTGTAGAAGAGCTGGGATTCACACGCTTTTGGGTATCAGAACATCATGATTCCGAGCAGGTTGCAGGCTCATCACCAGAGGTGCTTATTTCCCATCTATTAGCACGTACCGAGCGTATTACCATCGGGTCTGGCGGGGTAATGCTTCAGCATTACAGTCCATATAAAGTGGCTGAAAACTTTAATGTGCTAGCCTCTCTTGCACCGGGGCGTGTAGATTTGGGTATCGGACGTGCGCCAGGCGGGTTGCCGAAATCTACACAGGCGTTACAACGTAACGTGCATGATGCGCCTTCTCTTGAAGAGAAAATTGATGAAGTAAGCCGCTATATTCATAATATCCCGATTGAAGAAGGACCGCTGGCCGGATTACAGGCGAATCCGATTCCAGAAATCCCAGCAGAGATTTATGTTTTGGGTACAAGTACAGACAGCGCTGGAATTGCTGCGCGTTTGGGGTTGCCCTATGTTTTTTCGCAATTTATTAACAGTAGTGAGCAGGTTGCACTGGATTCATTCCGTACGTATCGGGAGTCTTTCGATTACAGTTATGGGCGTGAACCAAAGGCACTTTTTGCGCTATCGGTTATTGTGGCAGACACTTCCGAGGAAGCAGCGGAGTTGGCAGGTGAGCAGAAGCTGTACAAGATTCATCTGGCTAGTGGCAAAACGGCTACAGTGGGGGCGCTGGAAAGTGCAGAGGAATTCGGTAAGCAATCGGGTGAAAAATATACAATTGAAGTCACACAAGCACAAATTAACAAAGGAAATAAAGATGAAATTTATACTGCGCTGACGGAAATACAAGCGAAGTATCAGGCAGATGAGCTGATCGTGACGACAGGCATACGGGATATCGAAAAGCGTGTGCGCTCATTCGAGTTGTTGCATGAAGCTTTTGCCGGGTTGCCTGTGCAGTCCTAGATACTATTGACATAAAAATTGTAACCAATATGGATTCACGAAGGAGGAATAGGGATGAGTGGATCAACCGGGACGAAGGAGCAGGTTTTGGAGCAGAAATTGGTGGAGATTCGCCGTCATCTGCACCGTTATCCCGAGCTGTCTAACGAGGAGGTTGAAACTACCGCCTATATTCGCCGCCTGCTCAAAGAACAGGATATAACGATCTTGGATGTGCCGCTGCGTACCGGATTGGTAGCGGAAATCGGCGGACAGCAGGAAGGTCCAACGGTTGCGCTTCGTGCAGACATTGATGCACTGCCCATCCAGGAGGAGACGGGATTGCCCTATGCTTCGCTACATCCTGGCAAGATGCATGCCTGTGGGCATGATTTTCATACGGCATCCCTGTTAGGTGCAGCCGCATTGCTGAAGCAGCGGGAGCAAAAGCTGAAGGGGACGGTTCGACTGGTGTTCCAGCCAGCCGAGGAGAAAGCCAAAGGCGCTGCCCAAGTGCTGGACAGCGGTGCGCTGGCAGGGGTGCAGGCCATCTTCGGCCTGCATAACAAACCAGACCTGCCCGTAGGCACGGTCGGTATCAAAGAAGGATCGCTAATGGCAGCGGCAGACGGATTTTACATTGAGGTGGAGGGCTTGAGCACACATGCGGCAGTTCCGCATGCAGGGATTGACCCCATTGTGGTATCGTCGCATATCATTACGGCACTGCAATCGATTGTGAGCAGGAGCGTTAACCCGCTCGATAGCGCGGTCATCAGTGTCACGAAGCTGCACAGTGGCAATGCTTGGAACATCATCCCAGACCGCGCTCATTTGGACGGAACCATCCGCACATTTGACGAGAATGTTCGAGCCCAGGTGGCTGAACGCTTCGAGCAGGTCGTCAAGGGCGTAGCCGATGCTTTTGGCACGAAAGCGACAATTCGCTGGATCGAGGGTCCGCCACCTGTACTGAACGACGGTAAGTTGGCTGTAATCGCGGTGCAGGCGGCCGAAGCGGTTGGTCTGGAGGTCGTTCGTCCCATACTTTCCTCGGCAAGCGAGGACTTTGGATTTTATCAGAAGAACGTCCCAGGTGTGTTTGTCTTTGTCGGCACTGCGGGAAGCCAGGAATGGCATCATCCTGCCTTTGATCTGGACGAACGCGCGCTGCCGGGAACAGCGAAGCTGCTAGCTTCACTGGCTGAATCGGCGTTGAAATCCATAGAGTAGGAACACAACGCTACTCTATGGATGCTGATCCCCTCTCTATGAAGAGGGGATCTTTTTGTTTGACGGTATATTATTCCAATGATAATATAAAATTGTTATTTAATTCAAAATTGAGAGTGGGTGTAGGTGAGAGATAAACGTTTGTTATTTTGAATGTGCTCGTAAAAATAACAGGTACGGAGGTTGAAAAAATGCCGAAGAAAAAAGGAATGATCATGGCTTCTTTTTCATTGGTAATGGCTGCTTCTTTACTGGTTGGCGGAGCTAATGTCGGTTCAGCAGCCTCAGATTATGAAAGCACCTCGAATATAGAAATAACGAGTAATAGCTTGGCTGCCGCTGACTTACCTGCCAAATTTAAGCCTTCGGTAGAATGGGTTTGGAAGAATAGGATAGTCAAAGAAGGCTCGACCAACCGTAAAAATTTGATTTTTGATCAAATTTATGCGGGAAAAGGAACGATAAATTATGTAGTGCGCTGGCAATCCTCTAAAAATATCACTCTTCAGCAGCGTAAAGATATGGCTTCCATGCTAAGTCGCCAAATAAATAACTGGAATAAGCAGCTAAAAGGATATGACGGCTGGCCGTATGATTATATTACTGTAAAAATAGTAGGCTGGGCCGTTGCAAATCCGTCGCAGATTCTTAACAAACAATCGAATGAAATCGTTTACACGGATACGATTACCGATGACTTAAGTAAAACAGACCCCAATATTCCGGCAAAACTTCCGGTTGCTCCTAATGCACTGTCGAGATTTGAACATTTTATGGACCCTAACTATACGTATCCGGGGGGACTGGACAAGCGATTTGATATGTACTTATGGGGAACGTCTAATTTTCAGGGTGGAGCCGGTGGTGACTGGGGACAACGTATGCCTGATGATTATATCCTGAGCACCTTGAATTCGGATGAAGTTCAGATCACAGAGCATGAGATGGGGCATGGATTCGGCTTGCCTGATTTCTATGAAGAGCACGAGCGTCCACCTGGCGGGTTCCCTGTGCCTACGATTATGTGGGCCGGAAATTCTCCTAAAATTACAGAGTGGGATACCTGGATGTTGCGTTATACCTGGAGCCAGGTCAAGAAAGACACCTCTCGTTTTCCCACCCGTTAAATGAAAATGTATGTATTCAAAGGTTGTCTCCTGCGTTTTTTGGTGGGAGACAACCTTTTTTATTTTATAGATAAACAGTTTGACTCGGATGGGACTGACTTTGGCTTTGCATCAGTATTGCGCCTTCATTTTCGTATGAATGAATCACTAAGAATGAACGGATGTACGATAGTATGTATAATGGACATCAGATATGAAAGAAAAGAGGACAGAAAGCGATGAGTCACGACGTGAATGCTCCTTATGATGTACATGTAGCATATGGACCAGTGTTTGAGCTGCTCAGCAGCTTACACACTTTTATTTGTCGTAAAGCGTATAAGAAGACAGATTTAATAGCATCCAGATGGGCGGACCAAGTGCGTGGAATGCTGTCTCCGAGGCTGTCCGCATTACTGGAGTCCATGGAAATCAATGCAGACTGGAAAATTATTTATGGACTTGTATGTATGCTTTCTGATCAGGGGGGCGTTGAAGAGGTCGTGGATCGTTTGGAAAGCCAGTCTTTACAGGAACTAAAGCAACAGGCATCAGCCTATGGGATTCCGCTGTCTGACGACATGGAGAACCTCCGTAAACTTGCTTTGCAACTGCTATCCGGCTGGAACGAGGAGTATTTTCGTCACGTGGATACAAGTATCCTTAGCGGCCTGGAACTGGAAGCTGAATGCAGAAAACGGGAGGAGAACGCATATAGCTCTATGGAGCGGGTGGATCGTATAACTAATGGCTTCCGATTCGAGCCTTCCGCTGGACTGACGCAGGTGTTGCTGGTACCGCAATATCATTTTCAGCCGATGAATATTATTTATCGATTTGGGTCACTTTTGTTATGTCATTATTCCGCAGGAGTATATGTTCAGGAGGATGATTTTTTATCACCACAGGAATACCGAATGATTCGAAGTTTAGGGGAGAAGAGCAGGCTCAAGATTTTAAAATATTTGTACCAAAGCCAGTCCCCGCGAACCTTCATTGAGATTGTCCGTCATCTCAAGCTATCCAAGGGAATCACGCATGATCATATATTTAAGCTCCGTGCCGCTGGCTTTATTCATGCACATTTTGATGGCGAAACATTGCTTGGCTACAGTGCACGGCTTACGGCTGTGGATGAGATGCATGGGAGTATCCTTGGTTATATGGAGCGAAGGTAGGTCGCAATATTAATCATTGACAAAAATATTTATTTGTGCTATAATTTACAATTAATCCTATTGATATTATAATAAGATTCTCCTGGCCAGGGGAATCTTATTATTGTTTTTATAGGAGGATCAATGCATGAAGCCAAATGAGTCTAGTTTAACTTCCTTAATATCAGCTTTTGGCCGAGCATATCATAGTCAACATGACACACCCAAAATTTTTGATGATTTTATGGCTAAAGATTTAATTTCCCAAAATGAGTTTTCAGATATCAGAGAGAATATGATTAAAGGAATAGCGTTTTTCAATAAAGATATTGCGCAAAGGTTCCAAGATGATCCGGATGAAATTTTAAAATGGATTACACAAGTTCAACTTTCTCCAACGACCTTAGCACGTGCTGCATATTGTGAAAAAGTATTACTTAATGAAGTTAGGTTAGGATTACAGCAGTATGTCATACTAGGGGCCGGGTTAGATACGTTTTGTTTCCGACATCCAGAATTGAAAAATAGCTTAGAAATATTTGAAATGGATCATCCAGCAACACAGGAATCTAAAAAGAAAAGGTTAGCTCATGCAAATTTAAAAATACCGAGCAATTTTCATCTGGTTTCTATGGACTTTGCCCATCCATTTTCGTATTCCAATCTATTGGATGAAGGGTTTGCTAATAAAAAAACATTCTTTAGCCTTCTGGGTGTTTCTTATTATTTAACTAAGGAGGAAATTTCAAGATTAATAAATCATTTGTTTACCAAGGTCCCATCGGGGAGTTCGATCGTTTTTGACTATGCAGATGAAAACCTTTTTAAAGAGAAAGGCATGTCTAATCGAGTTGAAAATATGGTAAAAATGGCTTCAGTAAGTGGAGAACCCATGAAATCATGCTTTGCTTATGATGAAATTGAGGGAATGTTAGAAGCTTCAGATTTACTAATTTATGAACATCTATCCCCGGATACAATAAATAGCCTTTTCTTTGGTGAGAGGGCAGATTATTTGTCCGCATTCGAAACGATTCATTATATCCATGCTATAAAAAAATAATATAACAATAAATAAGAGACAGCCTCTCAATCTACTATTAGGGATTGAGAGGTTTTATTTATATTTGTACAAGAATTCGGATAGATATTGATGAGCAGAGTTTTTATATAAAAAAATGCAGTTCTCCCTTTACAGAACCCTAATAAATTCCTATAATGAGGTTTATCTTCTTAATCACAACTTGTTCTATCGGAATTTAATCATTTAACTCGGGGGGATTATGTTGAAAAAGGGTATTATTTTACTTAGCAGTCTACTTCTGGCGAGCTCTACCTTGCTGGCAGCTTGCTCTAACGGTGGATCGGAAAGCAACAACAATACTACTGCCCAAAATAATGGGGACACACAGACAACTGCTACAGCGCAGCCATTAACAAGTCTGGTAAAGGCTTCTGATATGTCCAAATTGCCGGAAGTGTCCAAAAAAAGAAACGACACCATTATTGTAGGCCTGACTGACCCGGCCGGAGTATTCACGCCGTATTTTAACCAAAGCGGCTATGACGGCAACGTCATTTCGCAGTTATGGACTCCGCTGGTTACGGTAGATGAGAAGGGACTTCCGCTGCCCAATCTGGCGAAGAGCTGGGATATTTCCAAGGATAATTTAACATATACGTTTCATCTGGTTCCCAATACCCAATTCAGCGATGGCTCACCTTTGACAGCAGAGGATGTCGCTTTTACCTGGACGTTAATCTATGACAAAGCCTATCCGGGCGATAGCCAAATTCGAAAGCTGAACATTAAAGGCGGCAAAGCCTATACGGAAGGCAAGGCACAACAAATTGATGGAATTAAGGTAATAGATCCACAGACTATTTCTGTGACATTGGAAAAGCCAAACGCGCTGGCTCTGACTATTCTCGGTGAATATGTATTGTCCAAAGCTTACTACGGCAAGGATTATAAGTTCGGACAGCTGGATTATTTTAAAAATTTGCATGGTAGCCCACTGGGGAATGGGGCATATAAGTTGGAAAAATTCATTCCAGGGCAAGAAGTTCGTCTGGAGGCAAACGATCACTTTTTTAAAGGCAAACCGAAAACGAAACACTTCATATATAAAACAGCGGAAGGCGATGCTTGGCAATTCATCGAAACAGGGGATACCGATTTTGCTTCCTTTACCGCAACGCAAGAAAATATCGACAAGCTGAAAGGACTCGGCTTTTTGAATATTTTGCCTTATACACCGAGCACCTATGGATATTTGCAAGTCAATCTGGAAAATGAAAAGCTGAAGGATAAAAAGGTTCGTCAAGCGTTGACCTATGGATTGGATCGCAAAAGCATTTATGTTGACGCAGCACAGGGAGCAGGGGCGGTCGCCAACATTCCAGCTTCTCCTATATTTTGGTCATACACGACCGATGGAATCAATCCATACAACTATGACCCGGAGCAAGCGAAAAAGCTGCTGGATGAAGCGGGCTGGGTAGAAGGCAGTGATGGCATTCGTGAGAAAAACGGCCAGAAGCTGACCATTCACTTGCTGACCTCCAAACGTCCAGAAACAGACACCTTTATCGCGCTTGCGGCTGAAAACTATAAAGCGATTGGCGTTGACTTGCAACCGGAAATCTTTGCAGACTTTAATGCAATGGTCGCCAAAGTGGAAGGTAAAGATTATGATCTCGCCGCCTTCTCGACAGCCATGCTGACAGACCCATCTGATGGAATCGAGCCGTTCGTCAATGGTGAAATCAAGGGATATAACAATCCGAAGCTCAAAGAGCTCTATGAAAAAGGTTTGGCTACGACGAATATGGAAGAGCGTAAGAAAATATATAAGGAATTATATGTACTGCTAAATGATGAACTACCCGTTATTTTCACCAACTACAAGAAGACTGTATATGCTTACAATGGTCGAATGGAACATGTAAAGGTCAGCCCATTCATTGGTTTGTCTGGTAATCTGTTCGAGTGGTCCCTTAAATAAGCCACCTTTGCGGGCCCCTTGTGAAGAACTTCAGGTTCGGATCAAGGGGTCCGCCAAATGGAGGACGCGTAATGAGTAGCCCGACCATGAATTGAAAGGAGTCTGTCATGAGCTCGTTTTTAACGAAAAGACTGACGTATATGATTATTATTTTGTTGGCCGCTTCGATGATGATTTTTTTTCTGTATGCCATGACACCGGGAGATTTCATTAGCGGTAATCTGAAGCTGTCGCCGGAGAGAAAAGCGGAGCTGAGGGAAATTTACGGGTTGAATAAGCCTATTTTTGAGCGCTACGGAAACTGGCTAGGCAATGCGCTGCATGGTAATTTCGGCTATTCGCTCGCTCAACAGAAACCGGTGCTAACCTTATTTAATGAATATATCTGGAATTCATTCTTGTTGGCCATTGTATCCACCTTCCTGACCTGGCTGATTGCAGTCATTATTGGTGTGGTTGCTGCTTACAAGCAGTATTCATGGTTCGATACGCTGGTCATGGTGGTGATTTTTGCCGCGATGTCTGTTCCCTCTTTTTTTATCGGACTGTATCTGATCAAAATTGCGGCGGTCGATTTGAAATGGCTGCCACCGGGCGGGATGCTCAATACGGGTAGTAACGCTACAGGCATGGAGTATGTGAAGGAGGTTCTCCAGCATATGACCTTGCCGGTGATCGTGATGACACTGCTGGGCGTGGGTTCGCTGACCCGTTACTTCCGCAGCAATATGATCGACGTGATCCAGCAGGATTATATCCGCACAGCTCGTGCAAAGGGCTTAAAGGAAAGAAAGGTGCTTTTTACACACGCATTGAGAAACGCACTATTGCCTGCCATTACGCTCGTTGGCTTTGAATTGCCTGCGCTGTTTGGCGGATCTCTGATTATTGAAAAGATTTTTAACTGGCCCGGGATCGGTCAGTTGTACATGCAGTCTTTTTCGCTTCGGGATTATCCGCTGCTGATGGGCTTTACGATGCTGATTGCCATATTGAGCGTGATCGGGACGCTGTTATCCGATATTTTGTATCGCATTGCTGACCCGCGTGTGAAAGTGTAAGAAGGAGGCTATGGAATGTCATCCGTGAGCAGTAATTTGAGCAAGAGCAACGGCAGACTGCGATTAAATGCCAAATCTTCAATGTGGCAGCAAGCGCTCCGGCAGCTGTTCAGAAACAAGCTTGCTATGGCTGGGCTGCTCGTCGTGGTATTTATGTTTTTGCTCTGTTTTATCGGTCCGTTATTTTCTCCTTATTCCGATAACAAAACGAACATATTAATAATGAACAAGGCGCCGAATATCCCTCACTGGCTAGGAACAGACAAGCTGGGACGGGATGTGCTGACACGTGTGATGCAGGCAGGTCAAATTTCTCTTACTGTGGGTTTGGCTTCTATGGTGTTGTCTGTCTTTTTAGGAGCAACGCTGGGGGTTATATCCGCCTATTTTCGCGGAATTGCGGATCAAATCATTATGCGCATTGCCGATTTGCTGCTGACTATACCCAGTTTGCCATTGCTATTTATTATGGGTGCGCTGTTATCTGACTGGAAGGTTCCGCCTGATCAACGGATGTATATCGTCATGTTGATGCTGAGTCTGGTCAACTGGCCGGGGATTGCACGGATGGTGAGAGGTCAGATGCTTAGTTTGCGAGAACGTGAATTTATGCAGGCAGCGACGGTACTAGGACTATCGAATCGCCGAAAGCTTTTTAAGCATCTGCTGCCGAATATTTTGCCATTGTTGATCGTTATCGCTACATTGAACATTGGCGGAGCCATCCTGAGTGAATCTGTACTCAGCTTCTTTGGTCTTGGCGTGTTGCCCACGACACCGACTTGGGGCAATATGATTGATGCCGCCAACAATGTACTGGATTTTCAGCAACGACCTTGGTTGTGGATACCACCAGGCCTGTCTATTTTTGCAACAGTCATCGCTATTAATATTTTTGGTGACGGGCTGCGGGATGTACTCGACCCGAAACATAAGAGGTAGGTGATCATGCACCATGGACAATTTACTTTCCATTGAACATTTAAGCACTCATTTTTATACAGAAGAAGGAACGGTCAAAGCGGTGGATGATATCAGCTTTCGCGTGAAGCCGGGGGAGACGGTATGCATTGTCGGTGAATCGGGCTGCGGCAAAAGTATTACCGCCATGTCGATCATGGGCCTGATTCAGAGTCCCGGTGGTAAAGTCGCAGGTGGAAGTATCCGTTTTGAGGAAACCGATCTGCTAGAGCTTAGTAGAAATGAGATGCGCACGATTCGCGGACATGAAATCTCCATGATTTTTCAGGAGCCGATGTCTTCATTAAATCCGGTGATGACCATTGGTGAACAACTGTCTGAGCCACTGATTGAGCACTTAAAGATGGGCCGAAAGCAAGCTCGCAAGCGGGCGCTAGAGCTGATTGAACAGGTCGGCATATCCCGACCGGAGCAGATTTTAAAAAGCTATCCCCATGAACTGAGTGGAGGGATGCTGCAGCGAATTATGATTGCCATTGCTGTTTCTTGCGGACCCAAGCTGCTTATTGCGGATGAGCCGACCACGGCACTGGATGTAACAATTCAGGCACAGATTCTCGACATGCTGCGTGAATTTAAAGCCCAATCCAATATGTCGCTCATGCTAATCACCCATGATTTGGGTGTTGTTGCGGAGATGGCCGATTACGTCATTGTGATGTATGCGGGCAAGATCGTCGAGGAAGGCGAAGTGGTGCAGCTATTCAATCACCCCAAGCATCCCTATACACAGGGGTTGCTCAAGTCCAAACCGGTGCTTAATCAGCGCCAAAAGGAGCTGTATTCCATCCCCGGACAGGTACCTAATCCACTGGAGCTGACGACTTCCTGTTATTTTCATGACCGCTGCGGGCATTGCATGGACATTTGTCGTGTAAAGGAGCCTACATTAAAAGAAGTTTCAGCTCAGCAGAAAGCATCCTGCTGGTTGTATGAGGAGACGGTTGTTTATGGCTGAGACGTTGTTGGAAATAGACCGTTTAAAAACATACTTCCCGGTGAAGTCCGGTTTTATGAATCGTACTACAGGGCACGTGCGGGCAGTAGACGATATAAGCTTTACGATCCGTCAGGGTGAAACCTTCGGTCTGGTGGGGGAATCGGGGAGCGGTAAAAGCACGGTGGGCCGCACGATTGTCAGATTGACGGATAAAACAGATGGTACCGTAAAATACAAAGGGGTGGATCTCCACAGCTTGTCGGCCAAAGGGATGCAGGAACTTCGTCCTAAAATTCAGCTGATCTTTCAAGACCCGTACAGCTCGCTGAATCCGCGTGTACGGATCGGAGATGCCATTGGTGAGGCGCTGCTCGACCACGGTATAGCTACCAAAGAGGAGGTCCGGCAGATCGTGCTGGACGTACTTAAGCTGTGCGGATTGTCGGAATATCATATCGACCGTTTCCCGCATGAATTTTCGGGAGGCCAGCGTCAACGGATTGGCATTGCCCGCGCGCTGGCGCTTCAACCGGATCTGATCATCGCTGATGAGCCGGTGTCAGCGCTGGATGTGTCCATACAGGCGCAGATTATTAACCTTTTTGCCAAATTGCAGGCCGAGCGGGGTCTGACATATTTGTTCATCTCCCACGATTTGAGCGTAGTTGAACATTTATGTTCTCGTATTGGCGTGATGTACCTAGGCTCTATGGTCGAAACAGCTTCGCGTGACGAGTTATTCGGCAATCCGCTGCATCCGTATACGAAGGCGTTGCTGTCGGCTGTGCCTATACCAGTGCCGAAGCTAAAAAGAGAACGTATTTTGCTCAAAGGGGATATTCCAAGTCCGGTGAATCCGCCTTCGGGCTGCAAGTTTCATACGCGCTGCCCCTTTGCAATCGACCGCTGTTCTCAAGAGATTCCATTCTATCGTGAAGCTCGCCCAGATCACTGGGTGGCTTGCCATTTGGCTGAATGAACGAAGTTAACTCAGCAAGTTTTGTGCCGTTGTCACGGCAGACCGTTCACCGCAATGAAACGGTTCTGCTAGAGCAACGGCTTTTTGCTGTATAGTGTTTTGAAATGTTTGAGTTGACAATCTACTTGAAGCAGAGGTATATTAAACATTAATCGTAATGATTACTATTAAAATGCAAAAGCATGTCCATATTTGTGTCCTTCCGTCCCGCGATCGCGATGGGGAACCTTTATGATTGGCATATATAACAAGGAGGAGCTTTACATGGCCAAGAAGTCGAAAATCGTAAAAGAGAAGAAACGTCAGGAAATTGTAGCGAAATATGCGGATTTGAGACGTGAATTAAAAGCAAAAGGGGACTATGAAGCTTTGCAAAAGCTTCCTCGGGACTCATCCCCAACCCGCTTGAAAAACCGTTGCGAGCTGACAGGCAGACCGAGAGGATACCTGCGCAAATTCAAGCTGTCCCGAATTGCGTTCCGCGAGCTGGCCCATAAAGGCCAAATACCAGGCATTACGAAATCTAGCTGGTAATTTAGAAACCGATTAATTGTTTGTATGTTTATCTGATAGCAGGTTGTAACGAGAATGCTTCATGCCGTAGGGTGGCGTGGAGCATTCTTTTTAGAAGGAATATATTATCATTTGTATTGATTCTCCTCAGTTGGTTAGGTAGAATATGGACGGGTTAAAAATAATACATAACAAGCGATTACATAATGTGGATATGTCAGATTATGTATACCTCAGGAGGAGCTACAAGATGGAAGTGAAACAGAGAGAGGACTCCTTTTGGAGTATGGTCAAAAAAGGAAATAAATCTTCAGGCTCGGCAGCGTTGGGTAATACCGGCATTGCCCTGATTAAGGGGATTGCTTTTGCCTTGACAGGCAGTGGCTCTATGTTTGCTACGATGATGCATTCCATTGCGGATGCAGTGAACCAAATGTTTGTATTTGCAGGCAGTGTATTGGCAGAGAAAAAACCTACGAAACGGTTTCCTACTGGCTTTGGACGGGTAATTAATCTTTTTTGTATGGTTGCTGTTATTGTCGTAACGATTATGGCCTACGAAACTGCATTGGAAGGAATTCATTTGCTACAGCATCCGGCTGAATCTGCACAAGGATTTTGGATTAATGTAGTGGTGCTGGTTTTGTCATTGGCGGTTGACGGATTTGTATGGAGCAAAGCGATGAAAGAAGTGCTGCATGAATCCAGAGTGGAAGCTAAGGGGCTAAGTATTTTTACTTCTGCCTTTCGTCATGTGGGACGTGCTGCGCCACCAACCCGTTTGGTGTTCTATGAGGATTTGGTTGCAACGACAGGTGGGGTACTCGCCCTGCTAGCTGTAGTGGTCACATCGCTGACTGATTTTAAGCTGCTGGACGGAATTTCAAGTATTCTCATCGGCTGTCTGATGGTCGGTGTAGCGTTCCGGGTCGGTTATGACAACATGGTGGGCTTGATTGGTGTATCAGCACCTCCCGATATCGAAGAACGTGTGGCTTCCATTATCCTGGCAGATACACATGTGACCGATATTTCTCAAATGCGTATTTTGCAGGAGGGGCGTTACTATCACGTCGAAGGGGTAATTGAGCTTACTTCGGGCATGACGCTGGCCGATGCTGATGATATCAAATTTAGAGTCGAGGATGCTCTGCTGCGTGATCCTAATATTTCAGATGCCGCATTGGGGATTCTAGAGGATGACGGGATTAGAAACTGGAAACAAGAGAAGCCTAAAGCTTAGAAAAATGGACCAAAGCGAACCTGGACGGAGCTTAAGAATGTAAATAAGAACCTTCATGACCACGACAACGTGGCGTGGAGGTTCTTTTATATTTTTCCAATTGTATTCCTACCCCTTTGAATTTAGGCTGATTGTTAGATACAATGAAAGCGTTAACAAAAAGAGGGTGAAACGAATGCTTCTCATGGGGAGGAAATGCGAATGAGTCTTCTGAAGGAGGCTTGGCCTGCTTCGCGGCTCGTCAACGCGCTGGCTGGCGGAGTGCAGGGTTCAGCAAGACAACGGTTAAGGAGCAATTGGACCCAAAGGCTACGGGCAACTGTCGATAAACCGGCATTCGCCGAGCTTTGGAAGGACATCGAACGCATCTGCAATGATGTTCGGGAAGCGCCTTGGCCTGAACTACCATTGTCTCTGTTCCGGCAATTTGCTAATACAGGGGAGCGCAAGCCGTATGAGGATGTATACTTCGAACGGCGCGGACGACTAGTTGCTATCGTGCTGGCAGCTGTTGCCGATCCGGTGCCTCGGAAGATGAAAGAGGTGGAAAGCGGACTGCTGGACATATGCAGCGAATACACTTGGGCGCTTCCTGCACATGTCAACGAAGAGGACACTGTAACACCGCCTTGGCAGCAGGTGGATTTATTCGCGTCCGAAACAGCGCAAATGCTGGTTGAAATTTTATTGCTGCTTGGAGAAAAGCTGGTTGATCACGTAGTCGTTCAGGTGCACAAAGAGGTTGAGCGCCGTGTACTGGAACCTGTTTTTTGGCAGCCTCATCATTATGATTGGGAAACGGCAGAGCATAACTGGTCGGCAGTATGCGCTTCGGGTTGCGGAATTGCTGCATTGCTGCTGGCAAAAGACGACTTTTCCAAAGCGGTAGCCATCGAGCGTGTGCTGGGCGCACTGGATTGTTTTTTGGCAGGCTACAGAGAGGACGGGGGATGTCCCGAAGGCGTAGGTTATTGGGTGTATGGCTTTGGGTACTTTATATATTTTGCCGATATGCTGCGTGAGTTTACCGAGGAAGCTGTGGATATTTTGAACTCGGAAAAGGTAAGGCAAATCGCAGCCTTCGCAGAACGGGTCCATTTGTCGGACGGTATTTTCGCTAATTATTCAGATAGTAGTGAAACTGAACGGTTACCTTCCGGACTCATCTCCTATGTGAATTATTTGCTGGGACGCCCATCTACACTTCCTTTTCGCGTACCTGGTTTGTTGAAAGATCCGTGTCGCCGCTGGGCTCATGTATTGCGTAACCTAGTCTGGACGAATCCCTTGGTGTATGGATGCGGTGAAGCCGAAATCGATTATTTGCCACAACTCGGCTGGTTGATGTGCCGTAGCCTCAGTTCTAGTCATCATGGATCTGGGGGGCAGCAGGATCATTCAGATGCCGTACTTGCTTTTTCAGCCAAGGGTGGGCATAACAATGAGCCGCACAATCATAATGATCTTGGACATTTCATCCTTCATGGCGGCGGCGAAAATCTACTTTGTGATCTGGGAGCAGGCTTGTACACGAAAGCCTATTTTTCGCCCGGACGGGAGTCGATTATCAATATTTCCTCCAGCGGCCATTCCGTGCCTATCATCAATGGGACCGCGCAGCAATCCGGAGCAAAGGCAAGGGCGGTTGTGCTGGATGTTGCTATGGATGAGCAGGAGGGAGCACAGACAGTCACAAGCTTTAAGCTCGACTTGACATCTGCTTATGCTGTAGATGAATTGGCTGTTTTCACCCGTTCCTTTGCCTGGAGTGTACTGGAGGGAAACGAGGGAGCAAGGCTTACTGTCACAGATCATTTTGAGTTTGAAACGTCTAGTATGAACGTGAAGCCGTGGGATGTGGAGGAGCTTTTGATCAGCCGTATTCAGCCTAATACAGGAGCAGGCTTCGTGGAATGGAAAGGAACGAATGCAGTGGTTAGGCTAAATTATGATGCTGGCGCGCTGAGGCAGAGGCTGGAGGCTGTGAAGCATATAGATCATGACGGAGTGCCCTTTGTATTTTATAAGACATCACTGCAACTGGATTCCAATCGCTGGAACGGCTCAGCAAGTGTCGATTGCAATCTATTTTTTACCATACATCAATCTTCATGTTGAATGGGAGGCATACAGAATGAATAAGCTTCAAACAGGCAGCGTATACCCTTGGCAGACGGAACTGGAGAGATTTATACAACAGGTGGAAAGCGCACCAAATCGAGAAAATGATGGATGGACACACGAACGTAAGCTGGCTGTGCTGGAAAAGCTGGTTCGTGCATATGCCTTGTATCAGGATGAAAACGGAGCTATCATTGACCCTCATTCTGAAAGTGAACGGTATTACTCCACCCCATCCTATGCGTTGAGTGCGGCTGTGCTGGTCAAAGAAGGCCGGCATGATTTACTCGAATCTGCGGCTGCGGCCTTGACGCATAGCATAGCCTGTGTAGTGGACGAAAAAGCGCCAGATCATCACCCGGACTTTTTTCCAATTATGATGATGGGGGCGTATCGTATCCTTAAAAATCTGCTGCCAGAGCAAGCCACGGCTTGGAAGCAGCAGTTGAGCAGGATTCAACCTGAGCAGACTTACATTTTTACGATGAGCAAAATGAAAAATCCAAACCGGATGATCAACTGGAACGCGATCATGATTTCCGGCGAGTTTTTGCGTGCCACTGAAGGGATTGCAGCCGACTCTGAGTGGATGGAGACGTATATCCGCAACTACCATTTACCTCGTTTTACCGGTTTGGGGCTGTATCAAGATGGTCCGCTGGATCGGCCCAATAGCCCATTCGCCTACGATATTGTCACACGGTTTCATCTGGGCGTGATGCTGGAGAGCGGATATAATGGCGGCTGTGCTCTCGAAGTGCGTGACTACCTTCGCAGAGGAGCACTTAGCTCATTGCTGACTTTATCCCCGCATGGGGAAATTCCTCCGCGTGGAAGAAGCGCGCAGCACCAATGGAACGAAGCGGCTGCGGCTTTTGTTTTTACAACACATGCTCAGCAGGCGTATACAGCAGGCGAGCATGGGCTTGCAGGTGCATTTCGACGGGCAGCAGATCTATGCTGGCAATCCATTAGCCGATGGCAGACCGATGATGGCAAGCTGCATATCGTTCGCAACCATTATTCGTCTGAGGCACGCCATGGCTTTGAGGTGTACTCGAATCATACCTGCTACAGTCTGTGGACGGCAGCGGTGCTGGCCCATACCCTCCTACATGGGAAGGAGATTGATCGTATTCCTCCGACCTCTATCCCGGCGGAGATCGGCAGTCGGGTGTTGGCAACGGACGGCTGGTTTCAGACCGTCATTGCAGCTGTAGACGGGCAGCAAATGCTTGTGCAGACCTCAATCAACGATCCGTACAATATTCCGGGCATCGTACGTGTTCAACGTTCTGCGCTGCCGTCTCTGATCGGCCCATCCTCAGCAGGACACGCAGATCGCGGCTTTACGGGTTTCGCGGAGGGAGATATTTTCCCGCTGAGCTATACACCAGCCTGGCAAACCGAAGACGGAAAATGGCACAGCTTGTCAGAAGGAATCCCCGGTACATTGGAATTCGATCGTGATGGAGGGATTGATCCGCAGGATGGCGGAGGAAACGTACAGATGGAGCGCAGCTCAGCGTCTGATGGAGAGACAGATTTCACTCTGCTGTGGGAAGGTCCATTCCCGGGGGTGAGGGAAATCCGAACGCATTATCGTCAGGTGCCCGGCAAAATTGAAGTGTCGTATGAGCTTCAGGGCAATATTCAGAATGTGGGGGCACTTATTCCATTGATGGCGTATGACGGTCGGGAACGAAGTGTGATTCATCATGTGATGGCAGCCGGGGAGGAAACTGAAAGCATTCGCGTAGAATATGCGGGCGCAAGCCTTGAAGTTATCCCCACGACGGAAGGAACAAACGTCGTATGGCCGGATGAATTGACTGCCGTAGCCTGCCGAAATGGTTTACTTAAGGGAGCGCGTCTAGAGTGTGGCGGCAGTCGCATTTCCTTTATCATTCGGTTACCTGAATAGATAGTTCGGGAGCCATAGTTATCTTCAATCATGTGGAAAGGGAGAGGGAAAAAGGAATGATAAAATCAGAAGCGTGGCTGGAGCAATCGTGGGAGCTGGCATTGGATAAAACGCTTGCCTTGGCGGCAAGACTGGGGGACGCCTTTCCACATGTTGCAGAGGGTGGACGTTATGATAATCGTGAGGAAGCATGGTGGACAGCAGGCTTTTATCCGGGACTGCTATGGCTGGCCCATCGGGCACGTCCTGATTGGGAGTCTGCCAAAATTGCACAACGGTGTGAGGCCCGGTTGGAAAAAATACTCTATAATAGCGAAGCTGTAGACCATGATCTCGGTTTTATTTGGCTGCTCAGCGGTGTGGCCGCCCATCGGTTGACTGGAGATTCAGAGTCCAGAAGACGGGGGTTATTGGCTGCTAATTTGCTGGCTGCCCGTTTTAACGTAAATGGCCGCTTTATTCGCGCGTGGAACTTCCACTCGAAGGATATGGATACACGGGGTGTTGCGATTATAGACAGTATGATGAATTTACCCTTGCTCTATTGGGCCTCGGAGGAAAGTGGAGATCCACGCTTTGCGGCTCTCGCTGTCCAGCATGCAGATACCGTGGCACGTGAGTTCGTTCGTTCGGACGGCTCCATTGCGCATGTGGTTGAGTTCGATCCGGAGATTGGAAAAAAGGTCGCTGAGCATGGCGGACAGGGATTTGCTCCCGGTTCCGCCTGGGCACGTGGCACGTCTTGGGCTTTGTACGGTTTTACGCTTTCGTATGGATACACACTCGATTCGCGTTATTTAAAGGTGGCCGAGAACACGGCTGACTTTTTCCTGTCCCAGTTGGGCGATGCTTGCCTGCCTGTATGGGACTTTAGAGCAGAAGAAGGACACCGCGAAGCATGGGATTCGTCAGCTGCGGCCATTGCAGCTAGCGGTTTGCTGGAACTAGCAAAATATTCGGCACGTGCAGAGCAATTTACAAAAGCTGCAGAATCCATCCTTCAGGGTTTGCATCACACGTGTACGGCATGGGGCGAAGAACATGAGGGATTGCTGATGAACGGAACCGTACATTATCCTGAGCAAAAACACATCAATGTGCCCATCATCTACGGCGATTATTTCTTTGTCGAAGCATTGGCAAAGCTGCGTGGTGAGGAAGGTTTGTTTAGTGTGGAGGGCAAAAAATATAGTAAGTAAGATGGTCAGGAACAAGCTCATTCGAGCTGAGTTGTTGCTTGTCAAATCGATATAATAAATAGTGAGGCAGCGTATGTGTAAACTCATTTACACATACGCTGTTTTTTTATGCGTGAAAAGGCTGATTTTAATTCGATGCCAAAGTACTACGTATAGGTAGATAAGAGACTGTAGCAGCGCTTATTTCGTGCCTAATCAGAGTAAAATCACGGTATATAAGCTCTTAAATCCTATAAAAATGTCCATTTTAATGCATGGAAATAGGTCTTTTCACTTGTTTATGAGTGTTTATTCGTAAATTGACAATTCAGGGAGGTGGCCGTATGATATCTCCTTGGGTAAAGGAATAAAATGGATTTTAACGAATGCAAAGGAGTTATACATCATTATGACAGTAACAAGTGATAGTGTAAGAAAGATTTACGGAGGATTTTGGGTGAGAACGGCAGCGTTTGTGATTGATCTGATCATCCTTACTGCCATAATCCTTTCAATAGGGGGAGCAATTTACATCATCCCAGATATTTTGGGTATAAAGGAGACGGTGTTCATACAAGTACTGCTTATGTGGTGGCCGCTAATCTTTTGGCTCATGGTGCCATGGCTGTACTGTGTATTATGGGAGTCGTCGAAGGTAAGAGCAACACCAGGTAAGCTCGTGTTCTCTTTAGTTGTTGTAGATAAGGAAGGAAAGCGTCTTGGATTCTTACATGCCTCAGGGCGTTATTGGATTAAAGCCATTTCTTTTGTGATTTTACGTCTTATTTACATTGTGGTCGCTTTTACTGCGAAAAAACAGGGAGTCCACGATCTTTGTGCCAGCACCTTAGTTGTAAATAAAAAAGAGTTGCAGCGACATGAGCAGCAATCGTCCCTACCTCCAGTAGCTTCTAATAGAATGAATTAAGGAAATCGCCGTTGCAGATGATGGGACTATTATGTAATATAAAGTAAATGATAATGATTATCATTTTCTATGAAACTACATAACTTGGAGGATACATCATATGCAACATATAAAAATATCGCCTCGATTCCCCGTGCTGACGAGTGTAATGCTCATTATAGCCATTGTACTTTCAGCTTGTAGCTCACAAGAAAATGGTGCCCAAACTTCCCTTACGGCAGGACAGGCTACAAACAGCACGGAGCAAAAGGAAACGGCATCTACAACGCCGACCACCCGGGAATATACAGACTTTCAAAAACGTAAAGTCACGATTCCGGTAAATCCGCAGAAAATTGTTTATGTAGGCAGTGATCCAGGGGATTTGCTTGCCTTGGGTGTACGTCCAGCAGGTGCGAGTCTGAGTGTCATTCAGTCACAAATAGTGTACGCAGACCTTACCAAGGATATTATCGATATAGGCTACCCGGTGAATCTGGAAAAGCTGACGATGCTGAAACCAGACCTTATTCTTTTCGATAATTGGGATGTAAAGACGATTGACACGTTAGCTAAAATTGCACCTACCGTGGTTCTTAATTCCGAATTGGCAACTTTTGAACGTATGCAGGAGCTAGGTAAACTTCTTGGGAAAACTAAAGAGGCAGATCGGTTTAAAACCTTATATGACGAGAAGGCCAAACAAATGAAGGCCAAGCTGGATGTTGACATTAAGCCGGGAGAGACAGCAACAGTGCTGTTAGTTATGGGGGATAACCTGTATGTTATGGGACATCAGGGTATATCCGTGTCGTTGTATGATATGCTCGGTTTTATACCAGCTTCCAAGGTACAGACAGACTTGATTGATAAAAAAGAGCGCTTTGCTACCATTTCTAACGAGGTACTTCCTTCATTTATCGGGGATGAACTCTTTATTCTGTCGGATCAGAGTGAAGAAACAATTGCAACGACCAGAAACCTGATGAATAGTGAAGTGTGGAAAACGATTCCTGCCGTTCAGAATAAACGGGTTTATACGCTTGACAGCTCGTGGAATTTTGATGATGCCATTACGAGAGAACGATTGCTGGAACAAATTCCAGATTTGATGAAGCAAAAGTAAACAAGGAACCAGCCAGTGCCTGAAAGCATTTGCTGGTTTCTTTGTTTTTTCATTATGGCAGTGTAACGTCCTCACAAACAAACCCCTCGACGTCCTATCTTTTATAGAATTTCATGAAAAATAAAAAATGTAAGTTATTCTTACAGTTTACATGTTCTTTTTAGCTTGTTTTGCGTTATAATGAAAGGATGCACATTATGAACGAATTGGAGGCACAGCCCGATTGACTACTTACCCTTTTGCCTTTGATCCGTCCAAGCCGTTTATTGAGCAGGCAAGTGACTGGATTGCAGATGTATTTTACGAAGTTTTGCCTGAAGTCGGCTTTGAGGTTCGGGATGAACAAATTTATATGGCATTCCAGCTGGAACGTGCCTATAAGGGAAAAAAGACCATTTTTGCAGAAGCAGGTGTAGGCACTGGCAAAACGCTGGTATACCTGCTGTACGCTATTGCATATGCCAGATACATGAGAAAACCGGCGATTATCGCCTGTGCGGATGAATCATTGATTGAACAACTGGTGAAGCCAGAAGGAGATATCGCCAAGCTGGCACGGCACTTAAGCTTGACGATTGATGCTCGATTGGGGAAGTCACCGGATCAATATATTTGCCTGAACAAGCTGGATGAGGGGCGAAGCGGACTGGATGAGGACGCAGATGTTTTCCGCGATATTTATCAGGGTCTGCCTGATTTTGTTCATTTTCCAGATACGTTACAGTCCTTCACTCCATACGGGAATCGGAAAGAGTATCCCGAGCTAACAGATGGACAGTGGAGCAGACTGGGATGGGATGTATTTCAAGACTGTCTCGTTTGTCATCAGCGCCATCGTTGCGGACAGACGTTGTCTCGTGATCATTACCGCAAAGCGGCAGATTTGGTCATCTGCTCTCACGACTTTTACATGGAGCATGTATGGACCTACGAAGCGAGAAAGCGCGAGGGTCAACTGCCGTTGTTGCCAGAGCACAGCTCTGTTGTTTTTGATGAAGGGCATTTGCTGGAGACAGCAGCACAAAATGCGCTTACTTACAAGCTTAAGCACACTCAATTTGAGTCTATTATTACCCGACTGCTAGAGGGGGAAGTGCGGGAATCTCTGGCTATGACGATCGAGGATGCAATCTCCCAAAGCGAGGCATTGTTCGCCGCGCTCAATAAGAACAGTCAGCCAGTACAGGGGTCTAATCGCAAGGAGTTTATCCTGAATGAATCGTTGATTCGGGAGGTGAACCGTTTTGGTGAACTGATCGGCACGATCGAGGAAGAGCTTGTGTTTGAAAGCGGGTTATTCTCTCTGGATGAGTATCAAGTCAAAATTGTAGAAGAACATTTGGAAATGATTCAAACTGCTTTGGCTTTGTTTAAGCGTCCTGAACTTCTCATCTCGTGGGTGACGGAGGACCAGGATGGATTAACGCTTGTGGTTATGCCGAAGATGGTAAAAGAGATTCTCAAAGAACGAGTATTTGCGCAGCATATTCCAATCGTATTCTCTTCGGCTACACTTTCCGTGGAGGGTTCATTTGACTATATGGCGCAGAGTCTCGGTATTGAAAACCCGTTAACGTTTTCCGTCGCTTCACCTTATGACTACAGTGATCAGATGCAAGCGGCATTGTACCCGTTGCAAGCGGGACATAATCCAATCCAGAGAGCGCTGACGCTACTGAAGAAATCGCAGGGAAGAGCGCTTATCCTGTTTCCTTCTCAGGAGGAACTGACTGCCTTCCAAAGGGGACTCGCTGCTTACCCAGAGGCATCTGCCTATCGTTTTCTGTATGAAGGTTCGGCTGAAATCAGCCATCTGATCTCCGCTTTTCAGAATGATGTGGAGAGTGTGTTGTGCGCTGTTACATTATGGGAAGGATTGGACATCCCTGGACCATCCCTGTCACATGTTATCATCTGGTCGCTGCCATTTCCTCCGAACGATCCGGTTTTTACGGCTTTGCGCAAGGATGCAGCAGATCCGTTCAATGAGATAGATATGCCTCACATGGCACTTAGGCTCCGACAGGGCATAGGGCGTTTAATCCGCTCGCGTAATGATCAGGGCTGGATCTCGATCATGGGTCACGATTTGAATCGTCCAGAAGTACGCACACAAGTTGAACAACTACTGCCTGCGGGCGTAGAATGCACCGTAATTGAAGGAAAACCGGAGGGAATAAAAACATGTTGAATTTTACAGCATATACAGTAGATCAAATTAAAGATGCTTTTGGTATTTTGAGTGGACAGCGTTATGAATTTATCATTGAGATAGAGGTAGAGGAAGACGACGAGCTATACACTGAAAACGGAATATATATCCGTGCTCTTTATTTAGTAGACGAAGGAAAGACAGGACTGCTGAAGTATGAATTGTTTGAAAAAGCAACGGATCGTTACATCGAGCTTGAACTTGAAGAGGATGAGCTGCAAGCAGTTGAAAACTTCTGTAAAGAACATGTACAGGATGGAGCAGTAAATTAACAGTAAGGGCACATAGCTAGCAAAGCTATATATTGCAACCTATAATGAGGACATCAAGGAGCCTTGGCAATGACCAGGCTCCTTTTTTCTATGACCAGTGAAATGAACCTATGTGCTCTAACGCAGTCTGTTCCACATATTCACCATAAACAGCATAATACCCGCCGCCAGTAACACCCATCCTATGACGATCCACACTCCAGCCTCTACAATCGCGTAATTTTTACCTATAATCGCCAATATCAACACTGGCAGACTGATGTTATGTATCCAAAAATGGATACGTGCCAAAATCGTAACTGAAAGTGCAGGAAAGGCCACATAGATTAGACCTATGATCCCAAGAGTCGTCCAACCCAGTAAATGGATATGAGACTGAATAGGGGACAGGCTATAATCACCCGACACGCCAATGATTGCACTGAGCAGCGCACCGAGGGCAAAATATACGGCAGCTATCTTTAAGCATTGCTTACCCATAGATAGCATCCTCCTATGTTAGAAAAGGGAATTTTGAGAGATTATTCTCCATCATATCGAGGCAGGATATCAAGGGTGTGGGTGTTGTGACTGGTCCATTTGACAAAAGCTTCAAATACACATAAAATCTTATTGCATCAATACTTACCGCATTACTATGTTTTTGGAGAAGATAGCGAAGTTCTCCGACAATGGGCGCTAATTTTTGACCGTTGGTTTATTTTGGATTCGCCATTAAAAGGAGCTTGAAATTATGAATGTATATCGCAATACCCTTGAACTCATCGGGCGCACGCCATTAGTGGAGCTGAATAGCTATTCTCTACCCAGAGGAATTCGCCTGTTCGCCAAGCTGGAGTTTATGAATCCCGGCGGCAGCGTGAAGGACCGGGTGGGAAAGGCTCTAATTGAAAAAGCATTAAAGACAGGCCAGTTGAAGCCGGGCGGGACTTTAATAGAAGCAACAGCAGGCAATGCAGGTATTGGTCTTGCGATGGCCGCGCTTCATTATGATATCTCGGTTATTTTTGCTGTGCCAGAGAAGTTCAGCCAGGAGAAGCAGGACCTGATGAAGGCATTGGGAGCACGGATCGTTCATACCCCGACAAGTGAGGGGATGAAGGGAGCCATTGAAAAGACAAAGCAATTGGCTGCTGAAATCAAAGACGCATACTTGCCACAGCAATTTAGCAATCCTGATAATCCAGAGGCTTATTATACGACAATGGGACCTGAAATTTGGAACGATCTGGACGGTAAAGTGGACGTATTTGTGGCAGGAGCAGGCTCGGGGGGCACATTTATGGGAACCTCGCGTTATCTTAAGGAGCAGAATGCAGCCATTAAAACGGTCATCGTAGAGCCTGAAGGGTCCATTCTGAATGGTGGCGAGTCAGGCCCTCATAAAACAGAAGGGATCGGCATGGAATTAATCCCTGAGTTTGTGGACAAAGGCTTTTTTAATGCCATTCATACCATTAGCGATGTGGACGCATTCAACCGCGTCAAGGAACTGGCGGAACGTGAGGGTATTCTCGTCGGCAGTTCCTCCGGTTCAGCCCTGCACGCTGCTTTACTGGAAGCAGAGAGCGCACCGGATGGTGCACATATTGTCACCATTTTCCCAGATAGCAGTGAACGTTATCTGAGCAAAAAAATATATGAAGGCGGGATTTAAAATGAGACGCAAAACAAAACTGATTCACGGTGGACTCCCTACCGATCCTCATACTGGTGCGGTTAACGTTCCTATTTATCAGGTAAGTACTTATGAGCAAGAGGAAATCGGCGTTCATAAGGGATACGAATATTCGCGTACAGGCAACCCGACCCGGTTTGCACTGGAAGAGCTGATCAAGGAACTGGAGGAAGGCAAACGTGGTTTTGCTTTCGGTTCCGGTATGGCAGCGATTCATGCAGTATTTTCCTTGTTTAAAGCAGGGGATCATATTTTGTTGACCGATGATGTATACGGGGGCACTTATCGTATTGTAAGCAAGGTGCTTAGTCGGATCGGGATTGAGTCCACATTTGTGGATACAACTGATCTGGAGGCTATTTCCCAAGCAATCCGTCCCAATACGAAGGCATTGTATGTCGAAACACCAACCAACCCGCTGTTGAAAGTTACTGATATCCGCGCGGTTTCAGAGCTGGTGAAAAAGCATGAGCTTTTATTGATTGTGGACAATACATTTGCTACCCCTTACTGGCAGACGCCAATTACACTCGGGGCTGATATCGTCGTTCACTCGGCAACCAAATATTTGGGTGGACACAGCGATGTTGTAGCCGGTTTGGCTGTAGTCAACAGTGAAGAGCTGGGCGAGCAGCTTCATTTTCTACAAAACGCCATTGGCGGTATTCTCGGCCCGCAGGATTCCTGGTTATTGATCCGCGGTATCAAAACCTTGGGTCTGCGTATGGAAGCAATCGAGAAAAATGCAAAGGAAATTGCAGCCTTTTTGGAAAAGCATCCGAAGGTTAGTAAGGTGTACTACCCTGGGTTGGAAAGCCATGCACAGCACGAGCTGTCCAAAACTCAAGCTGAAGGCTTTGGCGGCATCATTTCGTTTGATGTAGGTAGCGATGCCAACGCGGTTGCCCTCCTGAAAAAAGTGCAGTATTTTACACTGGCTGAGAGCCTGGGAGCGGTTGAAAGTCTGATTAGCGTTCCGGCACGTATGACGCATGCCTCCATTCCCGCAGAACGTCGCGCAGAGCTAGGTATTACCGAGGGCTTGGTACGGATTTCGGTTGGGATTGAAGATCTGGAGGATTTGATCGAAGACTTGCAATCAGCATTGTAAGAAAATAAGCATAATGATCCAGAGAGGTGGCAGAAGCTGCCTCTTTTTTTGTTGTGAGAATAGCTTCTTTTTTGGAAAGCACAAAGGAGTACATAGAGGTGACAACGAATAGTTTTATATAGTTCATTTGAAGGTTAAACCGAATATAACGCGGCTACGTCTCTGAGGAAACAAAAACCTGGAGGGGGAATGTTATGAGGTTCACACATCTGGAAAAGGCAACTACTGTGCTGTTGGATCATCCGGTACGTCTGGCGTCTGCTTATGCAGTCGGTCCAGTCGAGCTTCCGGAAAATTGTGGTGTGGGCAGGGAATGGTCTAGTCATTTTACGCATGAGGAATGGAATTTGGAAAAGGCTTGTAGTGAAGATGGAATTGAGCTTTCAGCAGGGGGAAGGGCAGCATGCCGATTATTGACCGAGCTTGATCCCCGGACCTCTGAACTGAATCTAGGTGTTTTTCCGCCTTTGGCTGAACAAGAAAGACTTTTGCTGGTTTCAAATCTACGTTGTATGACAGCACAGGAAGTGATTTTCAGACCGTTTGAAGGAACTGGACAAATTTGGATAGATGGAACATTGGTATATGCAGAATCTGGTCCCTTTCGCTTATATCTGGAGGAAGGTGACCACACGGTCGTTATCATTGCTGCGTTTATTCCTGATGAGGCTCGTTCTATTCGTATCAGTGGAAATCAGGTATGCGATGAACTAGATGTGATAGAACTGCATCGTGAATTCGTAGAGCGTAATATACGTAATCATATGGCTTGGTTAGAAGTTGAGCAAAGTGCTGGCAGGGAAGGAGAAAACAGCCCGATCCTATTTTACTTGCTGCGTAAGGATCGGATACTTCTTCCCTCAGATCAAACGTTATGGGTTGAGGTAACGAATGATGAGGGTATGAAGCTGGATCGGTTTACAGCCCATTGGGAGCAGGAGCAAAGCTACGCCTGGGATGAGGAGAAGGCCAAGAAGACGGGAATGCTGCACTTCACCGTTACATATCGGGATCATGAGGCCGTAGAACATCATTTTGTGTATTCGGTACTTGTGCGGCCTTTGTCAGTCGTCGTGGAGTGCTTACAGGAAGAGTATGATCATTTCATTCAAGTCTGCGCTAAAGATGAACTTCCTTCTGCGCAGAAAATACAAATAGAGGGCCTGCTTGAGGAATTAAAAAGATTAACGGATTTGCCGGAAGATCCTTTTGAAATCTGGGATTCACGGGTGGTGCGTGAATATATCAAGCTATTAAAACAAATTTTTATGCATGGACATACCGAACAGTCACAGCACCCATCGGTGCTCCAGAAAGAACATATTTTTTTGACGGCTGACGGCATTGGCGAAGGTTTATTTGTCTCCCGTTTGGACAATAGTTTACAACGGTATACAATCCAGCTTCCCAGCAACTACACGGCTGAGCGACGGTATCCTCTGATCGTTCTAATGCCTGGCAAGCGGTATGAGCTGGGACTGCCGGATTTTCAGGATAGAGGTTTTGGGCAGGGCTGGGAAGACGAAGCTATATTTGTTACTTTTTCGTGTCGTGGCGTTACGCTGGGCAGTTATATTGGAGAAGCAGCTTTTTTGGAGGGGCTAGATGTCATACTGCAAGCGTACCGAGTGGACGAAGAACGTATCTATCTGACGGGTTACTCGAATGGCGCATATGCTGCCTGGGCGATGGCACAGGCTTATCCTTCTCGGTTTGCAGCTATTGCAGTAATCTCAGGGGCGCCACATCCCAAGCATCTGAAAAATTTGATCAATATGCCAATATTAGATGTATGTGGTGACCAGGATTATTTATTTGCCCAAGCATACACAGCTCCTGTAACAGAGCTTTCATCGAACCATTTTAAAGGTGTGATAGAGCGACAGTCTAATCATTGGGATACGCATGAGTTAAGACTTTTGGACGGCATACTGGGTTGGCTTATGCAATGGAAAAGAGATGTTGTGCCTCAGCGTATTGCCTATCGGACGGAACGGGGCAGACATAATCGGGCTTACTGGCTGGAACTGACGCGCATGGATGAAAACGAGGAATATGCGGAGTTGCATGGCGAAATGAGCTCCACTGGTGAATTGGATATTGAGGCTGTTCACGCAGAAGAATTTGTGATTCATCTCTCGCAAGAGGACATGTCCTTGGAACTCGCTCAGGTTCGTATTGGAGCCCGCATTTTCATGTTGGATTTACGAGAATACAGCCGCTTTCGCTTTGTTAAAACACACTCGCACAAACGCCCCTCACCCGAATACCGTTTGATTGCTGAACGGGAGGGAGAGAGCAGTGAAGACTCCACCAAAAATGCGGATGCAGCTAAGAGTATTGCGGGTTTGCAAAGCGTGGGAAGAAATGGTGCTAGTCACGGTATGGGTGTACTTGACGTTTATATGGATCGACTTCACATCGTTCTTCCATCCAGCTATACTACATCAGAGGAAGAGCAGGCAGTGAAACGAACGGCAAACGCCTTGGCTAGCCCGCGGACAGCGACCTGGAATCCGTACATTGGTGTTCATTATCCGGTGGTGTCTTCTAATGATATTCCAGAGAAAGAGCTAGCTGAAAGCAACGTGATTTGTATCACTTCGGATTTGTCCAGACATGAGTTGCTTCAGAAGTATCAAGCGCATCTTCAAATTGCATGTACCGAGGACGGGTATACATGGGGTGACGATTTTACGACAGGCGAGTACTGTTTGTCATATATTCAGCCTAGCCCATGGTCAGCAACCCAGCAGATGCTTGTTGTAGCGACCAATTCACCCCGTCTGCTGGGTAAAAACCTTTTTATGCGCAGACTGATTATGCCCGGATATTTTAATGGTCTACACCCGTATTTGAATAAAGAGATTATTGTGTATGATAGCAAGGGAGTACGAGCATTTAACTTTACTTCCATTAGGCATGCGCAGCATAAACTACAAGGCCAATGAAAGATTCAAGTGTGTTATCATAATCCATATAAAAAACGTCTTGATGCACCTTGGGACTAACCCCTGTTTGTGAGACAGGGATCAAAACACCTTTCAAGTTTAGGCAGCCAGTCGTCGGAAATCTACGGGCGACTGGTTATTTAGTTTCGTTTGAATCCGAATTGAGTTATAAAGGGTGATGTGGTCTCGAACGGTCTATACAACGATTCCAGTCGTTGTATAGATGAGATCTTCAAGGTAGAACGTTTCAGACTTTAAGGTGGAATGAAACGATTCGATGGGGGCATGATCAGCGGGCGTTCCTTTACGGAACATGCTCATGGTCATGCCTTTTCTCATTACTGCTGCTTGATAAGCGGTGTGACGGATATACGCTTCCCTGGTCGTTATGAAGCAGCATTTTTGTCAGTTTTGGAAGTTGATTCAGCGTATTCAAATAGGTGATGTCCGTGACGAGCTTTTGCAGGGGCGCTTCGGCATGGAATTGCCGCTTTAGTAGATTTTCTGCTGGATGAGCGGGCTGCCCAGTGACCTTTCGTTTCTTCATCCTCACGCGGCACGGTAGTCCATCACGCTGCATCATCCGCTGAACCCGTTTGTGATTCATTTTTTGCTCTGCCCGAAGGAGTGCGGTTTTCCGGTACCATACCGAAATTTATGACGGAGCAAAGCTCACTGATTTTCTCCGCCACAGCTTCTGTGCGCTCTGTCTCCACTGCTGCTTCCAGCGGTAGTAGGTCGCTCTTGCGATCCCGAGCCATGTACAAGCCTCAGACACTGTCACTTCGTCTCGAATGGATTCAATCCAGGCAACGACGACTTCTGGTTCCACCTTCCACTTCCTTGTACTTTTTTAGCAGGTCCAATTACTGCTTCAGACGATGCACTTCCCCTTTTCGATACCGCCTCATCCATGTTTTTTTCTGTGTCTTATTCCGTATTCCAACTGCTTCATAACCTCTCTTACTGGAACTCCTGCCAATCTCATTTCTTTTTTTCATTATCGAGAACACGAATTACGCACACCTTCTTATATTTTTTTTGCAAATGAATTTCCGAATGATTCAGACCTATCATGCAATATAACTTCTCGATCCGCCAAGCGAAAGAGGGTGGGCTAACAGCGGTTAGAACGTAGCTTAGCAAGCACGTCATATAAGACAGTTTACAGTTTGTCATGCGGTATATGTGACAGGTCCAAGTACGATGTCATCAAAAGCTTGGCGGTTTTATCACTGTTCGATTTAACAATATTGGAGATAAGGTGAGGGGGTAAAGCAGAACAACATTCTAAAATAATAGGGGCGATTGCGTTATGAAATCATTCACCATTCGAAAAGGAGTGGCACTTACTTTGGTAGCTATATTGGCGGGTACACTGGCTAATGGAACTGTCCACGCAGAGGGTCAGACGGCAACTTATCAAGCTATCGATAAAGCTGCCAACACCGACAATATTTTATCGTCGGAGTTCGCAAAAGAATCCAAAAAAGAACTCAACGAGAAAGAAAAGAAAAGAAAGCATCGGGAAGAAGTTAAACGCGTCATGGATCAAGTAGTTACCAACAAAAGAGTTCCAAGTGTCGTGGCAGGTGGGCTACAGGACGGGGAACGCTGGTCCTACGCTACGGGTACAGCCAGTTTCGAAGTGCCACGCCCGGTGGAGCCGGATTTTTCATTCCGTATTGGAAGCATCACGAAGACATTCACTGCTACCGTTGTATTGCAGTTGGCTCAGGAGAAAAAATTGAACCTGGATGATTCGGTCGAAAAATGGCTGCCGGGGGTCATAAAGGGTAATGGGTATGACGGCAACAAAATTACGATTCGTCAGTTGTTGAACCATACAAGCGGGCTCGCGAGCTATACTGATCTTGATTTTCGAGATATTACCTTGCCTCAAAATCCATTCCGTTACTATTCGTCCGACGAGCTTATCAGCATGGGACTAGCAAAGCCGCCTGTATATGCGCCAGGGAAGGGCTGGAACTATTCGAACATGAATACTATACTAGCCGGTCAAATTATTCAGAAGGTAACAGGAGATACGTATGCGGAGCAGATCAGGAAACGGTTGATCGAACCGCTCGGAATGACAGGAACATTTGTAATGGAAAATAGTCACAATATTCCAGGTAAGCATGCCACAGGATATAATATGGACAGATCGGGTCATTTGTATGATCTAACAGAAATGAGTCAATCATGGGCAAATGCAGCCGGAGATATAGTCTCAACAACCAAAGATTTGACCACCTTCTTTAGTTCGCTGTTGGGCGGAAAGCTTCTAAATCAAGAGATAATGGACCAGATGTTCACGACAGTAGATTCACCTATAGGTAAAGTCGGACTAGGAATTTATGAAATAAAAACAGCTGACGGGCAATCATACTGGGGGCATGCCGGCGGTACTTTCGGATTTGAATCGAGAGCCTTCGGATCTTTAGGCGGGCAGCATATTTTGGTAACGTGCATCAACTCGGTAGCCCAGGAAGTGGAGCTGGCTCACAATAAAATAATCGATAAGGAGTTTGGCCGTTAAGTTTAAAGCCGACATCGTGCCCTTTATTTGAGGGCGGATGTCGGTTTCTGCTATAGTTAACTCCCGCCAACAGATTCTTTACCGCCGAGTCATAGAAGTCGAAGAGCAAGGGAGTCAGGAAGCACAAGAAGCAAAAACTGAATGTGACCCCTATATCGTGAGTACCATCGGGAAATTCATCAGCTACACGATATTCTTCATTCGCGCCATTTCTATTGCTTCTTCGCGGTTGTTGACGCCGAGTTTCGAGTAGAGAATCGAGCAGTAATTGCGGATCGTTCCCTCCGATAAAAATATCTTGACGGCGATCGATTTGTAGCTCAGTCCCGCTCGACAGATGCTTCAGAATCTCCATTTCGCGTTTTGTAAGCCCGTACGGTAGTTTCCCTGACTTGATCCGATGTTCTCCAACTGCTCACGTTGACACTTCATCTCTTCAAAAACTCGCGTAGCGACTGATTGGTCGATCCAGGTTCCTCCATTTTAAATAAGTTTCAAGGCTTCCTTCATATCCCGCGGATGAATCGACTTCAGCATGTAGCCTTCTTCCCCGCGTTCCAATGTAGTTGCTGCCTGCAAGGAATCCTTAAATGTTGTCATGAATAAACCTTCATATTAGGCCATCGTTGTTTCATCTCTAGTAAAGCTTCAATCCCGTCCATTCCCTGCATACGAATATCCATTAGCACGATATCTGGTTGGGAGGGATCACAATGTTCTAATGCTTCGCGTCCGTCCCGGCTGTACCAACGACGTTAAAATCAGCATGTTGATCCAAAATTTGCTTCAAGCTGTCGGTATAGATCAGCTAGCGATAAACTCATACGGGAGACGAGCAGCAATCCAACCGTTCAATATCGGAATACGATTCCGCTAAGGATACCTGTCCACACATAGGTTCTTCGACTGCTCGTCAAGCCGATAGCTATCGTGAGTAAAACAAAAGACCAAAGCAATCCCGGGGCTGCGTAGGCTAAATAAAGATAAAAAAGCCCATTACTGTGACTTCGATTGTGAGATACCAGTCTTCTTTCCTATAGAGGATGATTAATGGAACGAGATAAACGACGAAAGCAAGAGAAAGTACAACCCAAAGCGACACAACGGTCAATGACGGATCTACAAAACCAGCGCTCGCGATAATGACTAGCCAAAGCGTGCGTATGGCTACAAGTATCCAATCATACCAGAACCTTTTTTTCATTATCGAGAACACGAATTACGCACACTTTCTTATATTTTTTTGCAAATCAATTTTCGAATGATTCAGAACTATCATGCAATATAACTTCCCAATCCGCCAAGCGAAAGAGGGTGGGCTAACAACGGTTAGAACGTAGCTTGGCAAGCACGCCATATAAGACAGTTTACAGTTTGTCATGCGGTATAAGTGACAGGTCCAAGTACGATGTCATCAAAAGCTTGGCGGTTTTATCACTGTTCGATTTAACAATATCGGAGGTAAGGTGAAGGGGTAAAGCAGAACAACATTCTAAAATATTGGAGCGATTGCGTTATGAAATCATTCACCATTCGAAAAGGAGTGGCACTTACTTTGATAGCTATATTGGCGGGTACACTGGCTGATGGAACTGTCCACGCAGAGGGTCAGACGGCAACTTATCAAGCTATCGATAAAGCTGCCAATATCGACAAGATTCACATAGAAATATCATTTCAGTTTGACATTTTCAATAAAATTTGTCGATTAAAATAAGAATGAGGGATGGTTGGATCAATGTTGCTTCGTTTACGCAAATCTTCAATGCAGGCGGCCTGGATGGTGTGGGAAAGAGGGTTCGAGTGGATTTCACGCTTTCGCGGCTCGCATACATCGCACTTTGGAATTTGCAAAGTCATGATTAAGAAACACCGAGGGGAGAGCATCGTCTGTGCGGACTCCACCATCATCGATAAAGGCGATCTGGTCGGGGAACTCCATCTCAATAATGAAACGATTCTGACGCTGATCAAATCCGAAGACTCAGACCGCGCGGCGCTCGTGGCGGCCCGGCTTACACGGAAATCCATGCAGCAGATCAGCGAGGCATTCGCAAGTCAGCCGGAGTTCAGAGAGGTGAAGGCGTTAGTCGGCATTACGCTGCTTCATCGTGGTTTGATACATGGTCTTGGTTTCGAACAACAACCGATGAAGTCCGATCTGCTCCAACGCATTACAACGGCTTATCTACGATTATTGTTATCCGTCATGCACCCTGAAGGCAAGAAGCGGATTGGCCGCAAGACCGAAAAATTGATACCGATGATGCTGATTCACTCCCGCAGCTCGTTGAGGAACCGATTTATGACGGTGAAGAGGCAGTCCATTTCAAAGGAGTTATGTCTACCCAAACTATGCTCCAATTAATTAAAACAAAAGAAACTAAGAGCGTGGTGAGTAAGTTCTTGGAGGGCGGTATGGAGTTGGAACACAGCGAGTGGAAACCCATACCGCCCGGAGGCAACCTATTTTTCATCATGCTCTGTAACAAAGGCGGGATAGGCATTCATGGATAAAATTATGGAATTTTTACAGAACTTCGGAGCGACGGGACTTTTCATTCACGCTATGCTTGATGCGATTATTTTCCCCATCCCGGCGTTCTTCCTGCAGCTTTCTTTAAGCGCGGTGCAACCGGAGTCGGCTTTATGGCTCGCTACGGTTGGCTTTGCAGGAAGTCTGCTTGGGACACCGATCGGTTATGGGATCGGCAAGGTGTCGGGAAAGCATGTTATGGGCGGTGTAATGAAGAAAAAATGGCTGGATTCGGCAAGCGACTTATTTGCCCGCCGCGGCGAGGCCGCAATCCTGATCGGATCGTTCACTCCGATCCCGTTTAAAATATTTACGATTTTATCCGGATGCATGAATTATCCGTTATGGAAGCTGCTCAGCTACGCGGCCATTGGCCGAGCGGTGAAGTTTTATGTAGTCGGTTTTCTCTTCTATATATATGGCCGCGCGGCAGAGAATATGGTGAACCAAGTTCTCACGATTATGCTGGTGGGCGTTGGTGTAGCGATTGCTGCAATATGGTTCTTGATACGGAAGCTGTCTGAGTGGAGGAAGATAAGGGATGAACATCAGTCAATCGAAAAAACAGGGAACGGAGGTGGAAAGCAGGATGCAGTGGATAAGGCGAATTGATCAAACGATGTTCTTCTGGTGCAACCATCGGCTGAGCAGCCGGGCTCTGGACCGATTGTTCGGATGGATTACCCATTTGGGCGGAGCTTTGTTTACCATCATTTGCGCAGTGTCCTTGGCATGGTTCGCCGAGGGGGAGTTCAGCAGAATCGGGCTACAAAGCTTGATCGCACTGGCCGTTAGCCATATCGTTGCTGTCCTGATCAAGAAAAAGGTGCGCAGAGACCGGCCTTTCCGCAAGCTGGAGCAGGTAAAGGTAGGCAAATTCCCGTTGAAGGATTATTCCTTCCCGTCCGGCCATACAACCGCTATTTTCGCCTTGGTTACACCTTTTATGTTGGCCTCATCGCCGGCAATTATGCTTGTCTTGATTGGTCTGGCCTTGTTGGTGGCCATATCCCGGGTTTATTGGGGCTATCACTATCCGATCGATTGTGTGGCTGGTGGGATGGTCGGATTCCTAACGGCGGTGCTGGTTGTTTTGTTCATGCATAGTTAAATTTCACGAGGGAGGCGATTGTTGATGAATAGCATGAAACGGGAAAAGCTACTGATTCTGTCCGGCGCGCTCGGGGATGGACATATGCAGGCGGCCAAGGCGATTTTGGAGGCATCGGTGCTGTACAAACAGGGAGTAGAGGTGGTCGACTTTATGCAATGGATCCATCCCCGCATGCATGTGGTTGAACGGTATTGCTTCCTGCAATGGGTGAAGCATTTTCCTTCCTCATACGGATATATGTATCAGAAGACCCGGACGGACAGTACACTTACTTTCTTCCTGAAGCATTTTCTCACGACCAGCCTGCAGCGGCTGCTCAAACTTCTGAATGAGGAACAGCCGACGTTGATTGTCAGCACGTTCCCGCTGGCATCAGCCGCCATTTCCTTGCTTAAGGAAAAAGGAATGACGGATCTGCCTGCGGCAACGGTCATTACCGACCATTCCGATCACAGCTATTGGATACATCCGTCTACGGATCTGTATCTGGTTGGTTCTGAAGGCGTGCGTGCAGCTCTGCAGAGAAAAGGCGTTGCTGACCACAAAATCGCTGTAACGGGCATCCCTGTTCGCCCATCCTACAGTCAGCATGACAATAAAGACCGGCTGCGCGAGAAGCTGGCCTTGGATCTTGACGCCTTTGTCGTGCTGGTGATGGGCGGCGGCTGCGGGATTATCGATAAATCCTTCATCGAGCAAATGCAATCTGACTCTTTTCCCCCTAACGTGCAATTTGTCATTGTATGCGGACGCAATGTGAAGCTGCTGTACCGCCTGCATGAAGCGTTGGGAGACAGGGATAACGTCATGCTGACAGGCTTCCTGGAGGGAATCCATGAATGGATGGCGTCCGCAGACGTATTGATTACCAAGCCGGGCGGACTGACGACCTCCGAAGCGCTGGCGCTTCAGCTTCCCATGCTGCTACTGGAGCCACGGCTGGGGCAGGAAAAGGATAATGCCGATTATTTGATTCAAACGGGAGTAGCTTATCTATGTCAGATTGACAATTTGCAGGATCAGCTTCAGCGGCTGGTTCAACAGCCTTCCCTATTGGAAGAAATGAGGGAGAAAGCAGGGCTGTGCAGACAGCAGGATTCCGCCAGACATGCGGTCATGCAAATTCTGAGCATGCAGAACGATACACAGGAAGAAAAATGGATTTGCTCCTTGCAGCAGTATGCTTAAGCTTAACTTTCACTAAGGGGGATAAAGACGTTGCTTGTTAAATATTTGTTGATTGGGCTCATAGGCTTCATCAGTCTGTATATGTTAATTCCAAGTTTTCTGCCACGAATCATCAGATTTGGAGCTTTTCGTAAGGGAACCACCAAGAACCAGGTAGCGTTCACGTTCGACGATGGGCCGCATCCGAGGTATACACCGGAATTATTGGATTTATTGCAGGATTATCAAGTGAAGGCCACATTCTTCGTGCTTGGCTCGCAGGCGGAACTGCACCCGGATCTGATCAGAAGAATGGACCGTGAAGGTCATCAGATTGGAATCCACAATTACAATCACATCTCCAATTGGCTGATGCTTCCCTGGACGGTGCGGCGTGATCATATGAAACGGACCGCAGATATTATTGAATCTATAATTGGAAAAAGGCCGGATCACTATCGCCCGCCGTGGGGGCTCATGAACGCTTTCGACTTCTTTCATCCCAAATCGTACCGCATCGTACTCTGGTCCTTGAAGGCGGGGGACTGGCGCAGCAGAAGCTGCCGCAAAAAGCTGAAGGCAACGCTGCTGAACGGAATTACGGACGGATCTGTTATTTTGCTGCATGACAGCGGAGAATCGCCGGGAGCGGACCGTCACGCGCCATATTTTATGCTTCGGGCTCTGGAGGAAGTACTGCATCAATTAAAGGGACGTAACTTGCAATTCGTTCGTCTGGATGAAATGGCTTGACAAGTGAAATGAGGTGACAATAGTGGGACATGAACCGCAAATTTTAATTTTAACGGCCGATTACGGAGAAGGTCATCATCAGGTGTCCAAGGTGTTGCAGCAAAGCTTGATTCGCAATGGTTATAGCCAGGTGGCGGTTGTTGACTTGTTCCGGGAAGCTTATCCTGTACTGAACAAAATAATCCGCTATCTGTACCGGCAAAGCCTGTATGCAGCCAGCCTGGGCATTCCCTATTACGGATGGACCTACCATCTGACCAACCAGCTTCCCATGAAGGGAAAGATCGCAGCCTGGATGAACAGTCTTGGCGGCGACAGGCTCAAGAAAATCATCCTCCAGTACCAGCCGGAAGTCATCATTTATACATTCCCGTTCGGCAGCTTGCCAAGCAGCGAGGCATTATCTGCGATTCGTCCCCGGACTGCGGTTGTCATAACGGACTTTGACGTTCACCGAAGATGGCTGTTCGCCAGGCCGGATCATTATTTTGTCCCTACCAGTGACGTGAAAGAGGCTATGGTCAGGCAGGGCGTCCCCGAGAGTCGTATTACCGTGACCGGGATTCCGGTCAGGGAGTCATTTTATGATGCAGCAATGATCGGTTCCGGCTCCGCTAAAGAAACAGATGAGCATGTGATTCTGCTTATGGCTAACGTCTGCGGCACATTGCATTCGCTATCGAAGCTCATCGGGAAGCTGCTGCTCTTGTCAGGCGTCCGCATTCAAGTGATTTGCGGCCGGCAGGAAGGATGGAGACGGAGGCTTGCGGAGAGCTGGGAGGATGATGCAAGAGTGGATGTATTCGGCTTCACCGATCAATTGCATGTTCTAATGAGCAGCGCCTGCTGCGTCATCACGAAAGCGGGAGGCGTTACACTATCCGAGACGATTCAGGCCGGGGTTCCGATTTTCATCCTAAATCCGTTTCTGGGGCAGGAGAAGGAAAATGCCCTGTACTTGCAGCGCAAAGGAGCGGCAGTCGTGGCCTTTACGATTCATGATCTGGTGTTGCAGATACAAGCGATGATCTCCTCTGAGCCGATCAAGCAGTCGATGATGAACGGGCTGCTCGCAGTAAGGCAGAAAACGTCTGCGGACCATATTGTCCGGCATTTGTTTCCTGAGGCAAGTCCCTTAAGAAGGGGTGGAATATGATGAGCGGGAGGAGCGCGTTCAAGCTTTCTACTCTGACGCTGTTCACGGTGCTTTTTTGCACAGAGTTTGTCCGAAGCGCTTTCTTGTTCTCGTTTCTGCCGAACTTTGCCGTCAACGAGTCGGGGCAAACCGTTGCTTTGGTCGGTCTTGCCGTCTCACTTCATTATACAGCCGATACGCTGATTAAATGTGTGGCTGGATATTTGCTGGACAGGTTTTCGCTGCGCTGGCTGCTGCCCACCACTTTCGTCCTGATGCTGTCCGGACTAGCCGCCGTGTTCTTTAGCCCGTATGCCTGGGGGCTCGTTGCCGGTTCCGTGATGCTTGGGATGGGGGCGTCGCCTATATGGCTCATTTGTCTGGAGAAAATCCGGCTGACGGAGCGGGCGGCCCAGATTGGGGCGATATACACTGTGTGGCTGGCCTGCATCGGTCTGGGGCCGGTCACAATCAATCTCACCTTCGATTATGGCTTCGAACCTGCCTTCCGGCTGATGGTTGCGCTGCTCGCCGCCGGCTGCATCGCATCGTTCGGGATTAACAGAACAACCCCCTTGCGTCTCCAAAACGTCAGCTTGGCCGAACAAGCGGCAGGACTGCGAAGAAGACTCGTTCAGCTGAAATGGCTGCTGCCAGGCATGGTCCTGCAGATGACTGCCGCGGGACTGCTGCTGCCGATACTGCCCGGTTTTGCCGCTGACCATCTCGGTCTGAGCCAGCCACAATATTCGCTAATGCTCATATTAGGCGGGGCCGGCGCGATGCTGTTTCTTGTCCCGATGGGGAAGCTGGCCGATCGATGGGGGCACAAGCAAATGTTATTCGCCGGTTTCGTATCGCTTACGGTCGTATTGGCTCTGTTAATCGTATCCATGCCGCCGCCTGCATTAACGATGCTGTTTGCCTTTATGTTGGGATTGTCTTACTCAGCCGTGCTTCCGGCCTGGAATGCGGTGCTGTCATACCTTGTTCCGGAGGATCAGAAGGGGACCGGGTGGGGAGTACTCTCCGGGATTGAAGGGCTCGGTATTATGATTGGCCCGGTCATCGGGGGATGGATAGCCAGCCAGTATACGAATACTGCTGCCATTAGCCTCAGCGCTGCTTTACTGGCGGTTCTTGCACTTTTTTATTTGATTTTGCCGCAAAACAAGCTTGTCTCGGCTGGCGGGACTTTGCAGCACAAGAGGGAGAAGGCTCATGGACCTGATCGGGGTAGTTGAACAATTATTTCACGAATATGGATACCTGGTCTTGCTCATCGGCTTGCCGCTGGACTTCATGGCGCTCCCCGTTCCGTGGGGCAACAGCCCCTTGACCCATACCGGTTTCTTAGCCTCTAAAGATGTGCTTCATGGGTTGTCGGCTAATGCGATGGCCCTGACGGGAGGTCACCATCACGTATGTGATTGGTTACAAGGCAGGTATGCATGTGATCGAGCGTTACGGCCACTGGCTCTTCCTCAAGCAGGAGTTGGTCGAGAAAACGCACCGCTACTATGACAAATACGGGGGCCCATTGCTGCTGGTCAGCTTCTTCATTCCTGGAGTCCGGCAGTTTATCGGCTATTTTATCGAGGAGCAGTGGCCAAATATGTTCAGCATCATTGAGCAATATTTGAAGTTCTTTTTTATCGGAGTGGCTTTTCTCGCGGGGGTGTGGTTGCTGGTTCAAGCTCGAAGCGCGAGGGGAATGGATGCAAAGCTCACTGATTTTCTCCGCCATAGCTTCCGTGCGCTCTGTCTCCACGGCTGCTTTCCAGCGGTAGTAGGTCGCTCTTGCGATCCCGAGCCATGTACAAGCCTCAGACACCGTCACTTCGTCTCGAATGGACTCGATCCAAGCAACGGGAACTTCTGGTTCCACCTCCTTTCCAGTTCCTTGTACTTTTTTACTAGGTCCATTTTGCTGCTCCAGACGATGCACTTCGCCTGTTCGATACCGCCTCATACATGTTTTTTTCTGTGTCTTATTCCGTATTCCCAACTGCTCCATAACCTCTCTTACCGAAACTCCTGCCAATCTCATTTCAATAGCTTTTATCTTTAATTTCTAAGGGGGAACTCACTCTCGTTGCCAACGTAAAAACACCTCCAAGGTTATCTCCATATCTTACGACATGGCTTGATTCTCTTGAAGGTGTTTTGATTTGTCTGATGTTATGGGGCCAGTCCCGTTCCCCTTGGCGATCCTGACGTTTTTTTTGCTGATTCATTGCAGTGATTCATTGATTGGGATACGTCATATATAAAAGGGCATTATGGCAGTCAGCTTTTATACTGCTCCATCAGGTACATGATCTTCACTTCATCGGCCAAATCTCCAAAGGGTTCTAACGGATTCTCCTGAATGATATGATATAAACGTTGGATTCGTTCCTTTGGTAGCTTCCGAACATATCTGGAGATGAAAGCGGCATGGGTGACTACGTAGCGTTTTTTACGGACTGCTGCGCTGGCTACGCGAACGAGAATATCTTCGCCCCCGGCCATTTCCAAAATACGACGCTCATAAAAAACCACATATCGGAATGTCCGATCCTTAATCAGCTCACGATTGAGTCTGGCAACCTCTCCAATGTATCTGACCATAAGGGGTTCAAAGCTTTTGATCAGAAGAGGATCGAGCGTTAATTCCATATCTTTGCGGAGAACAAAAGATTGCAGCAAAGCGACCTGCTGGAGCCTTATCCGATCATTGTGAATGAGTACGGCAATCTCGCGTAGCATTTCATAGCAGACACGCTCACTAAGCTGCCGCAGGGCAACTGCGTTCTTATGATTCACGCCCAATCCTTCCTGGATCTGTCCTATACGGCCTCTGAATAGGCGTATAAGCTGCCTACGCTGTTCATAAAGAACAATGCGGTGCTGTAGAAGGACCAAGGGCAGGAGGAGAAACGCACCGACGATACCGCACAGTAGCATTTGCTGTGACGAGTGAGCGAAAAAGATAGAAGCAGCCAGCAACGCAATGCCGACAGCAAGGTCTTTATGAAAATAACGTTTGGCTCTGAGTTTAGCATATTGCTCTACAGGAACCAGCGTATCCCGACCACATGCTGTACATTTCTCTTCCCAAAGGGCGGTGAATTGTCCGCAACGCTTGCAGACTCTCAGCTTTTGGAAGGCATGCTCTGTGCGGGTAAAGGGGCGAAATTGCACAGCCTGCTTGGAACTATTCATTGTGCTCACTTCTCCGATTCAGCAGCGCAAGAAGCTCGGTGTCGATTTGTGCAATCGACGGGGCGCGTTTTTTATGTATATAGTAAATTAGTGATTTAATGGCGACAAAAAGAAACATAATCGCCAAACATCCGTATGAGATCATAGTGTACTTCCTCTTTCTGCTTAGATTTTTATTTTTACTGTTTTACATGAGTGGGTTTCGCTAGGGTTATTTTTGTCGTATAAAGGAGAAGACTGGTGCCCGATTGCCCTTGTTGGGGTATAATTATATCATTACTGCAGGATATTGGTAAAATCTCGCGATATAATAGGCTTTTTGGTCGCATTCAGGCCGTTCGGGCAGGATTTTCAGCTAGCGCTCATGTAAAACTCATTATAATTTAATAGTAGTGGAGTACAACTGTAATTTAGAATGAGAATTAATCGGCAAAGGGGTACAAGCGATGTTTAGTAGAGACAGAAAATGGTTTTTGGTCATCGGAATCATATGTACAATGATCATGACTTCGATTTCGGCCTGGCAGCCACAGACGGCGAATGCCGCTTCACCCTCAGCTTCTAAAGTGGATGCGGTGTTGGTAGTCGATGTAAGTAATTCGATGAACACCAGTGATCCTGGGAAGATTGGCAATGAAGCCATGAAAATGTTTATTGATATGTTGTCAACGCAAAATGACAAGGTTGGGATTGTAGCGTATACGGATGTCGTACAACGCGAGAAAGCCTTGCTTAATATTTCATCCGAAGCGGATAAGCAGGAACTGAAGACATTTATTGACGGGCTGAACCGGGGAGCGTATACTGACACCTCCGTAGGTGTCAAGGAAGCGATCCGTATTTTGCAGGATGGCAAAACAGCCGGACATGCGCCTATGATCGTTATGTTAGCTGATGGTAACAACGATTTTAATAAGACGACAGGTCGAACTGAAAGCCAATCCACTCAGGATATGGCGCAGGCTGTAGCCGAGGCTAAAAAAAGCGGTGTGCCGATCTATACCATCGGTTTGAATGCAGATGGAAAGCTAAATAAGAATAAACTCGCCGACATCGCGCAGCAAACGGGCGGCAAGTCCTTTATTACAAGCTCGGCGGACGATCTGCCGAACATTTTGAGTGAAATTTTCGCCAGCAATCTGAAATTGAAAGTGGTGCCTTTGCAGTCCATTACGGCCAACGGCGACTATCAGGACGTTACGGTAACCGTACCAAACGATAGCGTGCTGGAAGCCAATATTTCAATTATGTCCTCGAAACCAGTGGACGCGAGATTAATAGACCCGTCGGGCAATACGAAGCCGATTCCTTCGAGTGATGTACTGCTGTCCAAGTCGAAAAGCTACTCGCTGATTAAATTGCTCAAGCCTGTGGCTGGCGACTGGAAGCTTCAAGTCAAGGGAGTGCAGCAGGATAAGATTGATATTAATCTGGTATTTAACTATGATTTGGAGTTGAAGCTGGACGCGCCGCCTGCCAAATCATACAAAAAAGGTGACACGGTAGAGATTCATTCCTATCTGACGAGCAATAACCAGCAGTATCAGGATCAGGAATTGTATGCGAATATGAATGCTGTCCTGAAGGTCAAAGACCTTGATACGGGTACAACGAATGAAGTGCCCCTAACTAACGCAGGGGATGCTTTTACCGGCTCTTATACGATTCCAGATGAGCATGACTATGAACTAACCGTCAGAGCAGAGGAGAAGAGCTTTTACCGTGAAACGCAGCCTGTAACCATCAGCGCCAAAGCTGGGGCGGCGAGTGGTACGAATACTGGCACAACCCAGCCTACTACACCTGCTGAGAAGTCTAAGCTGCTGCCACTCATTCTTTTAGGGGTGGGACTGCTCGTTCTGCTGGTAGCGGCATATTTCATCTGGAAGGCTGTCAAAAAAGCTAATCGTGGCTTTGTCGGCCAGATCGTACTGGAAATCCGGGATGAAAATACCGGCGAAAAGACATACCCGCAGTATAAGAAGCTGAACACCTTCCGGGGCAAATTCAATTTACACCAGTTGCTGCAACTGGCGCCGGAATTTGCCGGAACCGATAAGGTCGTGTTCACGCCAGCAAATCAGGATCGGATTGTGGTGCGTAGCACTCCGGAGATTACGATTGAAAAATCCGGGCGTGCTGTAGACACAGGCAACGGTCTTGAACTGAAAAACGGTGATCGTCTGACGATCCCGCTGGCTAGTGTGGACAAAACCATTTTACTGGAGTTTATTTCAGTAAACAGCTAAACGAACCCTTAGGAGGTCATATCTATGAAACCAGTAGTTAGAGAGCATATCCAACAATTAGACGTATCACTCGGCGGAGGGATCGTAAGCGATAAGATCAGAGTAGATACCATTGATAATCCTATTTTAATTATCGGACTTGGGGGAACGGGGATTGACGCCCTTCTCCGCTTGAAATATCAAATAAACCGCAGATTCAAGCTGCCTGCAGACCCGATTTCCAAGAAAAAGAGCGAGAAGCCGGATAATGTGGAATTTCTCGCTTTTGAAACGAATGAACAAGACCGTAACAAAAAATACAAAGGGATTGGCTTGGATCCCATCAATGAGTTTGTACTGCTATCCAATGCAGAAATCGGCGGATTGCTGCAAAACCGCAGTATTTTGGAGCCGTACATCACTGACTGGCTGTCTCCTGAACTGAGCATTACCGATGGTATGAACGGGGCGGCAGGGGTACGTCAGGCTGGGCGATTACTATTGTTCACCAAAATCAATCAGGTCGTACAAAGTATTGACAAAAAAATTAAAACCCTGTCTGAAGGCACTAACAAGAAGCTTATGGTGTTTTTGCTGTCTGGATTGTCCGGCGGTACAGGGAGTGGTACTTTCCTCGATATCTCATATATCGTCCGAGGCATCATTGAGCGCGATTATGGTTCCGCTGGTGTAGACCGTGTTAACACACTGGGTTATCTGTTCACGCCGGATATTAATCTGGCGAATAAAAGCCTGAGCGAGCATACGCGTGAATATATTAAAAAGAACGGCTATGCTGCATTGAAAGAACTGGACTACTGGATGAATGTGGATAGTCGTGGCGAACGCTTTAAGCAACAGTACGGTAACATTTTGACTGTAAACTCGCCGCTGCCGCCATTTAATCTGTGTCACCTTATTTCGGCTACGAATACGGAAGGCAAGCTGCTGGAAAATGCTTATGATTACTGCATGAATGTCACCGCTGAGAACATCACCAACTTTATGGCGAGTGAGGAAAAACAGTCGGGCGAAGAATTCGCCATTCATGACTATATCAGCAACATTCGTACCAACATCGCGCAAATGAATAAGGCGTATCCAGCAAACTACGATTACAATATTATCGGAGCTTCTTCGGCAGTGCTGCCCATGGAGGAAATGACGACATATCTGGCTTACCGGATGTTTGGTAAAATGTCCAAAATGTTTGAGCAAGCGCCGAATCAGGAGGATGTAGAGAAGTTTGCCCGCAAGTTGGGTGTCGATCTGGATAGCATGATCAAAAACTTTGAATCTCGTGTACCTGAGCCGCTTCCGGGTTTTGAGAACAGTGAACGGTTTAGTTATAACAATGTTGTTAAAATGCAAGTAGTCAATATGGACACTGAGCTGGAGCAAACGTTCCTGACGCGTGCCCGCGAAGAGTATATCAAAGCGAAGAAACAACTTCCCGGTGAAATTACAGGACAGTTTACAGACCAAATCCGCCGAATGTTCCTGCATCCCGAGCAAGGACCGTTTTATGTATCTCGCATGATTTATACTGAAAAAGGATTTAGCTTGCTGAAAATGCTGCTTTCCTATGTAGAAACGCTGCGTGAATCGCTGCACCGTATTCCAACGGACATTGAATGGGCGCGTGAGCAAGCGAATGAGAAGCTGGGTGATGCCAAGAGTGCGTTTGTATCCAAGGATAAGAAGAAAAATGCATATATTGAAGCAAAAATTAATGAATATTGGCTGCGGGCTGATGTGGAACGTACAGAGCAGCTCATTGAATTTTATGAAGATCTGTATGACCTACTAAATAAAGAAAATAATCGCATTTATAATGTATTTACTGAAATTTTGAATGCACTGAGTGCCATTTTCGAGAAGAATGGCGATCTGCTGATTAACGGCGAGGAACAATCCGATCACAAAGGAAACAAAACGTACTATTGGAATTTGGTAAGTGTACCGGATATCTCGGAAGTTGTGACCAAGCTGCTGGATAATCGCAATGGTGACGATTTGATCCGTGATTTTGCCCAAGAATTGCTGGAAAATTCAGATCAATGGGTGAAAGATCAGGATATGGATATCATCAGCTCGATTTCTAATTTCTTGACTGACAAATTCGGTGATCTCATTACCCGTTCCATGGAAGATTTCCTGGTTATGAAATACGGACAGGACGAAGCAATTGAAAAATTTGTGGAGCGTTACATTGCAAGCAAGCTGGATGAGGAGGCTGTACCTGTCTTCCATTTGAGCAATAGTTCTGGCAATTTGTACTTCCCGTCATGGGGATTCGTTTCGGTACCTGTACAGTCGCCTAATATCCTGAAGGGCGTTCGCAATTATCAAAATAATGCAATTGGCAAATCGCACTTTACTATTAAAGAAAGTGAAGTCCGTAACCGGATTTTCTGGCTCAATACGCGTAATGGTGTTCCTCTGTTTGTATATACGCCGCTCAAAGTGTATGAAGAGAGCTATGAGAAAACCATTCTTGACCGCGAAGGTATTGGCCGACATCTGGTGCAGACAGGTCAGAACAACTGGACGAATTTGCCGTCGCCGATTCCTGAAAAGTCATGGGGAGAAACTTACGTCAACTCCCGTGTGCAAGCCCACAACGCCCGCATTCGCAATGACTTCGACCGTGCCAAGTCACTCGGCGTAATTCGGGAGAAGGATGTTGATCAAAATACAAGCAGCCGCTTTACTGTAATTCGCTCAAAAGCGCTAGATCTGAATGCACTACTGGCAGCCTACGATATGCGATTGCAGGAATCCAAGCCGAATTTGGGTGAGGTGAAAAGAGCATGGTCCGAGCTAAAACGTCTACTGGCTGAAGGGCTCGAACAGGCCGGAAGCAAGGACATCTTTGGCAGCATCAATGAAGAGATGGCGAAGGAAAACCTGATCCGTTCACCAGAGTTAACGCAGGTGGTTCGTGATGAGCTGGCGAAATATATACAAATCGAAGCAAAAGCCGCCGAACTGGAAGCTTTGCTGGGCAAATATCAGGATGAAGAAAAATGGCTGGATCAGTTCATTCAGGCACTCTATACGGACACGATTACGAAAAAAGGCGCTTTGTACGTCTATGATCGTGATGAAGAGGAAGAGGCGTGGGAGCCGTTTGCCAACGTCATGAAAAGCCGCAATTATGTGGAGTTTGAAATCTTCACAAACTTCCGTGGTTTGGAAGAGAAGAAATTTGCAGCTCTAATGCGCAAGGCGGATCGCCGTGATGCTGTATTGACTTCATCTGAGGATATTACACCACTGCTGGCGAAGTTGGATGAATTGGCTGCAACTTACACAGAGGCTCGCAATCAATTGGAATATGAAAAGGTAGAGCTGGCTAATGGAGCGGAACTTTATGCATTCTATGCTCAAATGGCTGGAAAATTAAACGACATCCGCAGAAAGTTGAAGTAAGTATGAGAGAGCAGCTGTTACGTTATGCGGCTGACTATGCAGCCGCAGAGGACCAATTAATCGGAAGCGGGGATGGACGCAGCAGCATCCATTTCCCGTCCGTGTTTCTTTTTATCGGCGATCGCATGAGCCCGGTGATGAACACAATTGCAGATATCAACCGGACCAAGTGGGATAACAGCACAGGGGTAACCTATATTCAGATTCGCTCACAGGATGAGCATGCGGCTGTAGACCGCTCGGTGGATGCCATCGTTCATACGATAGCAGTACCGGAAGAAAGTAGCCACCAAACGCTACGCCGTGACTTGCACCAGGCTTTTTATACCCATGAATCGAAGTTAATTGAACTTAACACCGCGTTGCGCCGTGCTAGTGGACATCTGGCCGATTACGGACGGTTGTATTCCTCGTTCGAGCGTGTACATTTGTCGATCTTGACAACAGCGGATGATCCCATGAACGTATTAATTCCTGAAATTACGCTGTTGGCAGAGTATATTTTTGCGCAATCTTTTAAATCAGTACAAATGGATCTGTATGTGTTGGTGAGCGAAAGCGATCAGACTGCCCAATTCAGCTACAGGAGTGCAACGTCCGTTGCTTTTATGCGGGAGTTGGATTATATCCAGAGCCCAGCATATACGTTTACCGCACCGCTGCATATGACCGAGGACAAATTGACCATCCCGGTATCCCATGCTCCATCTCCGTTGTTTGATCTTGTCTATGTGCTGTCAGACAAGAATGAGCGCGGCGTAACGGTACCGAATAGTCTGCGCGAGAGCTGTGATATTATTTGTCACATTCAGCTTCTAAAAAACCGTTATCAGGCAGGAGATTCCTATCGGTCACAGGATGGGGGCTACAATAATACATCGTTTAAGAACAACATCATGACGGAATCCGGGCGGCAGGGTTATGTGTCGGCTGGATTTTCCCGAGTTAACCGCCCTAATCAATCGATTGCCCTTACGGTGTTGTATCACTTTTATGTGAAGTTGTTAGAGCGTATGAGAACCGAGCAAGAGTGGGACATACGTGATAAGCTAAATTATTTTGGTTTAGATGCTGCCGAGCGTGGCCGCACGCGAAATGATCTAGTTCCTGACAATGAGGCGATCATGGACATGAGCGCACTAATGACCAGCGGAGCCAGTTACGGCTCGTTGAAACGAATGACATTACGTGAAGCAGAGGAAGCCTTGTTTGGTCAGGGCTGTGAAGCCTTTTTCCGTGACAACTGCGAACGGATCGTACATAAACGCTTGGGAGATTTTCAGGCGGATTTGCGTTTGCAGATGGCTGTGAATACAGCTGCTAAAGAACATCCTCATATCGGCTTTTTCGAGCTGACAGATTGGACAGATGAAAATCAAACAGGAAATGTGCTTACGGCTATTCGGGGACTGATTCGTGATACGTCCAATGATTTGCAGATTAGTGCAGCCGAACTGGATGCGCTGTATAGCGGACGAGTGGAGGATCAGCCCTTTCAACGACTGCCACTTATGGATAAACATAATGTGCGCAGCTTGATCCGTTATCTGACTGAGACAGTCTACGGACATAAATTGCACATGCTGCGGATTCAAGTGGATTTGGAGCTACTTCGCCGCTATGAACTGGCATTGGAAAAATGGCATGCACAGGCCAAGCATATTACAGTACAGCTTGCCAACCTGGAGCGTGAATTACATCAAACTGCAACGGACAGTATTCGACAGGCTGACAGTTACACAGGCCAAAACCTGTTCGAGTACTATGAGCGTGTGACGGAGGATGTCATGCGTGAGCTAGAAAGCAAGCGGGGAAAATCTATATTCTTTGACACCCGGCATATGGGACCTGTATCTGGGTTGCTGGATGGAGGTTTATCCGCGCTGGTGGATAGACTTACACAGACCTGCCGTACCTTGATTCTCAGCTCACAGCCATTTAATCAGACATTCGAAGAAGAATTATTACGTCGTGCCAATGTAGCTGCTGCATATGAAAATCGGCTGGTCGTTCCAAAGGATGAACTGTTTAAAAAACTGTATCAAACGTTAGAAGAGCATGGCGGAATTAATGTACGTTTGCTCGACTACACCCATGAGCATCGGTATGAAGAAAAGTACTTCTTTGGTGATTACGAAGGCGAGTTTCTTCCTTATGCGATGGATGTGGACATTACTTCGCGAATTTACAAGCTGGGTTTTGTACATGAGCGTCGCAGCAGCGGGGTGGAAAAGCTGCATTTGATGGGCGGCTTCCATCTGGAGGATCTGATGGTTTACCGCAACGGCAAAACGTATTATGAGACATATACTGCGAATGGTTTCGTGTTTCATGGAATCGACGTGGACCGGTTGCCGGAATTGCGGTAGCCATAATTATCCTACTTTAATGATGGAAGGAAGCAACGAATCTTATGAAGCAACGTAAATTTAACGTTCTCCTATTGGTGTTTGGCTTGCTGGGCGCTGTAGTAGGCTTCATCTTGGGAGAGCTTATTCTTCACAAATTAATAGGCCACTGGCCGCATATCATTGTGATCGGGCTATATTTTGGCATCATGGCGCTGTGCATTGGTCTAGGCTGCCTTATCGGCGAACTGATTTCGCCACAGTTAAATGGACATTCATGGCGACAACGATACTCCGGATTGTCCTGGAAATTACTAGTACCTGCTACACTCGTCATGTTGTTCGTGGCAGGTCTGCTATTAGAACTGGGGTATCAGGTTAACCCTGAAGGGCGCAAGAGTGTACAGGACCTCGTGCTTGTGATTGATAATTCCGGGAGTATGCAGCAAACAGATCCCGATAATGAGCGCCTAACGGCTGCCAAGAGTCTAATTGGGCAAATGGATGGTGATAAGCGCGTAGCCATTGTTTCATTTGAATCCACTGCGCAGTTGGTGCAGCCATTTACTCCCGTTGGCACAGACGCAGAGAAGCAAGCGGTTTATTCCAAAATCGATAGTATGCAGACTATAATGTCAGCCGGTACAGACATTGGGCTTGCTTTGGACGAGACGATCAAGGAGATTGAAACCCAAGGCAATGCGGAAAAAGGTTCACTCGTTATTATGCTCTCTGATGGCTTTAGCGAACTGGATACTCAGACCGCATTGGCTCCTTACATTGCCCGCCAGATTCCGATTAATACGGTCGGCCTGAAACTGGCAGAATCGGAAGGTATAGCTTTGTTGCAAAATATTGCCAGCTTAACGGGCGGAACTTATTCTAATGTAGCTAATGCCCAAGGACTTACTCAGGCGTTCGGTAAAATATATAACAAAATTGGTGATCGCACGCTGGTAACGGAGCGGACAGGTGAGTATGCCCACAGTCTGTATTTTGCCATTTATCGCGTAACGGCTCTGGTTATTATTGGGGTTCTATTAGGGTTGGCTCTTGGATTGATGTTTGATAACCGTTTTCTCGCGCGGAATTTCGCAATTGGTGGAGTTCCAGCCGGCTTGCTCGCTGGCTTGATTTTGGAAAGAGGGTTATCTGGCTCGCCTATAGGTGACTTGATGATTCGTTTGCTGGCAGCGCTCGTACTGGCGGCCCTTATTGCTGTCTTTTCGCTCGTTCTGCCGATTGCGGAAAATACTCGCCGATCTTCTGGTGGTGGGAGCCAGGGGGGACCGTCAGGCCACCGGAGAGGGACACCAGAAGGCCCGACGCGCAATCGACGTAACAGTGGGTTTTAGAACGGGAGGCGGGAACTTATGCAGTATAGGGATGCACAGCCCGATGATCCTGTGATTTCGGAGCTGAGCCACAAAATTGACGACAACCGGGTTGTGTTACGCTGGCAGTGGCCTGAAGGCGCAGCCGTGGTCTATATTGCCAAACAATCAGCTGATACAGGTGCGAATGGACAGAATGAAGCACCGACTTCTGAACTGAAGCTTTTTACACGCGAGGAATATAAGGCCGCTGGCAGCTATCGTGACCGAATTGAAGGCATTGGACGTGTGCGGTATACCGTGTATCCAGCTGTTCGGGAGGCTGGTGAAACCTTTGTAATCCGCCAGCAAGACGGAGCCAACCAACTGGAGTTGAGCACAGGCAGGGCTAAAATCAAATATGCGGTTCACCATAAAAAAAGCTGGTTTCGCAGCCGCAAAACAGTCCAGATTCAGGTGACAGCCGAAGTTCCTGTTCCGCAGGAGGCGCTTTGCTACGTGAAGAAGCGCGGTGGCTATCCGGCAGACCGGGACGATGGAACCTTGTATGCGTTCACGGCACCCTTTGCCGCAGGACGGAATGTTTTACCCGCTATTGAAGTGGGGGGAGATGAGTATGTGCGGCTGTTTTTTACGGACGGTCAGAAGTATGGCACGATATATGAATTAGTCCCTGAATGAAAGGAGGCCACAACCGATGAGTTTTCTTAGCAATTTATTCAGAAGAAAGCCACAGGCCGAGCCACGGCCGTTATTCTATGATATTGTGTGCCCTTATTGCTTTAGTAAATTTTCACCAGAGGAAGTGGTATTCCGTGCTTCTCATCACCGCGAAGATGATGAGGATTACGCTTTGGGTGAAGATGAGCTGTTGAACAAATATCGGGAGCGTTTTGGCTTGGATAGTGTGCATGATATGGAGGCAATTCTTCATCCCTATGATGTACCTGAGGAGCATCGCTTGTATTCAGATCATGTGCTGACAGGTCTGACGGACCGTTACGGTGAGCTGACGCGTCACCGACTGTGCCCACACTGCCATAACGAACTGCCTGTAACCGCAGGCAAGGTGCCGAGTAATATCATTTCGATTATTGGAGCTTCACAGGCGGGGAAATCTGTATATATGACCTCCCTGATTCACACGCTGCAGCATGTGACGGCCGACCATTTTGACGCGGCTTGCATGCCGCTCAATGCAGAGATCAGCCGCAAGTTCCGCACGATGTATGAGGAACCACTGTTTGAACGTGGCGATCTGCTTACATCGACGCAAAAAGAAAAGATGCAGGAGCCTTTTATTTTCCAGTTTGTATTTAAGGATGAGGAAAAGCCACCACTGACTTTGGTATTTTTTGATGTAGCTGGTGAGGGGATGGTCGATCAGGACTATCTGGGACTGCATGGACAGCATATAAAAAATTCTGCGGGTATTCTTTTTATGGTCGATCCACTACAAATCCGTTCTATCCGGGAACGTATTAAGATTAATCTTGGCGATAAGCCTGGTGAATGGGTCTCGCAATATGATGAGCCGCGTGATGTCGTACTTACGATGTTCGGTGACTTTATCGCATACCAGGAAAAAGGCAAGACGGACATTCCAACCGCTGTGGTCCTGACCAAAAGCGACATGCTTACTGCGCTGGCAGATGAAGAAGGCACGTATATCAAGACGAACAGCAATATTTTTAATCCAATGGAACATCGCAAATACATGGATTTGGATGAGTTCTCGAACATTGATGGCGAAGTTCGGCGCTTTATCGAGAAGGTGGATAAGCCGTTCAAGGGCACAATGGATGTATATTTTACAGATACAGCCTATTTCGCGGTTTCTGCTCTAGGTAGCAATCCGGTGGAGCAAAAGCTGCAAGGGTTGGTTAGTCCGATCCGTGTAGATGAGCCATTCATTTGGCTGCTATACAAGTTGAAGTACATCGAGGGGAGAGAATCACAGTGAGTTATCCTACCTCTCGTATGATACAGCAGCAGATGTACACACGGGAACGGCGTGGTATTTTCCGTTCTACCGAAGGCTTTGATACCGTGGCTAATTCCAAAGGACTGGATACTTCATTTATTAAAAAGGTGTTGCATCCTTTATGTGTGTATGATGCGCCTGCGGCATTGACAGCGCGTGGTGAGAAGCAGGAGAGTGTCTATCCGGAAGCTTTACATCTGGTACGGACAGAGTCCGGGGATGTAGTGCTTGGACGCAGTATTTATAAAGCAGCGGATTTCACTGGGCTGCGGAGCGCTTTTTTTACGCATAACTATGTGATTCCGGCCGGACATGGTGAGTCTCCATCTGATTATAAGCAGTGGCTGAACACTTCGTTTGTCGATACCTATGATATTGAGCAGGGAACGGAATTACCGGAATTAGAGCGTCTACCAGGTGGAAGTGTATTTCCCGCTGTTGACCCGTCTGCAGTACTGGCTCAATTGCAGCTGAGCGAAGAAGTGTTCAAGCAGCTCTTGTACGCAGTCATGATGTCAGCCGCGGGTCGCAAAAAGGTATATGTAGCGCTGAATGTGCCAGCAGAAGTGGTAGCATCCTCAGCCAAGCAGCTGCTGGGTGTGTTGTACGCGGCACTGCCTTATGCATTTCGCAACAGACTCGGATTTCTTACATATGCGCAGGAACCGAACAGCAGAAAAGGCATTCACTTAATGTTCGTTGAGCCTTTCAGCTTGCGTCCCGGTGATCGGAATGTAGAAAAGGACTTTGTATTTGACCTCTCTAACAATAGTCGAATACTGAATGTGGATGCAGAGCAGGTGAAACAGCCTTATATTGACTGGATTGTCCGTACGCTACTGAATGGCGGGGCTGCGGACGATTTTCTCAAATTTGCCGAGCAAATGCTGACAGGCATGGAGGCAGGACGTGAACTAATGCCTTCCAGCTATCATGAGCTCATTACGCTGTACAGAATTGAACAGGGAGAGCGGTCATTATACAACGAGCAGCGAATCACTGTGTTACGAAGCTTAACTGATTATTTATCGCCATCTGATGCGCTACCACGTAAAATGCGGCTGAATGATCTGTTTCTTTCATTTTTTGATCATGAGTTTGATCGGGTGAAGGATGGACATATTCCGGATGTAGGGCTGGTCGATTGCTTCAAGGACTATTATAAAGTTCATGCACGTAGCAGCGAAAATCGGCTGGTGGAATATTTAATCCGTTCGCTAAACAATGCTTATACTGCTAGGAATACGGAAGCAGTCACATATATTTATCATACGATTGAAGAGAATCCGTCATTAGGCAAGGCCTATTTTACGAAAGTACTGGGTAATCCGGCACTCACCAAAATGCTGTTCATTCCCTACATGGACAGTCAGATGAAAAGAACGCCTGATGTAAAGGGCCTGTTGGCCGTGGTGCATGAATGGGGCAGTCGGTATATCGAAGTGTCGGCGAATGCCGACTTTCAGCTTTTGGCCGAATCTGCATTGATGGGCAAGCTACGTGCTGAGAGAAAGCCGGTAGAGGCTGTGGCTGCCATTCACGAACGCTTGCGTCAATGGGACAGTAGTTCTGCCGTGGGCACACTGTCCCCGCTGGAGCAATCTGGATTGACAGAGCGCTTACGGGAAGCAGCGGATCGGTATTTGCTCACTGAAGTAGAGCTTAAAGAAATTTCACCTGATCAGGTCGTACAGATTCCGTTTTTCACACGGCCCGATTTGGTACAGTGGGTTGGAAAGTTGCCTGCTCCTCTCAAGGGACAAGCCGTGCGATTGATTGCGGCTTATGATTGGTTTAACACGGAGGACCCGGAACCATCGGTGCTAGACGGTCTGGAGCCAAGCGAAGTAGAAAAGGTGCAAGATTGGGCTTATGGTTGGCTGCCCCAGCAGCTTGCAGAAGGCCATTTTGCCCGTCTGTTGCCAGCTTTCTATCGTTCTGATGGTACTGGCGAGGGAATACTGGATTTTGCTCGCCTGGTCAGTTCGATCCGCAAATGGGCGAAGGATAACGATACGATGTACCGCTTTATCCGCTGGTCGGAGGAACACGCTGAGTTTGCTACTCCACGTGGTGGTTTTGAGCCAGCCTATCGGCGTGCGTTGCTTTTATTCTTCCAAAAGGAAGGACGAGAGGGACTGCATAAAAAGACGCTTTGGCGTCAATATTTTGAATCTGCTAAGCCTGTGTTTAAAAATTTCTATTTGGCAGCAAAGCGTGAGACAGATACGCCTTTGGTCAAAACGCTTCGTCGTTTCCGCAAAGGCGGGGTGATTTCCGGGATCGTATTAATCATTATTGCAGGTACATTAGGCGGCCTGAAAGCAACCGGGGTAATCGGATCTGTTGACACACCAACGCCTGCCGCTGCTCCAAAGCCTGTACAACAGCCAGTAGAGCCTATAGTGCCGGTAAAAGAGGAGCCTACTGCAATAGTGACACATGTACCTAATACCAAGTCCACTACGAAAATGGTCAAGCTATTGTTTGCGTTTCAAACATCGGCAGAGCAGGCAGAATTTAAGCCTAAAAAACTCGTCATTGTCGGCTCGGATCAACAGGAGCACTCATACGAAAATTTTACGCTTGCTGAACAGAATGATAAGGAAGCAGCCAGTAAAGCTAACAATGGTTCGTCCGGTGACGTTAACACTGAGGGAGCTACCACCAAAAGCAAGACAGCAGACAGAGAATCCACAGGTGGTGGTTCTACAGATTTGAACGATACATCCAGCGGAAAAAGCACTGATCAGACTGGAGCAGTGACAGACAACACAGATGGAGGCGCGACTTCAGAGATATCAACTGAGGGTAGCGGTATAGCAACTGATAAAACCACGACCAGCACGTCCGATAATGATACAGGAATAACGGAATATGACCTCGACAAGTATCCTTATCGTACGTTGTTGACCATTTGGCAACGGCTAGAGCTAAATCATGCTAGCACGGTTACCGTTGATGGGAAAGATTATCCGCTAGTTCAAGTGAAAACTGCGGACTAAGCAACTATAGACAGTAAAAAGACGGGTTCCTTTCAGGGCCTGTTTTTTTGCTATGTATAAGTTTATATATATAGAATGTATTCGTTATTTTGAAACTGATTGTATTTAGTAGACGATCATTTTACGAAGGTATTGACACCAAATAGGCGGCTGATTAAAATTAGTTGGAATTCAAACTATTAAAATTCGATAGATATGGAGGTTAGCAGTGAAATGGGAAGTGAGGTGTACCCCGTTTGTCTTCCATGGGAGGAGGAGAGCACGATGTATTTAATTAAATGGATTTTCACCACTGTCCGGCGTGAGATTGAAACAGCACTGCGCCCTTTGGGGCTTACCTCCCCACAATCGCAGACGCTCTATATACTGGCGATGTCGCCTGGAGTCACCAATACGGATTTGGAAAAGCTATTGCTTATTGATAAATCAAGTGTTACCAGCCTGGTTAACGGGATCGTTAAGAAAAACTGGGCAGTACGCCAAAGTCATCCGGAAGATGCGCGAATGAAGCAAATCTATTTGACCGAGGAAGGCTTGGAGATTCACAAGGTAGCCGAACATACCATTGAGCAAATTAAAAGCTCCGTAGGCAAAACGTTATCTGTCGGAGAGTCAGAGGCGCTGCGCGGTTTGCTCAAAAAAATTCTTCACGATTACCGTCCTGCGAATACCTGCGTTTGAACGGATAAATAGAAAAATGTGCCCGGATGGGGAATCCATAAGCTATAAAAAATCACCTAGATAAGGTGTTAACAGGAGAGGGAGAAACCAAATGATAAAAGAACAAACTTATCCCAATGCGGATAAGCTTATGCGTGTTTTGGCCTTCACACTTGTTTTTTCAGTAATGAACGCTTTTATGTTTAATGTAGTAATGCCTGTGATCCGGGAGGAATTTCATATTAGTGCCTCCGATGTAAGCTGGCTGCTGACGGGTTATATGATCGTGTATGCGGTTGGCTCGGTGACCTACGGTAAGCTGGCAGATAAGTATCGTCTCAAGGATTTGCTGACATTTGGGATTATCTTTTTTGCACTAGGCTCGCTTATTGGGCTGTTGGCCAATCAATTTTGGATGTTAATTGTAGCTCGTTTGCTTCAGGCCACAGGGGCTGCTGTTATTCCGGCAACTGCTATGATTGTTCCTGTTCGTTATTTCTCGGCTGAAAAAAGAGGGCGAGCTTTGGGCGTCACAGCAATCGGCTTAGCATTAGGCACTGCACTGGCTCCTATTATTTCTGGTTTGATTACAGGCTTTGCGAGCTGGCGTTTTCTGTTCGTCATTTCCATGCTGCCACTGATCGCTTTGCCGTTCTTTCGCAAATACTTGGACGATCAGCGAGGAGAGGATCAGAAGTTTGATTTTCTGGGTGGATTATTGCTGGGTGGAACAGTGGCCTTCTTGTTGCTTTCCATTTCACAAGCCAATATGTTATTTTTTCTGATCGGCGTGGTTTTATTTGGACTGTTTATATGGCGCATTAATACTGCCCACGATCCGTTCATCCAGCCGAAGCTGTTCCGTAACAAGCAATATTCATATGGGCTTCTTATCGCTTTTTTAGGGACGGGGATTAGCTTTGGATTGCCTTACTTGGCACCACAGTTTCTGAATAGTCTCAACCAGCTTACACCAGCAACGATTGGACTGATTATGTTTCCCGCTGCTATTGCGTCAGCTCTATTAGGAAAAAAAGGGGGGCGCTTGGCCGATAGCAAAGGGAATTCAGTTCTGGTGTATACAGCCGTATCGCTATTATTTATCTGCTTTATCAGCTTGTCCACGTTTGTAGGTGCGTCTCCGTATCTGATTTTGTTTTTGCTTATTTTCGGGAATGTAGGTCAGACCTTTATGCAGATTGCCATGTCCAACACAATTTCTCGTACTTTGTCGAAAGATCAGATTGGTGTTGGAATGGGGCTGTTATCTCTGTTGAATTTCATTGCCGGGGCGATCACAACAAGTATTTTGGGCAAAACGTTAGATAGTTCCTCGTCCTTTCATTTGAATCCTGTTGTATCTAATGTCCAGGTGTTCAATTTTAGCAATATATTTACGGTGCTTGCGCTGATTGCACTTGTGACGATGGGGCTTTATGCGTTGCAGTTCCGGCGAGGGGCACGTGGCAATAGGCCTGCTGTCGAATAAGGATAAACATTTTATGTAAGCTCATGCCATAACAAGGGTATAATATAGAAGGAGAAATTTTCTATGGAAGGACGGAGTGCCCAGCATGACAAGAAACCTTCAATATGTACCCTATGGTTATGAACCACCAATCGAAACGCACAAAGGGACTATGGTCTACTATGATACGTTTGAGCAGACTACAGCCAGTGAGCTGGAGCTTTTTGCCGAAACGGGGGCTGCACTATCTTTTACAAAGTTGGTGCTGTATCCACTACATGAAGAAACCGTCAGAAGAATGTGTAAGCAGCCAGTACGCTCGTATTATAAGCGGGTCGACGAGCTGGGAGAGTGGCAGCGAGAGCAGGCTTTGAGTGCTGTTGTGATTGAGAACTGGGAAGGTAAGCGAAAAAAGTATACGCCGATTGAAGCAGCCATTCGTTTTTTGGCGGAAAAGTATGCAACTCCGCTTTTTTTGTATATGAGTCCTGAAACTGCTAATTTGTGCGCTTCCTATGTATCCTTTGGAGAATGGATTAGAAACGTCAGGTTGGTGCTTTCGAGTGAACCCTTGGAACTTCATCCTAAGCTAGTACAGTACCGTAATCGCTGGAACACGGTAAAAGAAGCAACAAACCGCGACTCCAAGGTTGACAAAGAGGAGCATGAATTATAGAATAGAACTAATCGTAAAAATTACTATTGTAATTGTATACCATGTATTCCAATTGAGGAGGAAGAACAAATGCGCGTTATTGTTACCTTGGCATGCACCGAATCCGGTGATCGCAACTATACAACAACCAAGAACAAAAGAAATCATCCGGAGCGTATTGAAATGAGAAAATACTCTCCGCGTTTGAAAAAGTACACGATTCATCGTGAAACTAGATAATTTGTGGTTTGCTGCATAGCAACCTGAATGATTCTGCTTCGTGAGCGGAGCCTGTTAAGTTTGCATAAAGCCTATGTTATGGAACCGGCGAAAACTTGAATTAGTCCAGTGGACAGAGTGTCCAAAGTTAAAGCTAGCACCTAAGAGGACGGCTTCTTTTCATAGTTGTTTGATAGATGCTAAGCTACATGGCACGCTTTGCCTTTTGAATCGAAAGCACGTGGCCACCGAGTTCTCCTATGCTGATGTCAGCATGCAGGACGAGCCGGAGAACCATTCACAATATGCTTATATAACGATGGAGGCTAACGAAAGATACGGAGCGTTCGTGTAATGGGCGATGCGATATATACGGCATCGTTCGCTTGTCGTTTACGACCTTGAGCGCAACTGTTACGATCTGTCGTCTTTTTTTCTGAGACATAACTGCTCTTTTTGCTAACTGATGGAGCATTGCTGCAGTACGTTTGAGTTTGAAACTAAAACTACATGAAAGATTAGGTGAAACAAATGAAAAAAGATATTCATCCAACATTGAATAAAGTTATCTTTTTAGACCCTAGCTGTGGATTCTCTTTCCTGAGTGCTTCCACTAAGTATTCGCAAGAAACGATGGAATGGGAAGATGGCAACACATACCCAGTTATCCGTGTAGATACTAGCTCCGCTTCCCACCCGTTCTTCACTGGTAAACAAAGAAACGTGGATATCGGTGGACGTGTGGATCGCTTTAACAAAAAATACAACCTTAAGTAAGACTCTTCGAAAGCTAGGTTTACGGATTATGTTGATAATTCGTAAACCTAGCTTTTTTGTTATCTACGGACTAGTTACGTCCGAAAACAATGCGAATAACAAATGTATTTTGCGCCTCAAATGTAACACTCTTTTACTAGCTTTAAGTAAGCTTAATCAAGTAACCCGATTTGTCATTGCCATGTGGATCACTTCTCCTCTGGAAAAAGCCGTAGATCGCATCACGCACGTTTTGCTCAAACTGCACGTTGTTCCAATCCCAACACTGTTAATCGGTACCGCTTATCCTGATTGTTTGATAACATGCTCATTTTGCAAGTGCCAAAGTGTAATAAGAACATGAAAGCAGCAGTTTCCCCGGAACGGTACGAGAAGTTGCTGCTTTCCAATGTAAAATGAACGCGCACAATTGTCGACAATGCTAATCTTGGCAAACTAATCATTTTATAATGTAATTCTATACTTCGAATAAGATTGTCTTACTTAAAAATAATCGCAGGTATCTAGCCTGCGATTATTTTTTTATAGAACATGAGTCGCGATTAATGGAGGATTCTGATAAATCACTCGCGGAAATGAGTTCTTTGAAGAATAGAGTTGGGCACTTGCTGTAACTAGCACCATTATAATAACTTTTGTTCAGAATTGGTTCAGTGGTTCCGTGTATATTAATTCGAAACGACATAAATCACTTATTTTCGATAAATATATGAACAAAAAATTAATATAAACGTGTTTTTTTTGTTGAGAAATATAGTGGATCGGACTTATTACCCGACTTTTCGAAGATCGAATGGGTCGTTTTACTCAAAAGTAATTAGGAGGTACAACCATTGAAGGTTTATTCACTTAAGTGGGCAGCCGCTCTTGTTGCTCTTCAGGCGACGTTTGGTACTTCTGCTTACGCTGCAACGCCTGCCGATAATTTGTTTTCAGATACATCCTATGTGACGAGTGATAAAATGGCAGCCATCCAAGAAGCTGTACGCCAGGGGCTTTTATCGGGAGATCCTCAAGGAACCTTTCGCCCTGCAGCAACATTAACTCGTCAGGAACTGGCAGTATTATTGGTCAGAGCTTTAAAATTGGACCCTGTTTCGAGTTCTTCTACTTTTAAAGATGTGCAAAGTAAACAATTTGCTGCGCCATATATAGAGGCTGCACAAAAAGCTGGATTTCTATCCGGGGATGGATTAGGGAATTTCCGTCCGAACGATCCTGTTACACGTGAAGAGCTGGCAGCCGTGTTTGTTCGTGCAGTTGGAGGGGTTAATGCAGAGGGCGGATCAAGCATTTTGCCCAAAGATCAGTCCTTGGTAAGCCAATGGGCGGCTGGATCGGTAGATACGGCACTTCGTCTGGGCTTAATTGACATTCATGACAGCAAGCTCAATCCCACAGGTGAAGTAAAAAGGGAGGATATTGCTCCTTTTCTCTTGGATATTTTCAAAACTCAAGAGCAAACAGCTACGATCAATAGCATTGATGGAGACATTGTAACGATCGATAATGTTCCTTATTTAATAGAAGGAAAGTTGAAAGAGTTGATCGGAAACTCCAATAAAGATGCGTTAAAAGGAGCTATATTAAAGTTTAATTCGCGCAATCGTAATGTGGACGGGCTGCAACAATTGGAGATCGTACAAAAAGATGTTGTGCTAAACACTGATGGTCTGCCGGAGAGCAGCCTGCTTCGAATTTCAGGTGATGGTGTTCAGATTAAAGGAGAGATAAAAGGAGTAATCGAGCTTAACGACGGTGTCTCTAATATCCAACTGAATGGAAATGCAAACCATCTTATTGTGAATTCCAGCAATGGTATTTCTATTAAAGGAACAGGGACAATTGGGGAGCTTAAAGTTGCCAACGCAAATGCTAAAGTGATATTGAACCCGAATTTTAAAGTTGAAATGATTCAGCTGCCTAAAGATGTATCTGTTTCACAAGTTATCCAAAATTACAACGAAGTACAAAAACAGATTGGAAAAATTCAGTCGGCTGACGGGACGGTTCATGAAGCGACTACAGCTACGTCGAGCAGCGTGACATTTTCCTCTGGAGGTGGAAGTTCAACAAAATCAGTGACTAACCATGCGCCAGGCGTTACTACTGGGTTTACTGACACTACGTTAAGTACAGCAGATGAGCCTAAAAAGGTTAATCTGGCAAATAGTTTTACTGATGCTGATGGAGACACTCTGACTTACACAGCAGAGTCTTCTGCCACGAACGTAGCGACGGTAGCAGTGAATGGAAGTCAGCTGACTCTCACACCGGTGAGCGCAGGAACAACCAAGGTCACGATTACGGCGAACGACGGCAAGGGCGGGACCATAAACAGCCAGTTCAACGTGACGATCACACCGGTGATCCCCGAAGCCGTGAGCCATGCCCCGACGGTGGAAACGTCGATCAACAATGTAACGACAGGAGCCGCAGACGGCATCAAGACGTTGAGCCTTGCAGATGTGTTCGCAGATGAAGACAGCGACGCGCTGACATTCACTGCAACTTCGACGAATGTGGGTGTGACTACAGTAGCGGTAAACGGAAGCGATCTGAAAATAACGCCAGTGAACGCGGGTACAGCCGCGATTACGGTAACGGCAGATGACGGAAACGGCGGCACAGTGGATACGCAGTTCAACGTGACGATCACACCGGTGATTCCGGAAGCTGTGAACCATGCGCCGACGGTGGAAGCTTCGATCAGCAATGTAACGACAGGAGCCGCAGACGGCATCAAGACCGTGAGCCTTGCAGGTGTGTTCGCAGATGAAGACAGCGATGCGCTGACATACACTGCAACTTCGACAGATACAGGCGTGGCGACAGTAGCGGTAAACGGAAGCGATCTGAAAATAACGCCAGTGAACGCGGGTACAGCCACGATTACGGTAACGGCAAATGACGGAAACGGCGGCACAGTGGATACGCAGTTCAACGTGACGATCACACCGGTGATTCCCGAAGCTGTGAACCATGCGCCGACGGTGGAAACGTCGATCAGCAATGTAACGACAGGAGTCGCAGACGGCATCAAAACGGTGAGCCTTGCAGGTGTGTTCGCAGATGAAGACAGTGACGTACTGACATACACCGCAACTACAACAGATACGGGCGTAGTGACGGTAGCGGTAAACGGAGGCGATCTGAAAATAACGCCAGTGAACGCGGGTACAGCCACGATTACGGTAACGGCAAATGACGGAAACGGTGGCACGGTGGATACGAATTTCACTCTAACGGTGACTCCTCCACCCGCTGTTAATCATGCTCCTGTTGTTCAAAGCGCGATTAATGATATTTCTACAGAAGCGGGTGCTATGGACACAACTATCGGACTTGCTTCAACTTTTGCAGATGAAGATTTGGACTTGCTAACGTATTCTGCTGATTCATCGAACCCTGGCGTAGCAATGGTTTCCGTTACAGGCGATCAACTGATTATTACTCCGCTAGCAGTCGGGAGTGCTACAGTAACAGTCACCGCAGATGATGGAAAGGGGGGAACCGTTCAAACGATCTTCCAAGTCACTGTTGGAGAAAAGAAAGGACTTTTCTTCTCCGAGTTGGCATGGGGGGAGGGCGACCCTATGATGCAGATTATTGAGCTTTATAATGCGGGTTCAGAGAGATTGGATGCTTCAAAAATTAGAATTGAACGCAGTAACGGTGGAAATTCGATTGAGATAAGTCAAGACGCTGGTGCTTTTATTCCAGGTGGAGCTACTTTTGTGATAGGAGATACCATGTATTTTGGTGATGCACATGTAGATTACTTCACGGATATGGGATTTTATAACGATGATTCAGCACCTGTCACTCTATCGCTCTATTACGATAATCAGTTGATTGATACGGCGGTGTTTCAGCCTCATACCACTATAGCTAGACAATCCGGTGTTACCCATGGAAATGCAGGCCACTACGAGGAAAGTGAATGGATTGATGAAGGAATCGATTATACGGATAATATCGGTATCTTTAGCAGCGAGGCGCCATAATGAATAAAAAGAATAGAGGGAACATCATGAGTTCTAAACCTAATAAATGGCTGATTACATTAGCCTTAGCTGCACTTGTTGCTCCAACAGCCTTGCAGACGATTGCATCTGCTGCCAGTGATGCATCAAACGGAGCAGCTCTGGCCAGCCTGCCTTTTAAAGACATCAATAATGTTGCTTCTAAGCAAAAGACAAGCATCCTCCAAGCCATTGAAGCTGGGCTTCTGCGTGGAGACCCATCCGGATCTTATCGGCCAACGGATTTGTTGACTCGTCAAGAAATGGCGGTTCTATTAACTCAAGCTCTGCAACTCTCTATTTCTAAAGCAGCAACCAGCAGCTTTGCGGATGTAGACTCGAAAAGTTGGTCTAGTCCCTATATTGAGGCTGTACACCGTGCAGGACTCATGAATGGAGACGACGGTAACAAATTCAGACCCAAAGCGGTAGTGACCAGAGAGGAGGCGGCAGTACTGCTTATGCGGGCCGCCGGGCTTCCTATCACAGCTGACGCCACGGAGTCTGCTAAACTTACTGATTGGAATCGGGTTAGCCCGTGGGCACGGCCTTACGTAAATACGGCTTTACAGTCGGGTTCCATGGGGACGAATCAATCCGCTTTCAAACCTAAATCGTCTGTTCAACGTCAAGATATAGCCCAGTATATGATGTCTACCTTTTTCCCTAAGGACCATGTTGTCCAACTCCAAAAAGTGGAGGATGGAAAGGCTTGGATTAACGGGATTGAATATAAACTTTCGGATTCAGTTAAAGGAATCTTGCAAACCTCTAACCAGGAGATTCTCAAAGGAGCAGATATTCAATTTGTAGCATCACAGCGGACCATTGAATCGATCACCAAACTAGTCATCCATGCGAGCGGGCAAGCCCCGATAGGGCAAGCTTCCGAATTCAGTGGTAATCTTGTATTAGACGGTCATAACTCTACGATTGACGGAGATTTAACTATTGACGGTGATTACATTTCAGTTATGAATTTGAATGTCAAAAATAGCTTTACAGTTACGTCAAGCCTTGGACATGATTTCTATGCCTCTAAATTTACGGTACAAGGAAAAACATATATTCAGGGTGGTGACCAGAACACCGTATTATTTGATGCATCTGAGCTGAAGGATGTCGAGGTTTCCAAACAGGATGTCCACGTTGTCATTCAAGGAAATTCGACGGTGGATCAAATGACGTTGACTTCCAATGCAACAATTGAAAATGATTCATCCTCAACGATACTGCAGTTGAATGTTCTTGCCGGTGCACAGCAGGTAGAGCTACAGGGGACTATTCAGCAATTGTCGGTCAACAGCGATCGGTCCGTAGCTCTGACAGGCCAAGCCTCTATTAATACAGTGACTGTGAACAGTTCCTCTCCAGTCAGTCTGGAGGTAGCTGGAACCATTTCAAATTTACAAGTAAATAACTCTGCAGCAAATATTAGTGTAACCTCCTCCAGCCAAGTCACGAATACTTCATTTGCAGCAGGTGTGTCCTCTTCGACGGTATCAGGAGTCACTACAACTTCTTCTGGCAGCTCGCGTTCTACGGTTGTGACCAATACAGCGCCGAAGTTAGTGACCAAATATGACGATCAGGCCGTAACGGTGGGCGATTCTGAACTTCAAATTGACTTGCTTGGTCATTTTACGGACGAGGAGCAGTCCGAGCTCAAATATACGGCAGTGTCGTCTAGTACAAAAATCAGTACAGTTCGAGTAGAGGGAACAAATCTATTTATTAAGGCTGTTGGCAAAGGGACTGCAACTATTACGATTGCCGCCGATGACCAGGCCGGGAAAAAAGCGGGAACGAATTTCAAAGTTCGTGTCAATGAATCTCCAGTTTCATCGGGTATCCCTGATCAAAGCAAGCAGTTGGGGAGCGGCGACGTAAACTTATCTTTGGGATCGTTTTTTACGGATTCTGAAAATGATCCCATGACCTATGAGGTTGCGATCGATGATTCTTCCATTGCCACCTTTACCCTGACTGGTGATCAATTGGTATTAACTCCGGCAACTGTAGGACATGCCCAAGTTACCGTCAAGGCATCCGATGGTCGTGGAGGCAGCGCAAGCCAGTCGTTTCAATTGGCGGTAACTGCAGTACCTAATCAAAATCCGGTTGTAAATCAGAAGCCAGGCAACCAAACGCTTACTGTTGGCGATGCGGACTACATCCTGGATTTATCCCCGGTATTCCTTGATCCGGATAGCAATCCACTAACCATATCGGCAGAATCCTCGGATCCATCCATTGCGACGGTCTCTGTTAACGGAAACCAGGCTACGGTTCATGCGGTTTCCTCAGGAACAGCAAACATCCAGCTAAAAGCGGCAAATGGCCTTGGAGGCAAGGTTAAGACCAATTTTGATATTACCGTTAATGAACCTCCGGCATCCTTGGGAATTCCGGATCAAACGAAACAAATCAATTCAGGCGACATTCAATTATCTTTAAACAACTTCTTTACCGACCATGAGCAGGATACGTTATCATACAGCATTGATATTTCCGATTCTTCGGTTGCGACTGCAGTGTTGAATGGGGACACGCTTACCATTACACCATTAAAGATTGGCAGCACAGCAGTATCCGTTAAAGCATCTGATGTCCATGGAGGCAGCACAAGCCAGTCATTCCAAATGGAAGTAACCGCTGTTCCTAACCAAAAACCGGTTATAGATCAGAAGCCTGATAATCAGACACTGATTTTAGGCAATGCAGATTATATCCTGGATTTATCTTCTGTATTTCACGATCCCGATGGCGATCCTGTGGATGTTTCGGTAGAATCGTCGAATTCATCAGTTGCTGCTGTATCCGTTAACGGAAACCAAGTCACCGTCCATGCAATTTCTTCAGGAACAGCAACGATTCAGCTTAAAGCAGAAGATGGTCGCGGGGGCGAGGTCACTACTGATTTTGATGTTACTGTCAATGAATCCCCAGTTTCGTCAGGGATTCCGGACCAGATAAAAGAAATAAATACAGGCGATATTCAATTGTCCTTAAACGATTTCTTCTCCAGTCCTGATAGCGATATTTTAACTTACGATGTTAGTGTTTCTGACTCGACTGTTGTGACGGCTGACGTTTATGGGGATATGCTCACTCTTACACCGTTAACGATCGGTAGCACATTAGTATCGATCAAAGCAACAGATGACCGGGGAGGGCAAGTGATCGAAACTTTTAAAACCACCGTCACAGCTGGAACTCCGGAGAATCAGAATCCAGTAGAAACTAAACCTGCCGACCAGTCGCTTACTATAGGTGGTGAGGTTTACTCACTCGATTTAGGTTCCGTTTTTACTGATCCTGATGGGGATACGTTGACCTTTAAGGCAACCTCTTCCGATCCGTCCGTTGCTTCGGCGGAAATCGCTGGAGCTCAATTGAAAATTCAGGCACTAAGTGCAGGAACGACGAGCATAGAAATCACAGCTATGGATGGTCGTGGAGGGGAAACCTCAACCAGCTTCCAGGTCAGCGTCCAATCATCCGGCTTGCCTAACCCGTCTTCTAATCAGCCGCCTCAAGTAGATGCGGTCATTTATGAACAAGTGTTGACTGCAGGAGTTACGAATGCAAGAAGCTACGACTTATCTCAATTGTTCAGTGATGCTGACGGGGATGCCTTGACGTTTACTTCTACTGTTGAATCAAGCGGTATGGTAAATGCAGAGGTTAACGGATCAACGCTGACTCTTACTCCAGGTAATCAGGCAGGAAGTACCAAGGTAACGATTACTGCGGATGATGGGCATGGCGGAAAAGCCACCTATAATTTTCAGGTAACGAATGCCCCTCTTGCAACGAATGGAATTATTCAAATCCGGACTAAGCAAGGGGTCAAAGATCCGATTACTTATGACATGTCAACAGTGTTCCCAGGTGAAACTTCATTTAAAGTCTATTCGGGTACGGCAGATTCTACCTTTACTGGACCAACCCCTCTTAATGGGACGGTTTGGACGTGGAACGGGGGTGTTTTTCAATACTTCTGGGTAATCGGAGCAAACGGATCTGCTACTGTATTTCAAGTGATCTCAAATCCTCAAGGACCGGAGGAACTGTATTTTTCTCAGTATCTATCCTTGGATAAAACCCGTACTGCCATTGAGCTGTTTTACAATCCGGTAGGAGATACTTCTAAGCCTATAGAAAATGCAGGATACTCACTTGAGATTCATCAATACAATTTAGCTACAAATACTCCTAAAGTGTGGAGCCAGCCTATTAATTCGTTTTACAAAGGCATGCCTTATATATATATCGATTCCATCTTTTACGACTTTTTCGATATTATTCCTGCGACATACTATAATGATGAGATAATGTTATTAGAGACAGATAAAAACGTAACGACAGGCTATGTTCTGAAAAAGAACGGCGTAACGATCGACGTCTTAGGTGATCCTGACGGCAAAACGCAATTTATGCCGAATAACGGGACTATTATCCGAAAATCGGGGATTAAGTCCGGTTCCTCCTCTTATAACCTTCCGGGAGAGTGGAACTCTTATCCAAGTGGAACGCTCCAATATTTTAGTCATCATACTCCATAACATTTTGTGGAATTAACGGGAAGCCGGCGATTTTTTCGTCGGCTTTTTTCTTATATTTTTTCAGATTTTAATCCTCTTAATTTGTGCTTCCTTAAAAGGCAGTAGAAGTGCATAACGATTATCGGTTTTGGAGTTTGTTTTTGATTTTAAATTAAACTTAAATTTTTTTTGATAAAACACTTGCTAAATGATTTCATTATGTGATATATTCTTGTTCCGGCCAATTAAACAAGATGTTTTGCCGGGTAGCTAATAAGCAGAATGGATTTGAAGGAAGAAGTACTTCTCGAAAAAAAAGTTATTGCAAAATTAGTTCGAATGTGATAATATATAAAAGTTGCTGTTGAGATTGATTTGACATCAAGAGAAAGTGTTTGATCTTTGAAAACTGAACAACGAGTGAGTACGGATTTTATTTATAAAATCCAATGCTGAAATTTTGGTACATG
>NZ_JAALFM010000144.1:0-251 GCF_011800295.1 Paenibacillus sp. EKM301P | reverse complement strand
GTGAAGGAAGGCACGGAGCAATTGCAGCCGATTGGGGTGGCAGGGGAGCTGTGCATCGGCGGTGTCGGCGTAGCCCGCGGTTACCTGAACCGTCCGGAGCTAACGGCCGAGAAATTTGTTGCCGATCCGTTTGCCGGCGGGGAAGCTGGGTATGAACGGATATACCGCACTGGTGATTTGGCGAGATGGATGCCAGACGGCAACATTGAATACTTAGGCCGGATTGACCATCAGGTGAAAATCCGGGGGTA
>NZ_JAALFM010000143.1:0-252 GCF_011800295.1 Paenibacillus sp. EKM301P | reverse complement strand
CATTCACCATTTGGTTGTAGACGGCATTTCATGGCGGATTGTGTTTGAGGATTTTGCGACTGGATATGAGCAGGCCGTTCGGGGAGAAGCGATTCGCTTGCCATATAAAACGGATTCGTTCTCCACTTGGGCAGAACGTTTGTCTCAATATGCCAACAGTCCGGCCATCGACAATGAACGCGAATATTGGGAGCGTCTTGCCCACGCGGAAGTCGCATCGCTACCTAAGGATCAAGAAAGAGCGGCAGGACA
>NZ_JAALFM010000142.1:0-254 GCF_011800295.1 Paenibacillus sp. EKM301P | reverse complement strand
ACGCTGCGCCATGTCTTTGCCAGTGGTGAAGCGTTGCCGCCACAGCATGTGGCCCGGTTCCAGCGGCTCGTATCGAGTCTGGCCGGAGCGAAGCTGGTCAACCTGTATGGACCAACCGAAGCGACGGTGGACGTGTCGTACTTCGATTGCGAGCCGGATGAGGAATATGCAGCGATTCCGATCGGAAAACCGATTCAAAATATCCGTCTGTACATCGTGAAGGAAGGCACGGAGCAATTGCAGCCGATTGGGGT
>NZ_JAALFM010000141.1:0-256 GCF_011800295.1 Paenibacillus sp. EKM301P | reverse complement strand
AACGGACTGATTTCAGAAGGTCAATTGCAATTGACGATCAGCTACAGCCATCAGGAATATCGCAAGGAAACGATGGAGCAGCTAGCCGAAGCGCTCAGAACCAGCCTGCAGGACATCATCGCACATTGCGCGGGTCGCAAACAGCAGGAGCTGACGCCAAGCGATGTCAAGCTTAAACATGTAACCTTGGCCGAGCTGGATCAGTTAGTAGAGCGGACTCGTGACATCGGGGAACTGGAAAATGTATATGCCTTGA
>NZ_JAALFM010000140.1:0-256 GCF_011800295.1 Paenibacillus sp. EKM301P | reverse complement strand
AACGGACTGATTTCAGAAGGTCAATTGCAATTGACGATCAGCTACAGCCATCAGGAATATCGCAAGGAAACGATGGAACAGCTAGCCGAAGCGCTCAGAACCAGCCTGCAGGAAATCATCGCACATTGCGCGGGTCGCAAACAGCAGGAGCTGACGCCAAGCGATGTGATGCTTAAACCTGTAACCTTGGCCGAGCTGGATCAGTTAGTAGAGCGGACTCGTGACATCGGGGAACTGGAAAATGTATATGCCTTGA
>NZ_JAALFM010000139.1:0-259 GCF_011800295.1 Paenibacillus sp. EKM301P | reverse complement strand
GGCGCGCCCTGAGAGATTCGAACTCCCGGCCTTTTGATTCGTAGTCAAACGCTCTATCCAGCTGAGCTAAGGGCGCATATTTAGTTCCATAATGAGCAGTCAAGGCGCCACCCAGATTTGAACTGGGGATGAAGCTTTTGCAGAGCTTTGCCTTACCACTTGGCTATGGCGCCGTATGGATAATGGAGCGGACGACGGGAATCGAACCCGCGACCCTCGCCTTGGCAAGGCGATGCTCTACCGCTGAGCCACGTCCGCA
>NZ_JAALFM010000138.1:0-263 GCF_011800295.1 Paenibacillus sp. EKM301P | reverse complement strand
GCCGATGGTACTTGGACCGCAGGGTCCTGGGAGAGTAGGACGCCGCCAAGCGCAACCACTAAAGAATAATTTTTTTTGGTGGTTTATATGGGCCCTTAGCTCAGCTGGTTAGAGCGCACCCCTGATAAGGGTGAGGTCGGTGGTTCGAGTCCACTAGGGCCCACCATAAACTTTATATATTCTTTTGGGGCCATAGCTCAGCTGGGAGAGCGCCTGCCTTGCACGCAGGAGGTCAGCGGTTCGATCCCGCTTGGCTCCACCAA
>NZ_JAALFM010000137.1:0-266 GCF_011800295.1 Paenibacillus sp. EKM301P | reverse complement strand
GCCTTAGCTTCAACAGCGGCAGATTCGTCTTCCACTCCGCTGAAATCTACAATATCCAGCGTGTATAGCTCGCCTTCATCTACACTGCGGTTCCAAGCGGCATAGCCCTGCTCCGTCTCACGGAATACCGTGCGCAGTGCGTCATGATGCTGGACCATACGGTCCATCGTACGGCGTAGCGCGTCGACGTCAAAGCCCCCAGCTCGGTACAGCATCATCGCCTGGTTGCTGTGGTGCAGATCAGCCGGCTGCTGCTCGAAGAACCA
>NZ_JAALFM010000136.1:0-266 GCF_011800295.1 Paenibacillus sp. EKM301P | reverse complement strand
GGCGTCAGCGGGAAACGATCCAGCTGTACCACATACGTCGGGATCATGTAATCCGGCAGCTTCGGCTGCAGCGCATTTCGCAGTTCCGGTAGACTCAGCGACTCCGAAGCTACGATATAGGCACACAGATCCTTGTGTCCGTCCTCGTTTTCCCATGCTGTGACTACGGCTTTCTGAATGCCGTCCACAGTCAGCAGCTGTGCTTCCACCTCGCCCAGCTCGATCCGATACCCGCGAATTTTGACCTGATGGTCGATCCGGCCTAA
>NZ_JAALFM010000014.1:0-92059 GCF_011800295.1 Paenibacillus sp. EKM301P | reverse complement strand
GCCGATGGTACTTGGACCGCAGGGTCCTGGGAGAGTAGGACGTTGCCAAGCAACAAGTAAAGAGGACCATGATCTTACTGAGATCATGGTCCTCTTTTGTATAACCGATTTATTTATCGGTCACCTGAACGGCTCATGCCATGCCTTTGGTTAGAAGTACTACAATACTCTGGTTGTTCCTTGTATAGTGCTGCTTGATGTGCTGTTTTAACTGAGATCCAGCACTGTGCGATGTTAATCTATTTCAACCTCTTCTGTCTGGAGGACACTTAAGGCTTGAAGTTTACGGGTAATTTCCTTTTGCCACTTTGTATCTCCGACTTGTACGGCAAGATTGAGAAGATCCAAATAATCATCGATATGCAGGGAGGTTTTACTAAAAGCTTCTTTCACTGCGGTCCTGCCTCCTTTAAAGTCTATGTGTATTTATCATTTAATAATGATAATCATTATCAAATAAAGATCTTATTCATATTATGCCTGTCTTCTAGATAAATTGCAAGTTATGATATGAATGAATTTTGAAGCACGCAAATGAGGGCTTAAAAAAACAAACCCTTCTCCTTAAGTTCACGCATTGTTCACGTCTTTTCTATGTAACATAATGAAAAGAACAAGCGGGCATTGAGTGTCCACCGACTAGGAGGATAAATTGCGCAATGCTTCAACCAGAGGAGGAAAAGGAACATGAGCAGAGTAAAAATGAAAGCGTTTGCCGTTGTGGCGGCGGGCGCCTTGGCATTGACGCTGGCAGCTTGTAATAACGGACAGAGCGCAAGTCCGGGAAATTCAGGGGAAAAGGGTGGAGGCAATGTAATGAAGGATGTGACGATTACCTTTCAAAACATCAATCCTGATCCGAGCACCCCTTCATACAAAATGATAAAGCAGATTGTAAGTCAATACGAGCAGGATCATCCTCATGTCAAAATTGAATTGGATTCGCTAAATACAGATCAGCAGAAGCTCAAGCTGAAAACACAAGCAGCAGCGAAGGAAGTACCGGATATTACGATTGTAAATCCGGCTGCACAGATGAAGCCATTCGTAGATGCCGGGCTACTGGCACCATTAAATGATGTAGCTGATAAAGAGGGGTTAAAAGATACGTTTCAGGATGGCCTTCTTAACTACTATAGCTTCGATGATAAGCTTTACGCTTTTCCGGATGGTAACAATATAGAAGTGGTCTTTTACAATAAAGAACTGTTCGAGCAGGCGGGAATTCAAAAGTTGCCGACCACCTTTGATGAGCTGATAACAACGGTGAAGACACTGAAGGCAAAGGGAATTACTCCAATTGCTATTGGGGAAAAGGATTCATGGACCGGTTCCCTCCTTTTTATGAATATTCTGTTGCGTACAAATGAAGGACCAAATTTCCTCAATGATGTGCTGGATGGCAAAAAGACGTTTAACGACCCGGCTTTTGTGGAAGCTGTGGATGCATTTCAGGAATTGGTGCAGGCCGGGGCTTTCCCTGATGGAGCTACATCTATTGACTATAATGCAGGCGGTAATATTTTTAAAACAGGGAAAGCTGCGATGTATATTATGGGCACCTGGGAAACAGGTTCTATTGATGCCTCCCCAGTAGCGGGTAAGGTCGGAGCGTTTCAATTCCCTACGGTGAATGGCAAAGGGAATGTGAATGAGTATGTCATTGCGCCGGGTAGCGCGTTTGCGGTATCTGCGAATAGTGAACATTTACAGGAGACGAAGGACTTTCTGCACTATTTTATTACAGAGATGCCCAAGATTCAGTTTGATCTGAAGAATGCAATTGGCAGCGGTCAGAAAATGAAAGGCGATCTGAAGGAAGCGGGTTATTCCGAGTTAGCCATTAGTCTCAATGAGCTGTTCAAAAATGTAAAAGGAGGGGACCTTGCTTTTGATAATACGATGAATCCGGCTATTGCACAGGCGCATCTAAGTAGCATTCAAAACCTGTTTGTACAACAAGAAGACTCTGCGCAAGTTGCGAAGGAACATCAGAACACTTTTGAAGCGAATAAATAATTGAGAATTTTGCAAACATCCAATAGGTGACTTCCAATGAAGAATGTATAGATCGAAATGGCCTAGTTCGTCTAGATATTGCACTTTGGAGCGACTGGAATCGAATTTTACGAAATCCTGGAGTAGCAGACTTGAGGGGAGGGAGCGAAAGTTCCCTTCCCTGATTCGGAATCACATATGGCTAAGCATTCCCAGAAAGATGCTCCGAATCAACACAAAGGAGATTAGAGCATGAATGTACTGAAGGTGCCGGCACGCACGATTGCCGTTTTCGTGCTGCCCTGCCTGTTGCTGTATACCTGTATGGTATTTGTTCCGATTTTGGTATCTGTGTATTGCGGGTTGCTGGATTGGAACGGGATTGCAGAGGCGAAGTTTGTGGGGCTGACTAATTTTAAGCGTATTTTTACGGCCGATCCAGTGTTCTGGCCGTCCGTGAAGCGAACGATGATGTTCGCTGTATTTTCCATGCTGGAAATTCCGCTCTGTCTGCTGCTGGCCATTTTACTCAATCGTTATGTGCGTAAGGCAAATACACTGGTAACGATGTATTTTCTGCCGGTCATTCTATCGGTGGTTATTATTGGCCAGTTGTGGAAAACGATCTATAATCCGGCCTCGATGGGTGGGATGTTGAATGGTATATTGATGGCGGTCGGACTGGAAAGCTGGACACGCTCTTGGCTGACAGAACCGCAGATAGCAATGTATGCTCTATATTTTGTATCGTTGTGGCAATATTTTGGCTACCATTTGCTTATCCAGTTTACTGGGGTACAAAACATACCCAATGAGCTGTATGAAGCAGCTAAAATTGATGGAGCAGAAGGATTCAAAGCAGACCGTTACATTACGTTGCCACTCATTGTGCCTATTTTCAAAATATCTATTGTATTAGCCTTTATCGGGTCCTTGCAATCGTTTGATTTGATCTGGGTGATGACGGGGGGAGGACCAGCCCATGCGACGGATACAGTATCCACGTATATGTACAATATGTCCTTTTTATCTATGAAATACGGGTATGGCAGTGCATTGGCTTCGTTTCTCGTAGTAATCTGCTTGTCATTTACAATTGTGATAAATTTTGTTTTCAAACGAATCGAAAATAAGGTAAGCTAAAGGGGATGGGACTGTTGAACGCTTTGAAAAAAATGGGGGTTTTCTCCCTGTTGGCCGTCTTAGTGGTCACCCAGCTGTATCCACTCTTTTGGCTGCTGACCTATTCGTTGAAGACGAATGAAGAGATATTAAGTTCAAGCTTCTTTGCACTCCCTCAAGTGCCCCAGTGGCACAACTACCAGGAAGCCTATGAATCAGGGAGCTACTTGCGTTATTTAGGAAACAGTGTGCTGGTGACCGGGGTTACAATGATGTTTGTCATTGTATTAAGCTCGATGACTGCTTATGCAATTACACGTTTTCGCTGGCGTTTCGGGGCTGTTGTGCTGACATTGTTTTTGGTCGGGATGATGATCCCCATGCAAGCTACACTGCTACCGCTGATGGTGATGTTTAAAAACGTCCATATTCTGAATACGTATTTCTCGCTGATTTTACCCTACATTGCTTTTCAGACACCGATTGCGGTCTTCATCCTATCCGGCTTTATGCGGTCCATTCCCCACGAAATTGAAGAATCCGCCTACATTGACGGAGCGAGCATCTATCGTATCTTCCGCAGTGTAATCTTACCCATCTCGATTCCGCCTATCATGACAGTGTGTATTTTAACTTTCATTAACATCTGGAATGAATACATTATGGCTGCCACCTTTATCTCGTCCGAAAAGCTAAAAACTCTCCCTTTCGGCGTATATACGTTCGTCAGCCAGTATTCTGTGAACTACGGCAACATTGGTGCTTTTTTAGTCATGGGAGCCTTACCGGTCATTATTATTTATTTTGTCCTGTCCGAAAAAATCACCAAGGGCATGGTTGCAGGAGCGGTTAAAGGATAGGCGGCCGATGCGAAAGGAGCGCACAGAGGTATGATGCGCCGTTTTCAATCCATTCAATACCGCTTGTTTGTTCTGTTCCTATTGAGCATGTCCAGCATTGTGCTGGCGGTCAGTCTATTATTTTACAACCGTACTACGGTGCAGTTCCATGATAAGATCAGTGAGCTTGCGCGTAAAAATGTATCTCAGACGGCAGGATTGTTCGAATTGCTACTCGACAGCTATAACAGTCTCTCCAAGTCGATCAGCAACAATATGGATTTGGTTCGTCTGCTGACGACAGATCATAGTGATTTACCTGCTGTCAATTACATCAACGAACGTACGATTACGAATATCCTTGGAGCCATCTACTATTCGCGCGAGGATCTAATCGGCATTCATGTCATCACAGACACAGGCAAGGTATACAATTATGGGAATTATATGAATGTCATTGATACTCATTACGAGCATACGGAATGGTACAGGGAAATTCGAAGGTCGGCAGGCAAAATTGCATGGCTGGGTGTTTATCCTCACTCTGTCATCGACCAAGTGGAAACCAGGCCTGTGTTTGCATTTGGACGGCAGCTCTATGATCTGGATGAACACAAGCCGATTGGTATTGTTCTATTTGAGGCTGAACCGCGTTCAATATTGTCCGCTCTCCACAATTTACGGCTGAGCACTAATAGTCAGGTCTATCTGTTGGGCCATGAAAATCGAATTGTATCGGCTACTTCTTCTGATCCACCACCAGATTTGCGAAATCTAGAGCCACAGGTCCCGGAGGAGGATGTAATTGTAGATCGGAATAATGAGAAAGTTGTAATCGCTTCCAAACTTCCGTTTGCCGATTGGTCGGTGATTAGTGTGACACCCAGCGAGGATCTAAATGTGGAACTGGCTCAAACTCAAAGGTACTTATTTATCGTGGCACCTATACTCATTATGGTATCGGCGCTAATTGCGTCTATCGTCTCCAGGGGCATCTCCCTTCCGCTCAAACGAGTTATTCGGGAAATGAAACGGGTAGAGACAGGCAATTTCCGCCACACGGTAAACATCGAATCCTATGAAGAAATCAACCAGTTGGCTACCTCTTTCAACCATATGGTAAGGCAGATTGCAGAACTGATTGAGTTGGTGCGTATATCATCGGTTAGCGAGAAAAATGCGGAGCTACACGCTCTGCAGACGCAGGTTAATCCACATTTTCTGTACAATACGCTGGATATGATCTATTGGATGCTGGATGAAAAGGGGCAGGATCAGCTCGGTGAGGTGGTTCTCTCCTTATCCCATATGTTCCGTTACAGCAGTCACTGGGAAGAGGGAGCCGATGTGAGCCTTCGGGAAGAAGTAGAGCAGGTCGGTCACTACCTCACCATTATCCAGGCTCGGCTGGAGGGCAGGGTATCTGTTGACGTCCACATTGAAGAACGATGGCTGGATATCCGTTTACCTAAAATGACCTTACAGCCGTTGATTGAAAATGCGGTGAAACATGGGCTGGAGCCTCTTCATGCAGATACAGGTGGCACACTGCTCGTCAGAGCGGAGGAGTATGGCGGTGTATTGAGCCTGCACATCATCGACAACGGTGTAGGGATGGAATATGAACGATGGGGGGTGGTCCAGGTCGCTTTGGCAGAACCCGGCAAACAGGCGGGCAGCGGGCAGGCGGGAGGCATCGGCCTGCAAAACCTAAATTTACGGCTACGGCACATGTTCGGAGAAGAGTACGGCCTACGGATCTCCAGCGCACCAGGGGCCGGAACGACAGTCACTGTAAGTGTGCCTCTGCCACAGAAGGAGGAGAAACATGAATATTCTGATAGCTGACGATGAGAATATGATTCGACAGGGGATTCGGCGTACTATTGGCCAAGCACTACCAACCTGCGGCATTCATCTCGCTGCTTCCACCGAGGAAGCAGCAGGCATTCTGGCGGAGCATCCTGTAGATATTGTATTGACCGATATCCTCATGCCCGGTATGGATGGTCTGGAATTCATGCGCATTTCCAAGCGAAAGCATCCTCATCTGCAGTGGGTTGTCATTTCGGCCCATTCCGACTTCCAATATGCGCAAAGAGCAGTAAAGCTGGGTGCCAAAGACTACCTGTTAAAGCCGATAGGTAAAAAGAAGCTACTGGAATGCATTGAAATGTTAGCAGCCGAAGCGCTTGTGGCCTCGCAACAGGCGAACGAGGGCAGGCTTCTTAAATCCAATATGGTTTATTTGCGTGAAGCTGTTTTCCAGCGTTATGCGCTCGGACTGGATACGGGTAAGCTGGATATACAGCCCTTCGTCGAAAATTATCCAGAATTCCATCTTTTTATGGTTCGCATGGAACCTGATCACAAGCAGACGCATTTGGAGCATTTTATGATTGAAAATGTACTGTCCGAGCTCATTGAGGCTGGAGGCAGTGGCTTTGTCGTTAGTCTAGACCGCCATAGTCTGCTGGGGATTGCAAGGTTAAGGGATGAAGCAGAGGCTGCACGGCTAGAGACGTTGCTTGAATCCCATTTGAAGCGTTATGTCAGAGTGCCTCTGCAAATTACACGTTCAGGTGTTCACCACAATTTCTCATCCATACCTGAAGAGGTAGCGCGACTAAGACGAACACCAGAGGAGATTGCAGCCGCAGCAGCGGATACAGGAGAATGCCTCCGCAAGGGTATGCATACGGTTGATGTAGCATTGCAATATATTCGGGCACACTTTACAGAGGAGCTGTCACTGGAAAAAGTGGCCTCAATCGTATTTTTAAATCCGGTGTATTTCAGCCAGTTATTCAAGCAAAAGACGGGACAAGGCTATAAGGATTACGTTATTTCCTTGCGTATGGAAGAGGCAAAGCGGCTGCTAAATGATCCTCATCTGCGGCTGGCTGATATTTCCGAGCGGATTGGATATCAAGATATGAGGCATTTTACACAGGTATTTCGGCGCAAATGTGGAATGACTCCGACCGAGTATCGGCATCAAGGAGTTAAATAAGTTGGTATCAACGACCGAATGAAGGAAGTTCATACAGCATCAGACTGTTTCAGGAGTAGAGCGGTAGAGCATCTACTCGGGAACAGTCTTTTTCGTGTCTCCAGCTTGTAGCAGTTCAACAAATTTGCGAGCTGCATTGGATAAATAACGATCCTTGCGCCATACGACGGCAGGCTGTGTGAAAGGGAATGGCTCCTTAATGGAGAGTGTGCGAAATCTGTCCCCGTATTCTTGTCCCAAGCCAGCGTCTGGAATAATGGTAATTCCCATGCCTGTGGAAACGAGCGAGAGAATGGTCGATATTTCTGGACAGTCCAATACGACGCGCGGAATAAGATGGTGTTCCTGAAATTTGCGGATGACGGTTTCGTATAGTCCGTATCCTTCTGTTCGGCGTCCCAACAAGAGGTCATAGCTGGCAGCTTCCTGTAATGTAATTTCCCCACTGGGATGGCGATCTGCCCATTCACACGGAAGAACCGCAACAAAAGAAACGCCCTCCAGTTCAATCGTATGGTACGATTTGTCGTCTACCGGAAGCAGCAGCAGGGCCAGATCGACTTTATTTTGATGCAGCAGCTCTTCCAGATGATGTGTGTCTCCGTGTCCTATTTTAACGTATACCTCTGGATAAACCTGATGAAAGTGACTGAGTTGTTCAGTAATCAGAGACATGCAGGCGGATGACGTGCCTATGGCAAGTGTGCCGGTTACTCTGTTTTCAAACTCCCCAATTTCTCTACAGGTGTCCTCCATTTCAGCCAATAATCGTTTGGCGCGTGTATACAGTGTATATCCGGCCTCGGTAACTTCCCACTTCTTTCCTTCACGGTAAATCAGCTTTACACCAAGCTCGTCCTCCATATTTTTGAGTTGTTGACTCAGTGGAGGCTGGGCCATGTTGAGCGTTCTGGCGGCCTTGGTGATTTGCCCTTCCTCCAGGATGACGCAAAAGTATTGCAGATGCTTCAAGTCCACTGGGGATTCCTCCTCATTTCTAAACAACGCTTCGATTTAAATACTTTTAAAGTATGCATTACATATATTATATATATTTTTCGTGTGCAGGGAACGGGCGTATAATTTTTGACAGTAATGCATGGGTGAACATAAAACGATGGGATGGAAGGAGGGGACATATGAAGAAAATCATTGTAGGAATATCGGGAGCGACAGGGTCAATCTTTGGTATCCGTATATTGCAACAATTACGGGAGGCTGGAGTCCAAAGCCATCTGGTGCTATCCCCGTGGGCTATTGCCAACATTCCCTATGAGACAGGCTACACGGTGAAGGATGTGGAGGCAATGGCGGATACAGTCTACTCGTATAAGGATCAGGCCGCACGTATTTCTAGCGGCTCCTTCCGGGTAGATGGTATGGTCGTCGCTCCTTGCAGTATGAAGACTCTTGCCTCTATTCGTATCGGTATGGCGGACAACCTGCTTACCCGATCAGCGGATGTGATACTGAAGGAGCGAAAGAAGCTGCTGCTCATGACCAGAGAAACACCATTAAGCAGTATCCATCTGGAAAATATGCTGGAGCTGTCACGTATGGGCGTGATGATCCTGCCGCCGATGCCTGCCTTTTATAATCATCCTGCAAGTATCGAGGAATTAGTGGATCATATTGTTTTTCGCGCATTGGATCAGTTCGGTATTGTCACAACCGCAGCCAAACGCTGGGATGGGATGAAGCAGAATGACTCCAGGCTGCACCAGAATTGAGAAATCGAAAGACGAAGGAGAATGAATGATGGCTTATAAAGACTTTCGCGATTTTCTACACACCTTGGAAAAGGAGGGACAATTACTCACGATCAGCGATGAGGTAAAGCCGGAGCCGGACCTCGCAGCAGCTAACAGAGCATTAAACAATCTTGGAGATAAGACGCCTGCTCTCTTTTTCAACAACATCTATGGATATACGGATGCTCGTATTGCAATGAATGTGATGGGCTCCTGGCCCAATCATGCCCTCATGATGGGAATGCCCAAAAATACGCCGCTCAAGGAGCAGTTTTTTGAATTTGCCAGACGCTATGAACAATTTCCGGTGCCAGTGAAGCGGGAAGAAGCCGCTCCTTTTCATGAAGTCGAAATTACGGAGAATATTAATTTGTTTGATATTTTGCCGTTGTTTCGTTTGAATCAGGGGGACGGAGGGTTTTATTTGGATAAAGCAATTCTAATTTCACGCGATCTGGATGACCCGGACACCTACGGTAAGCAAAATGTCGGCTTATACCGGATGCAGGTGAAAGGCAAGAACCGTTTGGGCATCCAGCCTGTACCACAGCATGATATTGCGATCCATATCCGTCAGGCTGAGGAGCGTGGCGAAAATCTGAAGGTGGCTATTGCCCTGGGATGTGAGCCTGTGATTACAACGGCTGCTTCTACGCCGCTGCTGTACGATCAATCCGAATATGAGATGGCGGGCGCCATTCAGGGCGAGCCTTATCGTGTGGTCAAAGCGAAGGATGCAGATCTGGATCTGCCTTGGGGAGCCGAGGTCATTTTGGAAGGCGAAGTGTTAGCAGGTGAACGTGAGTATGAAGGTCCATTCGGTGAATTCACAGGTCACTATTCCGGCGGTCGCGCGATGCCAGTCATTCAGATTAATCGTGTATATCACCGCAAACAGCCTATCTTTGAGCATCTGTACATCGGGATGCCTTGGACGGAAACGGATTATATGATCGGTGTGAATACAAGTGTACCGTTGTTTCAGCAGCTTAAGGATGCTTTTCCTAATGAAATCGTAGCTGTTAATGCCATGTATACGCATGGGCTGGTCGCTATTATTTCCACGAAAACCCGGTATGGCGGCTTTGCGAAGGCTGTGGGAATGCGTGCGTTAACGACTCCGCATGGATTGGGGTATTGCAAGCTGGTGATTGTGGTGGACGAGGAGGTCGATCCGTTCAATCTGCCGCAAGTCATGTGGGCTTTATCCACCAAGCTTCATCCAAAGCATGATGCTGTCATTGTTCCTGGCTTGTCTATTTTACCGCTTGACCCCGGCTCTGATCCGGCAGGTATGACGCACAAAATGATACTGGATGCGACGACACCTGTAGCACCGGATATTAGAGGCCATTACTCGCAGCCGCTCGATTCCCCGCTGGGTGTAGCGGAATGGGAGAAAAAGTTGAGCCAAATGCTTCGCTAAATATTTTTAAAAACAAAGAAAAATTAAAGGAGTGCTGACAGATGCATATTTGTCCCCGTTGTGAGTCCAATCGTTCAGAAGTCGTTTCCCATTCGCCGGTTAAAGGTGCCTGGGAGGTTTTGTTGTGCCCTGTATGCCTGTTCACATGGCGAACCTCAGAACCGGATAGCATTACTGATCCAGCAAAGTATAAATCGGCGTTCAAGGTAAACCCCCAAGATATTCCGGATGCTGCTCATGTTCCTCCTATTCCAGAGCGGATATAGGGTCGTTCGTAAGTAGCCGTAATTTATGGTATTTTGAAGTTATAGGCCAAATGTAAAGGGGATTATACTTCATGCAGACGCCAAGGATCGGTAAGGAACTGTTCACGCTGCTGAACGGCAAGGAGTTGGAGCACAAGCAACAGGAAGCAATGATGCTGTTGACGGTTACGGAAGATCAGTGGCCGCACATAGCAATGATTAGCGTGGGTGAGATTGTAGCGCTGGACGAGGAAAATTTACGTCTGGCACTGTGGCCCGGTACGACCACGACGGGCAACATAATCCGTACGGGGAAGGCGACGCTCGCGGTCTTCACCGGCGGGCAGGCGCATTATGTGCGGTTGTCGCTAGAACATCTGTCCGCTTTGCGTGAAGCCAAGCATGTGCGTGAGCGATTTGCGGCACGGGTTTTCGCAGCTAGAGAAGATTCGGCTCAATATGCGGATATCTTGACAGGTGTCACAATTCGCCTCAAGGAGCCGGAATCGGTGATCAATCGCTGGAAAGAGACGGTGGCAGAGTTGTTGGTATAAAGCTATCTGATGATGACAAATCATCTTTGTAATTACCAAGTTTACCGTTAAAATAGATGCAAGGGAATAAGCGCTTACAAGGAGTCAGGTTGAGCTTGTTGGAACAGGAATTAGAGCGTGAGGGGAAGCTTGTTTCTTTTGAAGGAAAATAGAAGGGATGAAAATGTCTCGTTTTGACAAGGTAGATCAGCTATTGCAACGATTCTTAGCGAATGGACCGGCAGGGTGTGGTTGTGCCATTGCACAAAATGGTCAAGTGTTGTATGAAGGTTATCATGGATATGCTGATGTGGAAACTCGGAAACCGATTACTGAAGATACCGTGTATCGCCTGTTTTCCATGACAAAGGTTGTTGTATGCGCGGCTGCCCTTATGCTGTACGAACGCGGACAATTTTTATTGAATGAGCCTTTGTATGAATATTTACCTGAGTATCGTGATTCGTATGTATTCAAAACTGCTCCTAACGGGTACACCTACATGGATAAGGCGGATAACCCTATTTTAATTAAGCATATATTCAATATGAGTGCGGGGCTTCCTTATGCTTCCGAGTTTTCAGAAACAGGAAAAGCTATGCACAAGGTCATTACAGCTTTAAAGGAAAAGCAAGGGAAATATGACCTGCGTACAGAAATTAAAGCGCTTTCTAAAGTTCCGCTTGCATTTGAACCGGGAACACGATGGTTATACGGATATGGACATGATCTTGTTGCAGGTCTAATTGAAGTCATTTCAGGTAAATCATTAGGACAATTTTTGAAGGATGAAATCTTTGATCCACTTGGAATGAACAATACAGGTTACCGTTATCGTGGAGATATTGAATCGCGGATGGCCTCCATGTATCAACGGACAGACGCCGGAAAACTTGAAAAAATTGAAGGTTTCTTGGATGAACATCATCAGCCAGATGCTATATATGAAGGTGGAGGCGCAGGCTTATATTCGACAGTCAAAGAATACCTGACATTTTCACAAATATTGTCAAATGGCGGCATGGTAGACGGTGTGAGGCTATTGGGGAGAAAAACCATTGATTTAATGCGCACAAATCATCTGAGTACAGCCCAACTATCGGATTTCACCAATTCATACCATACAGGTTATGGCTATGGACTGGGCGTGCGTACGTTAATGGATAAAGCGGCTGGTCATGCAAACAGCTCGATTGGGGAATTTGGCTGGACGGGAATGGCAGGCACATGGGTTTCTATAGATCCGAGCGAACAGTTCTCCGTCGTTTATATGCATCAGCTTGATCCCAATATGGAAGAGTATCACCATTTGAGAATACGTGCAGCAGCTTATAGCTGTTTGTAAAAGTAAGGGTATATTTAACGATTTGATCTTCGGTAATACCGATTCTAGTTAATAAGGACCAAATTTTCTTTAAAGTCTAAACTATTCTTTTCCATATGACGACATAAAACGTAGGTGTAGGGATTTTGCGAAATCCTCAATTTTTAGCATTGAAATGGGAGGGAATTAGATTTTGAAGAATAGATGGTCCGGATTTCTGGCGTTGGTCATCCTGATTTCAAGTTTTACATCATATGCAGGGTTTGCATCTGCAGCAGATGCGGTGCTTTCCAAGATTGTCCTTTCCTCCAACGAGGTAACTTTGCAGCAGGGAGATACGGCTGCGCTGACGGCTACGGCTGTTTTTAGCGATGGGACGACCTCGAATGTAACCGTAAGCACGGATTGGAAAAGTGATAATACAGCTATCGCTACAGTGTATAACGGTACGGTTTCAGCCAAAGCTGAAGGGGAAGCGACCGTGGTAGCGACCTATAAAGAGAAGGTACAATCGGTTCAGGTACATGTTACGAAAAAGGTTAAGGCGCTGACATCCAATGTACAAAGCCTGAACTTACGTTCGAGCGGCACAGGACAGATTGATTTGACAGCGACTTATAGTGATAATACGACAGCTCAGGTTTCAGGTGATGCGACCTGGACCTCGGATAACCAAAAGGTAGCGACTGTAGTTAACGGATTGGTTACTGCTCAGGGAGCAGGTACAGCTAATATTAAGGCTGTTTATGGTCAACAGACTGTAACGATTGCTGTACAGGTAGAGCAGGTTAAACGTCTCGATGTCAGTTCATCAGAGGTTTCTCTTTTGTTGAAGGATACAGAGAAGGTTAAATTGACAGCAACGTTCCCGGATGGATCGGTACAGGACGTGACAGAGTCTGCTGAGTGGAGCTCCAGCAATGCAGCTGTGGCAGATGTACTGAAAGGCACTATTACCGGCTATAGCGCGGGTAAGGCGACGATCACAGGTAAATATGGCACGATGTCCGCTACGATTGCGGTGGATGTAGATCAGACGAATAAGCTGAAAGCCAGCGAAACCAATATTTTCCTACGTTTGGATGAATCTAAAAAAATTCAGGTATCTGCTGTCTACCCGGATGGAACTGTAACGGATATCACAGATAAAGCTACTTGGGCATCAAGCGATGAAAAAGTTGCAACGGTGAATAAAGGAACGATTATGGCCATTGGAGCGGGTTCAGCTACAGTGACTGCTAAGTATGGAGATAAGACAGTTTCGATCAAGACAGATGTCGAAACCTCTAGATTTCTGGATTTGAGCGAGGACAAGCTGAGCTTGAACGCCAAGGAATCCAAAAAGCTCAAGCTGACTGCAACGTACGTAACAGGTACGGAAGAAGATATCACAAGTAAGGCAGAGTGGAAATCCAGCAATGAAGATATCGCTTTTGTCAGCGCGGGGGAAGTCACAGGTTATAAAACAGGTGAGGCTACGATCACAGCTTCTTATGGCGGCAAAACAGCTACAGCTACAGTATCCGTAAATGTGCCTGGTGATCTGTCTCTGTCCTCCAAAACGGCAACGATTGATATTAATGAGGACTATACTGCAACTCTGACGGCTACTTATGCGGATGGACGCAAGGAAGACGTGACACAGGATGCGGAGTGGGCTTCAAGCGCGGAAGATATTGCTTCTGTGTCCAAAGGAACGATTACGGGTAAAGCAGCCGGTAAAGCGGTTATTACAGCGACCTATAACGGCAAAAAACTGACAATTAACGTACAAGTGGGCCTTGTGGACCGTCTGGAAACAGACTCGCGTGTAATTGCGCTTGGTGCTCAAGAAACAAAGCAGCTGAAAGTAACAGGCGTTAAGAGTGGTGGCACAAAAACAGACGTAACCAAGGACGCCACTTGGACTACTAGTAATGTAAAAGTAGTTGAAGTTAGCGAAGGTTTGATTAAAGCGAATGCAAGCGGTAAGGCAACGGTCACTGCTTCATATGGCAAGCAAACCATTACGTTTACGGTAGAAGTGGACGTAGCGCAAAAGATTGAAGCGGATGCCATTGCGTTATCACTAAAATCCGGGGATCAAAAAACGATTGCGATTGTAGTTAAATCCAGTGATGGCAAAGAAAAGGATGTTACAACCCTAGCTGAATGGAAAACGTCCAACTATAAGGTAGCCACCGTCAAAAAGGGTCAGGTTACCGCGGTCAGCTACGGTAAGGCTAACATTCAGGCGAAGTTTGGCGGTAAGGTGATTAGCGTACCTGTTGATGTTGATACGCTTAAATACCTGCAAACGGACGAAGTCGCCTTGACTTTGAAGGCAGGGCAGCTGGCCAAAGTTACGGCTACAGCCACGTATAAGGATGAGTCGGAGAAGGATGTTTCCAAACCTGCTGTCTGGTCCTCGTCCAGAATTATTGTTGCGACCGTCAAAGACGGCAACATTAAGGCACAGGGCAAGGGCAAAGCTGTAATTACAGTGAAATATGCAGGTAAAATGACGAAGGTACAGGTAACCGTTCAGTAATCTGTTAAAATGAAAAGAAAAAGAGCAAGCATACGTCTAGAGACGATATGCTTGCTCTTTTATTTTTTAAAGCTTAGAAGCTACGATTTATTCTTCTTGGTTGATGTGTTGCGTGTCAGTGATTCGGTCAAACGCTTGCCAGTGGGTGTCTGGGCCAAGCCGCCTTTGGCGGTCTCGCGGTGATTCGACGGCATCGCGCTGCCGACTTCAAGCATTACGTCAATGACTTCGTCAGACGGAATGGCGCTGCGCACACCCGCCAAAGCCATATCCGCTGCGGCAAGTGCGGTCACGGCTCCCAGCCCGTTGCGCACGATGCACGGAATCTCGACGAGTCCGGCGACGGGGTCGCAAATCAGACCGAGCGTGTTCTTGAGCGCTAGGCCTACGGCGTGAACGGCCTGCTCAGGTGTGCCGCCGCGTAGCTCGACCATAGCTCCAGCGGCCATCCCGATGGCTGAGCCAATCTCAGCCTGACAGCCTCCCTCCGCGCCGGAAATGAAGGAATTGTTGGCGATGACGTAGCCAATGGCTCCGGCTGCGAACAAGCCGTGCACCATATGCTCATCATCCCAGCCGAACCGCTCCTGCGCACTAATGAACACACCGGGGATGACTCCACAAGAGCCAGCAGTGGGCGTAGCCACAATACGCCCCATGGACGCATTAACCTCCGACACGGAGAGCGCATAAGCCATGGCGAGTGCAGAGGCGTCGCCGGAGCAGGTTTCTCCTGCCCGCAGATACTCGGCCAGACGCTTGCCATCACCGCCCGTTAATCCACTGCGGGATACGGTGTCTTGCGTCTGACCACGATGAACGGCCTCCTTCATGACTTCATAATAATCAGACATTTGGCGGAAGATTTCTTCTTCCGTTGTATTCGTCTCTTGTACCTGCTCTTGAATCATCAGGCGGCCAATCGTGGTGGATTCCTCCGCGCATATGGCGCTGATTTCATGCAGATGGCTAAATCGCATCAGATTCAGCTCCTTTTTTCAAATTAATCATTTTAATTTCGTACATATGTGGTAAGGATCGTAGTTTTGCGATCAGTTCAGCCGTAGGAGGACTGTCCGTTTCGATGGCGGTAAGTGCTTCTCCATCTCGGCCTTTGCGATCCACATGCATATAGGCAATGTTAATGTCGGCAGCGCCGAGTGCTGAAGTCACCGCACCTAATGTGCCGGGCTTATCCGAGTGAAGAAGCACCAACGTAGCCAGCTCCCCGGTCAGGTTGACTCGGAATTCGTTGAGCTGCTGGACATGGATGCTGCCGCCGCCGATGGAGGAGCCCAGCAGTGTGCGCTGATCCTCACCCTTCCACAGTTCAAAACGGACGGTATTTGGATGGGGCGCGGGTAGTCCGCTGACGGCAAACTCCACGGCCATTCCAGCCTGCTCCGCCCATTGCTCGGCATCTGGAATTCGGTGGTCGTCTGTATCGTAATTGAGCAGGCCTGCGATGAGTGCTAGGTCTGTACCGTGTCCTTTGTAGGTGTCGGCGAAGGAGCCGTACAGTGTCATGCGGGCACGGTCCGGCTGCATCCCGAGCCAGTGACGGGCAACGCGTGCAAGCCGCACCGCGCCTGCAGTGTGTGAACTGGAAGGTCCGGTCATGGCCGGACCGATAATGGAAAATACATCTTTGAAACGCATGGTGTGGCCCCCTGTATGTTCTAGTACCATAGTATATGGTATTTCCGCGTTTGTGCGCAGCTATGACGGTTCCTAATGCTGACGTACAATGTGAGCGCAAAAAAGGACAGGATAAGGAAGTTTCCCTTATCTCTGTCCTCGTTACCTGAGAGTTTCGTGCGGTGTCCTTACCGCCTTACCCCTTGGGTGGCTTGCGCTCTCTCCAGAGTTGCGTCAGATGACGATACATGGACCTGAGAGATTATCCGCCAGCCGGGTGCTGACGTCTTGCTCCTTCGGTGCCGCCAGCGTGTAAGCCCCTGGACAGACTCTCCCGTCATCTTCATTCGCGTATACCGTTCTACATATCTTTCTTAGCGTAATGTATGCCGTGCTCGGTGTCAATCGCAGGTTTCAATTTTTACATAAACAGGCGAGTTTCCGATAAAAAAGATTAAAATTTACATAATTATGGATGAAATCAGGAAGGAATTAGAAGATTGACAGCTAATCTGATAGAGGACAAGTACATTTATGGAATTATAGGAGGGATATTGACGTATGGTAAAAGGCTTGCGGTTCACAGGTTCACGCTTGAAAGGGGTGCTGCATCTAGCAGCGATCGTATCGCTGTTGATTGGGATCCTCGTTCCATTCGGTCAGGTCAAGGCAGAGGGAGCATTGACAGTAGACGAAGCACTTCAGCGCCAAGGCAGTGGAGGTACAGTGACGGTGGAAGGCTACATCGTCGGACATGCTACCGGATCGAAAACAGCTAATTTTTCTGCTCCGTTTGCGAATGATTTTAACGTACTGATTGCCGACCAGGCCAATGAACGTAGCACGTCTAATCTATTGGATGTGCAGCTGACATCTGCGTACAGAGGGCAATTTGGGTTAACAGGTCATCCTGAACTGGTCGGCAGCAAAATTCGCGTGACAGGTACGCTTGGTGCCTACAATAATTTTGGTGGAGTAAAAAGTCCAAGCGCTGTGGAACTGGTGAGTGGAAGCGAGCCGGGGGAACCAGGTGAACCTGGCGAACCTGAACCTGGCAACCCGGGTCAACCCGGTACTACACTGCCGGATGGAAAAGGCAAAAAGGTGCTGTTCGATAATACGCACGCACAGACGGCTGGTGCAGCAGATTGGGTCATTGAAGGCGCCTTCTCCGACTTTGCTAATGGATTACGTAATGTAGGCTTTACTGTGGATCAATTGAACCGCCCTATTCCTTTTACTTATGGAGAACAGGCCATAACCTATGATAAGCTGCGCCAATATGATGTGTTCATCATCGGTGAAGCGAATGTGGCCTTTAAGGCATCCGAGCAGGCTGCCCTGCTGCAATATGTGAATAACGGGGGAAGTGTCTTCTTCATCTCCGACCATTATAATGCCGACCGTAACAAAAACCGTTGGGATTCCTCCGAGGTTATGAATGGCTACCGTCGTGGAGCCTATACTAATCCGGCCAAAGGCATGACTGCAGAAGAAGCTGCATCGCCGGCGATGCAAGGATTAACAAGCTCCGATTGGCTGGCGACCAACTTTGGTGTTCGTTTCCGTTATAATGCGCTTGGCGATGTAAATGCTACGGACATCGTAGCCGCAGATCAATCCTTCGGCATTACCAAGGGTGTACGCTCGATTGCCATGCATGCGGGATCTACGCTGGCTATTATTGATCCTACCAAAGCCAAAGGAATTGCCTATATCCCGACAGGTACAAAAAAATGGGGCAATGCAGTAGACCAAGGAGTCTATAACGGCGGAGGCCGTGCGGAAGGTCCTTATGCTGCGATCTCCAAGGTGGGTCAAGGCAAGGCAGCATTTATCGGTGATTCTTCCCCTGTAGAAGATGCTACTCCGAAATATGCGCGTGAGGAAAACGGACAGTCGAAAAAGACATATGATGGTTTTAAGGAAGTAGACGATGCCACCATCCTAGTGCAAACGGTTCAATGGCTTGCGTGGAAGCAGGACTATACGAAATTATCCGATGTGGCAGGTTTAACGCTGGATCAACCGACGAAGCTGCTGCCGTTTGAAGAGCCTGCGGCTTCCACAGAACCGCAACCGGAGCCTTGGTCTGCTCCAGCAGCAGGCTACAAATGGTACGATCCAAGAACGTTCAAGCCGGGCTCCTATGGAGCGGCTTCGTAATAAACGCAAAAAATAATTCAGTGTGATTGGTTGGTGCTAGTTAGCCGTTTGGTCCTCTGTAGGGGATCAAACGGCTTTTTTGTGATGAAAATTAACCTGTGGTTGGTTATTTTATTACATTTTGTGCCAGGAAGGTCGCGCTACGGCTGGATCATTGATTTTTTAAATGATGTTGATAGCATAATCTTAATTGATATATCCATATACTGGTGATAGGATGTATTCAAATTATTCCGACAAAAACGGTATGTAATGTTTGTGGAAGGTTTTAACATCAAACATGGTGAGAATAAGCAGGACAAGACCATGGAGAATGGAGGAAGCGCGCGCATTGAATATCGAACCTGTGTTGGAGATTAAAGGATTATCCGTGTCTTTTCGCATCAGGAATCAATATCACCCTGCAGTCGATCATCTGGATCTGACGCTCAATCCTAATGAAGTGCTGGCTGTAGTCGGAGAATCCGGTTGTGGCAAAAGCGCGCTGGCGCTTTCCATCCCACAATTGCATGACATGGAGCGGACACGTGTCGAAGGAAAGGTTCTTTTTAAAGGCACGGATCTGATCCGTCTCTCCTCAGGGCAAATGAATAAAATCCGCGGAGCGGGCATTGGCATGATCTTTCAGGACCCGCTGACAGCACTGAACCCGTTAATGAGCATTGGCAAGCAGATCGAGGAAAATCTCGATTATCATACGTCCCTATCTACGAAGCAAAAAAGGGAACGTGTACTGGAGCTACTGGAAAGCGTGGATATACCCAACCCCGTACGTGTGTATGAACAGTATCCACATGAACTTTCAGGAGGGATGCGCCAGCGTGTGATGATCGCGATTGCCATAGCTTGCCGACCCTCACTTATTATTGCAGATGAGCCGACGACTGCGCTCGATGTAACCATTCAATCGCAAATTCTTGACTTGCTCAAACAGCTTCAACAGGAGACTGGAAGCGGAATTATTCTGATTACGCACGATCTTGGCGTTGTGGCCGAAGTAGCTGACCGTGTGGTGGTCATGTACGCCGGAGAAATCGTGGAAAGCGCTGATGTTTTTGAATTATTCCGGCATCCACAGCATCCGTATACGCGTTCCTTGCTAGCCTCCATGCCGGGATCGCATACCAAGGGAGAATCGCTGCATGTCATTGGTGGCATTGTTCCCTCATTGCAAGATATTCCTCGCAATAGCTGTCGCTTTGCTTCGCGTATTCCCTGGATTCAGCAGAGAATGCATGAAGACCATCCCCAATTAAAAGAAATTTCCCCCGGCCATTGGGTCCGCTGTACATGTTACCAGCATTTTCATTTTGAAGACGAAACAAAGGGAGAGACTGCTCATGGCACTACTGGAGCTAAATGATTTGAAGGTTCATTATCCGGTGCGCGGTGGCTTTTTCCAACGTATCGTTGACCAGGTAAAAGCAGTGGATGGCGTGTCGATCAGCATAGAGGCAGGCCAAACATATGGGCTGGTAGGAGAATCCGGCTGCGGAAAAACGACGACAGGCAGGACGATTATCGGCCTGAATAAGCTGACGAGCGGACAGATTCTTTTTAATGGAAAGGACCTTGCGGCTTTGAGTCGGAATAACCGCCATCCGCTGCGTAGAGACATTCAGATGATTTTTCAGGACCCCTATTCTTCGCTTAACCCGCGCAAGCGCGTATTGGATGTCATTGCTGAACCGCTGCGGAACTTTGAAAGGCTGAGTAATGAGGAAGAGCGGCGAAAAGTGCAGATGCTGCTGGAAAAGGTCGGCTTGAACGCTGATGCGGCCTACAAATATCCGCATGAATTTTCCGGAGGCCAGCGGCAACGGATCGGGATTGCGCGTGCGCTGACATTAAATCCAAAACTGATTATTGCTGATGAGCCGGTATCGGCGCTTGATGTTTCTGTGCAGGCACAGGTGCTTAATTTTATGAAGGATGTGCAGCGAGAGTTCAAATTGACGTATTTGTTCATTAGTCATGACCTGGGTATTATCCGCCATATGTGTGACCAAATCGGCATCATGTACCGAGGTCGCTTAGTGGAACAGGGAAGCGAGCAGGACATTTATGAGCGTCCACAGCATTTGTATACCCAGCGGCTTATTGCCACCATTCCCAGTATTGATCCTGCGAAGCGGCTAGAAAATGCTCGAAAAAGGCAGAAGCTTTTATCCTCTTACAAGTCAGAGCTGCCCAAACATTTAGATGCGAGTGGAAAGCCGTTTGCACTAAAATCAGTAAGTCCATCCCATCAAGTCGCGCTACCTTAAGGGAGGTACAGAATATGTGGAAATTTACAATGCGCCGGCTGCTGGTTATGATCCCTCAACTTTTTGCACTGAGTGTGCTTATATTTTTCCTAGCTAAGGCTATGCCAGGGGATGCCCTGACAGGGCTTATCACTTCAACACCCAATCTGAATCCGGCTGCACTGGAAGAACAGCGGCAAAAACTGGGACTCAATGACCCGGTGTGGGTGCAATATGGGAACTGGCTTGTCCAGCTTGCTCATGGGGATCTGGGCAAATCTTATGTACATAAAATTAGCGTTACCGATTTGATTGGCAGTCGTTTGGGGAACACGTTCTTTCTGGGTGTAGTGATTCTGGTTCTGACGTATCTGATCGCCATTCCGCTGGGAGTACTCAGTGGTCGGTATCAGCATAGTCTGCTGGATAAAACCGTGGTGGGGTATACCTATCTCAGCTTTGCAACACCTCTGTTTATACTCGCGTTGCTGCTGCTGTACGTGTTTGGATTCAGGCTTGGCTGGTTTCCAACCAGCGGCAGTGTGGATGTAGGAGTGGAGCCGGGGACATGGTCATATTACGTGAATAAGTCGTATCATCTCATACTACCGGCGGTTACAGGCGCATTGCTCAGTACGACGGCTACCATTCAGTATTTGCGCAATGAGGTCATTGACACACGTCTGAAGGATTTTGTGAAAACAGCGCGTTCCAAGGGGGTACCCGAAGGAAAGATCTATTCCCGTCATATTTTCAAGAACTCTTTATTACCCATTGCTGCTTTTTTGGGCTACGACCTGACGGGTGTGATTGCCGGCAACATTTTCCTGGAATCTATTTTTGGTTATGCGGGATTGGGCCAGTTGTTTCTTCAGTCTATCACCCAACGGGACTTTTCAGTCGTGAACGCGCTGGTCATGATCTCTGGCTTCTTGGCACTATTAGGAACCCTTTTATCTGATGTCATCCTGAGCAAGGTCGATCCACGCATTCGAATTGAATAGCGAACAAATCTAGAGAAAAGGAGGGGTTATGGTGTCTATGCAGGTGGAGGAGGTCTTCTCGCCGGAAATCATTCGTAAATCACCATCCAGTTGGTCTGTACTGCGTCGTGAGCTGGTACGTGACAAAATGGCCTTGATTTCCATTGGATTTGTGGCTCTGTTCTTGATTTTTATATATGCCTCTGTCCTGTTTGTCAATCAGGATGTAGTCACGACGGTCGATTTGGGCGCGATCCGCGAAGCTCCCGGCTCAGTGCACTGGCTGGGTACGGACCGAGCGGGCAGGGATATATTCGGCCAGCTGGTCATTGGGGCCCGCAATTCCTTTACCATTGGCTTTACGATTACTTTGTTATCCGCCGCCATTGGCTTGACGCTGGGCTTACTGGCTGGGTTTTATGGAGGAATGGTCGATAACATCATCATGCGAATCATTGATTTTATTCTGGTGCTTCCATTCTTGATGCTGGTTATCGTATTTGTCAGCATTGTGCCCAAAAGTGGCATAGGGTCCTTTATTTTCATTATGACCGCCTTTTTGTGGATTGGAAAAGCGCGCCTGATCCGGGCCAAGGTACTGTCGGAGCGGGAGCTGGACTACGTGCAGGCTTCCAAAACCCTTGGCACACCCAATTGGAAGATCATCTGGTTGGGTGTGCTGCCCAATCTCAGCTCTGTTGTGATTGTTAATCTAACGCTCAGTCTTGCAGGAAATATCGGGATTGAGACCGGGCTTTCCTATCTCGGCTTTGGCTTGCCAGAATCAACTCCAAGCTTGGGTACACTAGTGAGTTATGCCAATGACCCGGATGTATTGCAGAACAGCTGGTGGATGTGGTTGCCTGCCTCACTGCTTATATTAGTGCTGATGCTGGCGATTAATTTTATCGGTCAGGCGCTCAAACGTGCCACGGATGCCAGACAACGATTGGGTTAAACCAAAGTTCAAGGATAAGGACAACGACAAGGAGGGGTTTACAATGATTAAAAGCTGGAAAAAAGGAATTTTGCCTGTTCTATCTGCCATTTTGGTGCTTTCTTTGGCCGCATGCAGCGGCTCGCCTTCCACTTCGAGTGGAGCAAAATCGTCTGACGGTACAGGTGGGTCAGGGTCCGACAACAAGCAGGTGAATACGACTGCGCTGGCAAAGGCGGTCAAGAACGATAAACCCCCGATTAAGGGCGGCATCATCAATTATGCACTCGTGTCCGACACCCCTTTTGAAGGTATTCTGAATCCTGTATTTTATGATGGAAATCCGGATTTTGAAGTCTTCCAGTTTTTCTACCCTTCCATGTTTTCGATTGATTCCAATCTGAATATTGACGATAAAGGAGCGGCGACGATTTCCTTTTCCGCAGACAATAAGGCGGTGACTGTCAAAATTGATCCCAAACTGAACTGGACAGATGGTAATCCCGTAACGGCAGAGGACTATGCCTTTTCCTATGAAGTGATCGGTAACAAAGACTACGAAGGTCCGCGTTATGATAGTTTTATGACCAACATTGTAGGGATGGAAGATTATCACGCCGGCAAGGCCAAAACCATTTCTGGCATCAAGGTGCTGAATGAGAAAGAGGTTACCATTCATTTTAAGGAACCTAATCCTTCGGTAAAGTCGGGACTCTGGTCCACACCACTGGAGAAGAAGGTATTTCAGAACATTCCTGTGAAGGACATGGCCGGATCTGATCCTGTCCGTAAACATCCGATTGGCTATGGGCCATTCAAAATTAAATCTATGGTCACAGGTGAATCTGTAGAATTCGTCAAAAATGAAGATTATTTCCGCGGTGCGCCCAAGTTGGATGGCCTTCATCTGAAGGTGGTGAATCCGAATGTCATTACCGAGGCGTTGAAAAGTGGAGAAATCGACTGGGCCAGCTATCCGACCGCCCGTTACAATGAGGCCAGTAATCCGAAAAATGTACAGTTTCTCGGTCAGGAGGAATTGTCTTATAGCTATGTAGGCTTTAAGCTGGGCAAATTCGATCAGGCCAAGAGTCTGAATATCATGGACCCGAACGCCAAGCTGGCGAACAAGTCATTGCGTCAGGCCCTTGGCTACGCGCTGAATAATGAGCAGGTTGGCAAGCAGCTCTATCATGGGCTTCGGACTCCTGCGACATCCCTGATCCCGCCCGCCTTCAAGGGATACCATGATGTGAATGCGAAGGGCATTGCGTATGATCCAGACAAGGCGAAAAAGCTGCTGGACGAGGCAGGATATGTGGATACCAATGGAGATGGATACCGTGAGGACCCTAAAGGTAAGGAACTGGTGCTCCATTATGCAGCAATGAGCGGGGATGCGACAGCTGAATCGCTGGCGAAGTTTTATTTGCAAAATTGGAAGGATGTCGGGCTTCATGTCGAACTAGTGGACGGTCGTCTGCTTGAGTTCAATTCTTTCTATGACCGTGTGCAGAAGGATGACCCTGGCATTGATATTTTTGGCGGCGCATGGAGTACGGGTACAGATGTAGACCCTAGTGGGCTGTATGGACGCGGAGCCAGCTTTAACTACTCGCGCTTTACCAGTGAAGAGAATGATAAGCTGTTGCAGGAAGGGGTGTCTGTGAAAGCCTTTGACGACAATTATCGTAAAGATATATACAACCAGTGGCAGGCGTATATGAGCGAGGAGGCGCCCATTGTACCGACGTTATTCCGTTATTCGCTGGAGGCAGTGAATAATCGGGTAGCCAATTACGATATTACCCGTGGCAAGGAGTACGATGCAGACGTGTTTGCGAATATTACGTTGACTTCGGAAAAAGCAGAAGTAGATCAATAATCTAAAAAAAGCGCAATAACCTGCGAAGAAGCGCGAACCGGAATGATCCGATCTCGCGCTTCTTTTGACCTGTCCATGCAAACATTCTTGGACTTTCGAAGGGAGAGAAGGAAGACGGAAATACGTCAGCTTCAATACTTCATTGCCGTATGCGAGGAACTGCATTTTACGAAGGCTTCGGAAAAGATCGGTATCTCTCAACCCACACTTAGCTTACAAATTAAGGCGCTGGAGGAGGAACTGGGCATGACGCTCTTTGACCGCGCAGGCAAGAAAATTAAAATGACAGATGCCGGTAAACTGCTGCTACAACACAGTGCCCATGCGCTCAAGGGATTACAGCAAGCAAAGGCATCCATTGAGGAGCTGCGTACCGAGCAACGCGGAAGTTTACGGATTGGTATCGCATTACCTGAGCTGGAGGAGCCTTTGCAAAAGATGCTTGCCCATTTTCATCGGTCATTTCCTAAAATCAGCTTGCACATCTGCCCATTCTTTGATGTAACAGAACAGCTGCTGGATAACCGTGTGGATGTTGGCATCACCCTACACTCGGGTACAGATGAAAGGCTTGTCCGGCTTCCTCTTCGCACAGAGAACTACTGTCTTATTGTCCCGGTAAACCATGCATTTTCCAACCGTTCTTCCATTATGCTGGACGAATTGAGGCATGTACCCTGGGCGATGCAGCCAGAATGCCATCCCGGTAGGAAGCTGATTGAGAAATGCTTTAGTGATCGCGGGTATCCCTTTGCAACCGTCTTGGAAACTAATTCTATAGCTTCAATCCTGCGCTGGGTGCAGGAGGGACTTGCCGTAACCTTACAGACGAAGTCCCTTGCGGCCGAACTGGATCGTTCGCATTTTTGCACGGTGCCTATTTTGCGTGGTGCGCCTCAAGGTCAGCTAGAGTTGATTTATCGATCTGACCGTTACCAGGGAGAAGCAGTGAAACGATTGATAGATAAGATACAAGCTGTGCTGACAGAGCGCTCCAACTAATGGCAACCCTGATGAGTATCAGAAGCCTTAATGTGTACGAACCTCCAGCCTGCGTGCAATCAGTGACATACTGTAATTAACGGCAAAGTACAGGAAAGCGGCGAACAGCAGAGCTGGAATGACAAAGGATTGATTTTGTCCACCGACGATCTGAATGTTATGCGTCAGCTCCGGCAAACTGATAATGACAGCCAGTGACGTATCCTTAAATAGGGAAATGAACTGGCTGACAATCGGGGGTACCATGCGACGAAGCGCTTGGGGCAGAATGATATGCCATAAGGTTTGAGAATAGCTTAGACCGGAGGAACGTGCGGCTTCCACCTGTCCTTTATGGACCGAATTCAGACCACTGCGCACAATCTCGGCGATCATGGCTCCCTCGAAGATTGACAGTCCTGTGATGGCTGCCCACTTGAGGGAAATTGAAAATCCGATGGATGGCAAAACCATGCCGATGAAGAAAATAATGAGCAATAAGGGCAGATTGCGAATCAGATCAATGATAAAGGCTGCAACCTGTGAGAGCACAGGTAAGCGGGTATAGCGCAGAATGCCGAATACGATACCAAGAGCGAAGCTGAATATGATAGAGTAAATGGCAACTTCCAGCGTGAGCAGGAAGCCCTCCAGTATAAAACGCACATTAGGCCATACAAACAATCCGCTGAAATCCATACGGGCTTCCCTCCTTAGGATGTTTTGGACAGGCGTCGCTCCATATAGAGTACAAGAAAGCTGAGCGGAACCGTCAATACAAGATACAGCAGCGCCGTGATCGCATAGACTGTGATGGGCAGGAAGGTATCCGAGTTAATGAGATCCGAGTAATACATGAGATCCAGTCCGGCCACAATGGCCAGCACGGAAGAGTTTTTGACCAGATTGATGAATTGGTTGCCGATTGCAGGCAGTACAATTTTGATGGCTTGCGGTAAAATAATGCTGATCATCGTCTGGTTGTAATTCAGCCCGGAGGACCTTGCCGCTTCAAATTGTCCTTTGGGTACAGATTGAATGCCGGCACGTATAGCTTCTGCAATGAAAGAGGCTGTGTACACAGTCAATCCAAGCGTTCCAGATACAAAGCCATCCAAGGGGATGCCCAAAGTGGGAAGACCGAGATAAAAAAACAGTACGACAATCAGCAATGGAATATTGCGGATGACCTCTACATAGACAGTACCGATCCAGTTTAGCCATTTAAAAGGCGCAATTCGGAAGATGGCAATGATAGCGCCCAGAATAAAGCTTCCGATCAAGGCAATAACACTAGCTTGAACAGTATGAAGCAAGCCCTCTCTAAAACGGTCGCCATGATCGAGAAGTACGTTGATATCAAAAGTAAGCATCTACGGGTATACCTCCTTATCCAGAGCTAAGAAAGGAAGGAGCACGCAATCGCGGCTCCTTCACAAGATCATTATTCGGGTTTAACCCCAAGCCATTGCTCATGCAGCTTATCGTATTCACCATTGCTTTTCAGTTCCTTGATCGTATCATTAATGGCTTGCAGCAGTTCGGTTTGTCCCTTCTTCACTGCAATACCGTAAGGTTCCTCTGTGAAGTTCCCGCCTACTAGGGTATAATTCGGATCTTGCTGTTGCATGCCAAGCAAAATAGAGTTATCGGTAGTCAACGCTTGCCCTTTACCTGCCTTGAGGGCATTGAAGGCATCTTGATAGTTTTCGAACTCTAAAATCGTTGCTTTAGGCGCTTTTTCGCGGATATTTTTTGCGGAGGTAGAGCCTTTAACAGCGAGCACCTTGGTATCGGGAGTCAGGGACTCCAGACCTGTGATCGGGCTTCCCTTTTTCACAAGCAGGGATTGCCCTGCATTAAAGTAGACATCGCTGAAATCGACCTGTTTTTTGCGTTCATCCGAAATGGTCATCGTGGCGATAATAGCGTCGATGTCCCCATTTTGAAGTAAGGTGATTCGTGTTTTGGACGTGACTTCCTTGAGCTCAAGCTTGGTTTCATCACCAAAAATATGCTTGGCTACAGCCTTGGCGATGTCGATATCAAAGCCCTCGACCTTACCGCTAGCCGGGTCTTTTAGTCCGAACAACTTGGTATCGTACTTCACCCCAATGACCAGCTTGCCACGCTGTTTGATGGCTTCCAGCCCGTTGGAAGCTGCTGCCTCATTTCCTGACGTTGCTGCTTCTTGCTTGCCTCCACAGCCTGCCAAGACGAGCAGACAGGATAATGCAACCAGCACCAAAGTACTCCACTGAAATCTTTTTCTCATCAAGATGATCCCCTTTCGATTTTTATTCCATTAATAGTCTGTTTAATGATGAATCAGACGGCTCAGGAACAGGCGAGCCCGTTCTTCACCCGGATTCTGAAAAAACTCAGCAGGTTGGCTGTCTTCCAGGATCTGTCCTTTGTCCATAAAAATCACGCGGTCTGCCACTTCACGGGCAAAGCCCATTTCATGAGTGACGATGACCATCGTGATGCCCTGATGGGCAAGCGAGCGCATGACATCCAGCACCTCTCCGATGGTTTCGGGGTCCAGGGCTGAAGTAGGCTCGTCAAACAGCATAATTTTCGGATTCATCGCGAGTCCACGGGCGATCGCCACCCGCTGCTGCTGTCCACCGGACAATTGGGCGGGGTAGCTCTGTGCCTTTTCCTCGATTCCGACACGCTTCAGATAGGTGAGGGCTGTTTGAATAGCTTCTTCTTTCGGGATGCCCAGTACCTTCATCGGTGCCAGTACAATGTTCTCAATCACCTTTTTGTGGGGATACAGATTGAAATGTTGGAATACCATCCCGATATTGCGACGGAAGGCGTTAATATCAATCTTTTTGTCATGCACAGGGACATCGTTAACGATTAGCTCCCCATCGGATATCGTTTCCAGACGATTGATGCAGCGAAGCAGGGTGCTTTTACCTGAGCCGGAGGGACCGATGATGACAACGACCTCGCCCTCCTTAATCTGAAGATTGATGTCTTTAAGTACATGAAAGTGACCGTAATGCTTGTTGACATTGCGAAATTGGATCAGAGAGCTCACCCCTTTTTTTGACTTGAATACATCGCTTAGTAGACGACTGACATGATTAAGCTCTATTAGAATTTCAAAATTTCTCTCATGATACTATAAGCTTACAATAAAAAACAAGATTTTATGTCAATAAACTTTACGTTAAATATGTTTTTGAATGTATTTTTACTAGTTTAATGTTATTTTTATGATGAAAATGAGTATGTATCCACAATTTAATGTCATTAAATTTGACATAGTTTATTGATCTTCGACATGCAGAGGGAGAAACGTGACAAAAGCAGCGCTATGTTTTACAGTAGGGGAGAAGGAATTTAGGGTAAAGGAAGGATAGACAATGACGAAAGCTATTTCACCGCTAGTCACGGCATTGGGCATGGAGCCCCATCCAGAAGGCGGCTGGTACAAAGAGATGTGGAAGGCCAATTTTCAAATTCCGAAGCCTGTACTGCCGGATGTGTATTCCGGTCCGCGCTTTGCAGCTTCGTCTACGTATTTCTTGCTGCATCCGGGTGAGTTCTCCGAGTGGCATGTGGTCCATTCTGATGAGCTGTGGCTATACCATAGCGGAAGTCCTATAGAGCTAAAATTGGGTGGAAGCGGAGAAGAACCTGGCGAAGAAACGGTAATTATCGTTGGTGCAGATGTGGAGGCAGGACAACATCCACAAGCACTCGTACCAGGAACAGTATGGCAAACGGCACGTCCGCTGGGGGATGAGCCTGTGCTGGTAACCTGTGTTGTTGCACCAGGATTCCACTTTGATGATTTCAAGCTGATTGCCAAGAATTCAACTGAAGCATGATGTGAACTATGGCGGGTGTATTTCTGTAAACGAGCAGGAATAGCCCGCCTGATTTATTTTATCCATAGGAATGGGCGATTTAGCTAGGTTTAGGTGCTTAACTTGGCTTGAACAATGAGACGATGGGTGGGATTCACGAGAGGGTCGCATGTAATTAGCGTGAGCAGCTTATGGTTTTTGAAGCTTTTCAGAACAGACACGTCCATTGGATCGACTACCTTTATACTGTAAACTTTATACATATACTGGCTACCTTGAGCGTTAACAACAATTTTATCTCCAATCTTCAGTTCATGAAGACGATTAAATAAACGTCCAGGAGTACGGGCTCGATGAGCAGCAATAGCAGCATTCCCCACTTGTCCCAGCTTTCCCGTTTCCGGCATATGTACTGCCGCATATTTCATATTTTTCCTCGTCGCGCCTTCCAACACGGGGAGCTTTAAAGCAATACGACTTATGCTAATAGTGGCTATAGGAGTTTGTTCATTAACGCTGACATTGGGAGCGGGGGATGGAAAGGTATGTTGCCGTGCCTCACTAACCGGAGCTTCCGCTACCCGAGTGGACAAGCGAGCATAGCTGTCTGCAAGACTAGAAGGCAATACCGAATTGCTTTTTTCTAGTGATAACTCCGCTGCTTGTAACAGCTTGTGTTGTTCTCGATCCTCATTCCATTCGGTCGCTTTAGGAAACAAAATAAAGAGTAAGCCCAACCCAATAAACAGATAGGAAAGTTTACGCAGATTCAGCAACCTCATCTCCCCTAAGCAATGTACGGATGATACATACTTTGAAAAAAATGCCCCATTTCCGTCTCATTCCACTCGGGAATGAGACGGAAGATCAGGGCAGGTAGATTGCATTTATTTTTGGTTTGTCCGTCTAAATTTTAAAAATACGCCGCTTATAATCATGGCAATGCCTGCCAAATAAAACGGAACGGGGCTACTTTCACCTGTTTGGGGCAACTGATGCACTGCAGGTGGCTCCTCTGGCTCTTTCTCCGGATCATGGAGACGGATTTTAGGTTTGGGCTCGTCGTTCGGCTCCACTGGAGGAGACGGATCTTGATGAGGCATGACGGCTGGCGGTTCAGGCAGTGCTTTGGGTTCCTCCCGGGCTACTGGCGGCGGTGTAGGTGCGGGTTCCTCCTGTGGAGGGACTATGTCCTCCGGAGGCCTTGGCAGTGACGGAGGAACGGTTATAGATGGTGTCACGGGCACCTCGGGATCTTTATCATGTTTTTTCCCGGAGCCTCCCGCTGGGGGAGACGGCTCTGGGTGGGGAGGTGTGCCCGGGTCTACAGGTGTTTCGGGTTCGTTTTTCTTTTCTTTACGATTGGTGATCACAACCCTCTTTATGCCAGAGCCTTGTTGGGGTGCTGCGTCTATTTTGATCTCAAGCTTACCCTCCGTTATTTCATACCCCTCCGGTGCTGCCAATTCTTCCAAAATGTAATCGTCATGAAGTAAGGAGGAAAAGATGATTTTGCCTTCCACATTGGTCGTTTGTATAAGCGGTGCTCTTTTTTGTCCCTTATCATAGAGCGCAAACCGGGCGCCAGGCAGTACTCTGTCGGGAGCATCCTGATCTACCTTGGTCAGCTCAAGGGTTTCGGTTACGCCCCCACCAGAACCGGAGCCGGAAGACGTTCGTACGATGATTTCCTGACTGGTTTCCCGCAGTTCTGTCGTCAAACGATCTCCTGCAAAAGCAACCTTGTTGCTCACCTTAGCTTTATCCTCAGCATGAATGAACGATTGATATTCAAGAATAAAAGCAGTGGAAATATCCTTGGCAAAAGTAAGCTCAAAAGTTTGCTGACCCTGAGTGTCTGTCTTGATGTGAAGCCAGTAATCTCGGTTTTTGATTAATTCGGTGCCCTTGGTGGTATTTCCATTGGCAGCCATGATTGCAGAGTATACATGAAAGGAATCCTCAATTAAGATTTGGTTGTTGCTAGGCTGATCGACTATTTTAGCGTTGGACACATGTGATTGTCCTTCATTGATACGAATGCTCCAGTCGATCTTATTTCCATTTTGTGCGCCGGCCTTAGACACATATTCCCCGCCATGAGGTACCGTAACTTGGGCTGCCCAATCGGAGACGGTTTTTTGTCCATCCAGTAGAAGAGCGCGATTATGAATTTCCTTTTCAATCAATTCTCCTTCCAATGAAGTTTGAAAGGTAATCCAGTACGGAGTCTGTATCGGCTTCTTGAACTGGATACGCAATTCATTACTATTTTGTTTAGTGGGAGGAATAATTGTATATTGATCTGCCGGGATTTCAGCCCCTTTTTGTACGCCATCCCACCATCCCAGCAAGGTCATATCGTATACTTTTACGGAGCCAGGCAGTAACCTCTGACCTTGCAATAAGACATCTCTCACTTCCGCATGATTCAGGATCTTGCGATTATAGTTGGCTTTAATATCCCAGGTAATGAGTTTGGAGCTCGCATCATAGCTTCCTTGCTTGGCCCCATTCCGTTGTGTCATAAAGTCCGGCCAGATCGGGCATTCCACCTCATGCGATGATGTTTCACCATTTTCATATTGATAATCTATAAAGGATTTGTTGCGAAATTCGGGCTTCGTCGTATCTGTTTTCCAATCATTGTTGTAGAGAGTTGAATATTTGATCGTATAAGCTTTCTGAATCGTTTTATGAAAAATAAGTGTAAACCCTTGTTTATAGTCCGCTGATCGTGGAACTAGCTCATAATCCATGGGCGCGAGTAGTTCCGTTGTACCGTCAACACTTTGAATTTTCAGGGTGTCGGGCAACAAGGCGAGGCCCCCATTAGGGAACACATCCTTAATGACAATATTTTTCATGGTGTATGAGTCTGTATTAATGGTGATCACCCAAGGTATGACTTTCGTGTTGTAATTGGGCGTGTCATACATTTTAGTCATAACTCCGCTTGTGATTTCCGTCGATATGATCTTCTGGGTTCCATCTGTGGTGATGATGTTTGTAATTTTTTCATCTTCATAGACGCGGCCTCTAGCCTGGGTCTGATATCGGATGGTATAGGCTGAATCTACATCGAAGTTGAATTGAAGTTTGAAGCCGTTACGGTCGGGATAGTCAACCGGGATGACGGTGTACGCCCACGATGGAAGCTCCTCCAGTGTATTTCCCTTAAATACTTTCAAAGAACCGGGCAGCAATTTTTGAGTTTTGTTGAAATGATCAATTAAAAGGGCTTTGGCTTCGGGGATTTTTGTCTCGCCAAAGTTATATCTTATGGCCCACGAGAGTGTTTGTGTGGCATGATCATACTTTTCAACTTTTTTGGACAAAAATTCACCACGCTCCACCTGAACTGTAGCGGTGGCAGCAACGTTATCTATCGCATCTCCTGAAAGCGTCGCTGTGTTGGAAAAGCGAGTTTCGTTGCCAGTAATGCGGGTGGAGTATTGGATCTGATAGGCAGTGCTAATGCTAGCATCTTGAAAACGAATTGCAAATCCGGTCCCGGCTTGATCCGATTCAATGGCGTATTTACTCGCATTCACTAGGTCTTTGACAACGGTCGTGCCATCGATATTGACTTGCAGATGATAGAGTCGGATAGAGCCTCTCACGAGTTCCAGTCCTGAAGGAGTTGGATCGGTAATGAGGGCGTGTTTAACGGTGTTTAGCTGTTTGTTCACATCAATGGCCCAGTCGATCTGGTGGGTGCCATTTATTTTTCCTTGCTTGCTTAAAGTTGGCCCTGACTGGGGTTTCACATTTACGATGACCGTTTGAACCCCGCCCTTAATTGGAATCGCAATGATGACTTCTGTGCTGCCTTTCACCGTTTCTTTTGTGAATTCGGTTTTAATTTGCAGTTTGCCGCTGACATGGGAATGGTTCTCTACATATTGGTTAAAGGTCATGATGACCTTACCCTGACGATCTACTGTAAAGAACCCCACGGTCCCGTCTGTAGTCACTAGCGGAGATGAGATATCAGTGTAGATGACAAACTGTTCTGGTAAGTGAAAGGTGAAGGTATCCCCTGCTTTATAAGCATCGTCAGGAAGCTCCCATTCATAGCCAAGTTGGATGGCTGATCCAATGTCGAACGTACTACCTGGATTATATACCGCATCAATGACACGTCCGGCTTCGTCCGTTAGAATCAACTTCGTTAGTATACTCTGGGGAGCTGCTTCCTTTTGAGACTTTGAATGAGCTGCTCCTTGCACGGAAGGGACAGTGTTTGGCGGAACCTCCTTAGGGGGTTCAGGGTTTGGGACCGCATATACAGCATCCGTAACGGTTGTAGGATCGGATACAGCACTGTGCGGCAGTTCAGGGGCAGGAGGATCTGCGTAAGCCAGTGTGGTGCTGAAAAAGCTTTGGACAATGAGCAATAAGGCAATAATCATGACATTTATTTTGGTTCCCATGCTCCAAGTGATTCTCCTATTCATCGTAATATGGCAAGCTTCGGCGATTATGTTGTGTTATATTGTTTTCCTTCCCTCCTCCTAGTTCGAAATTAGTATATTCAGCATGCTAGGTTGACATGACTACCCCAACAGAAAAAAACCTTGATCATAGTGATCAAGGTTTTTTCTTCGAGAGAGGTATAGCAATTTTGTGATGGAGCTATGTAAAAAGGCATAATAAAAAGCTCGTTCACCTGGTAACTGGCTGCCATCCGAGTAGGAAGGCCCTATAGTTTTGCGTCACTGTCTTTCGACAGCTTTGCCATTAGCTTGAATAGCTTGTGCGTCTATCGTCTATCAAACGGAGTACAGGAGACCTCCTATTTACAGTTTGGAGCGGTTTCCCCATTTTTTACGGAAGGAATGAGGTGTTTCCCCTACATGTTCCTTGAATAGGTTGATAAAATGGCTCGTATTGGGAATCCCAACGTACCTTGCGATATCCACTATGGATATGTCACTGGTTTTAAGCCATCCCTGAGCGGCTGTGATCCGGACATTAATGAGATAATCAATTGGAGAAAATCCAATCTGTTTTTTGAAATTTTTAGCAAGATTAAATTTGTTTAGGTTGAACATGTCTGCCAGCGAGTCCAGCGTAATTCGCTCACAGTAGGACTGGTCCAAATACTGCTGCACCTGACGTACTTCGCTGAGTGTTCCAGCATTTACATACCGATGATCATAAGGATGCTGCAAAATATACGTCAGTATTTCACCAATGAGTCTGGACGTTAGCAGCTCGCCGGAAAGGCTTCGATCAGACTGCCCGCAGATTAGTGCATGCAGCTTGTCTAATATAACATATGGATTGTGCAGGGATATTACCGGTTTATTATGCTTGGCAAATTGTTCGTAAAAATGTTCGATCAGGTTGCCGTACAGGTATAAGCTGATAAACTCCCAGGCTTCATCACCGGAGGTGCTGTATTGTAAATATTCATCGCAATTAATAAAAAACAAATCATGAGGCTTTAAAATATACTTCTTGTCCCGGTACAGTAATTCTCCCTTACCAGACAGCGTAAAAACAAGCAAAAAGGAGGTGAGTTCTTTCCTTTCTATTGTAAAATCAGAGGTTTTTTGGAAATAGCCTAATTCCTGAATATATAAAAGGGATTGCTTGGCAAAAGCGGAGGGAGTGCGCACAATTACGACAGGTTCGCCGTTCCAGAGGCCCTCGGTGTTTTTTTGGTCTGTTGTCATATTCAATTCCTTTACAAAAAAGCAATTTTATCTAGCTTATCTTGGTTTGATTTACCAATATATAATGGCTGATTAAACATGATTTACTATTTAATAAAAGTTTATTTTATCACATTAAATATGTCTATATATCAAATTATGTGTGTGAGTTTTATAGAAGCCCCGCTTCTTATGGATATTCAACCTGGTTATCCGTATAAAAGGTCGAATATTGTTGAAAGAATTCTGAGGTCATCATGGATTCAAATCCTTTCTGGGGTCAAATATAGGATAGTGTTGAAAAAAATATCTTACATGCCCATTCAACTTTTCCATTCACTTCTCCTTTCGGTTTAAGAAATTTAGGACTTGGTTCTGATAAAATGGTTCGTAAGGCTTATTATTGAAAATGAGATTTTGGACCCAGTGTTGTGATTTGGTTCACGAACATGAATGTAAAAAAGAGAGATATATGCATAAAAAATTACGCAAAAAATGTCCTTATGTGTTGAATTATAAGTGCTCTCAACTTTGGAAATTACACAGGCAATGATATGATGGGTAATATATGTATAGTTGCTTAACTTATCGATAGTCAGTTTGGAGGATTACAGGATGGAAAAACCCAAAAATACGAAAACCGCAGCGGCTTGGTCGCTCGTTATTCTAGGGGCAGGCTTTGCAGCCACCGTGCCCTTCCAGCAATATGGCTGGGCTCGATTGTTAGCCGGAGCCTTTGAGGCAGGACTTGTAGGGGGACTGGCAGACTGGTTCGCTGTCACAGCATTGTTCCGTCATCCGCTAGGCATCCCGATACCACATACGGCGCTTCTCCCTAAAAATAGGGACAAGCTCACGAATGCATTGGTGAATACGGTGGAAAATAACTTGCTGAACAAAGACAGCATTGCTTCTAAAATCGCGGACATTCGTTTGGCGGAGCTGATGCTGGGCGGTGTGGAAAAAGGATTGCGTACACCAGAAGCAGCAGCATCGATAGATGTGCTCGCCAAGCGGCTCGTCCAGTCGCTCCCGCTCGCGGAATTGGCTCCGATTATCGTGGCTGAGATCAAGCGACAGGTGACGGACATCGATGCCGGACCACTACTGGAGGCGCTTGCCCGCCAATCCAGTGAGAAGGGCTATGATATTCGTGCACTGGATTACACGCTGGAGCAGGCGGAATCCTGGCTTTTGCGACCGGAAACAGGCTATACACTTGGCACCTTAGGGATGCAGGCTGTCAGTGGTTTGCAGGTGAGCGGGCTGATGCAATTTGCCTTGAACGCCTTCCTCGGCTATCTGAACGAAGAGCGCATGGGTGAAATGATTCGTCATTTCCTGCTGGATCAGGTAGCAGAGCTGCAAAGGGAAGAGCATCCGCGCCGTCTGGCAGTGATCGACGGTCTAAGAACACAGGTGACCCGATTGGCAACGAAGGATACGGTTCAGGAAGGGCTGAACGGCTGGAAGGATAGCCTTATTGAAGCTTGGGAAGGCGAAGCGTCCGTGCTCGGTAAAATGGAAGAGCTTCGTACCCGCTTATTGAACTATATGGAAGACGAAGACTATGTGCCGACCTACATTTTACCGTTACTGGATCGGATGCTGGCTGATTTAAGAGGGAATACCGAATTGCTGGACAAAATTAATGCACGAATCGTGGAAGGAATTACTAGTCTCGTGGAAGCCAATCATAGCCGGATTGGTAACCTGGTGCGCGAAAATGTAGACAAAATGGATAACAAATCCCTGATTGCACTGATGGAGGACAAACTGGGACAGGATTTGCAGTGGATACGTATTAACGGCGCAGTAACAGGCTTCCTGATCGGTATTGTACTGACAGGTATCCGTATGCTAATCCAATAATACAGAAAAAGCTACAGATAAGGTTGTGGAAGCATGAGGCTTTGGCATGAACAATTGATTGGCAAGCTGCCCCGTCCCCAACTGTTGGGACAACATCGTGAGTGTTGTGCCCTGCGGGGGAACGGGTGGGGAAAGCCACACGCCACAGTGAATTATGTGTTCGACTATCACCCCATGCTGCTGGTACGCTATCATAAGCTCATTATGGACGAAATGAAAAGCAGAGGATACAATGTTGATCCACTATGGGAACAGCCATTGTATCGTGGTAAGCAGTGTGAACCTTGGGAAGCGGAGCTAGGCGAGGAACTGGCAGGCGCGGACGCATATGTGGAGCATGATGACGAATATATGAAGGAGTGCCTGGATAACCTGGCTTCCAAAGGAATTTTAATAGAGATTGAAGTGATCTAAAAAAGCGGGCTGCGGTGTGTTCATCATTCAGATGAAGCGCCGTAAGCCCGCTTTTTAGATGCTTTAATGTCCAAGGTTTGGAAGGGTATGAGTCGCAGGTTACAGGACCCAACGTGTAACTTTCTCCAGTGGTTGTCTGGATTTTTCCCGCTTGGGTTCATGAGCACGATAACCGAAGGCAGCGATGACTGAAATATCCAGCAGCCCGTCCTCCAGCAGGCCTTCTTCCTCCAAAATGGCATGCACCTGATCATAGTTAAAGCCTTCAATCGGGCAGGAATCAATGCCGATCTGAGCTGCCGCTGTCATCATATTACCTAAGGCAATATAAGTTTGCTTGGAGGCCCAGTCGAATAACGTGCGTTCGTTTTCCAGCAGGCGTTGGTTTTCACCTTGGAAAATCTTATAGCGGCCTGGTAGGGAGGCAAAGTCTTCGTCAGACATACCCTTCACCTCTTTATACATGTACTCCACGTAAGGTGAATCATAACGGACATCCTTACGTGCCAAAATCAAAACGACATGGCTGGCCGCTGGGATCTGCTTTTGACCACCACTGGAAACCGCAGCCAGTTTTTCTCTCAATGCCTGATTTTGTACGACTACAAACTGCCAAGGTTCAAATCCTACGGAGCTTGGGGAAAGTCGTCCAGTTTCGAGAATGAATTGAAAATCCTCCTCCGGTATGATGCAATTAGGGTCGAATTCTTTCGTGGCATGTCTGAATAGAAAGGCATCCAGAATTTCCTGTTTTTTAGCTGATGTATTGGACATGAAATGTACTCCTTTAGATTTGGGTTTAGTTGGTGCTCCATTGGTTTTCTGCTACTATAATGAGAGTTGATATCGAATATATAGTCATCATATAGAAAGTTTTTTGCGGGAACAAGTACGCACATATTTGTACCTTGTAGGTCTGGGGCTATTAGTCTACAACCTGTAGAAAGAAGGGGAATACATGGCACAGGAGATGGAACATACAGTTAGCGTTAATTTTGGGTGTCCTGTCGCGACAACTGTTGGGATTATAGGCGGCAAATGGAAGGGGGTCATCTTGTATCATTTGACCACAGGACCACGGCGCTATAATGAAATTCGACGGACCCTCCCTAATATTACACAGCGGATGCTAACCTTGCAGTTGCGCGAATTGGAGCGTGATGGCATCGTGCACCGTGAGATTTATAACGAGAACCCACCGCGTGTGGAGTACTCGCTTACCCCGTTGGGAGATACGTTAAGACCGTTGCTGGATTTTATGAGAGACTGGGGTGTCTTCTACGGAGAACAGGGTTGCGAGCCTGTGGCGACAACTTCCAAGTCAGGCAAGCATTTTGCTAAAATAGACATGAAAAAAGCCCACCGATGATTTCATAGCAGACGCATGAGAATCATTAGCGGGCGGAATAAGAACGGGATATCTTTATAAAATATAATCTTATTTAAACTCGATGGCTTCGTTCATCTGTGCCCAGGCTGTTTCTCCGATGATGCCCAGACGCCAGATCGCGATTCCTTTGAGGTCATAACGTTTGGCTAAACCGATCTTGGCGTTAACGGTGCTGTCTTTTTCGCTACCCATTGAAATTCCCAAAATGAGCTTATCCCGCGAGGTTTCCTTCAACGCCAGTTTTATGGCTTCGTCCACTTTATCCAATGGCTCAGGCGTAGATTTTTGTCCGTAATCATAGGCCATGATGATCAGATCGTCCGCCAGATTACCCAGCGTCTTGTAATCATAACCAGTGTAAGAGCTATTCAGCGGATGCAGAACGACGGTGAGCTTGAGTCCCGCTTGATGCGCTTTGGCCGATAACTTTTTAATAAAAGCGTTGTAATCAGAACGAGCTTTGGCCTTATCGCCGCTCCAGCCTAATCCTTCAAGATCTAACGTAATGCCCTTGAACTGCTTATCGGTGGCAGTGCTGACGATTTGGGAAATGGTTTGTTCTTGAAGCTGCGTATTTTCCAAAACCTTGGTTAGCTCATGATTACCGTCTACAGAATAAACCATCAGGTAAGGGGAAGTCCCCTGGCTATCTGCTTCTTGTAGAATAGACTCAGGCGTTACAGCTCCAGCGGCTTGAGGCCATTTATATTCTTTGCCGGTCGTCGTGAACTGTCCGTTTGTATCAATTCGGCTCCAGCCGAAGGCAACGGCATTAAAATTCGGTATTTTGGATTTTTGGTCAAAGGAAGACAGCGCATAGAAGCCTACAGTATACATAGCTTCACGTGGCGATGTAATAGAGACTGTCCGTGTTCCCTGATTCCAGTTGACTGTGGCTCCAAACTGTTGCCCGAAAAAGCCCAGCGGAATCATCGTGCTGCCGCGCACGGTTTGCGGTGCGGCTGTTAGTTGAACGGTTTGTCCGTCTACTGTGGCATTGCGGCTCCCCATTTTGAGAACTACCTGCTTGGTTGCACTGCCTTGCGTTTTGGTAGCGGTGATGCTTTGGCTGGCTTGATCCCATTTCACTGTAATGCCCAGAGCCTCAGAAATAGCGCGAAAGGGAACCATCGTCGTGCCGTCCATCATGGCAGGCTGTACAGGGAACGGCAATGGATATCCGTCCAGCATGATGCTGATCTTACTCGCCTCCGCTTGTGCCATGGGGCTATAGATGCCCGCTGCGGTACTCAGAAGGATAACGCTAGATAACAAAGCCTTATTTACGATTTTCATCCTATGATCTCCTATGCTCAATAGATTGCAATGCTATCATGTTAGAATCGTGAGGTTTCTACCATTTTACCAAAAAAATGATAGATAGGTGAATGTGAAATGATAGGATGAGATAAATCTGAGTATGTATTTAAGCTGAATAGTATAAGAAAAACATCGTTATTTTTCATATAAAAAAAGCTGACACCTTTTAAAACGGTGTCAGCCTTTTCTTTTTAAAACAGTTTTATATTTTATTGTAACCCCGATTACTTGCCGCGCTTGAGTGCAATGCCTACTGCTGCTGCACCAAGCACGACTGCTACGATCGAGAGGACAAGTGCTGTGGTTTGTGCAGCAGAGCTGGCTGGAGCAGAAGCAGCAGGGGCAGCCTCAGCAGCATTGTCCGAGGTAGGTGCGGTGCTGCTGCTATCTTTAGCCGTATCTGTGCTTGCATGACCCTCTGCGGTGCCTGCCGAATCATGTCCGCTGTCTGCGGCAGGAGCAGGAGTTTCCGGTGTGGCATCCGCCGTGATTGTAATAATGGAATGAGGATTGTTACTTCCTTCATCGCCTGTCCATTCCACAATACTTCCGTCACTGTAATATTGGAAGGCGTCCCAGGCTGCTGCAGTATTCTGATCTGCATTTTGTGCTACAAAGCTGAAGCGTTGGTACTGACCCGCTTGAATTCCGTCTTTTTCGGACGTCCAGGTGACGGTAGTTATTTTGCCAGAGCTGTCTTTTTCGGTGGCTACCTTCCATTCCGGTACTGGCTCGTATTGTTTGAAAACGACCTCTTTGGGAATTTTCAAGGCCACTTTAGTGGTTGGAATGTTTTTTTCCACAGGCACTTTCAACGTGTACGTTTCCCACGCATTAGGTTGTGAAACAGAAGGCTTGACCGTCACATGCGCACTGGCCATACCTGCAAAAAGCAAGGCACCAGCCGCAATTAAACCCATGGAAGTTGCTAACCTGGACAACCTGGATTTTGCTGTTTGAATCGTTGTATTCATATTTATTTCGCTCCTTTTAAGAATAAAATAATTATTTTTTACCTTCTACTTGCAGAGTGAATTCAGCATCAACCGCATCGAGTGATGCTGTCAGAGCATGTACTTTTACCGCCCATGTTCCTTCGGAGGTTATCAATTCCTGACTGCGGAAAGGCTGTTGCTGCTTCACGGGCAAGACAAATTCCTGTTGATCTTGGTCAGGATTAGCTGGGATAAGCGTTAATGTGACCTGCTGGATTCCTGAAACGGCAGCCCCCTTGCTATCCTGAACGGATACCTTAAATTCATTGCTGCCCACAGCATTAGGGCTGACTGCCAGTGTAACGCTGTATTCGCCAGTAGTGCGAGTCTCCTCAAACGGTACAGCAGGTGCCTGGCCAGGTGACAGGTGAGTGAGCACCGCTGCCAGTAGCATCACGAGCAGACCGACGGACAGCTCGGCACGCAATCCTCCGGCGGCTCGCTTGCTCGCCGCCGCTTGCCGAGCGCTGCGAAACTGGCTGGCTGCGAAGACCAGCATCACTAGCAGTAGCGCTGCTTTACCAAGCAGAACGAGTCCATAGGATGTGTTCAGCAGCATGGAGGGAGCTGGAATGTACAGCACCGCTCCATAGATACCAGTGGCGAGTAGCGCCGCCACCATAGCCATGCCCCAGCCAGCGAAGCGGCGCAGGACCGTTTGTCGCAGAGTTGCCTGCACGGATACAGGGAGCTCCAATCCGGCAACAGGCAGGCACACCACCATGACGGCAAGTGATCCGATCCAAAAAGCTGACGCTGCAAGATGGACGAAATCTGCCACAATGGCTGGAGCCGGGTGGGTGGCTGCTGCCGGATGCCCGACAAAGGCCTTGGACAGCATGAGGCTCAGCGTGAGTAAAACGGAGCTGTAGCCCCAAACACGGCGCTGGCGATCAGAAATGCTGGGATCGATCGCATAAATTAGCGTTACGCTTAGAAGCAGCACGAGAATCATCTGGATAAACCAGATTTGCCCTGCTCCCGTAAATTGAAGAGCTTCTCCCAGAATAGGGAGTGAGAAGCCCTCCCCGATGGAAACTCCGGCATCCCAAGACGCCTGAAGCGGTAGGCTAATTAAAATGACAGCAGACGTTATGCCGTAGCCGCTCCAGAGCAGCTTAGTCCAACGGGGTAATGTGTCAGAGGGTCGATGACTAAGCGTCTGCTGTTCACTGCGATTCTTGGCTCGGTTTATGCTCGGTAAGAGGAACAGTCGGAAACAAATCGCTCCAAACAGCAGCGATAACCCTATGTAAAGGAGCCAACGGACAGCAATTAAGTCGATTCGTGATGTCCCAGAGCTTTCAGAAGGGGTAGCTTGATCGGTATACGCATTGGAACCGCTACCTACTTGAAATGGAATCACTCCATTGACTGGGTGTCCATCTGCGGACAAAGCTCTCCAAGTGATGGTGTAAATTCCATTCTTCACCCCTGGAATCAATTGGATCTCCATGGTGGATTGGTGCTCTGGATTGAGCTGTGCTTTTCCTGTGTCGACCCGCTTGCCTGTTTCATCAGTCACTTTGATGGACATGAAGGCAGACTGCAAATCTTCATTGAAAGTGATAGTCACCTGAGAAGGGGACTTGTCCAAAACCTGATTTTCGGTCGGGCTGGATTCAACGACAAATGCATGAGCCCACGATGAGTGAGGAAACAGGAACAGAAGAGGGAGACACAGCAATAAAAGACAAGCCACACGGGCTGGTCTGGACAGGTACAACATGCCTGTGAAGTCACCTTCTCTCGATTACTTGAAGCGAGGATATCCTCATTTGTAGCATTTTATACGGACAAACCAATTCCTATCTTAATCATAGTGCATATAGCGTGAATAGATGGAGCGAATTATGACATTTATATGAAATTTGAAATAATGAGTATGATGCAAAATGCCGCTCTTATGAAAAGTCCCTACTGTGAAAGAAATCGCCTGGATTTCTTTCACAGTAGGGATAAAGTGGAATAGTGTATGAGACATTAGATGCCTGCTTCTATAGACTGCGTGAAAGCAGGTTGCTTATGTTGAATATATTGGATAAAAATAGCCGTTAGATCGGGATCGAATTGGCTCCCCGAACAAGTACGCAATTCTTCGATGGCCTCCTCGAATGTTTTGGTCGGTTGATAGGGACGTTCTGTTGTCATCGCGTCAAAAGAGTCGATGATCGTCAGCATCCGACACAGCCTTGGGATTTGCTCGCCCTTAAAGCCAAACGGATAGCCTCCCCCGTCATAACGTTCATGATGCAGCTCCACAAAAGGAACTAAATCTATGAATCGTTCATTGGCTTCGACAATACGTTTGCCCCACATGACATGAGCTTGTACCATCCGCCATTCCTCGCTAGACAGCTTCTCTTTTTTATTAAGAATATTCCAGGGTATTTCCAGTTTGCCAATGTCGTGAATGAGGGCTCCCAGTAAAAAACGTCGCTTATCCTTCGGACCGAGCTGAAGCACATCGCTCATGTCCGCTGCATATCTGAATACCCGTTTGGAATGCTTGAAGGTGTTAATATCCTTGTACAAGAATAGATTAAGCTGCTGCTCCAGATCACGAATATCCTGTCCGAGATCGACCTCGCGTTCCACTTCATTTAGACTGCCGTGTGTATGAACGATATTTTTGCCCTGTTTCTTGGCATAGTACAGTGCTTTATCCGCTAGATCGACCAGCTGTGATTTGTCGTAGATGTCAATGCGGCTTTGTGCAATGCCTGCGGAGAAGGACAGACACCCGTGTGGGAAAATTTCAACTCCCTCGTAACGGGAATCATTCAGTTTTTTTCGGATAGCATTGACCTTTTCATAAGCTTGTTCAGCAGTATGATCGGGCATAAGCAAAGTGAATTCTTCTCCACCATAGCGGGATACGGTAATATGAGTACCGAACGTTTCCTTTTTGAGAAACTCACCGAGAAACCCCAGTAGCTGATCGCCCTTGAGATGACCGAAGTGATCATTGTATTTTTTGAAATCATCAATATCAATCAGCGCCAGACTTAGGGGAGTATTCTGCGATCTGGATGTATTTAGTTCAGCTTCAAGTGTATTTTCAAAGTAGCTGTGATTGTACAGCCCTGTTCTGCGATCCGTGTTGGCTTTTTCTTCAATCTCACGATACATCGTGAACATTTGCTTGAACGCGTGGGATAAGAGCATGCTTAGCCCCAAGAACAGCAAAAGTCCTAAAATGCCGTTGTAATAAATCAGCGTGGTCAAGACCAAAGACAGGATGAGTGTACATAAGTATACAAGCAGGGATTCTGCCAAAAAAGCCTGTTTGAGCTCATTGAACGACCCTTTATATGCGATATAGAAGTAGATGCCCAAGGTGATTGTGTTTACCGTAAAGTAGCAGATCAATGCGAGCAGGTAGGAAGCAAAATGGTCCTCGTTCAAGGCTCCCTGCGTTCCGCCGCTTAGTTCGAACACGGTTGACGACAGGAAAATGGAAAGTGCGTAAATGGAAAAATTGACGGCATGTTTCCACCAGGACAGTTCTGTATGCCGAAACGCAGCAATGATCACATTGAACAGCAAAATCAAAATGGCAATTTCAGTGCCATGCACAAAAATACAAGCGAGGTACACGGAGGAATCCATGGACTGCTTGTTACTGGCTGGTGGCAACTGGAATGTAAAATGCTCCAGAATCAGAACTGCTCCCAACAGGGAATAGATCGTGACCCACTCTGTCGTCGAATAGTGCAAAAAGGACCAATGGTTCGTATACAAGAGAACGATCAGGCCTACCATACACATGAAAAATACGTATATTCCCGTCGTGGTAACCCGTTCTTGCAGCTTTTTTAATATACTCATCATTTTTTCTCCTGCCTTGTCGTATCTTGATGTCAAAGCTACCAGGGGTGAATGGGATAATTTACAATTTTGTAATCGAAAATTTCACATGAAAAAACAGGCCGGAATCCAGCCTGTTTTGTTGAGCCTGTGCTTCCTTTTTTTCTTTATCGGTGACTAGCCTCCAATTTTGTAACCGGAAGTCAACGCGATTACGACAGAAGCAACGATAATAGCATTGATAATCACACGGGAGTATTTCAAGTTTTTCATACGGTTCCCTCCCTTCCTTGGAATAAGCTCTGAACTAGGCATGGTGGGGGTTGGTTTCTTGTTGATTATCCTTATTTCTTTTTACGACCATCACATTTTGGATAAACAGGAACATCCCGAAGTTCATGACGACATCTCCAATACTAATCACCTGCGTGCGGGGATAGGGCTTGGAAAGGGGAATGATGTCACCAAGCAATGATAAACGTGTGCTCGCATCCATCATGTAATGTTTCGAGATGACACTGCCGGATTTAAGCATATCTGTATAATAGGGACCCAGTACTTCAGAAGCGCTCAGCGAGACCGGCATCCTGCCGCCATTCACTGCCATAACGATAAAATTCATCAACACGCCGATTAAAATAAGCTTGAATCCTTTATGATGTCTGTTCAACCAGAGAAATATCAATCCGACCACGTAGACTCCCATAAATAGATACCCATTAATGGCTGCCAGCCAAGCCCACTTTTCCTGAGCATAAAAAATAATGAATTGAACCACCAGCAGCAGGGGGAACATCCAACCGGCTACAAGGCGAATATGACTGAAACGGATCAGACCTTGTCGCCAGCCTCCTCTGAACAGGCCTACAATGAGACCCAGCAGCACTCCATCATAGACCATTATCATTCTCCAGATTCTACAATTTTTTTGTTTTGGTTACCGTGTAATTCGACCTGAAATTGGTAAATTCCTGCCTGATTTATAGCAATTTTGAAAAAAAATCGCGGATTAGCGTGTAATTATTCGAAGCCAGATGAAATGAATGATATCATAATATATTGAAGTCATTATTTATATTTTAGTGAAAAGGATGATTATTATCATGAATCGGTTATCCAATACGGTAATGGTTGCCGCAGATATGACCAAATCACGAATATTATGGATTGCCTTTGTTCTGGGTGCATTAAGTGCCTTCGGACCATTGTCCATAGATATGTATTTGCCGTCACTGCCTACATTAGCCGACAATTTGCATACGACTACTTCGCTGGCGCAGCTTAGTTTGACAGCCTGTCTGTTGGGACTGGCCGTTGGTCAGATCGTTGCTGGTCCGCTTAGCGATGTGAGGGGGCGCAGAGGACCGCTGGTGATCTCGCTTATTCTGTACGCCGCGGCATCGCTGTTATGTGTGTTTGCTCCAAATATCGCTGTGCTCATTGCGCTTCGCTTTATTCAAGGGCTTACGGGATCGGCGGGGATCGTGATTTCCAGAGCAGTGGCCCGTGATCTGTACTCGGGCAAAGAATTGACACGCTTTTTCTCACTGCTCATGCTGGTGAATGGTGTGGCTCCCATTGCTGCACCTGTGCTGGGCGGTGTCATTTTGAATTTTGTTTCCTGGCGCGGTGTTTTCATGGTGCTGTGTGTAGTTGGTGTGGCCATGCTAATTGCCGTTGTATTGGGCCTTCCAGAAACGTTGCCAACGAACCGTCGTTCATCCGGTGGCTTGAAGCAGACGCTGGGAACACTCGGTCATCTATTTGCAGATCGGCGCTTTATGGGTTATGCCCTCTCGCAGGCACTGATTACAGGGGCTATGTTCGCGTACATCGCTGGCTCGCCTTTCGTGCTTCAGGATATTTTCGGGGTTTCTCCTCAGACGTATAGCATCATTTTTGCGGTGAATGGTTTGGGTATTGTACTGTTTTCCCAGTTGACGGGTAAACTCGTGGGTCGATTTAGCGAACGACAGTTGCTCTTGTCAGGTCTGGTGATTGCGGCTGTAGCCGGGATCAGCTTGCTTACCGTAGCTTTTACCGGAGGCCAATTGTTAGCTGTATTAATTCCGATGTTTTTTGTCGTATCCTGCGTAGGTATTGTGAGTACAACGACGACTTCACTGGCCATGCAGAGTCAGCAGCGTTCCGCAGGCAGTGCGTCCGCCATGCTTGGCTTGCTGCCTCTATTGCTGGGCTCCATCGCTTCACCGTTGGTAGGCTTGGGTAGTGGAACAACCCCCGTACCGATGGCGGTTGTTATTGCTATAGCTGAGCTTGGTGCGCTGTTAAGCTTTGTTGTACTTGCCAAGGAAGCACGCTCAAAAGTGTGAAACAAGGCAAAATGGTGACATTTTTCAGGAATGTTGACATACCCCATGGGGGTATATTATGATGGGGATATATTAAATGCATGAGTGCATTACACCACACAGGAGGCTGATGTATGGCTGAGGAGCAACCTGTTTCCCACACTGAAGTCCACGGGACTCATTGTGGAACAGATGGGGAGAAGACAGTTAGAAAAAGTCATCATTCGGCGGAATTCAAGAACAGCCTTGTATCCCGGTTAAACCGTATTGAAGGGCAGGTACGCGGGATTAAGGGCTTGATTGAGAAGGACACTTACTGTGACGATGTGTTGAACCAGATTGCGGCTGTTCAGTCGGCCCTGAATGGTGTCGGCAAGCTACTGCTGGAAGGGCATATGAAAAGCTGTGTCATTGAGCGCATGCAGGCAGGAGAGCAAGAAGTGATTGATGAGCTATTAATTACGGTTAAGAAGCTAATCCGTTAAAAGTAGTAGATATACACATTATGGGTATGGACGTACCCTTGAGGAGGAAACGAAAATGGCACAAGTTACATTGAACGTAGAAGGCATGAGCTGCAATCATTGCGTGAAAGCCGTAGAAGGAGCTTTGGAAAAAGTAGGCGCTACCGGCAAGGTCAGCCTCGAAACGAAACAAGTAAGTGTAGAATATGACGAATCCAAGCTGAGTGTTGAAGCGCTGAAAACAGCCATTGAAGACCAAGGCTATGATGTTGTTTAAGATTAAGATGCTGTATGATGCGTGAACAGGTTTGTTCGAAGAAGAAGCTTCCTTGTAAGGAGCTTTTTCTTTTTGAACACAATATACCCCACTGGGGTATGTAGAAGGAGGACTACCATGGAAAACCGTGCGACCGACGGTGATAAGCATACAACGCTTCATATTACGGGGATGTCCTGCGCAGCCTGCGCAAGCCGTATTGAAAAAGGTTTAAACCGAATAGACGGAGTGGCGCAGGCTAATGTGAATTTGGCATTGGAGCAGGCGTCTATATCCTATGACCCCAAGCAGGTGGAAATCCCTGAATTCCGCGATAAAATTGCTTCTCTTGGTTTTGGAACTGTGAGTGAAGAAGCCAATTTGAATGTGACGGGCATGACTTGCGCAGCCTGTGCAGCTCGAATTGAAAAAGGATTAAACCGAATACCAGGCGTAACAGGTGCTACGGTTAATTTGGCGATGGAAACAGCTCATGTGGAATATTCTGCTGGGAGTACTACGGTTAGTGATCTGGTAAGCAAGATTGAACAGCTGGGCTACGGAGCGATCCCACAGAGTGCTGAGGACAATATTGCGGATGTTCGCAGTAAGGATATCCAACGTAAAAAATGGAAGTGGATAATATCGGCAGTGCTGTCGCTTCCGTTATTGTGGGCGATGGTGGCTCATTTTTCCTTTACCTCATGGATTTATGTACCAGAACTGTTCTTGAATCCATGGTTTCAACTTGTATTGACAACACCCATTCAGTTCATCATTGGATGGCAGTTTTATGTGGGTGCGTATAAAGCGCTTCGCAACGGCAGTTCAAATATGGATGTGTTAGTTGCACTGGGTACGTCTGCGGCTTATTTTTACAGCTTGTACCTTACCCTGCGTCCGTCTGATGTCATGCAGGGAATGGCGGGAATGCCTGTCATGACCATGCCAGAGCTGTATTACGAGACAAGCGCGGTACTCATTACGCTTATTCTGGTCGGTAAATGGTTCGAAGCGGTAGCCAAAGGACGTTCGTCTGAGGCGATCAAGAGCTTGATGAACCTACAGGCGACAACGGCACGTGTGGTACGTGATGGACAAGAGCTAGATATACCGATTGAACAAGTGCGTGTGAAGGATATCTTTATTGTGCGTCCAGGGGAGAAAATTCCCGTCGATGGTGTAGTCGTGGATGGGCGTTCGGCAGTGGATGAATCCATGTTAAGTGGCGAGAGTCTTCCGGTTGAAAAAGGAGAGGGTTCCCCAGTCACAGGAGCCACGCTCAATAAAAACGGAGTACTTCGTATCCAGGCTGAGCGTGTGGGTGGTGATACGGCGTTGGCCCGTATTATTAAGGTCGTGGAAGATGCGCAAAACTCCAAGGCCCCGATTCAGCGGATTGCGGATCAAATCTCGGGTATCTTTGTTCCCATCGTAGTTGCTATTGCCGTGATGACGTTTCTCGTCTGGTTTTTCCTTGTGACACCGTCTGATTTTGCAGGATCATTGGAGAAAATGATTGCAGTTCTCGTCATTGCTTGTCCTTGTGCGCTCGGATTGGCTACCCCAACGTCCATTATGGCAGGATCGGGACGTGCCGCTGAGTACGGTATTTTGTTCAAGGGCGGCGAGCATTTGGAAATGACCCGTTCGGTCAACGCAGTGATTTTGGATAAGACAGGTACGGTTACGAACGGCAAGCCAGAGCTAACGGATGTTATGGTTGGCGCAAGCAGCCTGGCTGAAACGGATTTGCTGCGATTGCTCGGTGCGGCAGAAAAAAGCTCGGAGCATCCGCTGGCAGAAGCTATTGTAAAAGGGATTGCTGATCGAGGTATTGAGCTAGTGAGCCCGACGGATTTTGAAAATATTCCGGGTTATGGTGTGAAGGCCTCTGTGGAAGGCAAGCAGGTATTGGTGGGCACACGCCGGTTAATGAGCAGGGAAGGCATCGCGATTGATGACTCAACCGAGCAGCAAATGAATGAACTGGAAGGCGCAGGGAAAACGGCGATGCTTGTCGCTGTGGACGGTTCCTATGCCGGATTAGTGGCCGTCGCGGATACAATTAAAGAAACGTCACGAGAAGCTGTGGCCCGTCTGCGGGCGATGAACATTGAAGTCATTATGATTACGGGTGACAATGAAAGGACGGCGCGGGCCGTTGCCGCCCAGGCGGGAATTGAACGGGTGCTGGCGGAAGTGTTGCCTGAAGGAAAGGCCGAAGAGGTAAAACGACTTCAGGAACAGGGCAAGATCGTAGCCATGGTCGGGGACGGTATTAACGATGCGCCGGCGCTGGCTACAGCTCATATAGGGATGGCAATGGGTACGGGTACGGATGTGGCCATGGAGGCTGCCGATATTACGCTCATGCGTGGTAACCTAAATAGCATTCCGGACGCGATCGAAATGAGCCGGCGGACCATGACAAACATACGGCAAAATCTGTTCTGGGCGCTCGGTTATAACGTGATCGGCATTCCGATTGCTGCTTTGGGCTTTCTTGCTCCATGGTTGGCGGGAGCGGCCATGGCATTCAGCTCTGTTTCGGTTGTGCTGAATGCGCTGCGTCTCCAGCGCGTGAAGCTGTAAATGTTTTGATGTATTAGGCAGACGCATATTGCTGGATATTTGTAGCGAGATCATTTTGTAATTAGAGCAAGTACGCACAATTTTAGCTTTGTGCGTACTTGCTTTTTTGTTGTGTATTTCATTTATTTAATTCATGCAATCCCTCTTCATCGCGTCAGGTTGCTTATCATTGGCGAAAGTTTCATAATATTTGTAGGAGTGCCATGCAAGTATGCAAGAACCTTTTCGTGTACTCACAGCTTGAAGCAGATAAAGAGCTTATATTATGGATTAGGAGTGAAGCCGTCATGAATGATACGATTTCCTTGTTGATGAACCACCGGTCTGTGCGAAAATTCAAGTCAGACCCCATTACCGACGAGCAGCTCGCAGCTATTGTGGCAGCTGGCCAAATGGCATCCTCGTCCAGCAATGTGCAGGCATATACCGTTATTGCCGTTACCGAGCCTTCCTTAAAAACAAAACTGGCCGAGTTGGCAGGAGGGCAGGCTTATGTTGAGCAATGCCCTACATTTCTGGTGTGGTGCGCAGACCTGTATCGTTTGAAGCAGGTGACGATTCATCATCAGCCAGGCCAGCCTTCCTACGAAGGGTCCGTCGAAAATTATACGGTTGCAACCATTGATGCCGCGTTAGCTGCACAAAATGCAGCGGTGGCCGCTGAATCACTCGGCTTGGGCATCGTTTACATCGGGGGCATTCGTACTAAAATAGCAGAGGTATCCGAGTTGTTAGGGTTACCAGAGCTGGTATATCCAGTGTTCGGTATGTGCATTGGTGTACCGGATCAGGAAACGGGCTTGCGTCCACGACTTCCACTGTCCGGTGTTTTGCATATGAATGGTTACGATAAAAATCAGACGATGAAAGCTGTAGAGGTATACGACCATACATCAGCTGAATATCTGAAGGAACGTACGGGCGGTCAACGCTCTACACCTTGGTCTGAGCAAATGGCGACGAGATTGACCGAGCCAGCGCGTTTGCAGTTGAAGCCATTTTTGGAACAGAAGGGTTTCTTGAAGCAATAAAGTGGAGCAACGTCAAAAAACGTTGCAATGGATGAGCCGCATTTGAGCAACACGTGTATGTAAAATTACAAGAACCTCCTTAATTACGCATGATAAAGTTTCGCGTATATAAGGAGGTTCTTTGCTTTGACTACAAGTTATGGTTGTGAGCCTTTTAGTAAATAGCTGATATGCCTTTATGAATTAGACAGGGAGTAGAAGCGGCTCGTATTATCATAAAACAATTGACGGACAGTAGCTTCATCTTGACCGGTCAGCTTGCTATACTCGCGAATGACCTCGGCAGTCATCCGTGGATGTGTCTGCTGTCCGGTAAAAGGGCCCTCGAATGGCCATGGGCCGTCTGTCTCTGCCATGACCTGATTAGACGGATACTGCCTTGCCAAACTGCGGATTTCTTCTTCGTACAGGAGATCCGGTGTGAAGGACACATAATAGCCATTACGGGCCATACGTTCGGTCGTGGCGGCAGAGCCCTTGAACCAGTGGAAATGCGCCTGCGTAACGCCGTGACGTTCCAACAGGTCGCAGGCCATGTCTGCATCTTCATAAACGGCGTGCAGCACGATGGGCTTGCTATGCTTGCTTGCAAACTGGATAAAACGCTCCAGTAGCACTATGTAGGGAGCGAGGTAAAAAGCATCTCCGTTGCGTGAGGCTTCCAGCCGATTGTAATAGGGCAAGCCGACTTCACCCACCGCGACCATCTGCTGTACATGTTCGTCCATCCAGTGGAACAACAGGTCAAGCTCGGCTTGTGATGGCAGAGCCTGTTCTGGATGAAAGCCGAAGGCTGGACGTACTAGCCTGGGCCAACGCTCAGCCAGGCGCAAGTTGGCTTGACTGGAGGCGAGATGCATGGACACAGCTACGATGGCTTCTACATGGTTGTCGACAAGCGAAGCGAGCAATAGCTCCTGTTGTTCAGGTGGGTAACTGTCTACATGAATGTGTGCGTCGATTAAGGGAACAGTTGCTGCGACGTTCAATCTCAATGCAGGGTGCACATTCCAATCATTCATAATGGTTTACCCCGCCGGCAGAGGTGTTTTTACGGACACTTTCAGCGGTGTCCATATCGCCGTCCAGTTTGTGCTTTTCCTCACGCATCCAGCCAGTCATTGTCCGCTTCCATTCCATAAAGCGTGGATCGAGGGTGATTTCTTCCCTACGCGGGCGAGGAAAAGGAACGTCTACGACATGCATCACTGAAGCAGGTCGCGCCGACAGCACATAAATGCGGTCGGAGAGCAACAGCGCTTCTTCAATGCTGTGGGTAATGAACAGCACAGAGCGGCGGTTCTTCTCCCACATCCGCAATAACCATTGCTGCATGTCTGCACGTGTCAGCGCATCGAGTGCGCTGAACGGCTCATCCAGCAGCATTAATTCCTGCGGGCTAAGCAGGGCGCGGAGAAAGGCCGCACGTTGCTGCATGCCACCAGATAGCGTATGCGGATACGCCTTCGCGAACTTGCCCAGCCCAACCTGCTCAAGCCATTGCAAGGCTTCTTTGCGCCGTTCACGTTCGCTGACGTATCGGGACTCTGCTACTGCATCATCCTTTCGCGGTGCGTTTTCCTGCCCGAGTAGTATGTTGTCCAGCGTGGTGCGCCAGGGGAAAAGGGCGGGCTGCTGCGGCATATAGCTAATATGACCGCGTTCACCAGTCACGTCCTGTCCATGCATACGAATACGTCCCTGCTGCGGCTTGAGCAGCCCGCCGATGATGTGAAACAGCGTACTTTTGCCACTGCCTGACGGACCAATGAGGGAGACAAATTCGCCTGGCTTAACGGTAAGGGATACATCCTGTAGTACAGGCAGTGAGCTTCGCTTTTCCCGGAAGGCGAGGCTGATCCCGTCCAATTCCAAAGCAGGAGGAGCAGGTGTCATTACCTGCGGTTCTCCGGCTTGTTGCTGTTCATCAGCCACAGGTGGTGATGTCAAGTCCGTCGGATGCAGACTCATATGTGCCACGTCCTTTCATTAATGCTTTAATGCAATATGTGGAGGCTATTCTTGATCAGGCTTCCAGCGCACCAACCATTTCTCCAGTAGTAGAATAACGACAAACATCAGTAAGCTGAGTGTAACAATAATCCCGATAGCGGCAAAAATGAGATCCGTACGATAGGCAGATTTTTGCAGCAACATATAATATCCAATTCCTTCACTGGCCCCAATCCATTCGGCAATAATCGCGCCCATCACACTGTAGGTAGCAGCGATTTTAATGCCAGAGAAGACTTGTGGCAGGGAGTGTGGCAGCTCCAGCTTCATAAAAATAGCCCTGCGGCTTGCACCCGACATCCGCATGTAGTTCATCATCATACGGTCTGTCCGTGTCAGCCCGTCCATGGCTGCTACAGCCACGGGAAAAAAGCATACTAATGTAATGACCATAAGCTTGGGCAGCACGCCAAAACCGAACCATACCATGAGCAACGGACCGAGGGCGATAATCGGAATGTTTTGGCTAAGGATCAGGAGCGGGTACAAAGCAGATTTGAGAAAAGGAATCGTATGAAGAACGATGGCGATCAGCAGTCCCGTTGCTGTCCCTATAGCAAACCCCGCAAGCGTCAGGCGAATCGTAGCCCATGTATGGGCACCAAGCAACGCCGACTGCGCCATACCCTCTTGTACGATTAGGGATGGAGCTGGCAGCAGCCAGGATTCAATATGTAAATAGGAAACCGCTCCCTGCCAAGCCGCTAAAAAGAAGAGGACCGCCACAAGGGGCGGCCATACGCTTTTCCACCAGGATGCGTTCTTGCCTTTCGGATTCATGGGCGATACTTCTCGGTCAGCTTGTTCATGCTGATACCCTGTGGGTTATGTGCAATTTTGATCTGTGAAATGACGCTGGGACTTCCAGCTTCCGTCAAAGCCTCGTGCATTTCTTTAACCACTTTCAGCAACTCGTCGAGCTCGCCCTCCATGGTCGTATCCAATGGATTCACCTGATGTTTGACACCGGAACGCTGGATGACCTCAATCGCCTTGTCTACATAGGGGTAAGAGTCTTCGTTATTAGGTGTTTTAGGGATTACTTGAATGCTGAGCAGTGTATTAGCCATGTGAATTTCACCTGTCCTTTATTGGAGTGTTAGTAAAAAAGATATGGTGGTTTAAGGTGGGGAGACCGCTTCGCTTCTTCAGATTCAAATGAACCGCTCCGCTACCAACCGCCTTAAAAGCAACTTAGTTTTAAAGCTAGGTTGTACAGTATTTTGTACGGTATTTTCTACATAAGCGCACCTGTTTTTGCGCTTAGATACTATGAGACTAGAGAAATAAACCAAGTGGAACGAGAACGAATTGGACGGAATGGTGCTGTACAAGCAAAACGGTCGCTTTTGTCCCCGGATTTCTACCCTGCTGAGGGCTTTATTCGAGAAATCCGGGGGCGGTGGCGATGGGAAGCATCATCCGTCCGCGTAGTGGCGCTTCGTTCACTTCTCTAGTCCAGTCTTATTTAGCGTTTTAACAAAATGATCAACGCTTGGGCAAGAAGTCGTTTGTGAAGGCCTTATCGACTTCCAAAGGTTTGCTGAGCAGCTTGCGTTCATACATCCAATCCGAGTAGTTTTGCCATACCTCTGCTTTTTGTAAACCCCATTGCGTGGCATCGTCCTGATAACGCGGGCTTAGCCATTTTTGGCTAGCAAGTACCAGTTTTTTGTCCAGCTCTGGCACAGCTTTAGTTAAGATATTCGCCGCTTCTTCTGGATGGGCGATAGTGTATTCATAGCCTTGTGCAGTAGCGTCCATGAACGCTTTGACTAGGTCAGGATCGTTTTTTATCGTCTGTTCATTGCTCACAATTACAGGTGTATAGTAATCGAGACTTTTGGAATAATCTTTTACATACAGCATATCCAAGGGCTCGCCTCGAAGCTCGGCCTCAATCCCGGTCCATGCGTAGAAAATCCAGGCAAAGTCAATATCCCGCTTCACGGCTGTAAAATAGTCTGCATTGCCCATATTGACGATTTTCACTTTGCTCACATCACCTTGGTCTGAATCCATGATGGATTTCATGACCGCTTCTTCTACAGGAGAACCCCAGCCGCCGTAGCTTTTACCCTCGAAATCTTTCGGGCTTTTAATTCCGCGGTCTACCGGAGCTGCGAAGCCAGAGGTGTTATGCTGAATCACCGCAGCGATGGATACGAGCGGTACGCCTTGGATACGAGCCTGAGTGACGCCTTCTTGATAGCTGATACCAAAAGGTGCAGCATTCGAAGCAACCATTTGGTCGGCTCCGCCTGAACCTGGTTGAACAATTTGGACATTCAAGCCTGCTTTTTCGTAAAATCCTTTGTCCTTGGCGACATAGAGTCCCGTGTGATTCGTATTGGGTGTCCAGTCGAGCACGACTTTAACATCTTTGAGCCCCTTTGCCGAGGTAGACGTTGAAGTGTCGGCAGCAGGAACCTCCTTTTGAGATGTAGGGGGATTGCCGCCGCAAGCGGTCAGAGTCATAGCCATGAGCCACAGACTGATCAGACCCAGGCTTAACATTTTCATGCGCTTCATCGTTGTGTTCTCTCCTTTTTAATTACCCGTTATCCGTCCAATCAGACAGTTTATATTCCCCATTTTCACAAAAATCACATCTGCCGGAAGCAATCTTTCCAACAACTTTATCTTCAACAAAAAAAGCGTCCCGAGATTCCGGGACGCTTGCGCTTGTATATACCAAAGTAAGGGATGTCCTGTTTTAATAAAAGGCACATCTTGCTTAAGCATTCCTACGCTGGCATTACCCAGATCAGGTTGTAAGGGTCAGTGTCTTGGGACACACTCTCAGCCGGCCGATTCCAGCACCCCTGGCATTGTATGGTTTAATGGGTTCGTTTATTCGGGTTTACTACGACGATTATATGCCTTGAAAGCAGGTCTGTCCAGCCTTGAGGGAGCGCTCACGGTTCATTTGTCGAACGACAGGGTACACTTTTACTGTGAGCTTTGATCTGAAAATGGACATGAATCATTCAGATCTGTTTCGGTCATGTTATTTTCAGAACAGCTACACTGTATGTTTAGGAGAGCTGGTGCCAAGTGGCATAGCCCTATAGAATTCTAATTCGTAAAAAGGAGTTGTTGTACTGTGGGTAAAACGGAGACACTGGATCGCAGTCAGCTGGAACAAGCCATTGTGAAGGCTTTGGATAACAACAAATTTTGCTCGTTAGGTACGGTTGAGGGCGGAAAACCGAAAGTACGCTATATGGCCCTTTTTAACGATGGAATGAACATTCATCTGGCGACGGATCGCAAAACACATAAAGTGGATGAGCTAAAGGACAATCCGAATGCTTATCTGTTGCTGGGCTATGAAGTGGGTGGCACGAAGGAAGTCTTGGAAGTGGAGGCTACCGTCCAGATTACAGCTGATGAGGGGTTACGCAAACAAGTGTGGAATGATTCTCTGAAAAAATGGTTTTCCGGACCAGATGATCCCGATTATGTCATCTTAGACGTCAATCCGACTCGTATTGAGTACGTGGGTCAACAAACGGAGCGCCAGGTGTGGACGAAATAGAAACAATATAAACGAACAAGCCAGTAAATTTCCAACTTTTTCAGGAGATTTATTGGCTTTTTTTATACGCAAAATAATTATTTTTTCATAAATATTTTAAGCAAATGACTACTCTTTTGTCTGGCGTTGGATTAAAATAGGAATGGTGGGTTCAAAGCTTACATATATGTGCAAAAGTATGTATATGAGGCATACACCTTAATGAGGAGGGGTATATTTTGTTATTTCGTAAAAATTGGTTTAAAGGGTTTACAGCAGCAGTTGTAGCTTGTAGCCTACTGGTGTTTTCAGCCGCTCCATCCTGGGCAGCTAGCAATTCTCGCGATAGCGCTACGGTGAATTTGCGGATCATGGAGACAACGGATATTCATGGAGCGCTCATGAATTATGATTATTATTCGGACAAAGAAACCAACGAATATGGCTTGATTAGGACAGCAAGCTTGATCCAACAAGCGCGTAGTGAAACAAGAAACAGCATGCTGTTCGATAACGGTGATTTGCTGCAGGGCAATCCATTAGACGATTATATGGCCCGCAACAAAACCTTTGAGAAAGAAGGCGGTGTTCATCCGGTCTATAAGATGATGAACTTGATGGGCTATGATGCGGCTACTGTCGGCAACCACGAATTTAACTACGGTCTCGACTTTCTGGACAAATCGCTCAAGGGTGCTGATTTTCCTTACGTAAATGCGAACGTTTATGTTGATAAAGGGGGGCAAGCTACTAAAAATTATTTTACCCCTTATCAGATTCTTGATAAAACAGTAACAGATGAGAAAGGCGAAGAGCATACACTCAGAGTGGGTGTTATCGGTCTAGTAACACCTCAAATTATGCAGTGGGATGAAGCTAATTTGAAGGATAAGGTCGTTACAAAGGATATCGTGGAAACAGCCAAAAAGTTTATTCCACAAATGAAAACAGAAGGTGCTGACATTATTGTTGTGCTTGCACATACAGGCTATGAGGATGTGCCGCAAACACCAATGATGGAGAATGCCGTTAAGTATTTGAGCCAGGTGGACGGAATTAACGCGATTCTGTTTGGGCATGCTCATAAATCTTTCCCTGGCCCTGATTTTAAAGATATGAAGGGTGTAGATCTGGATAGAGGAACCATTAATGGCGTGCCGGCCGTGGAAGCTTCTTCATGGGGTAAGGATCTGGGGATTATTGACCTGAGCCTGGAAAAGAAGAAAGACGAGTGGAACGTAATCAACTCTCAGTCTCAAGTGCGTCCAGTTGTGAGTACTACCAATCAGTCTGTGCAGTTTACTCCTGAATTTAAACTGATTGATGCGATCAAAGAAGAGCATCAAGGAACGCTGGATTATGTTCGTCAACCTGTCGGAACAACGACTGCACCGATTACCAGCTATTTTGCATTAGTACAGGATGACCCGTCCATTCAAATTGTGACAAATGCACAGAAATGGTATGTTCAAAACCATCTTAAAGGAACCGAATACGAAAATCTTCCCGTATTATCGGCAGGCGCTCCATTCAAAGCCGGTGGTCGCAACGGTGCCGAGTATTATACCAACATTCCTGAAGGTACAATAGCGATTAAAAACGTGTCCGATCTGTATGTGTACCCGAACACGGTTCATGCTGTAGAAGTTACTGGTGCTGAAATTCAGGAGTGGCTAGAGTGGTCTGCGGGTCAGTTCAACCGCATTGATCCTAGCAAAACAGAGGAACAATCATTGATCAACAAAGATTTTCCAACCTACAATTTTGATGTGATTGACGGTGTGAATTACCAGATTGATGTAACTCAGCCTGCACGATATGATGCCAAGGGAACTATTATTGATTCTTCAGCCCATCGTATCAAGGATCTGCAATACAATGGGAAGGCTATTGATCCTGCACAGAAATTTATCGTTGCGACCAATAACTATCGTGCTTCCTCCTCCAAACTGGCCAACCCAGATGGCAAACGAATTGTGATGGCAGCACCTGATGAAAGTCGCCAAGTCGTTGTTGATTATATCCGTACGAACGGAACGATTAATCCGTCAGCGGACGGCAACTGGTCTATTGCTCCTTTTGGTCAGGCCAAGGTTACCTTTGAGTCCTCTCCTGATGCCAAAGACGTGCTGGCCGGAAATCAACAAATTTCATACTTGAGCAGCGCGGCAGACGGGTTTGCCAAATACAGCTTGAAAGCTGGCGCTAAGCCTAGTGCAGCAACGACCTCTGTGAAGGAAGCTGCGGCACCTGCGAAAGCAACCGCGAAGCCAGCTGTCAAAACAACTAAGCCTGCGGCTGCAAAACCAGCTAAAACAACGAAGCCAAAGGCGTCCAAGTAACTTGGGATTTTAGTTTCCATATCCATAACAGAATGAAGCAGTAAGTCTCTTTAAACAAGAGATTTGCTGCTTTTTTTGATGCCCAATACAATAGTACCGTGTTTATTATGAGTGTAAAAAAGGCTTTGTTTTTGTCGAATATGTACTTAAGTCCTAAGTTGTTGTTCGGAATAAGCTTATTTTTTGTCAAAACACGTAATTATATAGTACTTTTGTTCTAATTGTTTGTGATATAATGGTGAAAAAACCGGGAAATTGTTCCGAGGAGGACCATTATGACTTGCAGCAATTGCAGCATCATATTACCTATTAAGGATCAAGGATTGCTGAAAATTAGGCATTCTAGGGTGTCGCTTACTCCAGCATTAGAGGGCTTGGGTATGCTATCGGAACAAATGAAACCAAAACATTGGTGTGAGGATAACATCGTGTTTCGCTACGACAGCCGTTCACAGTTGGAACAGTTGGTTAACGGACTGGCTCGTCTGCCGCAGGAGTGCTTGGACCGAATGCAAGTTGTGGTGACTGGTTTGCAACATGTTGAGGGATTTGAGGACTGGCTTTTATTTAGTCAATTGCAAGCTCGACTGCAACATCCGGATCTGGTGAGTATTATTAAGAATCAAAACTTTACCAGCCATATGCAACCTATTGTTGACTACAAGCTGAATATCATCGGCTTTGAGTTTTTGCTGCGTCCATCACAGCCCGATAAGTCTTTTCAGCCTTTCCGACTGTTTGAAGTTGCTCGTGAAGCTGGCTTGCATGCTCATTTGGATCGCTCGGCTCGTATTTCCGCCATTGAAAAAAGTGCGACATGCCTTCCGACGGGAATTAAACGATTTATTAACTTTCTCCCTTCAACTATTTATAATCCGACTTATTGCTTGAATCACACCTTTGAGACAATTGATCGGTTATCCATGAATACGGAGGATTTTGTGTTTGAGGTCGTAGAGACGGAAGAAATAGACGACCTGAATTTTTTGCATCAAATCTTTGAACAATATCGTACACGGGGAGTTTCGGTGGCACTGGACGATGTAGGGGCAGGCTATTCTACGACAGAGCTTATGAATTGCCTCCAGCCCGATTATGTTAAAATTGACCGCAGTATAATTGATGGCTGTCACAGTAACAGTGATCAAAAACGCCAAATTACTGGGATAGTGGAATCCGCTTTTCGTTTTGGTGGTCAGGTGTTGGCTGAAGGTGTAGAGCAAATGGAGGATTTTGAATTTTGTCGTGATGCAGGTGTGTCGCTAGCCCAGGGTTATTTGTTTGGTAAGCCGGAGCCTACTCCACCATCCAATTTTATACTTAGTAGAGTAGTGTAATCTGAAATAGCGTATTCTATAAAGAAATCGACACAAATAACCCGATGATCTATGGTCACCGGGTTATTTGATTTTTTAGAACAATTACATCTTAATTATATTCTTTGCACTATTGAGGCGACCCATGTGTCCATCTAATGTTATTACGATTATAGTGTGATCACGTATAAACCCAGCGGAGTAGTCGCGCTACCTGCAACCATGAAGCTAAGAGAATAGCTCGACTGGCCAGGCGGGACGCGGATGTCAGTCAGTCGGCATACCTTGGTATTATCTTGTAGTAAGGGGATACCGTATACATGACGATCTATGCGTACAGACCCGGCGAATGCACCTCCACGTGGATTAGCGTAGATTCGTACGGTACGTACCTCACTACTGTGATTAACGATAGGAATGGTTGCGTTATATATTGTTCCGAATTGTCCGCGATTATCAAGCGCAGGCCCCAGCTCGCTGCGTTCCCCTGTAAACAGTAGATCGGCAGGAGTTTCGCCGTTCAGTTTCTTAGTGGCACATGCTCGGTAGTTGGCGCTTTGTCCTACTACATACTCCGGCATACGCGCATTTGTTTCAGAAAAGGACCATACGCCCCGTGGATGCGCCTGTGGCGGGGGTACAGGAGGGAGCGCATCCTCATGAATCTCGCGCAGATCAGTCTGCGTATCTTTGCTGACTACGGTGCGAATCACATAGTCCAGCGTACCGTGACCTTCGGCATATTCTACCGTGAGGTCATAGATGAATCCAGCCAGCGATCCTACGAGTAGCTCAAATTCCTCCAGCAAGGCGGTGTCTTTGCCGAATTTGTGACGGTCTACTGGCTTTAGACGTTTCATTGTACCTGCCAAACAGCTTTTGGCAATAGATTGCCCGACATCAATAATCCAGTTGCCATCCTCAGGTACAATCTCCAGGGCACGTTCAATATGGCGTACTTCCAGGCGGGCCGTGCTTTTATTCTCTATGGTGATGCCCAGTTTAACAGGGCTGTCGATTTTGTTATAATGCCAGCCGAAAATCCGGTGCTTGACTGTCCGGGTGGTGGTGCGAACCACATCATGCCACAAAGTGGCTTGCTCGGTAGGTACCGTCACGTGGGTAAGCGTCTCTGGGTTATCACTAAGCATCAGGCGGCGTGTTCCCCCCTCCGTGGCTGACTCCACATCCACATGGATGTTGGGCGGGATCACAGCTGACTCCACAATCAAATCCTTTGGCTCCTTGGGTCGAAGGTTCATATCAATTCCTCCCTAAATTCAAGAATGGCACCGCTTTTGGTTCAAGTATATGGGTAGTTCATAAATATAGGTAACGCCAAGTCCATGTATACAACCTGTTTTTCAAAAAAATAAATTAAAAAAATATATCGTAGGCTATAGCAGCTCTGCTTGTGTACCTAAGCAAGCTTACAAGTCCCTCATTTCCCTGCACCGACGATTCGCATACAGGTATTGCGTGTATGTTAAGAGCATAAGCTATTGGATGTACAGAGAAGATACAGGAGGGAAACATGCCTAAAAAAATATGGTGGAAGGAAGCTGTTGTTTATCAGATATACCCGATCAGTTTTCAGGATTCTGACGGAGACGGAAAAGGGGACCTGCGCGGCATTTTGTCTCGGCTGGATTATCTGTCTGAGCTGGGTATTGATGTGATCTGGATTTGCCCGATATATAAGTCGCCCAATCATGATAACGGATATGATATTAGCGATTATTATGCCATTATGGATGAGTTTGGAACGATGGAGGATTTTGATGAACTCCTTCATCAGGCGCATGAACGAGGTATCAAAATTATGATGGATTTGGTATTAAACCATACGTCGGATGAGCACCCGTGGTTCACGGAGTCACGCTCGTCCAAGGATAATCCGAAGCGGGACTACTACATATGGCGAACAGGCAAAAATGGCGGATATCCGAACAACTGGGAATCGTATTTCTCCGGTTCTGTATGGAAATATGACAAGCTTACAGACGAATATTACATGCATCTATATTCCGAGCATCAGCCGGATCTGAACTGGGAAAATGAAGAGATGGTGGGTGAACTCTATCGTATGGTGGAATGGTGGTTAAAAAAGGGAGTCGATGGCTTCCGCTTTGACGCTATTGCCCATATTGTCAAAGCCGAAGGACTGCCGGATGCGCATAATCCTGACAAACAAACCTTGGTGCGTGCCTATCAGCTCTTTTCCAACCTTGAACAGGTACATGTACTTCTACGGATGCTGAACGAAAAGGTACTGGAGCGTTATCCCTTAATGACGGTTGGTGAAACGTCCGGTTTAGGGCCAGAGCAGGCACTGGATTATGTGGGAGATCAGCGGCATGAGCTGAATATGGTGTTCCAGTTTGAGCACATGTTTATTGATGCCCAAGGGTTAGGAACGGAAAAATGGAAGTACAAGTCGTGGACGCTGGTGGAACTGAAAAAAATAATGAGTAGTTGGCAGACGGTGCTTCATCAGGAAGGATGGAATGCCAATTATCTGAACAATCATGATCAACCGCGGGCTCTCTCGCGTTTTGCGAATGATGGCCAGTACCGTGCGGAATCAGCTAAAATGCTGGCAACCTTCACACATATGCTTGAGGGCACGCCTTATATTTATCAGGGTGAAGAGATTGGAATGACGAATATTGCCTTCCCGTCGATTGATGATTATCGGGATGTGGAAACGTTAAACTATTATGAGCAGCAACGAAAGGTCGGTGAGCCGGAGGAGCAGATTATGGCCGCGATCTGGCGAAAAAGTCGGGATAATGCACGCACTCCCATGCAGTGGAATGCCGGACCTGCAGCCGGATTTACCGATGGAGAGCCGTGGATGAAAATTAATGATAACTACACGCACATTAATGCAGAGGCGGAAAGAAATAATCCGAACTCGATTTTTCACTATTATCGCAAGTTGATTGCTCTGCGCAAACAACATGAGGTCATAGTCTATGGCGAATACAAGCTGTTGTTGCCACTTGATACAGAACTGTATGTATTTGCGCGCATGCTGGGACAAGAGCGTTTGCTAGTCATTCTGAATTTTTTTGACCGTGATCCAGTGTTCCACTGGCCCGACGGTGAGGAGTTTCCTATCGCCAAGGCGGAGTTGCTTCTCTCCAACTATGAACCGGTAAAAGGAGAAAATTTGCACGCTTTGAAGCTGCGCCCTTATGAAGCTAGAGTGTATAAGCTAACCTTAAAATAAATGTTCGTTATCCTTAAGATGATAAAAGAAGGGGAGGCTCATAGAGGAGCCTCCCCTTCCTTAGCGTTGGACTACACAGTTACTGTTTCAGCCAATTCACGTATTTTAGCGATAATCCGTTCTTCTTGATTTTCCCCCTCATTAGGGATAGATTCAGTCGCGTAGGCAGCCAGTTCAGCATGATGATGAATCATGACGGCATGGTGTGCCTCTTTGAACATTGGAATATCATTCGCATCATTACCAAAGGCGATAAATTGACGAGGCTGCACACCTAGCTTCTGAAGCGCGTTCCATTTATGGATATTCTGTGGGCTAATGTCCAGTACCTGTTCATTGCGGTGTTGATGAATGACCACACCCAGCGGTAGAAGCTTAGCAGCCAAGCCTTCCATATCGTCAGCAGTTAAAATGAGTATTTTTACAATAGATTTCAGGGCCGCCAAAGGCAGCTTTTGCGCCAACTTGCTAACATCCACATTGTTGAGTATGGGATGATCAGCTGGGCCTGTATAAGCATAATCCCACTCACTGTCAATCAAGTAGGTAGCTCGGTGTTCCTCCAGCAGTGGGAGCAGAGCATTCTGTACTTCCGGAAGAAAGGACTCTACGTATTTTACACTGCCATTTTGGGAGATCATTGAGCCGTTACCGCCAATCAGGGTATAGTTGTGAAAGCGTTCAGGAAGTACAGGCAGCATGTCGCGGATTGGTCGTGCCGAGGCAAAAATGACTTCATGTCCCGCTTGAGTTAACTGTTCCAAACAGCCTGCAATCTTATCCGACACACACTGCCCCTTGAAGCAGATCGTCCCATCCAAATCAAATACAAAGTGCATAATAGATGTACCTCCAAAAAAGTGCTCTCCAAATCGTTTCTTACGTCATTATATCCATGACCTTCCTTATTCGTAAACTAAAAAGCCCGATTCACACTGTCTGCTAAAGCAGATATGGATCGGGCTGATGACGGTATTAAGTCATTAAGTTAGAGCTATTTTTAGTGATAATGCTTAACTTTAAGGTCATCCAGGCTTTTGAACTCATATCCTTGCTTACGAGCCTCGTCAATGATCGAGCCAAGTGCCTCGGCATTATCCTTGGATACGGAATGGAGCAAAATGACCGCTCCAGGGTGGAGCTGCTGCATAACTTGACGATAGGCATAGTCTGTCCCTCGCTGAATATTCGTGTCCCAATCCTTGTAGGCTACCGACCAGAACACACTCGTATATCCGGCTTCTCGACAGGATGCCAATGCTTTTTCATTAAAAATGCCGCGTGGTGGCCGGACATATTTCATTTCCTTTTGCCCGGTCAGTTCTGCAGATGCAGTTCGTACCCGATCCAGCTCAGATCGAATCTCTGCCGAAGAGATGGTGCTCATATCAGGGTGGCTCCATGAATGGTTTCCGATGATATGGCCTTCACTCGCCATGCGGCGCATCAAATCCGGTTGGTCTTTTACAAAATGCCCAGTAACAAAGAAGGCGGCCGGAACCTTTTTTGCTTTCAATACATCCAGTACCTTGGGAGTATATCCATTTTCGTAACCGTTGTCGAAAGTAAGAAATAATTCTTTCTTAGTCGTATCCCCCAAAAAGATGCCGCCTTGTCTTTCAATCAGGTGCATAAAGCCTTCTTGTGCGATGGAGGGCAGCTCGCCTCCTTTGCTTTTTTTAAACCCAAAATGATACGGTTGTCCGTCCACAGCTTGGGTAGCTGATGCCGATTCTCCCATAACTGTGGACATTCCCATCATTGCAATGCATAGCCACAAGGTCAATATTCGCTTCATCTATGTTCCTCCGCTTCCGCCCCGGTTCGGGTAAGATGTGTATACTTCGGCATATTCCATACCATCTGCAATATCATGTTCATTTATGCAAAGAAAGAAATGCTTGCACCAAACTTAAAACACATATTGACATCAATATAAAATCGAAGTAGTATACTCTATAAAACTTACTAAAATACTCGGATTTAATTCGAGTATTCATGCCATAGGAAAGAAATCAACTCAGAGAGATCTTACATACTTGATGGAGCGGAAGGAGTTAGGAGCTATGATTGAACTTAGGAATGTATCCAAAACCTATGTAAGAAAAGGCTTAAGCATTCAAGCGTTAAAAAATATAAATATCACAGTAGATAAAGGAGATATCTTTGGTTTTATCGGATTTAGTGGTGCAGGGAAAAGTACGCTTATCCGTTTGGTCAATCGTCTGGAGAAAGTAACGACTGGTGAGGTTCTTGTCGAAGGGGAGAGCTTAAATGCCTATTCGACCTCCGGGCTGCGAAAAGTAAGGAAAAAGATCGGAATGATTTTTCAGCATTTTAATCTGCTGGAATCGAAAACAGTATTCGAAAACATTGCCATTCCATTGGTGTTGCTCAAGCGCAACAAGCGGGAAATTGAGAGGCGTGTAACAGAGTTGCTGGCATTCACAGGATTATCGGATAAGGCAAATAGCTATCCCAGCGAGCTTTCCGGCGGGCAAAAGCAGCGTGTCGGGATTGCGCGGGCGCTTGCGAGCAACCCGTCCATTTTGCTCTGTGATGAGGCAACCTCGGCACTTGATCCGCAGACCACGCAGTCTATTCTTGATTTGCTTCGCAAAATCAACAAGGAATACAAGATCACCATCTTGATCATTACCCATGAAATGTCGGTGATTCAGCGGATTTGCAATAAGGTGGCCGTCATGGAAAAGGGAGAAATCATTGAGCAGGGCAACGTGCTGGAGGTATTCGGACAGCCGAAGCATCCAACGACGCAAAGCTTTGTACGCACAGTTATTCACGATCAAGTGCCGGATAGTGTGCTGCAAACGTTCGAGCAGCAAGAGTCGCAACGCATCTACAAGCTGGAATTTATCGGACAGGCAGCTTCCGACCCAGTGGTTCATGAATTGATTCGGAAGCACGATATCCATGTGAACATTTTGTTTGCCAACATGACGGAGATTCAAGAAACGACGATTGGCTATATGACACTTCAATTGCGCGGTGAGCAGCATGCCGTTCAGCAGGCTGTTGATTTTATCAAGAGCAAAGGAGTTCATATTCAGGAGGTGGAGAGTCTATGATGATTACAGGTACCACGATAACTTGGGATCAACTGTGGGAAGCTTTGTATGAATCCGTGCTCATGGTCAGCATATCATTATTTATTGGTGCTCTGATTGGTATCCCTATCGGTATTTTACTCGTCGTCACCCGTTCAGGCGGAATTTTGGAGAACAAATGGCTGTACAGTATTTTAAATCCGATCATTAACATTGTTCGTTCCTTACCGTTTATTATATTGCTAATCGCGATCATTCCGTTAACCCGTCTGATTGTGCATACATCCATTGGGACCAGTGCGGCAATTGTCCCCTTAATTATTTATATAGCACCTTATATCGGTAGGCTGGTCGAAAATTCGCTGTTGGAGGTCAATCCGGGGATATTGGAGGCAGCAGATGCGATGGGAGCGACTCCCTTTCAGGTCATTCGATACTTTTTGCTGCCCGAGGCATTCAGTTCTCTGATTTTGTCGTTAACGACAGCCGCCATTGGACTGATTGGTGCAACGGCTATGGCTGGTGCGGTCGGCGGCGGCGGCATTGGCGATCTGGCGATAGCGTACGGCTATCAACGTTTTGATACGCTGGTTATGCTCATAACCGTCGTCATTCTAGTCGTGTTTGTACAAGGGGTTCAATCCTTGGGCAACCTGCTTTCCCGCAAAGCACGCAGGGGTTAATGAACAAAACGGATATTCAACATATGTAGTTGGCATGTTAGGTTTTAGCATTATTCCATTATCCAAGAGCATCCTCGCTCATTATGAGCAAATTGCAAATATTTAGATTTCACCTCCTCATTTCTGATCAAGAACGCCCTATATCAATGGATAGGGCGTTCTTGTCATTTCTTATATTAGAACGCTCATAGCGTCATTTTCTACCGCCTCACCCATCCACGCTAGTTCTGTCTAAATAACCATTCGCAGCAATAAATTAAATGAATACAAGCATATTAGGCCATGTGTAGTTAGCTCCAAGTCAAGCAATATTCTACGAAACACGTTGTATAGGTCTAATTGTTCAGAATCGGTTCAGTGGGATTTCATATAATTCTTTTAGCATAGTTCCTTGGTTGCATAAATCGTAGAACTAAACATGACTAAAGCCTTTGATATAACAGGATATATGCCAATAAATAGCGTCTAGGAGTGAAAATATTGAAACTTGTAAATCGAAATAAATGGATTGCATCTGCAATGGTGCTGGGGATTGCTTCAGGCTCCATTGTATCTCTGCCTTGGATGGGTGGCGCCCAGACTGCTTATGCAGCGACAGCAGATACGCAAAGTGAAACTGGATTTGTAGCACAAGCTCGCACTTTGGGTTTGATGACAGGTGGTAATCAGGGCGATTTTATGGCACAAAAGAATTTGACCCGCGCCGAAGCGGCTAAGATTTTGTGCAGTCTGTTCCAGTTGGAAGTTAACAATCAGCCGCAAACTTCTTTTATGGACGTATCCTCGGATGCATGGGGTGCTCCCTATATTGAGGCTGTACGTGCAGCCGGGTATATGACAGGCAACGGAGAACTGTTCCGTCCGGGGGATGCCATTACCAAGGAAGAACTGATCGTATCGCTAGTACGCGCAATGGACTTGCAGGATGCAGGTAATGCGGACGCACAGCAAAATGCAGTTCAGGTAGCTCGCAATTATGGTCTATTATCAGAGGATGCTTCTGCAACAGATTTGAAAAATCCGTTGAACCGGGAGAGTGGTGCGGAAGTATTTGTTAGCCTGTTGGATCATCCAGTAGGGGAAGTGAAATCAGAGGGCAATACGGTTCGAATCGGAAATATCCCTTACCAGCTGGAAGGATCTTTGCAAGGTTTGTTCGGTGAAAATAATAAAGCGGTATTAAAAGGGGCAAAAATCGATCTTAACCGTAATTTGCGTACACTCACAGGTGTAAATAAGCTGGAAATTAACGCAGACGGTGGCGTATTTGACGGTAAGGGTGTGTCTTTTGATGGACGCCTAATCGTCAATGGTTCGGTAACCTTGAAAAACATGTCCTCCACAGGCGTATTAGAAATCAAAGGCTCAGGTACCCAGCCGGTATCAGCCATTTTGGAAAATACGACATGGTCTGGTGTTGAGCTTGGCTCTCAAGATGCACAATTGACAGCAACCGGGACGACAAAGATTGACAACTTGACGCTGAAAAATGATGCATCGATCGTGACCGAAGGTAATGCCGCGATTAGTCGTGTTTCATTGCAACAGGGACTTGGCAAGCTGTTGGTTAACGGTAGTATTGGTTTGCTGGATGCATCTCAATATGTGGGCGTTCCTTTTATTACGTTGGCTAAGGGAGCAGCAATCAGCCAGCTTAACCTGCCGGAACAAAAACAGCCACAGGATGTTATTATCAACTATAATGCGATGAAAGAAGCTGTTAGTCTCGTGAATGGTACGACGAAATCGTCCTCTACTGGAGCGGTTGTCACGGATACAGACAGCAAAGATAAGAAAAAACACAACAGTGACATTATCAGCGTAGACCGCAGTCGGCTGGAGACAGAAGTCCATGCAGCCAAAGAACTGCTGGAGCGTGCAGGCGAGGGTGGAACGGATCAAGCACTTTACCCAGCCGGAGCGAAGGAAAACCTGTCCATAGCCATCCATCAAGCTATGCTGGTACTAAACAATACAGCAGCTACACAAGTAGAAGTAGATCAAGCGCTCAGCACATTGAAACAGGACGTTTCTGTGTACACAGCCTCAGCCACAGAACCGGTGATTGGAACACAGGAATTAACTAGACTGATTCAGTTAGCTTCGACTACCCTTGAACAAAACCGAATGATTGGTGACGAATTTCCGCCTCACTGGGATGACTCACTAAGTCAAGCGATTCGATTTGGCAACAATGTGTTGGAAGGGAATGCGCCTCAGAACATTGTGGATCGGGAAGTAGAAAGCTTGGGTCGAGTAATCAAGGTATACAAAGCATCAGTAAAACTCAGAGATGCCTATCTGCATTTTCTCGATGTAACGGATCGTGTGGAGAATTTGAAAACGGACAAAGCGCGTTACAAGTCCATAGTGAGGGAAGGATCAAAAGTATATCTGAATCCATTATCTACAACTGAGCAGTTGGAGGAATGGACACAAAAAATAGAAGGTGCCACAGAATCATTCCTAGCACTGCAAGCAGCGGACTTCTCAGTGCTTAAAAATACTTTACAAGAAGCGCAGGTTATCTACGATCAGAGTGGTTCTCAAAATACTGAACTAGACAACCTCATTCAGGAATATACAGAGAAGATGCACACCGCTATGACGCAGCTGGATGTATTGAACTTGAATATGGAGCTGAGTCAAAGGCTTGCGGAATTCACTGCGCCAGTGCCTGCTACAACTCGGGAAAAACTACAGCAGTTGGTTCAAGATGTTCAACTCAAGCTGCTGTCTAACCCTGTGGCTCGTAATTACTTGAATACGGAAATGCAGCTTTTAGATCAACAAACAATGCAAGCCCACTTTGCACTCATGTTTCCGCTTACTCCCGAGGAGCAATTGGTGATCTCTTATAACCAATTAAGTCAGGCTAAAGAGACCTATATTGAAAAATATAACGAGAAAAGGCTACAATTGAGACACGAAATCATTGAAATGCAGACATCGATCAATGAAGTTTTGTTGCAAAACTCAGGAGCGTTAAGCGCTGAAGCCCAACAAGCCCTGTCTTTTGCTTCAGAGCATGCCTCCATCTTCTTGGGGATGTCCAGCTTTGAATTGCAAGACATTGTTCCCGTATACGAGGAGCTGCAACGGGTACAGAGCCAGTATGCTGCACCAATAGCAGTGGATACCATGTTGTTAAATTTCAACATAAGTATAGCTAATAATGAAGTTCAGACGTTCGGTCGTCATTATACCGAACAAGATAACGTAGAACTTCAAGGACAAATTAATCAGGCAAACCTTGTGCTTAATACTCCGTATATTACACAGCTTCAGGTAGATCAGGCTAACACAGATTTGATTACGGCGATTTCGAACTACCAATCCAAATGGATCGTAACTGATCTTGACATCCAAGAGCTCAAGAACATTGCGAACAATCTGCTTACAGTAAATGGTACAGATCCTACGACGGTCTACTTTCACAGAGTAGTGGATGCATTCAATCGTCTGGACCCGTATTATCCTATGCCGGAAGTTAAGAAAAATTATATGAATCTGGAAGATGCGATTCAGGAGTATAAAGATTTTATAGACAGCCAGCAACAAAGTAGTGGTGGAGCAACGCCGCCAAGCGATAGCAGCGGAACAGGAAGCGGCGACAGCAGCGGTGGAGCAACGCCGCCGAGCGATAACAGCGGAACAGGAAGCGGCGACAGCAGCGGTGGAGCAACGCCGTCGAGCGATAACAGCGGAACAGGAAGCGACGACAGCAATGGTAGAGCAACGCCGCCAAGCGATAGCAGCGGAACAGGAAGCGGCGAGAACAGCGATGGAGCAACACCACCAAGCGATAACGGCGGAACAGGAAGCGGCGAGAGCAGCGATGGAGCAACACCACCAAGCGATAACGGCGGAACAGGAAGCGACGACAGTAGCGGTGGAGCAACACCGCCAAGCGATAGCACCGGAACAGGAAGCGGCGACGGTTCAGGGTCGATTCCTGGCGGTGGCAATGATGACGGTTTGATTCCTTAATAGGAAAAGTTAGGAACTACAAGGATGTATAGAAGGGGACGATTCCGCACAGATTTTATCTGCGGCGGGCGTCCCTTTTTGTATGGACAACGCTTCTAATGTAGCTGGATAGAATAACCGATACAAAAAGATAGACGTTATTGAAAAGAGCGGGGGATTTATGAAAAAACAGGGTGTTTTATTTTTTATTATACTTCTGCTTGCGGTTGCGTTGCCGGTGTATCCGTTAGTGTCGGGCGTATTATCCGGAAACAGTCATTGGAAAGCTCACAACGGTGTTATTGATTTGCGTAATTGGGACCCCGACAAGGAAGGCGCTGTACAGTTGGGAGGAGAGTGGGAGTTTTATCCTAATCAGCTTTTGCAGCCTTCATCTTTTCAGGAAACGCGAGATCAGGATTGGGGAAATCGTCGAAACTCCTCCAAATTGGGATCAGGCACCGGATCTTCCGCCAAAATTGTGGATGTGCCTGGTAGATGGAATCAGTGGATGCCTGGGGGACAGGCGACTGGATATGGTACCTACCATGTTCGTGTACTTTTACCTGAAAAATTGGAAAATCTGTACGGCATCCATATGCAAAACATTCGCAACTCTAGCCGAGTATGGATTGATGGAGCAGAGGTGGGGGCAAGCGGTATTCCCTCTGTTTCGGCCGAAAAAGGCAAACAGGGCAACGCCCCCTTTGTTGGATTTGCTGCAATAGATGGACATGCGACTGATATTATCGTGCATGTGGCTAATTATAGCTATTCCTCCGGGGGAATCATTTATCCGCTGCTGTTTGGTGATTATGCCAGTATTACGCATAGCCGGGAAGTAGCGATGGCAGAGGACACCGTACTGGTCGCAGGATTTTTTATCCCTACTGTATTTTTTATCATGCTGTACCTTTTACGTAAAAAAGAGAAGGCCTTGCTTTACTTAGCATGTTTTTGCGTCGCGGCAATATTTTACATTCTGACACATGGAGAGAAGCTGCTAGTCTGGGGAATGCCGGATTTGCCTTATGAATGGATATTGAAAATTCAATCGTTCTCTTCGACGCTGTTCTACTATTTTCTGATTCGGTATGTTCATCTTACGACACAGATTGTTATGAATCGGATCGTGCTGCGTCTCTATAGTATTACAACCGCACTGATGCTGGGTATGGGGCTATTGTTGCCTACACTGGTACTCTCATCCTTTGAAACGTTTATCCTTCTTTTTGGTGTAGTCAGTGTGGGATATGTATTACTGATCCTAATTCGTGGACTTGTTCAACGGACGGACGACGCTGCACTGCTAGTCATTAGTATTATGAGCATTCTTATGATTGTGGTGACCAGTTTTGTGTATGTTCTGGGATGGGGAGATGTACGTGGGGTAACAGCCTATGAAATGCTCATATTCGTATTGGCTCAAACGCTGCTGCTGGCCAAACGTTTTGTACATTCGTTCATGGAGGTTGAGAACCTATCACGACGTTTGCTAACCCTGGATGGGTTAAAGGACGAATTTCTGGCGAACACGTCACATGAGCTGCGTACTCCTCTACATGGAATTATTAATATCGCTCAATCCATGCTAGACCGCTATGGGACACAATTTAATGAGCCGCAAAAGCACAATTTGGCCTTGATTGCGAATGTAGGGCGCAGGCTTTCCTATTTGATTAACGATATTTTGGATTTTTCTAATTTGAAAAATGGAAGATTAGCCTTAAACCGCCGGCCTGTAAACGTACAAGCTGCAGTGAACTCTGTGCTGGAGGTATTGGGTCATTCGGTAGGTAAGAAAAAGCTCCAATTCGTCAAAGAATGGCCTAATTCGTTGCCTAAGGTGGATGCAGATGAACATCGCCTGAATCAGATCTTATACAATTTATTGGGGAATGCGTTGAAGTTTACGGAGGAAGGCGAAATCGTAATCTCTGCCAAGACCAGGAACCGCGAAATGGAAATTAGTGTGAAGGATACCGGACCAGGTATTGCCCCAGACCATCTTTTGCACATATTTGAACCTTTTAACCGAGGGGCGAATGCTGAGGACGAAGGATATAGTGGAACTGGGCTTGGGTTAGGCATAACCCGTCGTCTGGTGGAGCTGCATGGAGGCCATATCCGAGTAGAGTCCAGATTGGGTAAAGGTTCGACCTTTTATTTTACACTGCCCTTAGCGGAGACTGGTACGTCGGCACATGAAGCTCAAAAAAATGTTTTGTCTGAGGTTATATTGCAGCCTGGTGTGACCTCGAGTCAGGATGTGAATCCGCTTGAAGAAGATGGATTGGAGCAAGTGAGGAATGTTCCTTACAGAGTGCTGGCTGTAGATGATGATGAGGTTAACCTTCGGGTGTTGAAGGAGCTGTTATACACCACAGGTTGTAGTGTGGTGGCTGTGGAACATGCTGAGGAGGCGCTTCAGCTGCTGAATAGCCGTACCCGATTTGACCTAGTCATTACGGACTGGATGATGCCAGAAATGTCCGGTATTGAGCTGTGCCGACGGATTCGCGAACGGTATTCTCTCTCCGAACTACCCGTGTTGCTGCTGACGGCACGCGACCTGCCCGGCGATATCCGTGCAGGCTTCATGGCTGGAGCCAATGACTTTCTACGTAAGCCTGTTGATGCTGAGGAATTAAAGGCGCGTGTGCGCACCCTGCTGAACATGCGCCATTCGGCAGAGGAAGCGGTGCGTTCGGAAATGGCCTTTTTACAGGCACAAATCAAGCCGCACTTTCTGTACAATGCATTAAATGTCATTGTTTCGACCGTAGCGGTAGACCCGGACAAAGCAGCGGAGCTGCTTATGGAGCTGAGCCAGTATTTGCGGGGAAGCTTTGATTTTCAGAACAGGGAGAATACAGTTCCGCTATGCAAGGAACTGGAATTGGTAGAATCGTATGTGGCATTGGAAAAAGCCCGTTTTGAAGAACGTTTGCAGGTGACTATAGAGGTAGGGAGGAACATCCGGTCGCTGATCCCGCCATTAAGCATTCAGCCCATTGTGGAAAATGCAATACGACATGGTGTAATGCGGCGGGCCACAGGTGGAACGGTGCGGGTGATTGTACAAGAGGCTGGAGCCGATTTTGTGATCAGCGTGACCGATGACGGCGTAGGGATTCCGCCAGAGCGACTGCGACACTTACTGTCGGAGGAGCATGTATCCTCCAGTGTGGGGCTGCGTAATATCCATCGCCGTCTGATTCATATGTATGGAGAAGGATTGCAGATTGAAAGCAATCCTATGCAAGGGACGACGGTAAGCTTCCGTGTGCCGGAAATGACCTTATCTCGCCCTAGTGAATGAATAAAAAATACAGTGCATCTGCCGAAAAAAGCTAATGTCGCGCCCGAGTTTATACGATATATAAAATATAAGAAATTAAAAATCGGATGGTAAAGCAGACAGCTTGGTCATGGAGCATTGTAATGGATGGTTGCAGCAGGAAGGGAGCGCGGACACAGATGAAGGCGATATTGATTGATGATGAGAGGTCGGCACTAACCTACTTGGAACGGTTGCTGGAGGCGGACGGACGATTAACGGTCATGGGCAAATATACGTCTGCACAAGCTGGGTTGGATCATCTGGCGGCAGAACGTGTGGATATTGTTTTTATAGATATCGGAATGCCGGAGATGAACGGACTGGAGGCCGCCGAGTGGATTCAACAGCTGGACTCGCATATTCATATCGTCTTTGTGACTGCGTACTCGGAATATGCTATTGAAGCATTCGAACTGCAAGCACTGGATTATTTGTTAAAACCTGTTCATGCCCGGCGGCTTAATAAAACGTTGGATCGGATTGTAGCCACGCTGGCAGATTCCCGTCCTTCCAGCTCGGTCGTCGCAGCAGAGCAATTACCCAAAGTGCGTTGTTTTCAAAGGCTTGAAATTTTGGAGGATGGACAAGGAGCCGTGGGAGCAAAGCCATTCAAATGGCGTACATTAAAGTCGCAGGAGCTGTTCTCCTTTTTACTACACCATGAAGGGGAATGGGTTAGCAAGGAGCAATTGCTGGATGCGCTGTGGCCCGAATATCATTTGGACAAGGCTGTTGTTCATCTACATACGTCCATTTACCAAATTCGCAAGGCGCTGAAAGAACGGATGCAAGATACGAAGCTGGAGTACAATCTGGATCGCTATCGTTTGAACCGTAATGGCTGGGTTACAGATGTGGAGCTATTCGAGCGGGGAATTTCCGAATGGGCGGCATCTGGCAACGGCGGTACGCCGCGTATCGAGAGCCTGTTGGCTCTGTACCGTGGCAATTATCTGGAGGAACACGATTACCCATGGGCGTATGCAAAAAGAGAAAAGCTGCGCAATATGTATCTGGCATGTGCTTCAGAACTGGCTAGAGAAGAGCTCCGTTCAGGTCGTGCCCGGCAGTCCGTCCAACGCTTGCTCAACCTACAGCAGCGGGAACCTTATTCAGATGATATCTGCGGTTTGCTGCTGACTGCTTATGCCCAACTGGGAGAGTATATAGCTGCTCAAAAGCATTATGAAAGCTTCGTCAGCTTACTGGAAGATGAGTTGGGTATTGAGCCGCAGCAGGTGACACACCAGTTGTACGTGCAATTGAAAACACAGACGCTACCTGCGTAGACTGTTGTACTGTTTCAGGTAGCCGCTCAAAAACCGCTTCAAAAGGTACTTCATTTGAAGCGGTTTTTTTGTGTGGATAAAATCATTTTAATCGCCTCTTTTCGCTATGATCTGATATTCGCCGAGACCTGCTTTTTTCAGCGGCATATGCATATAGCATATCTCTTCACAGTTAGGTCATATTGAGAGGTTTATAAGCCACGAAGACTTAAGGAGGCCATGGCATTGGGAAAAAGGAGACGAACTGGCTTTAAGGGCAAAAGAATTAGGGTGGACGTTAGACAATCTTCTTCAGCTCACACAGGGCAAGGCGGTAACCCCATTTCGATCAATGCTTCGGATGTTGGGGTAGTAAGAACAGATGTCAAAAATAAATAATCAGCTTGTGCAAAAGCTACATCCTCGACGTAAAAAGATCGCCGGCAACAAATTATCTAACTTGTTCCCGGCGATCTCGTTTTTTGCCATAGTCGGCAGGTGCTTTCATCAGCATCCGCGCCTACATAACTTATGCCTTTCTTCTCGTCTTCACACCACCATCTTAAGCAGGTTTTACTGACCGGGCAGGTGCTGCCTTCAGCACAGCGTATCCGTAGGGTGGAAGCTCGACATGCAGCCCCTCCGGTCCTACGGACCACTGGCTTTCGCCAAAGGCTACCTCCCATTCCTGCTCTGGAATAGACAGTTCAAAAGTGTGATGCTCATCGGAACGGTTGAATAGCACAAGCAGCACTTCTTCGTCGCTGCGGCGCTCGTAGGCGAGTGAAGCGCCTTCCGGCTGTGCCTCCAGGAAAGTGATGCTTCCTTGATCACGAAGGACAGGGTGTGCCTTGCGAAGAGCGATCAGCTCACGATAAAAGTCGAACAGCTCGTGGTCCTGCTTATCGGTGTCCCACTCCATGCACTGGCGGCAGCCTGGATCAGCATCTCCATCCAGACCGACCTCATCGCCGTAAAAAATGCAGGGCGCACCCATGTACGTGAACTGGAACAAAGCAGCCAGCCGCATCAGTCGCTTGTCGCCCCCGCACAGTGTCAACAGGCGCGGTGTATCATGACTATCCAGCAGATTGAAGGCAACCTCGGATGCCTGTTGTGGATAGCGGGCAAGCTGTCGCCCAATGGCAAAGGCAAAGCTCTGGGCATCGGTCACTTTTTTGACGAAAAAATCATTCACCGCATAGGTGAACGGATAATTCATCGTCGCGTCGAATTGGTCCCCCTGAAGCCATTCAGACGATTCATTCCACATTTCACCCAAAATATATGCATCTGGATTAGCCTGCTTGACCGTCGTACGGAATTCACGCCAAAAGGCGTGATCCACCTCGTCTGCCACGTCCAGCCTCCAGCCGTCGATACCGATCTCTTCAATCCAATGTTTTGCCACATTCAGTAGGTACTCTTTTACCTCAGGATGCTCTGTGTTCAGCTTGGGCATCATCGGTTCTAGCCCGAATGTATCGTAGGTCGGTGTGCCATCGTTCACTTCCAGTGGAAAGCTATGGACATGGAACCAGTCCTTATAAGGAGAGGCTTCACCTTTCTCCAGTACGTCAACGAATGGCTTAAAAGTACGCCCCGAGTGGTTGAACACCGCATCGAGCAGGACCCTGATTCCCCGGTCGTGGCACGCCTCCACCAGCCTTTTTAATGTCTTTTTATCCCCGAAGTGCGGGTCCACCTCCATATAATCCTCGGTATCATATTTATGATTGGTCGTCGCCTTGAAGACAGGGGTCATATATATGGCGTTAATCCCCAACTCGCTCAGGTGATCCAAATGATCCAGAATTCCTTGTAAATCACCACCGAAAAAATTGTCCTTTTGCGGTGTGCCACCCCAGTCCTCAGCACCTTCCGGGCTAATGGAGGGGTCGCCGTTGGCAAAGCGTTCCGGGAAAATCTGATAAAAAACAGCATCCTTCACCCATGCAGGTGGCTTCAATATATCAATCGGATTTAGAAACGGGTATTGAAACAGACTGTCTGCATTTTGAGGCTCCTCGGTGGTGAAATCGTTCTCGTTCATCCAAATTCGTTCCTCGCCGTCTTCCAGCAAAAATCCATATTTCAGCCGACGGTGAGTAGGCTTTACAGTACATTCGTAGTAATCGAACCTGCCATCGGTGGAAAATTTAGACATCGGAATAAGCTGCCGAGTACGATCCCAGTCGTACTTATCTACGGTAAGAACGTGAACAGCAGTCAGGTCATTTTTCTTTGTACGGAGCCGTAAAATTATCGTTTCATCATCATAACCAAAAGCCCAATTACGTTTCGGGTGGTGGTATATCGCTTCCAGCAGCATCAGATAGGCCTCCTTGTTCACCTGCATTCAAATTTGAAATTGTGAAGCGTATGTCGTATAAGGTAGTTATTAACCTTTTTAAGTGGGTTATGTACCATAACTGCTATAATGCCCATTACATAAAAGAAAAACGATAAGTAGGTGTCTATTATGAAAACAAATGTGCTATACATCGAAGATGATCAAGATATTGGTGCTTGGACGCATCAGTATTTGGAAGAGCGGAATTACGCTGTAACCTGGCTTCGCAGTGGGGATGGAGCTGTGGAAGCAGCTCGCGCGTGCCGACTCGTGATTTTGGATGTGATGTTACCCGGCCTGGATGGGTTCACCATTGGGAAGCGGCTCAAGAAAGAGTACCCGGAGCTTCCCATCCTCATGTTGTCTGCCCGTACGTCCATTGATGATAAGTTACAAGGACTGGATTTTGCTGACGATTATATGACAAAGCCCTTTCACCCCGACGAACTCATAGCACGTATGGAGATTTTGCTGCGGCGTTCAGGAAGTGTGTCCGAAGAATCTCTACAACTGGGGCATCTGTCTGTGTTTCCTCCAGATAATCGTATTGTGAATCGTGATACCGGGGAGGAAATTACGCTAACAGGCAAGCAATATCATATTTTTGCTTATTTGCTGCGGCATTTGGGCCAGATTATGACGAAGGAACAAATGTATGAGGCAGTCTGGGGAGATCCGTATATCGACGGAGACAAAACCTTAATGGTCCACATTCGGCACTTGCGGGAAAAGCTGGAGATTGATCCTGCGGCACCCCGCATCATTGAGACGATCCGTGGTGTAGGTTATCGGGTGAAAGCATAATGAGCGGTATGCGTAAGAGGTGGGCATGGTGGCGTCGCAGCTCCCGTCCAGCCCAGAGAGGGCGGTTTCGTAATTCACTGTTGTTCCGCTATTTGGTCATTATTGTGTTGGCTATGATGTTGTTGCCCATTGTATTGCCTGTTACAACCTTGATATATAGCATACTGTTGAATTTGCAGACGGATATCAAGCCTAAGAATCCTTACTATCCCTCTACGACCCAAACTGAACATAGCTGGCATCGAGAAGCTATCGCCTTGAAGGGAGCTAGTCCAGAGCAAATTTCAGCCCATCTGCGCAAAATACAGCAGGATATGTTCCCAGATTCACAAATATTTTGGGTCGATACCGCAGGGTTAACCAGACTGGAGCTACCGACACAACCTAACATTCCAAAACAATGGAGTGCGGCGCAAGCTATAGCTTTTATGAAGCAAGCCAGCTCTGAGGGGCCGTTTACGGTCGTGGCCTTTATTGGCGGGGGCAAGGATGATGTGAATCAGGGCTATATGGTATTAAAAGTGCCCCGTTCGTTCTTTGAACATCCGACTAGTGACAATGGCATGTTGATGTATTATCTCCTTTTTATTCTATTGGTTCTGGGGGCTTTTATATTCGTATCGCTTCTGTTTTTTGGAGGCATTCGGCGGAGACTGCTGCGGCTTCAGGCCGCCATGTCACAGCGAGGCGAGGATGGATTGCCCATCCTCGTTGCTACCGGACGCCCGGATGAAATCGGCAAACTGGAAGAGTCGTTTAATCGGATGGTTGAACAGTTGGCAGAGAGTCGAGGACGTGAGCGTCAGGAGGAGGAACTGCGGAAGAGACTAGTCGCCGATCTGTCACACGATATTCGAACACCACTTACGGTTGTGCGCAGCCATCTGTATACCCTGGATGCGGAAAATCTCAGCAGCAAAGGGAAGCAGTCGATTACACTGATGGAAAATAAGTTAAAGGACCTTGGGAGTCTGATCGACAACTTGCTAACCTATAATCTGCTATCCAGTGGCAAATACACCATGAATAACGAGCCGCGTGATATCTTGCGGCTGGTGCGCGAGTGTGCAGCCAGCTGGTACCCAGTGTGGGAAAAGGAAGGCTTTGAAGTGAATATCGACCTGCCTGAGCATAGTTTGGTATGGAATGTCGATGAGCAAGGCTTCCGCCGTCTGCTGGACAATCTTTTTCAAAATGTAGTTCGGCATGCCGCCTCCGGTCGATATATCGGTATTCAAGTACAGAAGGATAACGGAAGAGAGGCATTGGTCATCACAGATAAAGGCCCGGGAATGGAACAACAATCCAGTGAAAAAGGAGCTGGAATTGGCCTGGCGATTACAGAGCTTTTGGCGCGTGAAATGAATTTGGAGAGGGAGATTTCTAGTTCATCAGCCGGGACGCAAATCCGTTTTTTAAACAAAACTTAAACTCAGAGTTCCCTTGGCTTTAAACTTGGCACGTTACGATAGGTGTCGAGGTGAGGAACTTGAACGAAACAATTATTGAAACGAACAGTCTCAGCAAAATATACAAAGGCCGCGCCGCGGTTAATCAGCTGGACCTGAAAATAGCGCGGGGAGATATCTACGGATTCCTCGGACCGAATGGAGCAGGGAAAACGACAACAATCCGCATGCTGCTTGGGCTTATTCGCCCAACTCGAGGAACGATCCGTATATTCGGCAAAGATATCCGCAGACATAGACTCGATATATTGCGTAAAGTCGGTTCGTTGGTAGAGTATCCTTCATATTATGGTCATTTGAACGCCATCGAAAATCTGGAGGCTATCCGTCGTATTTTGAATGTACCGAAAGAGAACATTGCGGAAGTATTGGAGGTCGTTCGCCTGACCAAGCACGCCAAACGCTCGGTTAAAGGCTACTCGCTGGGCATGAAGCAGAGACTTGGTATCGCAGCAGCCCTGCTCGGCAATCCCGAAGTGCTAATTCTGGACGAGCCCACGAATGGTTTGGACCCCGAGGGCATTCAAGAAATGCGCGAATTGATACAGGCGATGCCCAAGCAGCGGGGGATCACTGTACTGGTATCCAGCCATCTGCTGAGTGAGGTAGAGCATATGGCTAATACCGTCGGTATTATTCGTGAAGGGCAACTAGTCTTCCAAAATACGATTCACAATCTTCGACAGGAGTCCGCAGGGGGGATTCGGATTGTAGTATCGGAACCCGAAGCAGCCCAATTGATTGCACGTGAACAGGGCTATCATTCAGTGAAGGATGGGTCAGCACTGAATTTTGACAACATGAATGATGCGGCTGTTGCGCTGCTGGTCAGAAGATTGGTGGAAAACACACATGCTGTATATCGTGTAGAGGAACGCCGCAAATCGCTGGAGGATATGTTCATGCAGGTGGTGGGCAAAGGAGGGGGTTCCCTATGATGCTGCGAGTGCTGACAGCGGATCTGCTCAAAGCACGCAGAAAGGGAATATGGTTCCTGGTATTCCTCGGTCCCCTTGGGCTGGTGGCCATGCAGGGACTGAATTTCGGACTCCGCTATGATTATCTGATTCCGCGATACAAGGGTCGCTTATGGGAAAGCTTGATGGATAACATCGCGTTGTTTGTCCCCCTTGCGCTGGTGCTTGGAGCTACGATGGTCGCTTCCATGTTGGCGAATGTGGAGCATACATCTAACTCCTGGAAGCAGCTGCTGGCTTTGCCTATTTCCAAATTTAGTGTTTATATGGCAAAGCTAACATTAGCCATTGGAATGCTGTGCGTGTCCTGCCTACTTTTGACGATTGGGACTTGGACATTAGGAATGCTTCTTGGCTTTGGGGGAGAGCCTGCACCGATAGGGGAGCTACTGCGGCTCGGATTTTGGCCCTTGGGCGGCACGCTGCCTATACTCGTATTGTTGTTGTGGCTAACGGTCACGTTCCATAATCAAGCGCTACCTGTAACACTGGGCATTACGTTAGGCATTGGGAGCTTGTTTGCTTCCCAGTTGTCCGAATGGTTTCCGCTGGCTTGGCCGCAATTCGCATGGGTTGCGCCACAAGCGTGGATATTTGCGTCCATCGGATGCGGAACAGGTGCAATTCTCAGCCTGCTGACCGCAGCTCATTTTAGTCGAAAGGATGTGGCGTAATGCTTGGAGGATACGTGCGGCTACTTTCTGTCGAACGCATGAAAATAGCAAAATCGCCCGTCTGGCTGCTTGCGCTCGTCAGTCCAGCGATTGCCGTCCTGATTGGTTTGCTGGCGAATCCAGGAGGAAACTGGCTGTTGCTGCTGGCGGCTATGCTTACAATACATGCAATGCTGTTCCTGCCGATGCTGACCGCCGTGTTTGGGTCTCTAGTCTGCCGATTCGAGCATGGGGGCGGCGGCTGGAAGCAGTTGATGTCGTTGCCGTTGTCTCGCACGGGGTTGTACGCAGCCAAGCTGACCATCATTATGGCTATGGTCGGACTGACTCAGCTGCTGTTTGGAGTAGTGCTGCTGGGTGTTGGAACTGTGCAGGGAATGAGCGGACCGATTCCTTGGGCCGCAATCGCCCAAAGCCTGCTTGCAGGCTGGGTTGCTTGTCTGCCGCTGGCTGCCTTGCAACTGATGGTGTCCTTTTTGTGGTCTAGCTTTGCTGCACCGCTTGCTTTGAATTTCGTCTTCACCGTGCCCAATATGCTGGTCGCCAACTCTCAGACCTATGGTCCATACTATCCATGGACACAGCCTCTATTGGCGATGATGCCGAGCGGGGGAGACAATTTCGGGGCGTTCATGGTGCCAACGGATACACTTTTGATAGTGGTACTGGGTAGCTTTGTCGTGTTTGCGTTTGCTGGCCTGATGATATTTCGTTATAAAGAGATATAAGACGAAATGTGGAAACTGCAAAAGCTCCTTATCCTAAAAAGAGGGTAAGGAGCTTTTTGGCTGTGCTGCAGGTTCGTGTTCTGAATAAGACACTTACTCTATGGGCTTACACTAAGCCTGAAATAGCACGAATATTATCGCTGATCAGGCGGCAAGAGGCGTCAAACTTGGCTTGTTCTTCTGGACTCAGCTCAAGCTCGATGACCTCCTGAATTCCTCTACTGCCGATGATTGCTGGAACGCCCGTGCAGACATCAGTGTGTCCGTACTCGCCGTCCAATACGGCAGAAATTGCTATAATTTTACCATCGTCATTCAAAATGGAACGGGTAATGTACGCCAGCGCATTGGCAATACCAAAATAAGTGGCACCTTTGCGCGTGAAAATCTCCCAACCGGCATCCCTTGTTTTACGGGCGATGTCATCCAGATCAACGTGTCTGAATCGTTCCTTATGCTGACGCAAAATGTGCAAGAGCGGCTTGCCGCCAATCGTAACGTGCGACCAGGCCACGAATTGGGATTCGCCATGCTCGCCCAAGGCATACCCCTGTACACTGCGTGGATCTATGGAAAACACCTCAGAAAGCAACGTCTTGAGCCGGGATGAGTCGATAGAGGTGCCCGTGCCGATCACCTTGTTGCGCGGCAGACCGGATATACTCTGCACCAGATAAGTAACAATGTCGACAGGATTAGCGGCAATAACGAAAATACCGTCGAAACCGCCCTCCATAATAGCTGTTACAATCTCTCTGGTGATATGCACGGCATCGTCCAATACAGATAGGCGGTCTTGACCCGGTTTAGGATTGGACCCAGCCGTTATAATCACAACATCCATATCCGTGCAGTCTGCATATGTGCCTGCACGGACCTTGGTGCGTGTAGACGTAAAATCCATACAATGGGACAGATCCAGTGCATGGGCCAAAGCCCGGTCATACGTGCGGTCAATCATCATGATTTCGTCACAAATGGACTGATTGACCATTGAGTAGGCACAGCTCGAACCGACCATTCCCGCGCCGACAATCGCTACTTTCCTTGCCTTCCCCTTCATTTATGTTTCCTCCTCGTTCCAACGAACGTTAATATGCTACAAATTATGCCTGAAATCCATTTTACGTTACATAACATAACATATTGTTGATCTTTTGAAAATATCCATTTTTTTGTCCTCATTCCGATAAATTAAAAAAGAACGGTGAATAGGGGGAGCAATTTAGGATTAATCAAAGAATAAGTGTAGATTATCCATATTCTTTTATTGGAAGACAGGATGTAAGTTATCTATTTATTTATAAGTGGTTTCCGTATAAATCATAACATGAGCCATATCCATGGAAGAAAAGTTTACGTAACAATATTGGGAGTATGACATTTATGTGACGTATCTTAATGAGTCTCAAGAGTATACAGTGCAGGAGCATTCTTAGCGATGTCGCTTCTTGTATTTTTATAATGTATTCGTTTATGACAAAGGTTCTTAGTAGTCTGCAATATTAGAACTTTTTTGCCAAAGGATTTCCAATGGTTTCCGCGAATTCTACATATACAAGCTTATTTCTTTCCATACCATCCGGGGAGGTAATGATTAAATGGAAGAAAGCAAGTCGACGACGGAAGCAGCAAAGCAACTGGGAATCGGGGCGAGTACCCTTCGTAAATATGCAGCGGCGCTGGAGGAACAGGGATATGTGTTTCAACGTTCCGCTAATCAGTCAAGAATGTTCAGTGCAGAGGATGTTGAGTGCTTGAAGGTGATGCGGAGGGCGTTGCGTGAGCAGCATATGACAATGGAGCAATCCGTTCAGGTGGTACTTGAGAGAATAACCGCTCCCTTCCAATTGGAGGATGAAGAATTCCGCTTGCCACCCATCTCGGATGCTGAGTCCCTGACCGCAACCTGGCAAGAAATAATGGCGGCGGCTGAGGGTAGAGAAGAGACGGTTATGCAGGAGCAAGCTGCTGCTACGGTTGAGCTGACAGAGATAGAGGATGAAATGAATGTTCAGGAGCTATCAGAGGAACCCATGCAGTCGCAGGAACAGTTCCAGACTTTGACCCCAACCATGGAGTATAGATTGGAGCAAGTACCTGTATCCGTACAAACGCAGGAGTCCGTAGAACCACAAGAACTGGCGCAGATGCAGGATATGGTGCAAACCGCTTTGTTGGAAATGCGGAGCCGTTTGGAGGAACTGGAAGCAGAGCACAGCCGTTTGGTGGAGAAGAATGTTAGCTTATCTAACCAACTAGAGGACCATAAACGTTGGATGAAAGAAAGGGTCGAGGAAGAACGGGATCGGCAGTTAATCACTAATCTACGTACCTATCAGGGCCGGCAACGCAAAACGCGCAGTTCGCTGTTGTCCTGGCTCGGTCTGACACCACGTAGCCGCAGAGAGGCATAACGATCATTATCTTGTCTAATAAGACCATCAGACCTACCCGGCTCTGATGGTCTTTTGGCGTGGATGATATAATAACGGAATACAAGAATACAAGGACAAGTCGCATAGGAAACGTGGCTGCGGCATGTATAGGAAAGGATCTAAGTATGTTTGCTTGGTTGCGGAACATTTATGAATCATGGATAGATTATCCCAAACAGCCTGGTGATTTGCTGAGCGGACGTTATTGTGTTCGTTCGCTTTTAGGCATGGGTAGCTATGGTCTAACCTACCTCTGTCTGGATCGGCACAGCGGACAGGAGGTGGCGGTCAAACTGCCCAGACCGAGCAAACGAGCGCAGGCAGTTCAGCTATTGCAGCGCGAGGCTCACATTATGCGAAAGATGGAGCACCCTTATATTCCAAAGTTGCTTGAAATTGACCAACATTCGGACGGAATGTATATGGTCATGGAATACGTCTCCGGTATGACCTTGGAAGAGCTTATCTTTGAACAGGAGCGTTCCTTTACGGAACAGGAATGTATCGTCTACATTTTAGAGTTAATGGAGCGAGTTCTGCATGTGCATGAACGGGGATACATCCATCGCGATATCCGTATCCCTAACGTAATTCACCGCGAAGGGAAGCCGTACCTAATCGACTTTGGGCTTGCTCTGGCCGTGGGAGAACGACAGGAGGATGTATTCACCGAAGCCATGCTGGAAAAGCGCGCACCTGAGCGACAAGATGTCGCCTTCTACAGCGATTTGTATGATGTCGGGCATTTCATGCTTTTTATGCTGTATAGCAGTTATGAGCCTCAGCCGGATCAACCCCCTGGAAGTTGGCAGGAAGAATTAATGCTGAGTCAACCTGTGCGTCATATACTGGAGCGGCTTTTTCAAATTCGTCCACGTTATGAACATAGTCGACAGTTTATGCAGGAGTTGGAGGAAGCATTGTTGCAGTTAGAGGTTAATCCATAACTTTAATCCCTAAAAATAAACAGGCATTCGCCGCAAAAATGGGGGAATGCCCCTTACGCATTTGACTAGGTCTACATACAATGATCCTGAAATGAGCGAAGGGAGTGTTGTAAATGAGTCATATGTGTGGAGTAGGCGGTATGGGTTGCGGCGTAGGAGCCTGGACCTCTGTAGGAGCGATTCTGGTACTGTTTATTTTGTTGGTGATTATCTCTAAAACCCTATTTCTGTAATTTAGGTTATAGCCGATTTCCTGTAAAATGCACTGATGTTGCTCTGCATAACGAAGGGCGCACAACAATAAAGCGAAGGCCCTTGATGAGAAGGGGCTTCGCTTTATAAGCTTAAGGAGCCTGTGGCTTGCTTCTTGTGTTACGTTGTACTCCGCCACTGCTTTTTGTTGTGTGGCTAGGAACTGGAGTAGTGACGGCGTTTATCCTTGTAATATCGGTGACCGTTATGGCTGTTCTTGTATCCGTCTGATGAAGAATGGCGTCTACGGTCGTAATAACGATCTGAGCTGCTGTATCGCCGCTTATGGGAATGAGAGGTGGAATGTAGCAGGCGGTGCAGTAATTTTTTGAGCATCGTCTAATCCTCCTTCTTATCCTATCCAACTGACATAGACAGGTCTTATAAAACGATAATACGCAACAGTGTTAGAACAGGTTCCGCTAATTTAAGATTGTAGGGACTTGGCCTGAAATTCTGCAATATCCTTGAACTCTTCTTCAAATTTACGTGAAATGCGAATATAGATCGGCAGTAAATCGCGATAGATATCTACGTGCTCTGCCGCAGGTTTATGCTGATGAGTGGTGCCGATCATACCGGATACTGCGTCTAGCGAATAAATTCGTCCTAACGCGTACAAGCCTAGAATAGCTGCACCTAGACATGAGCTTTCCAGACTTTCGGGAATAATGACTTCCTGATCAAAAATATCCGCCATGAGCTGTCTCCACAGCTCCGAGCGTGCAAATCCACCCGTGGCGTGAATGACAGACGGTCTGTCAATGACTTCCTCCATAGCGAGCATGACTGTATACAGATTGAACAGTACACCTTCCAGTGCGGCGCGAATCATATGCTCTTTTTTGTGCCGCAGGGACAGGCCGAAGAAGGAGCCACGCGCATTTGGGTCCCACAGAGGAGCGCGTTCGCCAGATAGATACGGAAGGAAAAGCAGACCGTCCGAGCCTGGACGCACCTGTTCTGCGATTTGGGTCAGCACATGATACGGATCAATTCCTAAGCGTTTGGCAGTTTCCACCTCAGAGGCTGCAAATTCATCCCGTATCCAGCGGAACACGATACCGCCGTTGTTCACCGGGCCGCCGATGACCCACAGCTTTTCGGTCAAGGCATAACAGAAAAAGCGCCCCTTCGCATCGGTGAGAGGCTTATCAACTACAGTACGGATGGCTCCGCTGGTGCCGATGGTAACAGCGACAACTCCAGGTTTGATTGCATTCACACCGAGGTTGGACAAGACACCGTCACTGGCCCCGATCACAAAAGGGGTCGTCTCCAGCAGGCCCATGTCACGTGCATAGGCTGCGTCCAGTCCTTTTAGCACATGAGTTGTCGGTACCAGCTCGGACAGCTGCTCCTTCGTCACACCTGCAATAGTGAGCGCTTCCTCGTCCCAATCCAGCTGCTTCAAATTCATGAGTCCGGTAGCAGAGGCGATCGAGTGATCCACGACATATTGGTGGAATAACCGGGCAAAGACATATTCCTTTATAGAAATGAACTTGTACGTCTGGGCCGCTACATCCGGTAAATCTCGTGTAATCCACATCAGTTTTGTCAGCGGTGACATGGGGTGAATGGGCGTTCCCGTGCGTAAGTAAATATCGTGTCCATTGTATTTATGTTTGAGCGCTTCAGCCCATTTGGCACTACGATTATCTGCCCACGTGATGGAGGCGGTCAGTGGTTTACCGTTCTTGTCCACCGCCAGTACGCTGTGCATAGCCGAACTAAAGGAGACGAACAGCACATGTTCGGCGGGTACTCCGCTTTGTGTCATGACCTCTTGCACCGTCTCTACGACAGCTTTGAGAATATCTTCAGGGTCCTGTTCTGCCGCATCTGGCTCAGGTGTATGGAGTAGATAGCCCACATGATGCTGCGCGGCAATATTGCCGTTTTCTTCAAAAAGCACTGCCTTGGTACTGGTCGTGCCAATATCGACACCGATCATATATCGGGTTTCAGTCATATTCATTCTCCCCTTCACTTACCTTATTAGCTATTATCGTTAAATTAACACATCCAGCAGTATAATCAAACCGAATGCGACTAGGGAGAGGATGGTTCCATAACATTCAAAGAGTAAAGGTGCTAATATGTATAGTTAATTGTATACTTGTCGACAATTTAGTCTGAAAAGAGAACCGCGTCAGTTGGAGTGGGCATAAAGACGCGATACATTTGGCTCTTTGTCGGGTATGTTCCGGCTAGGATAATGTTCTTCTATAGGAGGACAAAACACTATCGTTAACCGCGTTGCGAGTGTCTCGGTAATGTTCCTCAATGAGTCGGGATAATTCTTGCTCATTTCCTTGTTTTAAAGCATTTGCAAAGGTGCGGTGCTTGTGAATCGTGACTTGAGATTCTTCGATGTTAGACGCAAAACGTTGTTCTGTCGCAGCCAGCATAACCGTCAGGATCAACTGTCTCATACCATTCCAGGTATGGAGAATACGGGTATGGCCTGCTTCCAGAACCAGAGCTTCATGAAAATTAAAATCCTGAAGTGAAAATTCAGCGATATCTCTGTGCTTGAGAGCGACTTCCATTTTGTCGATCATCTGATTTAAAGTGTTTACCAATATCGTATTATCCCTATGTACATACCTTTGAACAACAAAATGCTCAATCAGTATTCGTACGTCGAATAGCTCCTCCATATCATCGGGTGTCATGCCGATCACAACCGCCCCCATGCGCTCCAAGCGGATAAGTCCTTCGCTTGAGAGCACTTTAATGGCTTCACGCACAGGAGAACGGCTGGTACCAAAATCGGTAGCAATCTGATTTTCAGATAGAACAGTGCCGGGTGTCTGCATACCACGTATAATCTGAAGTCGGAGTTCGCAAGCAATCCTCTCTCCAAGCGATGCGCCCTGTAACCAGGTTGTTGGATATTTCATAGAATACTCCTATCTTGCAAATAATTTTGCATACTTGTATACAAATTATGGAGTATTATAAACCCCGTTTAAGCCCTTGTAAACGGTATCAATTGACATCGGTTCCATTTCACTGCTTTTAGCGTTACAATAGAAGCAGAAAAAAAGAAGCAGTGAAAAGTGGAACGAACATGGATAAGAAGGAGAACATTTAATGATTATCATTAAAACCAAAGAACAAATTGAAAATATGAAAAAAGCCGGCGAAATTTTGGCTGCTTGCCACCGGGAAATTGCTAAAATGATTAAGCCAGGTATTACGACACTGGAAATTGACGCCTTTGCAGAATCATTTATGAAGAAGCACGGCGCAACGCCGGAGCAAAAGGGTTATAACGGCTACCAGTTTGCAACTTGTGGTTCCCCTAATGATGTGATTTGCCACGGCTTTCCGAACAAAACACCATTGAAGGACGGCGACATCGTGACGATCGACATGGTTGTGAACCTGAATGGCTGGCTGGCAGATTCCGCTTGGTCGTATGCGGTGGGGAATGTGTCTGAGCAGGCCCAAAAGCTGTTGGACGTTACCAAAGAGTCTCTGTATAAAGGGATTGAGCAAGCTGTTGTTGGTAATCGGATCGGGGATATTTCCCATGCGATCCAAACTTACGCGGAAGCGGAAGGCTTCTCGGTCGTACGCGAATTTATTGGGCATGGCATCGGGGAAGAAATGCATGAGCAACCGCAGGTTCCGCATTACGGACCTCCGCACCGTGGACCACGCTTGAAAGAGGGCATGGTTATTACAATTGAGCCGATGCTCAACACAGGCACATATCGCAGTAAAATTGATGCGGACGGCTGGACCGCACGTACGTTGGACGGTGGTTTGTCGGCACAATACGAGCATACGCTGGCAATTACAGCAGACGGTCCTATCATCTTGACCCAGCAATAAAAGCAGGCATCCATCAGTAACCTACAGACTAGCGAACTAAATGAGTTAGACCTATTACAGAAAAGAGGCTGTCCAGAGGACAGTCTCTTTTGCCACGTGCATTCTAAAAAGAATATTCTGACGCGGATTTGATTCTGTTAATGGCCCCATATCCCCGTTTCTGCATGTAGTGAGGATGACCGGACTGACAGCCTATAGAAGAAGGTCGTTTTTCTGATGAAGAAAAGACGAACCTGGCACTGAGGTACGGGGGATATAGGGAAATGCTGACGGTGATGGGAAAGCGTATATGTGAAATGTAAAGGATTCTTTTTTGGGGTAAGTAATTTTAAAAAGCACCAAGCCGCCATCAATCGTTAACGTAGATCCAATTATATAGGAAGTTTCGTCAGAGAGAAGCCAAGCGATACCTTTTGCAACTGTTAAAATCGCCAGATGGCTTCAATTGGTACAAATACAGCATAACTGCTAGCACTCCTTGATATTCAACTGCCCTATTAGGGTGTCGTGGAGCTACAGGATTGATACGAATGCCTTGACTTGCATAATCAAGCGCAGTTGCATTGGTAAGACCTTGAATTGCATGTTTTGATGCCACGTAAGCACTGTATGCCAGAAATGCTTTCAGACCAACTATTGAAGAAACGTTGACAATTGATTCTCTGCAAGCATTTGTTGGATCTCAATTTTCATGCTCCAATATACACCTAAATGCATTAATTTTTATGGTACTCAAAAACAAGGTCATTATCTGACTTTAGCTAATGGTGCTTGCTCTAAAGCACCGCCTGCATTATTGATCGCCCACTCTAGGGGCCCGTAATATACCTAATCGCTATGCGTGAAAAGCATTTTTCAAGTGCAATAGATCCAGTCAAATACTCACGATAATTATAATGAAGAAAAACAAATTCAAAAGTTTGATGGATACAGTAGTAGAGCCGACTTTCAAAAATCAGTTAGCGGTATTTAATTGGTATTTTTTACATGTTGTAATCAGTAAAGCGAAGTGGTATATTATTTGAGCTGACAATAAAACAGCCGTTTCAAAAGAGAATAAGCAGGGTGAAATGATCTTCGAAAAAAAAGAAAAAAATAACCCTTGCATTTTTGAAATGAACATGATATGATCTTATAGCTGCTGAAAAACGCAGTGAAAAAGAAATTGATCTTTGAAAACTGAACAACGAGTGAGTACGGATTTTATTTATAAAATCCAATGCTGAAATTTTGGTACATGCC
>NZ_JAALFM010000135.1:0-266 GCF_011800295.1 Paenibacillus sp. EKM301P | reverse complement strand
GAACGGGCGAATTCGCTGGCACGAGTGCTTCAAGCACAGGGAGTAGGACCTGACAAACTGGTCGGTCTGATGGTGCAGCGCTCCGTGGAAATGATCGTGGGTCTGCTGGCCGTGCTAAAAGCAGGCGGAGCTTATGTGCCAATTGATCCCGAATTTCCGTCCTCTCGTATTCAATACATGCTGGAAGACAGCGAGGCCGCAGTGCTTCTGACCCGTCGTGATTTGGCAGAAGAGCACCATTGCCACGCCAATGCCCTATTTCTTGA
>NZ_JAALFM010000134.1:0-266 GCF_011800295.1 Paenibacillus sp. EKM301P | reverse complement strand
CGGTGATTCGGCATAGGACGACCGATGGAAATGAGTTGGCCTGCCCTTTCATCCTCGGATACCGGCCAGATGGACGTCGCCACCGAGTTTTCGGTTGGACCGTAGCCGTTGTAGTACGCCACTTGATCCTTCCACTTGTATACCAATTCTGTGGAAGAGGCTGAGCCCGCAGTGAACAAAATACGCAGATTTGGCATCCGCTCCGGCTCCAGGTACACCGCATAGGTCGGCGGCAAAGCGGCCACCGTAATCCGGTGATCGGCCAT
>NZ_JAALFM010000133.1:0-268 GCF_011800295.1 Paenibacillus sp. EKM301P | reverse complement strand
ATAATCCTTGTACTGAATCCGCAGTGGCGGCAGTTCCTGGCCTTCATACAATTGAGAGAACTCCTGCACGATAATGCTTTCCGTCACGCCATCCGAAATAATATGGTGCATGTCATAGAGCATAACGTGACGCTGCGGTCCATTTTCGATCAACTGAACCCGCAGCAACGGGGCTTGTGCGAGATCAAATGCACGTACAAAGTCCTGTGCGTACTGCGGTGTCTCTTCTTCACTTGCTTGCACATATTCCACGCTGAATGGAGCGCTG
>NZ_JAALFM010000132.1:0-268 GCF_011800295.1 Paenibacillus sp. EKM301P | reverse complement strand
TGGCTATAAGGGGACCCTCTGCTAAGGGGTTAGACTGCGTAAGTGGTGCGAGGGTTCGAATCCCTCTCTCTCCGCCATTTAGGACAAGCTAGTAAATTATGTTATGGCGGTGTAGCTCAGCTGGCTAGAGCGTACGGTTCATACCCGTGAGGTCGGGGGTTCGATCCCCTCCGCCGCTACCATACATACCCAGGAGGCTTAGCTCAGCTGGGAGAGCATCTGCCTTACAAGCAGAGGGTCGGGGGTTCGATCCCCTCAGCCTCCACCA
>NZ_JAALFM010000131.1:0-268 GCF_011800295.1 Paenibacillus sp. EKM301P | reverse complement strand
TCCTCGCTGTACGACGCTTCGTCGTCCAGGTACAGCACCGCCGCTAGCGCCAGCTCCTCTTCGCCGAGCCAGGCTTCAGCACGCTCTCGCAGCGCCGTTTGCGTCAGCAGCACCTTCGCTCCGCTGTCTTCAAGCATGAACCGCACGCGGTCCGCCGGATAATCCGGGTCGAGCGGCACATACGCCCCGCACGCTTTCCAGACGGCCAGCACGGCCACCAGCAAGTCCACCGAACGCTCGGCGAGAATGCCGACGATCGTCTCCCGGC
>NZ_JAALFM010000130.1:0-270 GCF_011800295.1 Paenibacillus sp. EKM301P | reverse complement strand
TCGCCGACGTGCCGCTGCTCGACCAGAACGGCAAGACCGTGCACCTGGAGCAGGATCTGGTGCACAACAAGATCGTCGTCATGAGTTTCATCTACACCAGTTGCACCACGGTCTGCCCGGTGGTCTCGTCGATCATGGGCAAGGTGCAGAAACAGCTCGGTGCCCGGGTCGGCGCGGAAGTGCAGCTGGTGTCGATCAGCATCGACCCGCAGCGCGACGACCCGAAACGTCTGCAGGATTACGCCCGCACCTTCCAGAAAGGCCCGGGCT
>NZ_JAALFM010000129.1:0-276 GCF_011800295.1 Paenibacillus sp. EKM301P | reverse complement strand
TGGCGGAGAGAGAGGGATTCGAACCCTCGCACCACTTACGCAGTCTAACCCCTTAGCAGAGGGTCCCCTTATAGCCACTTGGGTATCTCTCCGAGTAGCGGCAGAGGGGATCGAACCCCCGACCTCACGGGTATGAACCGTACGCTCTAGCCAGCTGAGCTACGCCGCCACCTTATATATAAAATTCAGAAGTATTGAAATATGGCTCCCCGAACAGGACTCGAACCTGTGACAACTCGATTAACAGTCGAGTGCTCTACCAACTGAGCTATCAGG
>NZ_JAALFM010000128.1:0-279 GCF_011800295.1 Paenibacillus sp. EKM301P | reverse complement strand
AAGGACGACCGGATTGATCCGTCTCGTCTGCACCATTGGATTGAGCAGGAGCGGGTCACCATCTTCGAATCGACGCCGGCGCTGATCGTGCCGTTCCTGGAGTACGTGCACGAGCAGCGGCTGGATATGAGCGGGTTGGAGCTGTTGATCACGAGCTCGGACAGCTGCAGCGTGGCGGATTACCGGACCTTGCAGGAGCGCTTCGGCTCGTTGTTCCGGATCATCAACGCATACGGCGTGACGGAAGCGGCGATCGACTCCAGTTTCTACGACGAGGAG
>NZ_JAALFM010000127.1:0-281 GCF_011800295.1 Paenibacillus sp. EKM301P | reverse complement strand
AACTGTGGTGTAGAGGCCTAACATGCCTGCCTGTCACGCAGGAGATCGCGGGTTCGAATCCCGTCAGTTCCGCCATTAGTAATACATTGCTTGATAAAGAGCTCTATTGTGAGGCTCGGTAGCTCAGTCGGTAGAGCAGAGGACTGAAAATCCTCGTGTCGGCGGTTCGATTCCGTCCCGAGCCACTTTTAATTGAATAGTTTTTGTGCCGGTGTAGCTCAATTGGTAGAGCAACTGACTTGTAATCAGTAGGTTGGGGGTTCAAGTCCTCTCGCCGGCAC
>NZ_JAALFM010000126.1:0-286 GCF_011800295.1 Paenibacillus sp. EKM301P | reverse complement strand
AACACGACCGTTAAGCCCTCCAGCGCCGATGGTACTTGGACCGCAGGGTCCTGGGAGAGTAGGACGCCGCCAAGCAAAATCCTTTAAAGGATGATAAAATTTAATGAATTAGGGCCTTTAGCTCAGCTGGTTAGAGCGCACCCCTGATAAGGGTGAGGTCGGTGGTTCGAGTCCACTAAGGCCCACCATTTCTAGATTGACTAAAAGTTTGGGGCTATAGCTCAGCTGGGAGAGCGCCTGCCTTGCACGCAGGAGGTCAGGGGTTCGATCCCCCTTGGCTCCACCA
>NZ_JAALFM010000013.1:0-96042 GCF_011800295.1 Paenibacillus sp. EKM301P | reverse complement strand
CATTAAAGACCAACCGAAGTTGGTTATAGAAAGAGCGATTAGCTCATTTTGAAACTGACGAGATAAAATATCTCTTTGTTTGATTTTGCGAACAAAATCAATTTACTCACTCGTTGTTCAGTTTTCAAAGATCAAACATTTCTTTCGTTGAATCAACTCATCGCCTCATCAACTCTTATATCATATCACTTCCGAACCAACTTTGCAAGCATTTTTTAAAACATTTTTTTGTATCTCTCGCTCGCAACTACTATGTCTTCTTGGCCGGAATTAGAGTATATCATTCTGGATTTTTAAATGCAAGTTTTTTTATTAAATTGTTTTCACACCTATATGTTTGTAACTAGACCCTAGGCTTTTGTTCAAATGGTTCCTAATTGTATATTCATTTTTTCTTTAATATTGATGATTTGACAAACAAAGGATGGGTATAAATGATAAGGAACGCCCGCGCCATTCCCCCCAGCCTTTAATAGTGAATAGGTAGATACTACAGAACTCCAACTTAATGTTTACATGAAAGTTCATCATGAACCAACCACACCAAAGCAATTTTACCTCATATGAAATAGATGTTGTGAATTGAATAATGACCTTATAGAGGAGTAGATGTTATATGAAACAACGAAGGCTGACCTGGACGAAAGTTGTGTTTTGGGTTATCTCTTGCTTACTGCTTGTTGTTATCTCTGGATTTGTGTATGAGTGGATTGCATCCAAACATGATAAGTCGCAACATCCTCCTCTGGGGAGAATGGTCGACGCTGGAGGTTATCGTCTCCATATTCATAAAATGGGTGCCGGCTCTCCAACGATAGTGCTTGAATCAGGGAGCGGGGAAAGTAGCCTTTCTTGGAGAGATATTCCCGAGAAGCTATCATCCTTTGCCACCGTTGTATCCTATGATCGGGCAGGCTATGCATGGAGCGAAGAGGCAAATACTCCACGTACCGGCGAAAACATCGTTCGGGAGCTTCATACCGCTCTAAAAAATGCAGACATCCAAGCTCCATATATCCTTGTAGGCCATTCCCTCGGGGGGATGTACTCAAGACTCTATGCACAGACGTACAGAGACGAAGTCGCAGGATTGGTTCTGGTGGATGCTAGGCCTGAGAATGATGCCCGGCGGACAAATAAGATCTATGCCAAAGAACGGCCTAAGGTTAATCCCTCGCCGCTCATATCCATTCTCCTAGAAAGATCGGGGGCTTTTCGTCTGTTCCCCAACTTAATGCTAAACGGTCGGGTGGAGTATCGAGATAGAAAATCTTTCGTGAACATTGTTGCTTCCCCCAAGTACTTTCGCTCTGTTGCCGAGGAGGGTGATCTGGCGAGCACTACCGAAGATGCCATACGCGGCCAGCATTTGGGCAACCTCCCTGTACGCGTAATTGCCCGAGGCATTCAGCAAAATTTGACTCAGTTCGGTATAAGTAAGCGTGGAAATGATCAGATCGAACAAAGCTGGCAAATCGGGCAGCGCGAGATGCTCCACATCTCTAACAACAGCAAGCTTATTGTCGCCAAAAAGAGCGAACATATGATTATCCATGATCAACCTGAGCTCGTCATTCAAGTCATCCGTGATCTCATCTCCAATATCCATTATTCTCGGTCAACCATTGCTAAAACAAACACTGATCATTAAGGGCACTACTCTCTGCATGTTGCGGATTTCATAAAATAAAAAGGACGCCCGGGTCCCTCCTTTATAAAGGAACCCGGGCGTCTTTGTTGCCCACTACTATTCTGGTTGATTGATATTAAGACAAAATAGGCTTGTTTTTAGATGAGGCTTCTGCAATTTTACCAAGTATCTGTCTCAGTACTTTAGCATTCTCCCCAACAAAACCGGAATCAAGCAGCACATCGTGCGTTCCGATGACCCCGTATTCTTTGTATTGGCCAAGTGTTGCCTGTTGCCATAACAATTTATCTAATGATGTATCCGGACCAACACTATCATCCTCTGCAATCATAGCATGGATATTCGCATGAACTTCACCTGCGTTAATAAGCTCATCGCGGTAGCTGGAGTAAACCAACATTTTGTCCATGACTCGCTCCCTGTCGGCTGGATCGGCCAGGAATGCTTTGTACTGCTCCCTAATGCTGTCCAGCACCGTCTCGACAATCTCTTCAAGCTCCTCAGGTGTCGATTCATCCTTGGACATCTTTCTCATAGCATCTACCATAATAATGTCCCCAACATGGTAACCTCGGCTTTCCATGGCTTTAGCTACCTCAAAGGCAAGATTTCCTCCAAGTGAGTATCCCAAGAATATATACGGACCCTCTGCTTGAATACCCACGATGGCATCGATGTATCGATCCAACATATCTTGACCCTGGAAACGGTCGCCGATAAATTCCATCCCGTACACCTCGCAAAGCCCATCCAGCTCCTTGGCCATCTCATAGTACCCCAGAGAGTGACCTACCCGAGGAGGGAAGCAAAATACTTTAAGCGCTCCTTTTCCTGGGAAGCGGATAATTTCCATTTCTTGTTCATCGGCAGCAGTTGTTGCCTGCAGCTTGAAAATTTCATGCGCCATTTCTTCCACAGTCGGCAGATTAAATACGGCTTGAAGTGGGAGATGAACACCCATACTGGACGAGATCCTTTGGATCAAGCCCAATACTTTCAGTGAATGACCGCCAAGTTCGAAGAATTGATCCCTGATCCCGATTTCCTGTACGCCGAGCACCTCGGACCAAATCTTAGCAAGCTCTACTTCTGTCTGCGTACGCGGCGCGATATACTCGGCTGTGCTCCGCAGAAGTGTTTCCGGTGCCGGTAGCGCTTTGCGATCCAATTTGCCATTTGGATTCAGCGGCATTTGTGCGAGCTGTACGAAAGCAGACGGAATCATATAGCTTGGCAGCTCGCTGGCCAGTGCCTCGCGTAGTACGCCCGCTCCGAGCGCCTCCTCGGCCACAAAGTATGCACAAAGCTGAGTACTTCCGCTGGAGTCAGCCAGTGCTAGAACAACCGCTTCCTGCACCGATGGTACCTTCAGAATTTGTGCTTCCACTTCTCCCAGCTCAATGCGGTAACCACGGATTTTTACCTGGTGATCAATCCGTCCCAAGTACTCAATATTCCCGTCAGGCAACCACCGAGCCAAATCGCCCGTTCGGTAAATCCGTTCACCCGACTTGTACGGATGAGGAATGAACTTCTCTGCCGTCAGTTCCGGCTGATTGAAATACCCTCTCGCTACCCCTTCACCTGCAATGCAGAGTTCCCCCGGCACACCTACTGGTGATACCTGAGAAGAACTATCCATCATCCATACTTGGACGTTAGCGTACGGTTTGCCGATAGGCACATGCGTTAGATTCGCAGTCTCACGACTCGTTGTATATCGAGTCGCATATACAGCCGCCTCCGTAGGACCGTAGATGTTCTCCAGTACGGCATAAGGTGATACTTTATAGTACTCTTCCACAAGTTTGGCAGGCAGCGTCTCGCCGCAGGCAAACAGATATTTCAGAGTAAGGAATCCTTGGGTACTGCTTTCTTTCAAATATTGAACGAGCACGCTGAGCATCGAAGGTACCAAATTAAGATGCGTGATTCGGTTCGCATCCACAGCCTCCAGCAGTGCGACCGGATCTTTGTCCACGCCCTGCGGCAGGATCACAAGCGTCCCCTGTCCAAAGAACCAGCAGAACAGCTCTGGCACGGAGAAGTCAAAGGTGAATGTCGTTTTGAGCAGGAATCGGTCACCCGCCAACATCGGATATTCAGCTTCCAACTGGCTCAGTGTATGGACGGCGGAGCGATGCTCAATCATTACACCTTTCGGCTTGCCGGTTGAACCCGACGTGTAAATGATATACGCCAGATGTTCTGGTCCTGCAATTGGCTCCAGATTGGAGTCATCCGCATGATACGCCTGCGGATCATCCAGTGCCAGGATCGTGTCAGTGAATGGGAAACGATCCTTGAGATGGCTCTTCGTCAGCAGAAGCTTCGCTCCCGAATCCTCCAGCATGTGGTGAATACGATCCTCAGGGAATTCCGGATCAATCGGAACATAAGCGCCGCCCGCTTTTAGAATGGCATGGATGCCTATGATCATCTCAAGCGAACGCTCGACCATGATGCCGACTGGCTGATCTGGTCTGACCCCTTGCGCACGCAGCGTACGTGCGAGGCGGTTGGCCTGCTGATGAAGTTCTCCGTAGGTAAGCTCCGTTTCGCCGAAAATAAGTGCTGTATGATCCGGTGTGAGTGCAGCTTTTTCCTCAAATATGCCGTGAAGGGTCTTCTCACGCGGATAAGGAGCTGCTGTGTCTCCCCATACCTCTATAATTTGTGATTTCTCTTCTGGCGTTATCAGCTCCAGCTCATCAATACGGATAGCAGGTTGTACAGATACGCTTGTCAGAATTTTCGTCAAGTGCCCTTGAATCCGTTCCACGCTCTCCCGGTCATAGACACGGGCATTATAACGATACAAGAACTCCAGACTACGTCCCGGCAGCACAATGAGGTTAAAATCATAATTTGTCTGTTCAAACATCTGAACATCCGTAATTTTGTATTCAGCCTCATCATTGGCAATTTTCTCTTCCAGATGCTCTTCTACCGGGTAATTCTCAAATACCATGATATGGGAAATCAAATCTTGCTTTTGTTCGCTCTGTGCCTGAATCTCATAGAGCGGATAGGAATCATAAGCATGCCCAGCCAAATATAATTCCTGCTGTCTCTTCAACACATGAGAGAACGTTTCGCTTCCTTCGGCCTGAACTCGAACTGGAACTGTATTAATGAAGAGACCGATCATGCTTTCGATGCCTGGAATCTCGGCAGGTCTCCCCGAAACCACACTTCCGAAGACGACATCCTGACTTCTATTGTAGCGTTGCAATACGATTCCCCAAGCAGCTTGCATCAGCGTGTTCATCGTCACTTGATGCTGTTTGGCCACTTGTTCCAAGCGCTCAGTCAAATCCGCATCCAACGTGAATACCAGCTTCTCCGACACGTAGGCTTCTGCTTTTGCCGATGGCTGTGTGATGGCCTGTGGCAGCTTCGTCTGCTGCTCGTAGCCTTCCAGATACCCTCTCCAGTAGGAGGATGCCTCTTCCTCGCCTTGTTTCTCTAACCATTGAATGTACTGGCTGTACGATGCTGCTACAGGAAGTTCAGGCTCCCTTTGCTCACGCAGAGCTCCGTACGTTTCAAACACTTCCTGGAGCACAAGAGGCATACACCAGCCATCCAAAATGATGTGATGAGAGCTCCACAACAGATGGTAATGCTCTTTTGCAGTACGTAGAATAGCAACACGCAGCAAGGCTTCATTCGTCAGATCAAAACCTCTCGCTTTGTCCTGGTCCATATAAGCTGCAAGACGCGTTTCCATTTCGCCCGGTTCCAGTTCATGCAATTCCTCGTATACGAAATCGCATGCTCTTTCTTTGAACACAATCTGTATAGGGAAGTCGCCCCATCCAGCATGGAAATTCGTTCTCAGTATGGCATGCCGTTTCATCAGATGCTGTAAGCTGCGTTTGAAATCCTCAGGATAGAATACTCCCTGAATTTCAAATGTGGCCTGCTCAAAGTAGACCTCTGAATGAGGCTCCAGCAAGCTGTGGAACAGCATTCCCTTTTGCATCGGTGTCAGTTTATACACATTTTCAATGCTACCGATGTGCCGTGTCTGCTCTTCCAGCTCCTCGATTTCCTCCAAGCTGATATCGTTGAGGAGTACATCGCTTGGTGTAAGCTCGGTTCTATCCTTGCCTGCACAGTGTCCAATGACTTCACTGAGACGTTCCTTCAAGATACCGGCAAACTTCTCTACCGAATCCACATGGAATTGTTGATGGTTATAGCTGACCGAAAGCTGAAGCTGTCCTTCGGTAATCAGTCCATTAATATTCAAGGCCTGATGCTGCACCATCTCCTCACTGACCTCAGACCCTGCCGAGTAAGGGGACACCTCCATCGTTCCTTCTGCAAGATCCTGGTCAAACTGCCCCAGGTAGTTGAAGGTAATCTCCGGTTCTGCCGAGAAGGAGGAGCCAGTGGATACGTCACTCAAATATTTCAAAATACCATATCCTACACCTTTGTTCGGGATACGACGCAGGCCTTCCTTAATACGCTTGATTCTGGCGCCGATCTCCATTTCGCCTCCCATCTCAAGGGCGACAGGATACTGACTTGTAAACCAGCCTATTGTGCGAGTGATATCTAATTCCGGTACAACAGGCTCCCGTCCATGTCCTTCCAGCACGATGCCTACACGTTCGATCCCTGTCCACTCGTGAACAGCCATACCTAGGGCCGTCAAAAGCAGATCGTTAACTTCCGTATTGTAAGCGCGATTCGCCTCTTTCAGGAACTGCTCTGTCTCTTCTGGCGACCATGTTACCGTAACAGCCTCGGTGTCTTTTATGAGAAGAGCGCCGTCTACCTTGTCTTTTGGAAGAAGGGCAAATCCCTCTCCTTCTACCTCTGCCCAAAAACTACGTTCTTGTTCAGCCGCCGGGCTGTTGGCATATTGCGTAATCCCATCAACCCATGCCCGGTACGAATCCGTCTTTTGTGGGAGTTTGACCACTTGTCCACGTGCTGCTTGTTCGTAGCCTTCCTGTAAGTCCTCAAAGAGAATACGCCAGGATACGCCATCCACAGCCAAATGATGAATAACGATCAACAAATGTTCGCCTTCCGCACAGCGGAACAAACCTAGTCTAAAGAGTGGCCCATCCTCCAGAGAGATGCTGCGCTGAATGGCTTCTGCACCAGCTTCTATTGCCAAAGCCGGGTCTTTTTCATCCTGCAAATCGTGGATTTGGAGGCTATACAGCTCACCTTCGCCCAAACTGCGGTTCCACGCTTCTACTCCGTGCTCTCCTTGGCGGAATACCAGTCGCAGCGCATCATGGTGTTCTGCAATTTTTTGAATAACCTTGGCGAGCGCATCGGTATTAAAGCCTTCGCGTCGGTACAGCATGACCGACTGATTAAAGTGATGTAGATCCTTTGACTGCTCTTCGAAAAATCTGCGCTGGGCAGGTCCCAGTTTTACCGTTCCGTGTACCTCGCCCTGATCTGCAATTCGGCTGACTGCGCTAACACGCTGAGCCAGTTCCGCAATTGTTGGATAGCTGAATAAATTCTTCATTTCCAGTTTGTAGCCTGCGTGGAGAAGTCTTGATGAAACCTGAATCGATTTGATCGAGTCGCCTCCAAGTTCAAAGAAATTATCATGTATGCCAACAAGCGGTACGCCGAGCACACCTTGCCAAATCGAAGCCAAAATATTCTCCACATCCGTCCGCGGAGCAGCAAAGGCGGCTCCTGCTTTCACACCCAAGTTTGGTTCAGGCAGTGCCTTACGATCCAGCTTGCCATTTGGTGTCAAAGGCATTACGTCCATTTGGACAAAGTAAGACGGAATCATATATGCAGGCAGTTCGGCAGACAGTTCATTTCTCAGCTCGCTGACAGACATTTCCCGATCAGCTACAAAGTAAGCACATAGAGACTTCTGTCCATTGGCGTCTGCCCACGCAACAACGAGAGCTTCCTCCACAAGTGGCATATCCAGCAACTTGGCCTCAATCTCACCAAGCTCAATACGATAGCCCCGTATTTTAACTTGATGGTCAATACGCCCAATGTACTCAATGTCTCCATTAGGAAGGCGACGAGCCAAATCTCCGGTCCGATACATATTTCCTTCCGCAGCGAACGGATCCCTAATGAATTTTTCTGCGGTAAGATCCGGACGATTCAGGTATCCACGGGCTACTCCGTCCCCGGCGATGTACATTTCGCCCTCCACACCTAACGGTACAAGACGAAGCTGTTCATCCAGGATATGAATGTATATGTTGTCGGACGGCAATCCAATCGGTACAGATTCCCGTGTATCCTTCGCAGGATCGTACAGGTGAATCATGCAGCCAACGACGGTTTCGGTTGGGCCGTATTCATTGTAAATTTTGATGTTGCCGCCAAAGAGATCGGTAATCGTTTTGGACAAATGAGTGGTCAGATTCTCTCCACCCACAATAAGCTGCTGAATACGACTCTCCGCTGGAATGGTCATGTCTTTTATGAGACTGAGATGCGTCGGCGTCAGCTTGAGAATATCGACCGCATTTTCGCGCAAAATATGCTGAACGACCTCTGCCTTATCTATACCATCATAAATCCGTACTATTCCTCCGTTTATTAACGGAGTAAACATTGATGTCATCGTCAAGTCAAACGAAATGGATGAGTACAGCGGGAAGTCCGTTGGTTGCCCTGCACAATAGACCTTATTGGCCCACCAGATGTAGTTCACGATCCCTTTATGGTTAATCATGGTTCCCTTCGGATTCCCTGTTGTACCTGAGGTATAGATTAAATACACTAGGTCGTTTCCTCTTACAGGAATATTAGGATTATCCACTCCGGTTCCGTAGATGTGCGGAGAATCCAATTCCATAACCATTCCCTCAAAGGAGGCCAACTTCGTCAGGTGGCTCTGTGTGAGCAGAATCTCAGCGCCGGAGTCCTTCAGAATATACTGAATCCGCTCCTGCGGATATTCAGGATCAATAGGTACATAGGCTCCGCCCGCTTTGAGTACACCCATGATGGCAACCAGCAGTTCCACTGACCGATCCGCCAACAGACCCACTACTTGTTCACTCCGCAGTCCCTGGTCTATCAAGGTCGAAGCCAGTTTGTTCGCCCGCTCGTTCAACTCCCGATACGTGATCTGGATATCGCCGCTTACTGCTGCGATCTTATCTGGCGTACGGACAACCTGTTCCTCAAACAAGGTATGCAGACCCTGATCACTTGGATAGGCATGAGCCTTGCCACCCCAGTCAAGCAGCTTCGTCCGTTCCTCCGGTGTTACAATCTCCAGCTCCTGTATCGTCGCTTGCGGACGAGTAGCTACCTGATCGAGCATTTGCAACAAATGTCCTCCGATTCGCGCAATGCTTTCTTGCTCGTAGACCGAAGCGTTGTAGCGAATGCAGACCTTAATGTCCTCGCCTGGAATGACAACGAGGTTAAAGTCATAGTTGGTTTGCTCAAACATGGCGAAGTTGGCGACTTCGAGATCGTCCTCTGTGTGATTACCCGACTGTTCTACCTGTTCGTCGAGCGGATAATTTTCAAAGATCATAATATGAGAAATCAGGTCTTGCTTTTGGGTTGTTTTCCCCTGAATCTCATACAGCGGATAGGTGTCGTAGGCACGACCAGCCAACGAATGTGCTTGTGTACGTTTCATCACATCGACAAAGGCCTCGTCTTTGGATGTCTGTACGCGGATAGGTACTGTATTAATAAACAGACCCACCATATTCTCGATCCCCGCGATCTCAGCAGGTCTACCTGATACAACGCCACCGAAAACAACATCCGAGCTGGCATTGTAATGTTGGAGAATCAGGCCCCAGGCTGTCTGCATGAGTGTGTTGACGGTCACATGATTGCGCTTCGCGACAACATCCATTTTATGGGTCAAGGACGCGCCCAAATGGAGAACATGCTCATTCAGAACGTAACCCTCTACTTTAGCTTGAGATTTCGTTTTAGCTTCCGGCAATACGGTATTGCCGTCATAGTCTTCGAGATATTGGCTCCAATATGTTGAAGACTCTTGATCATCCTGTGCATCAAGCCATTCTATATAACGGCTGTAGGGCTGAGCCGGTGGTAGTACAGGCTGTACTTGCTGACGCAGGGCAGAATAATAATCGAACAGCTCCTGTGTAATAATCGGGATGCACCAGCCATCCATGACAATATGATGGAAGCTCCACAATACAAGGTGGCTTTGTTCTTTTTGCATGACAGTCACTCGCATCAGCGGATCTTCTGACAAGCTGAATCCCTTAGCCATATCTTCAGTAGTATAAGCCTGAATTTGGGCTTCTTGCTCCTGCAACGTACCGGCACGCAAATCTACGTAGTTCAGAGGGATTGGCCGTTGCTTAAAGACAACTTGCAGCGGTACATCAGTGATATTGTTGTAAAAGCCGGTACGCAATATGGCATGTCGTTGCGCCAAAGCCTGGAAGCTCTCGAAGAAGATATCTACATCGAAGCTGCCACGTAGCTCAAACGTTGCCTGCTCAAAGTATGAAGAGGAGTCCGGCTCCAGCAAGCTGTGGAAGAGCATGCCCTTCTGCATTGCCGTTAGCTTGTACACATCCTCAATCTCTCCAATATGGGCCGTTTGGGCTGTGAGTCGATCAAGCTGCTCCAGGGTCAGTCCTTGGAACAGAACATCACTCGGCGTAAGCTGCGAACGCTCCTGAGTCACACAATGCTGGATGACCTCGCTAAGACTTGACTGTAATAATTCAGCAAAATGACTTACCGTCTCCTTACGGTACTGCCTGTTGCTGTACGTAATCGTCAGTGATAGCTGGCCTTCGGCAATCATGCCATTCACATCCAGAGCATATTGCTGTGGTGTGTGATCACTGAGCGCCTTACCGACTGAATGTGTAGACAGGCTAAGAGCATTGCCTTCCAAATCCTGATCAAACTGTCCAAGGTAGTTGAAGGAAACCTCCGGTTCTACGCTGAATCGAGTACCTTTTTCCGGTGCCATATACTTCAGCAGACCGTAGCCGATGCCTTTGTGCGGAACCTCTCGCAAATTCTCCTTGATGCGCTTGATTTGGGCAGATACTTCCTGCCCACCTTGCAGGTTCAGCAGAACAGGGTATTGGGTGGTGAACCAGCCCACGGTACGGGTAATATCCAGATCTGGTACGATCATTTCCCGGCCATGCCCTTCAAGGTTAACCAAAATCTGTTCCATGCCTGTCCAGCGCTGAATAGCTGCTCCCAGCGCAGTCAAGAGCAAATCATTCGTCTCCGTATGATAAGCCCGGTTTGCTTGTCGCAACAGCAGGTCTGTTTCTTCAGCAGACCACGTTACCGTAACCGACTCGGTATCCCGAATGGTGCCCGGTTCCTGATCCTCATCCTTTGGCAGTGGAGCCAGCATCGTCTCCTCAATCTGCTGCCAGTATGAACGTTCCTCGTCCAGGGCAGGGCCTGCTGCATACTTCGCCGCTTGCTCGGACCATACAAGATACGAATCGGTCTTTTGCGGGAGAACAATCGCTTTTCCATTCAATGCCTGCTCGTATCCTGTTGCAATGTCTTCAAACAGGATGCGCCAGGATACGCCGTCAACCAAGAGGTGATGAATGACAATCAACAAATGATCGCCATCATTACAATGGAACAAGCCTAGCTTGAACAGAGGGCCGTCTTCCAAGTGGAAGCTTGCCTGGATGGCATCGGCCTGCGCTTGAACAGCAGCTGCCTGGTCTTCTACCTGTCTCATATCGACGATGTCCAATGTGTAGAGTTCGCCTTCGTCAATTCCCCGATTCCAAGCTGCATATCCAGCTTCTGTAGACCGGAAAACCATACGTAGCGCGTCATGATGAATCGCAACTTGGTCCATTGTCAACCGGAGTGCAGCCTCATCAAAGCCGTCTTTCCGATGGAGCATGACAGCATGATTGTAATGATGTGGCTCCGCTGTGTGACGTTCAAAGAACCAGCGCTGAATTGGCATTAACTCCGCTGCACCTTTGATTTCACCCTGCTCTGCTGTGCGTCCGGCTACTTGAAGATACGGACTTAGCTCAGCAATTGTCGGATATTTGAAGAGATCCTTCATCTCTAATTTATATCCCAATTGGAACAATCTAGAGGACACCTGAATCGCCTTGATGGAGTCACCACCCAGATCGAAGAAGTGATCATGGATGCCGACCTGCTGTGCTCCTAACACACCTTGCCATACAGAAGCCAAAGCTTCCTCAGCTGCGTTCCTCGGCGCTTCATAAACCGCTCCAGTCTGCACATTGGTCTCAGGAGCTGGAAGTGCTTTGCGATCCAGCTTACCATTTGGTGTCAACGGCATCTGTTCCAATTGCATGAAGTAAGACGGAATCATATAAGCCGGCAGCTCAGCAGCCAAGGCTTTTCTCAATTCGCCTACTGTCAGCATCTGATCGGCAGTGAAATAGCCCACCAGTACTTTTTGTCCACTTCCATCCTCCCGGGCAAGCACAACGGCCTCCCTCACAGACGGAGCATGGAGCAACTTCGCCTCCACTTCTCCTAGTTCGATACGGTAACCACGGATTTTAACCTGATGGTCAATCCGTCCCAAATACTCCATGCTGCCATCCGGCAACCAGCGTGCCAAGTCACCTGAGCGGTACATGCGCTCGCCCGCTTCAAACGGATGAGCTACAAACTTCTCTGCCGTCAATTCCGGTCGGTTCAGGTAGCCACGCGCCAGGCCTTCGCCCGCCACATAGAGTTCACCCGGAATGCCAATCGGTTGTGGACGGCGTTGTTCATCCAGAATGTACGCACGTAGTGTCGGAATCGGGATACCGATATTGCTGCGGCCCTGTTCAATTTCCAGTTCCGTAATTTCCTTATACGTTACATGCACGGTCGTTTCCGTGATGCCATACATGTTGATGAGCTGCACTTGCGGATATTTCGCTCTCCAGTCCTTGAGCAAGGCCGGGCTTAATGCCTCCCCGCCGAAGATAATCATGCGAAGACTCAATTCTGCCGCGCGATGACTAAGTTCTTCTTGTAGTAACTGATAGAAGTATGTTGGCGTCTGGTTCAACACGGTAACCTTCTGGTCCTTAAGCAACTGCAAGAAACGCTCTGGGCTCTTCGCAGTAAGCGATGGAACGATGACCAGACGACCTCCGTTCAGCAATGCCCCGTACATCTCCCATACGGAGAAGTCGAAACAGAATGAATGGAACAGCGTCCACGTATCCTGAGGACCGAAATCAAACATATTTTTATCATTAAAGAGCAAGCGGACTACATTTTTGTGCTCGATCAGCGTTCCCTTTGGCTTGCCTGTCGTACCCGATGTGTAGATAACGTAGGCAAGATGATTCGGTCCAGCCGTAGGCTCCAGATTTGAGACATCTTCCTTGTAGGAAGCCGCCTCGTCCAGATTAACAATGTCCCCGGTGAAGGAGATACGTGTCTCCAGATGCGCTTGTGTCAGCAGCAGCTTGGCTCCCGAATCCTCAAGCATAAAGCGAATGCGGTCCTCTGGATATTCAGGGTCGACAGGGACATAAGCCCCGCCCGCCTTCAAGATGGCCAAAATCCCAACGACCATTTCAAGGGAACGATCCGCCATGATTCCAGCCAGTCCGTCTGGTTGCAGACCACGCTCGCGAAGCGTTCTGGCAAGTCCATTGGCCCGCTCATTCAGCTCGCTATAGGACAAGGTTGCCTCTTCACATACGACCGCTACTGCATCCGGATTACGGACAGCCTGTTCCTCGAACAGTGCATGAATCGTTTGGTCACGAGGATAATCTGCTTTGGCTTCGTCCGCATCTTTCATCAGCATCGACTTTTCCTGCGGTGTCACGATATCAAGGGATGACAACGACAATCCCGGATTGGCGATAGCTTCCTGAATAAGCTGTACAAAGTGGCCTGCCATCCGCTCAGCGGTCTCCCGCTTGTAGATTGCAGTCGCGTATTCCAACGTGCAGTTCAATGCCTCATCCGCTTCACTCACTGTCAGCGTGAGGTCGAACTTGGCAGCAGGATGGGCCTGATCGTAAGGAGTGAAACGCAATCCCTCTATTTCTTGTTCTCCCTGCTCGATATTTTGCAGAACAAACATAGTATCAAATAGTGGGTTACGACTCAGGTCACGCTGAAGCTCCAGCTTCTCTACCAGCTCCTCGAACGGATAATCCTGGTTTTCATAGGCCCGCAGTGCTGTTTCCTTCACTTCCTTCAAGTAAGCCTCGAAAGACTTTTCGCCCTCTGGATAAGTACGCAGTGCCACTGTGCCTACGAACATACCGATAAGGCCCTCGAGTGTGGCATGGGATCTTCCCGCCACTGGTGAACCTACAATGACATCTTCCTGCCCCGTGTACTTGTGCAAGAGCGTCGTATAGGCTGCCAGCAGCACCATGAACAGCGTAGAACCTGTTCGGGTAGCCAGCTCCTGGAGTGAAGCGCTCAGAGAAGCATCAATCTGGAAGTCAATCCGATCTCCCGCAAAGCTTCGTACCGCAGGACGAACTTCATCTACTGGCAAATCCAGCACTGGCAAGCTTCCGCGGAATGCATCCAGCCAGTAAGCTTCCTGGGCTTTGAGACGCTCGCTTCCGAGCTGCTCTTGCTGCCACACCGCATAGTCTGTGTACTGGATCTGCAACGCAGGCAATACGTCCTCTTCTTGGTAGAAGTGAAGGAACTCTTCTATGAGAATATTCATAGAAGCCCCATCCGAGACAATATGATGCATATCGAACAACAGTAAATGGCGCTCGTGTGCAATTCGAATGAGACCTACCCGCAGCAATGGTGCTTCGCCAAGGTCAAAAGGATGAACAAACTGCTGAAGGGCAGCTTCTGCCTCTGTCTCGCTCAACTCCGCATATTCCACCGTAAACGGAACATCCGGTAGGATCTGCTGTACAGGTTCACCGTTAACAGTCACAAAACGGGTGCGCAGTGAACCATGACGATGAATCAGACGACGGAATGCCTGCTCCAGTCGTTCCCGATTCAGGGCTCCCTCAACCGTAAGGATACCTGGCATATTGTAGCTCAGCTCTCCGCCTTCCAGCTGGCTAAGGATAAACAGCCGCTTTTGGGCTGAAGACAATGGGTAGTGCTCTCGCGCTCCCGCTGTAGGAATTTCTTCAAAATTCAGCGGTGTATAGCCCTCAATGGCACGAGCCAAGTCTTCAATGGTAGGCGACTCGAACACTTCTCTTAGGCTAATCTCGCGGTTCATCTCCTTACGAATTCGTGAGACTAGCAGAGCTGCACGCAGTGAATGGCCTCCAAAATGGAAGAAATTATCCTTTACTCCCGCGCTCTCTACACCCAGCACCTCTTGCCAGATTTCGGCTAATTCAATTTCTACAGGTGTCTGTGGAGCCTCAGATGAAGCAACTGCCCATCCTTGCTCGCCCTGCAGCGCTTTTCGATCTATTTTTCCGTTCGACGTCAGAGGCATGTCCTCCAGTTGTACGAAGCGGGAAGGGATCATATATCCAGGTAACATCTCCGACAAAACTGCCCGGAGCTCCGATACCTCAAGCTTCTGAGCAGCTACAAAGTAAGCGACTAGATCTTTGTAGCCATCCTCACTTTCCACAGCCAAGGCCACGACTTCCTGAACGAACGGCACTCTGAGCATGTGTGCTTCGACCTCGCCCAGCTCGATCCGATAGCCACGAATTTTGACTTGGTGATCTATTCGGCCTAAGTACTCGATAGTTCCATCTGGTAACCAACGAACCAAATCACCCGTCCGATACATACGCTCTCCTGGAGTAAACGGATTGTCCACGAACTTCTCATCCATTAACGCAGGCTGGTTATGATAGCCCCGGGCTAACCCGATACCTGAAATGCATAGCTCTCCAGCTACGCCGACAGGCAGCACTCTGAAATGGTCATCCAAGATATACACACGATGGTTAGCAATGGGTTGTCCAATGGACACCCGTTCCATCGTTTCTTCACTGTCCGGGACCGTCCACATTGTGGTGCATACAGAATCCTCTGTTGGGCCATAGCCATTGAAGTACTGTACGTGCTTCCTCCATTTTTCGATCAACTCGACCGATGTGGCCGATCCGGCGGTTAGCAGGCATCGCAGTGCTGGCAGGCGCTCCGGCTCAAGGTGAATAATGTAAGCTGGTGGCAGAGTCGCTATCGTAATTGCCTTGCTGTTCATGAACTGCTCGAACAGGGCATGATCTAAAATATCTTGCGTAGAAGGAATGCATAGAGTAGCCCCGTGGCTCAGTGCCGTTATAATCTCGGAAACCGATGCATCGAACGACAGACTTGCAAACTGAACGATCCGATCCTGCGGTGTAACTTCGAAGAGTCCCCGATATACGTCCGACAGATTTCGTAGTCCGCGGTGTTCCACTAATACGCCTTTAGGCTGACCCGTCGTGCCTGAGGTATAGATCACGTAAGCCAGATCATCAGAGTCGGCCGTATCCTTCAAATTCGATTCATCGGCATCATAGGTCGACGGTTCTTCCAGCAACAGGACTTTTCCCATCCAGCCTATATGCTCCAAAAGATGCGCTTGGGCAAGGATCATCTTCGTCCCCGAATCTTCGAGCATGTAGTTGATTCGCTCTTTCGGATACTCTGGATCTATTGGAACGTAGGCGCCCCCGGCTTTCATAATGCCGTACATCCCAACGATCATATCCGTTGACCGTTCAACAAGCAGCCCCACCAGGTCTCCCGTCTCGATTCCCTCAGCACGCAGTCTTCTCGCCAATCCATTGGCTTTTGCGTTCAGCTCGGCATAGGTCAGCATCTCGTTCTCAAACAGAATGGCAGTCGCGTCCGGCGTTCGAGCTGCCTGTTCCTCCAACAGCCCGTGAAACGTGGTACGGTGTTTGGAGCTGGCTTCCGTTTCTCCCCATACGCTCAGAATCTGTTCTCTCTCCTGCGGCGTAACCAATTCCAGAGCATCCACGGAAATTGCAGGATTCTCCACAATTTGTTCCATGAGGTGGAACAAGTGACCCTTGATTTGTTCAATCGTGGCTGGATCATAGACGAGCGCATTGTATTGGAACAACAATCTCAGCTCTTTGCCCGGTAGAACAATTAAGTTAAAATCGTAATTCGTTTGTTCAAGAAGCTCCGCTTCCTCAATCTCAAAGGCAGCCTCGCCACCTCCTAGACGCTCTACTTCCTCTTCCACAGGATAATTCTCAAATACCATAATATGTGAGATTAGATCCTGCTTTTGGTCCGTCTGAGCCTGAATTTCAAACAACGGGTAGGTGTCATACATATGAGAAGCCATATATTGCTCCTGCTGTTGCTTCATCAGGACTGTGAAGGGGAGATGTTCTTCCGTCTTCACACGAACTGGAATTGTATTAATGAACAAACCGATCATCCGGTCAATTCCCGGAATTTCAGCCGGTCTGCCTGACACTACACTTCCGTATACAACATCCCGACTACCGTTATAGCGTTGAAGCGCAACGCCCCAGATGGACTGCAGCAATATATTCATCGTGACATGAGCATCTCTGGCCACCTTTTCCAGACGTTCAGTCAATTCCCTGCTGACAGGATAGTTCAGCTTTTCTGCTACATAGCCTTCTCCTTTGACTGCTCCACCGACTTGAGGTAAAAGCGTCTGTTGCTCATAACCGGCCAGATATCGGCTCCAATAGTCGGCCGCAGCTGCTTCATCCTGCTGTTCCAGCCATTCAATATACCGGCTATACGGCTGAACCTCTGCCAGCTGAGGCTCTCTTCCTTCCAGGAGGGCAAAATAGTGTTCAAACACCTCCTGTGTAATTAATGGAACACACCATCCATCCATGACGATATGGTGAAAGCTCCACAAGAGACGGAAGCTCTCTTCATCTGTTTGCAAAATCGATACACGGAGAAGCTCATCTTCAGACAGGTTGAAGCCCTGTGCTTTGTCCTCAGCGGCAAATGTCTTTAGGTAAGCTTCACGCTGCGGTGCATTCATCTCACGCAGGTCTTCATACACCAGTTTGGCGCCTCTGTGCCGAAATACGACTTGTAAAGGCTCACTGCCCCAACCACTGTAGAAGTTCGTGCGCAGAATGGCATGACGCTCCACCACTGCATCCAGACTGTGTCCGAAAGCGGTCGGATCAAAACTACCCTTAAAGTCAAAGGCGGCCTGCTCAAAATAAGCACCTGTATGCGGCTCGAACATATCATGAAACAGCATGCCCTTCTGCATCGGCGTCAGGCTGTATACATTCTCAATATCGCCTATGTGGCTGGTCTGCTTAGAAAGCTCCTCCAGATCAGCAATGCTCAGCCCCTTGGCAAGCACATCGCTTGGTGTCAATACAGTTCTTTCCTGGGTTACACAATGCTGAAGAAGCTGCCGTAGGCTTTCTTCAATATATCCAGCGAGCTGTTTCATTGTAGATGACTTATACTGTTTTCCGTTATAACTCATCGTCAGAGTCAAGGCTCCGTCTGTCACCATGCCATTAATATCTAGCGTATAGGCTGGCTCTCCCAACAGGCTTTGCGGGCTTCCGGTCGGATAAGGAGAAACCTGCAACGAGCTTCCTTGCAAATCCTGATCAAACTGCCCCAGATAGTTAAAAGAAATTTCAGGCTGCAAATTGAGACTGTCTGCGTCCTCCTGACTCGCCATCGTTTTGAGCAACCCATATCCGATACCTTTATTCGGAATACGGCGCAACTCTTCTTTCACTGATTTGATTAAGGCTGACAACTCAAGATCATTTCCCAAGTCTAAAATGACCGGATATTGGCTTGTAAACCAGCCAACAGTACGGGTAATATCGATATTCGGTATAATCGGCTCACGACCGTGCCCCTCAAGATTCACAGCGATCTTACCAATACCAGACCATTTGGATACCGCCATGCCTAGAGCAGTCAATAGCAGATCGTTCGTCTCCGTTTGGTAAGCACGATGGGCTTTTCTCAGCAGTTGATCGGTTTCTTCTACCGTCCATTGTGCTGTCACCACTTCGCTATCCTGCAATAAAAGGCTTTCCACAGCCTCATCCTTCGGCAACTGCTCTAGTGGCTGATCCCCAAGCTTGCTCCAATACGCCCGATGCACCTTGATTTCTGGTCCTTCTGAATAACGGGCAATAGCGTCTCCCCAATCACGGAAGGAATCCGTTTTCTGCGGAAAGGTCAGTGCTTGTCCTTGGATCACCTGTTCATAGCCTGCTGCGAAGTCCTCGAACAAAATCCGCCAGGATACTCCGTCCACCACTAAATGATGGATCACGATCAGAAGGTGGTCTCCATCCTGACAATGGAAAAGCCCTAACTTCATCAGTGGACCTTCTGCCAGGTTGATGCTGCGCTGGATGTCGTCCGACAGTGTTGTAATGGCTGCAACCGGATTAGATTCGCTCCGTAAATCAGCAGTGATCAGGCTATACAGCTCTCCTTCTCCAAGATCACGGTTCCAAGCTTCGTAGCCATGCTCGGTCTGCCGAAAAACCATGCGAAGGGCGTCATGGTGCTCAGCCAATTTCCTCAGCACATGATGCAAGGCCTTTTCCTCAAATCCCTGTTCACGATACAGCATGACCGCTTGATTGAAGTGATGAGGCTCTGCCTGTTTCCGCCCAAAGAACCACTGTTGGACTGGAGTCAACCGAGCCGCTCCGCGCACAACTCCCTGTTCAGCCATATGCACAGCCGTTTGTATTTCTGCACCTAGCTCGGCAATGGTCGGGGACTTGAACAGTTGCTTCATCTCTAACCGATAGCCAGCCTGCAGCAACCGTGACGACACCTGAATGGCCTTGATGGAATCTCCGCCCAATTCAAAGAAATTGTCATGGATACCCACCTGTTCGGCACCCAGCACCCCTTGCCAGACAGACGCCAAAGCTTCTTCAGCCGGTGTACGAGGAGCTGTATACTTCCGTCCTGTGTGCGCACCTACTTGCGGAGCTGGCAGAGACCTGCGGTCTACTTTTCCGTTTGACGTTAATGGCATACGATCCATCTGGATAAAGTAGGATGGCATCATATAGCCCGGAAGTACCTGCGATAGAGCAAGGCGTACTTCGCCTGCCGTGAGTGTACGATCTGCCACATAATAAGCGCAAAGCTGCTTCTCTCCAAGCTCATCCGCGCGAACGACGACTACGGCTTCAACTACTGACTCCACCTTGGCTAATTGAGCCTCGATTTCGGGGAGTTCGATACGGTAACCGCGTATTTTGACCTGCTCATCAATTCTTCCCTTAAACTCCAGGTTCCCATCTGGAAGCCAGCGAACCAAATCACCAGTTCGGTAGCAGCGTTCCCCTTCCTTAACAGGACTAGGGACAAATTTTTCTGCTGTGAGGTCAGGACGATTGAGGTATCCGCGCGCTACACCTTCACCGCCGACAATCAGCTCGCCCCAAGCACCAATGGGCTGTAATTGCAGCGATCCATTGACTACATAAGCGGTCGAGTTACTAATCGGGCGCCCAATCGGCACGCCCCCTTCAACACGACCCGGAATCTTGTAGGTGGTGGAGAAGGTCGTATTCTCTGTCGGACCATAGCCATTGATAGGGACAAGATCAGGATTAGCCTCAATGACACGGTTTATATGAGATATGGACAGTACGTCACCACCTACCAGCAATGCTTTCAGTCCTCTGAACAGGTACTCGTCCTGCAGTGAAAGCTGATTGAAAAGCGGTGAAGTAAGCCACATGGTCGTAATTCCGTATTTGGCAATAGCTGCTTTGAGCCGATCGGCAATCAGGATATCGTCGTTCTCCACGAAATAAAGCTGTCCGCCGTTAAGCAACGCTCCCCATATCTCAAAGGTCGAGGCATCGAAGGCCACGGCTCCTGTCTGCAAAATTCGCGTGGATTCGTTCAGCTCCACATAATTGGTTTCTTTGACCAGACGGACCACGTTCCGATGTTCAACCATAACGCCCTTCGGTCTACCTGTCGTACCCGAAGTATAGATTACATAAGCGAGTCCCTGTGGCCCCTGGACTACCTCCTCAGCTTGGACAGGATCAGATGCATAAGCCTCTTCACTGCTGAGGTCAACAATCGGTATACCGTAGTCTACATTTATAAGCTCGCCCTTTTGTACCAGTAGTAGCTTGGCATCGGAATCTTCGAGCATATAACGAACCCGATCTTCCGGGTAATCAGGATCGATTGGCACATAGGCTCCACCAGCCTGAAGCACGGCGAGCATACCAACCACCATCTCGATACTCCGTCCGCCCATTATAGCTACCGGTTGCTCCCTTAGCGTCCCCAAACGACGCAGTGTTTGGGCCAATCGGCTCGCCTTGTCTTCCAATTCAAGGTACGTTAACTGGGCATCGCCGAATACCAACGCCGTCTGCTCCGGTGTATGCTTGACTTGTTCCGCGAACAATTCATGAATGGTCTTATCCCTTGGATAAGGAGTAGCTGTCGCGTTGAATACTTCAATGATCTGTACTTTCTCCTCCGATGTAATCATTTCAATCTCAGCCAATTGCAACTGAGGATTGGCCGCAACTGCATGCAGAACCCGAAGCAAGTGCGTGGCCAGTCGCTCTACAGTTTCCCGCCGATACAAAGCTGTACTATATTCGAGGCCAAAGGCTAGTTCTGCGCCTTTCTCCTCTACATTAAGGGACAGGTCAAATTTGGCTGTGACGGTGTCCATCGGGTAAGGAGTAAAGTGCACGCCATCCATGTCTTGCTCTTCCTGCTCCGTATTTTGTAATACCAACAGGGTGTCAAAGAGCGGATTGCGGCTGACATCACGTCCTACGCCCAGTTTTTCGACTAATTTCTCAAAAGGGTAATCCTGATGCTCGAACGCCTTGAGTGCTGTTTCCTTGACTTCCAGAAGATAATCCTGAAAGGTTTTTTCTCCTGCCGGGTAGCTGCGCAAAGCCAGTGTATTGACAAACATACCAATGATGCCCTCAAGCTCCGCTTGTGGTCTGCCTGCTACTGGAGAACCTACGACGATGTCCTTCTGCCCTGTATATTTGTGCAGCAGCACCGAATAAGCGGCCAGCAATACCATATACAGTGTAGTACCTGTACGGGATGCAAGCTCTTGTATCGCCTTATTGCCAGACTCGTCCAATGTAAAATCAATACGGCTACCCTCGAAGCTCCGAACCGAAGGGCGCTGGAAGTCCGTAGGCAAATCCAATACCGGCAACTCTCCTTCAAAGGTTTGCAGCCAATACGCTTCAAGGTCTTGCCATTCTCTTTCCGACTGTTCCCGTTGCCATACCGCATAATCCTTGTATTGAATATGCAGTTCTGGTAGTTGTTCTCCTTGATATAATTGCGTGAGTTCCTCCACTAGTATTTGAATGGAAACCCCATCTGAAATGATGTGGTGCATATCAAACAGCAACAGATGACGCTCCTCCTGCAGCTTCACTAAGCTAACACGAAGCAATGGAGCCTGGCTCAGATCAAAGGCACGGGTAAAGCTGTGAATGAGCGTATCCGTCTCCTCCGCTGAAGCCTCTGTGTAGCCCAACGTGAACGGAACATCCTTATGCACATGCTGAACAAGCTCTCCATCCTGCATATAAAAGCCGGTTCTCAGCGATTCATGGCGCTGGATCAGTGCCTTGAACGCAGACTCCAGCCGCACGCGATCCAACGGTCCGTCCACGGTGAAGGCACCTGGCATATTGTAGCTGAGCTCTCCCCCATCCATCTGTCTCAGCACGTATAACCGCTTTTGCGCTGAGGACACTGGGTATGCTTCGCTTTCTTCAGCCTGTGGAATGGACTCGTACACGGTTGGAATTCGTTCCTTCACCAGTCGCGCCAGGGATTCAACCGTAGGCGATTGAAATACTTCACGCAGCGAAATGCTGCATCCCAGCTCTTTGCGAATCCGCGTAACGAGCAATGTTGCCCGCAAAGAGTGACCACCGATCTCAAAGAAATTATCGTGGACGCCAACGCGGGCAGCTCCCAGGATATCCTGCCAAATAAGCACCAGCTGTGCTTCCACTGCAGTTCTTGGAGCCAGATAATCCTCGCCGGATTGTACGCTACCCTCAGGAGCCGGCAACGCGCGGCGATCCAGCTTGCCATTAGGTGTAAGCGGCATTTGCTCCAACCGAACAAAATAAGAGGGAATCATGTAAGCTGGTAATTCCGTTGCCAGCTGAGACCGCAATTCCCCTGGCGAAAGATCGCTGGAGGCTACATAGTAGGCGCACAGCAATTTTTGTCCCTGTTCGTCGTCCCGGGCGAGGACAATCGTTTCCCGTACGCCCGGAGCTTTGAGAATTTGGGCTTCGACCTCGCCCAGCTCAATTCGGTAGCCGCGAATTTTGACCTGATGATCGATCCGGCCCAAATATTCAATATTGCCGTCAGGCAACCAGCGAGCCAGGTCCCCAGTTCGGTACAGGCGTTCTCCCGCTCGATACGGATGTTCTACAAATTTCTCAGCCGTCAAATCTGGCCGGTTCAAATACCCACGGGCAAGACCATCCCCCGCAATGTATAGCTCTCCCGGAACCCCGACAGGCTGCAAGCGTCTGTGCTCATCAAAAATATAAGCGCTAAGCGTTGGAATGGTTCTACCAATATTGCTTTTGCCTGCTTCTATCTCATGTTCTGTGATTTCCTTGTAAGTGACATGAACCGTCGTTTCCGTAATTCCGTACATATTAATCAGCTGCACATCAGGATACTTTGCCCGCCAGTTTTTCAGAAGAGATGGGCTCAAAGCCTCTCCGCCAAAAATAATTTTTCTAAGGCTAAGTTCTGTGGACGATTGTGCCAATTCTTCCTGTATCACCTGATAAAAATATGTCGGCGTTTGGTTTAAAATGGTGACTCGATTGTCTTTCAACAGCTCCAGGAAGGCTGCCGGGCTTTTAGCTGTAAGGGATGGGACAATTACCAGTTTCCCTCCGTAAAGAAGTGCTCCATACATCTCCCAAACGGAGAAATCGAAGCAGAACGAATGGAATAGCGTCCATGTATCATGGGAACTGAAATCAAATAAATTGTTATCGTTAAAGAGCAGGCGAACTACATTTTTGTGCTCGATCAGCGTTCCCTTCGGCTTGCCAGTTGTACCCGATGTGTAGATAACATAGGCCAAATGGCTCGGTCCCGAAATGCTCTCCAGATTAGAAGCATCTCCTGTATACGTTGCCGCTTCGTCCAAACTCACAAGCTTTCCGTCAAAAGTGGTACTCTCCCATAGATGGCTTTGGGTGAGCAATAGACGGACTCCTGAATCCTCTAGCATGTAACGAATGCGTTCTTCAGGATATTCAGGATCAATTGGCACATAAGCCCCTCCTGCCTTCAAAACCGCCAACATGCCGACGACCATATCTAGGGAACGATCCGCCATAATCCCCACGAGTACATCTGCACCAACGCCTTCGGTGCGCAAATATCTCGCAAGCTGGTTAGCCTGCTCATTTAGAGCTAGGTATGTAATGCTCTGCTCGCCCATCTGAACAGCTACGTGGTCCGGCGTGCGTTCAGCTTGTTCCTCGAATAAGCCATGAATGGTCTTATCACGCGGGTAATCCACTACATCGCCTTCCGAAAGAGCCAGAATGGATTGCTCTTCTGCTTCTCCCAATAGATTTACTTCTGCAATGGAAAGCTGCGGTGTATGAATGATCTGCTCGGCGATCGTAAGCAGCTGGGACACCATGTCCGTTACTTCACTGCGTTCGAACAGCTCTGTCCGATAATCGATATCCAGTACAAGCTCGCCTTCATCCAAGATTTCCACGATATGAAGCACGAAATCATTCACTTCATCGCCGCAAAAATCATAATCCGTCAAAATGCGCACGTCATCCAAGTCAACCCAGTTGATAAGGCGGTATTCCATGGAAACACCAAAAAGCCGCTGAATATCCTTGTTGCCGTGCATTTCTCTAAGATCCTGAATTAACTGATTGTATGGATATTTCTGATGCCGCAAGACTGACATTTGGTCCCTGGCTACTTCCTGCAGGAAGCTTAACACCTCTACATCCTTGTCAACGTATGTTCTGGCGGCAGCCGTGCTGACAAACATACCGATCTTTTGCTTCTCTTTCTTGTTCCCCCGGTTAGCGAACGAGGTACCGATCACCACATCTGGCTGATTCGTCACTTTGTGTATGTAGATATACATCGCACCCATGAAGAATTGGAACAGAGAAATCCTGTTTTGTTGGCAAAATGCCTGTAGCTCGTTATATAGCGTCTCCGGCACAGTAAAATGTTCTCGAACAGCTTGGGTACTTAGCGATAACGGGTTATATGACTTCCAGCCTGTGAGTTCAGGCAAATCGGAGAATTTATCCAGCCAGTATGCCTTATCCTTTTGGTACCTATCAGAAAGCTCATATGCGTTCTCATCTGCAATATATTCAATATAAGAGCAATCATCGCTCAGCTTAGGTTCATTTCCTTGAATTAAATCCATATAAAAGGCTGTCAGTTGATTTCCATAAACCACCATAGAGATCCCGTCAGAAATAATATGGTGCATTTTGATATTAATCCAATACTCTTCCTCACTAATCTTCACAATCAAAAACTGGAAGAGTTCAGAGTCCAGCAATGGCAAAGGTTTGCTTTTGTGCTGCTCAAGTAAGGCTTCCACCTCGGAAATACTATCGATATGAGTAAGATCCAAGCACTCCAACTGTCTTTCTTCATAAGGAACGACATACTGCTGGGGCACTCCATCCACTGAAGTAATACGAATGCGGAACGCATCATACTGTTTGATAATCAAATTGATGGACTGCATGAAGGCAGCGATATTAATGTGACCCTTCATCTTGGCTGTACCGGATAGCTGTGACACGGATGTATCTGGATAGAGTAATTCGGTATACCATATACGCTTTTGCGCATTCGTTAAATCAAATAACTGCATGTTATTCATCTCATTTCACTCCTATTTCCGTGATGTGAATATCCTCCCGCTGCACTTGGCAGTCAGGAGGACAAAAAGACAGTTTAACGCGCGCTTCCACCCCGTCATTGATCAAGTGAAACAATTTCTTCCGCCTCAGCCACCAATCGTTCGCCTACGGTAGCCCGGCCACTTCCGAGAATATAACCACGCCGACGCTTGACCACTTCAAAATAGAGATCTATTCGGTCCCCAGGCTTCGCAAGGCTATGAAAGCGAACGCCATTGAGGTTGGTTAGGTATGAAATACCTCTTTTGTCAACCGCAGCGAATGCCGCTAATTGTGCAAGCGACTCCACGATCAGCATAGGAGGCATGTATGGATTAGCTTCTGTAATAAACCATTCGCTTGAGGTAACAAGCTTGTACCCCTTTGCCCATTGCGACGTTTCGTACCCGGTCACACCATCGAGCAGAAGAAATGGGTACCTGTGCGGAAGCACATCCTGGATATGGATTAGCTCTTCGCTCACAGGCTTATACCCCCTCCCACTTACGAACGGCAAGACAGACGTTGTGTCCTCCAAAACCAAAAGAATTACTAATCGCCGCACGGACCTCACGTTCCTGATATACATGCGGTACAAAATTCAGTTCAGGGGCTTCGGGATTGTCACAATTGAGTGTCGGTGGTACTTTGCTGTGGATCATGCTCTGTACCGTTGCAATTAATTCGACTGCCCCAGCACCGCCCATTAAATGGCCTGTCATGGATTTAATAGACGATATTGCCAACCGAGGCGCATGCTCTCCAAATACTTTTTGAATAGCATTAATCTCCATGCGATCATTAAATGGCGTACTCGTACCGTGGGCATTGACATAGTCAATCTCCTGCGGTGTTAAGCCCCCATCTTGCAGCGCTATATTGATCGCTTCTGCCGGGCCGGAGCCCGAGGGATCTGGAGCCGTGATATGATATGCGTCCGTTGTGCATCCATAACCCGCTACTTCGGCCAAAATGGTGGCGCCCCGGTTCAAGGCATGTTCCAACTCCTCCAGCACTAGAACCCCTGCCCCACCACCGATGACAAAACCGTCGCGATCCGTATCAAACGGGCGACTGGCTTTCTGTGGCTCTTCATTACGTCTGGAAAGAGCGTGAATATTCGCAAAAGAAGCCAAATCAAGCTGACTAAAGTTGGCCTCTGCTCCTCCAGCCACTACGACATCAGCTGTGCCGTATTGGATCGTACGTAATGCTTCACCGATGGCATTGCTTCCTGTGGCACAAGCAGTGACCACAGCAAACGAAGGTCCCTTAGCACCAATGGCAATAGAGATTTCGCCAGGCGCGGAATTAATCATCATCGAGGAAACAAAATAAGGAGAGACCCTTTTAGGACCAAGCTCCGTTAATTTTCTGTAGTTCTCCTCTATGACATCGAGGCCGCCTGCTCCAGAGCCGACGATAACACCCACACGACCTGCATTTCGTTCGTCTATGACTAACCTCGATTGCTCGACTGCCTGACGGGCAGCCGCCAAAGCGAATTGAGTGAACTGTGCAACCTTTTGGGCTTCCTTTTTGCTCATATACTCCAACGGGTCAAAGCCCGTAACTTGTGCACCAATTTTTGTTGGTATATTTGCTGTATCGAAAACAGTGACAGGTCCGATTCCACTCTTTCCTTCCAGCAGTGAATTCCAGAAATCTGTAAGATGAAGCCCGATCGGCGTTACGACTCCCTGTCCTGTCACTACAACACGTCTTCTCACCATACCCACGTCCTTCGCTGAAATTAATTCTTGGAAGCCTGTTGCTCGTAGAGAGGAAAGTCGCCATATACATGACTAATTTTCTCATGCACATCTGCAAGATCAGCAAACACCTCGACGACCACAAGCTTGTTCTCCTTGTACTTTTGCCAAGCAAGCTGAAGCTGCTCCCGAGCCTCCCCCTTGCTGCGGATTGCCAGACTTTCGACAAATTCATACTGGGGAATTTGGATTCCTGTCTTGACCGCCTCCGAAACAAATGGGAAGGCTTGTCCTGAGATATGCTTATAATTCATCTGGTTTTGCAGCCAACCGTAGCCGCCATTATTAAGTACAAGATAAATTACTGGTATTTGATACTGTACCGCCGTCATAAAATCTGAACAAAATAGATTGAATGCACCGTCACCTACAAGCGCTACTACCGGGCGTTCTGTCGCCACACTTGCCCCCAGAGCAGCGGCCGCACCGAATCCAAGACTCGTTTGGTCACTGGGGACAATGGAAAGTGAGCCTGTGGTAAAACGGAAATATGGATAAAAGTAGGACCACATATCCTGCAATCCGTTCTCTTGTAGAAGCACTAGGTCTTCAGGAAACTCCGTCTGAATCATGTCCAACAGTTCTGGAACGTGGATGCCGGGGGCCTTTTTCAACCCTTCCAAATAATTAGTCCTCTCTGAAAAAGCCTTTTGTTTACATCCTCTGATCGTTTCAAGCCACGCTCCATCGGGCTCCTGTCCGCGCCGTTCTAGCCATTGCTCCACTGCCGCATATCCATCGCCAAGCACCTTGATGCCTCTGAATTCGTGCGCAAAATCCTCCAGCTCTACATTGACTTGAATTAAAGGCGTATCCTGTAGCAAAATATCCCACTCGAACGTAGCCGTTTCTTCCAATCGACTGCCAAGCGTAATGACCACATCGGATTCCTGCCAGATTTGTCTCAGACTAAGATCGGTATAAAGACCGGCAACACCACAGAAAAGTTCATGGTCTTCATTCACTACACCTCGTCCCGAGGCAGTTGCGAACACAGCCGCTCCATGTTGGTTAGCGAACCGCTCAATCACATCGCTTGTCCCTGACTTCATTCCGCCTCCGACTAGAACGAGTGGTCTACGGGCATTCTCAATGATGTTCCATGCCGCATCCAGTTCCCTAACAGACGGAGAGCACGAGAGCTTTTCTGGCGGGGCAAACTGAATCCCTGTTGGCACAGACTGGTCCATCAGGTTTTCGGGTAATTCTATATAGACAGGACCTGGTGCTCCATTGATAGCCAAAAAGGCAGCCCGCTCCATCGCCCATACAAGCCGATCCACATGCTCAACACGATAAGCCCATTTGACGAGCGGCTTCACGAGTGAGATTTGATCGGCTTCCTGAAAGGATCGGGTACCCAGCTTGTCTCCTCCGGTGCCGAGCGCCAAAAGCAGGAGCGGGGCACCCAGGTTCTTGGCTTCCAGTAGCCCCGTAAGTGTATTGCTGAGCGCAGGACCTTTTCCCACAACACATACGGACATCTGGTTAGTTGTGAGCGCATAGCCTGCAGCCATAAACACAGCATTACGCTGATCTTTGCACAAAATAAAATCCATACCGGATGAGGGGAGTGACGCTACAATATTGAGATCGTCACTTGGTAATCCAAAGAGGTGCTGGGCCCCAGCCGATTGTAAGTAGCCAATGATGGCATCCCAGGGGGATATGCTCGCGGTCATACCAAACTCCTCTTTTCTGACAAATATTCTGCGACAATTTCCGAGATCAAGATCGGCTTCGAAACGAGCTTATAATCGTAAAAAATATAGTTCGACATCGTGCCATAGCCACCAAAAGGCTTATTGCCTTGATCCACATCCTCAAGGGTTTGATTAATGGTCAATGTGTGCTTCTTTCGTAGAACGTCTGCCAGATGCTCTGACCCGTATAAGCTGCAACCCATTGCCCGTTCGCTGAAATAACTGGAGGAAATGCGCTTGATCAATTGCTCGTCGTCTTGGTAGCTAACTACATTGAACACTGGCGAAAAATACTCAATAATCTCCAAGTTCTGATCCAATTCGCTATATACAACCGTTGGCTCCATTTTTTTCGTACGGAAATCAATGCCGCCGCCGTAAATAATAAACTTATCGTTCGTATTAAAATATTCAGAAACCGAATATAGCGTGTCTTTATAGAATATAGGGGAGTAGTTCGCGTTCGGATCATTGTTGGCCCCAAATACGAGTTCGTCAATCCGTTGAATCAGCAAGTTTTTAAATGGCTCGCTCACCTCTTGATGTACCAGGATGATGTCGGGCCCCAGGCAGTCCTGTCCAGAGTTGAACAATCTCATGCGAATCACATCGGTAACCGCCAGCTCCAGATCGGCATCTGGTCCAATGATGAAAGGATTGATCCCTTGTCCATAAAAAATGTAGAGCTGATCCTTGCGAATCTGTTTTTTGATCTTCTCCGCATTGGTATAGCTCCCGGTGAACACCACAATATCAGCTGGCATCACGGAATTCTCCATGAACACCTTCTGGCTAACTTTGCGAATATAGATAGGTAATTGGTGTACTGCTTGCAGCTTTTCATGCAACATATCGACATACTCGTTTACGTGAGAAGAAGGACGAAAGTCTATATTTTCAACGTACAGGGATGGAATCAAGAGGTATAATGCATAGGAGTACAAAATGACGTTGGAGGGCATGAATACAGCCATAGATCGTTGCCAGCTTGGCTGATGGGTCTGCACTTCTTGCAATGCACCTTGAAGTGTGAGGATCGTGGAGTCAATTTCTGCATTGGCGGCCCGATAGGATGAAAATTGTGTGAGAATATCCATCACTTCTTGCCGATTTTCAATCAAATAATTGAGGCATTTCAGAATAGATTCATGCCTTTTCAAAAACAGCGTGTTTTCTGCCAGTTCTGGATTTATACTCATGGCACATTCTCCCTTTCCTATATGCGATTTTGGTAAATATCTTGTTATGCTTTGCGAGAAGCAGCTTTCTCTAGAGCAGTGCGCTCCATCTCCAGACGATCTACTTTTCCATTGCGATTTAAAGGAAAATGGTCGAGCGGAAGCAAAAGATCGGGAAACATGTAAGAAGGGAGTACCCGATTCATCTCTTTGCGGAGCACAGGTAAGACCTGTGAGGATTCACTTTCGATGAATGCAACAAGCAAAGTACCTTTTGCCTCATCCTCCAAAGTAATCACACAGGATCGGTAACCTAGTGAACCAATCCGGTCTTCGATATAGACTGGGGAGACCATGTAGCCCATCCGGTTGACTGTCTTACCACTGCGACCAATAACATACAGCATTCCGTCATCCAGATAGCCTAAATCTCCCGTCTTGAACCAGCCATCCTGGAGAACAGATTGTGTCAGGTCGGGACGATTCAGATAACCTTCCATGCACCCGGCACTTCGTATCCACACTTCGCCTACGATACCGTCCACCTGATGGTTGCCAGTAGAATCAAGTATTTTCAAATCCACACCAGGTAATGGTTTGCCACACCCCTTCGGACACTCCAGCGTCCCCAGCGTGACGTTGCCCAGTTCAGAAAGGCCATAACCATTTAGCAGGGGCTGTCCAAATATGTTGTTAAATTTCTCTTCGAGGTCTTGAGTAAGTGGAGAGCCGCCTACGCACCACATGCGGACTGGGGATTGCTTGATCAATTCCAGTTGTTCGGGTTTTCGGCTTAGCATACGCAACAAGGTGTAAAAAGCAGAGGGGTTAGCGTCTACGACCGTCGCCCGGTCTTTCGTAATACTTGCAATGACGCTCCAGAGGTTTTTTGGATTGCAGATGATGAGAGAACATGAGGTTAACCACCAGGAGAAGATAAGTGAAATTCCATAAAAATGAGAGAAAGGCACTACGGGGAGCATATGGTCAGACGGTATGTAGTTCATAGCGTGTATGGAATGTCTGATATTCTCCATAAAAGCTGAACCAGCTTTCACGATTCCCTTGGGTTTTCCCGTCGTACCTGAAGAATACAGAATGAGCGCATCCGGTCTCTCGCACCACTTGTTAAAGTCGAGGGCTTCGGGCTTTGGCTCTCCCACCCAATGCGGGTGTACTGCTTCTTCTTGAATGAGATCTTGAATCAGAATAACGAGAGCATGAGGAACTTCTAAATCGGAATCCGTCAGAATGCAACAGGCACCCGCTTCATCATAGATTTGGGCCACCTCATCAATTACCGTCTGCTCGTCCACCACAGTTACCGAAACTGCGAGATGACACAGGGAAAACAGAGAAACAACAAACCAATAGGAATTGGCCGCTTTCAGAATCACTCTACCATCTTCAGGAATTCCTCTGAGAGTCAACATCCGTGAGAAGATCGTCACATCCCGCTCCAGACGTTCCCTGCTCATAATTCCTTCAGGTGAGATAATACGGCAATCCGTATGCGTAATAAGCACAACGTTCCCTCCTTACATCCCCGTAATATGATATCCAGCATCTACATGGATAACTTCACCCGTAATGCCTCTCGATAAATGGGAAAATAGGAATAACGCCGTATCTCCGACTTCAGACGTATCGACCGTCTTGCGTAGGGGCGTAGTTTCTTCAATATGCTTTAGCATTGTGTTAAAATCTTTAATGCCATAGGCGGCCAAAGTACGTATAGGACCAGCCGAAATCGCATTTACACGAATGCCGTAAGTACCCAGATCATTCGACAGATAGCGCATGCTGGCTTCTAGCGAGGCCTTTGCTACACCCATAATGTTGTAATTCTTAATGGCTCGTTCTGCGCCGATATACGTCATGGTGACGATACTTCCACCCTCCGTCATCAGCGGGTATACGCGGCGGGATACAGCAGCCAGAGAATAGGCACTGATTTCTTGAGCAACCGCGAATCCCTCGCGAGAAGTATCGACGAACGAGCCTTCCAAATCCTCAGCCTTAGCAAACGCAACACTGTGGAAATATCCGTGTAAGACGCCTACCTTCTCCTTGAGAAAGTCCGCCAGTGCATCCAATTCTTCATCGCTCTGTACATTGCAAGGACAGACAATGGAACCCGGAATGGTTTCAGCGAGCTTTAGCACCCGTTCTGCAACCCTCTCATTTTCGTAAGTAAAAATGAGATTTGCTCCTTCCGCAGCTAAAGATTGGGCTGTCCCCCAGGCAATACTCCTGTTATTAGCCACACCCATAATCAAAATGTTCTTTCCACTCAGTAGTACTGCCACAGAAACCACCTTTCCTTTTTACATTTTTAAACATAATAACAACTTAATTGCGTTTGTCTACATATATAGACATATATAATCTTTCCTGGAATATTATCTCGTCAGTTGCCAAACTTATATAGGCGCCGTTTTAGGCAGATGACAAGAATATTTTAAAAATTGTGAATGTGGTTTCTGTTGGTCTGTGTTCAAATCGAAAGGAGTCCATGCGTGTGAAAAAAGTGGTGAGGCAACGATAAGATGACTGTCAAAGCGATTTTAATATAAAAATATCATATTCTTATAAATATTTCCATTCCGACGATAGACTCATCCCACTATCGAAAGTAACCACTTCATTTCACCATCAATGACTCTCCCGATTTGAACATCCTGAGTGACCAGCCTGATTCGTTTCAAGCTTGCGGCTCTATTCCTCTTGGCTAAGCCTTATGTTTATGTTTTTTAGGAGCTAAGGTATAGCTGAAGGAGACAACAAAGTCGATTGCCAGAACGATCGCCCATGTTTGCATGATGCCCTCCAGTGCCGCCGTACGCTGCGGATCACCTACATATACAATGATGGCGAGCAACAAAGCGTTGCCTATAGCCCAGCCCAACAGGTGAAGCAACCAACCTATACGCTCCTCTTTTGCATGAGCAGCACCATACTTGCGTTCAGGCTTGGGTCCTTTACCAAACCAATGAGAGAATCGTACATCGGCCCACTTAATTAACCTATGACCAAACGCTACGGTAATACCAAAATAACAGGCTGCCAGGCCAGTAGCAGTCGTAATCTCCATGCCACTTCTCACCGTGATGAACACCGCAATCAGCAACAGGATATCAATAATTGGGGTAAAGAGTAAAAGAAGGCCCCCTAATTTCTTCAACCCAAACATATACCTTGCGACTAACCCTGCAACAACAAAAACCCAAAATAAAACCTCAGCACTAATAATAAATAAATACATAATGGACGATTCCTTTCAAATTTGAAATTGGTATTTCCCTAAGTCCCCCCCTTCATGCCCACTATCATACAATATTATACATAATATTCCTAGTATTTTGTCTATAATTACATAAAAGGAAACAAATAGCCGTTTTTTTACAATAAAATTGCGGCTATTTAGTCCATTTCCTCTTATTCTCAAATTGGGCATTTTTCATAATATGCTACAAATAAAGGATTATGTTATGTGCAATAAAAAAAGATGCTCCCCTGTCATCAGCACGGGTGCATCTTTTATATAGATAAGCTATCCAATTACAATATGTCCTTCAGGACGACGGTACAACGTCTTGGTCGAACGTGGGCGAATGGCATAAGCGATCGTAAGAGGACCGATTCGACCAATAAACATCGTCACACAAATAATCAGCTTGCCTGCGTCAGACAATCCTGGCGTCACTCCTACAGACAGCCCTACCGTTCCGATGGCAGAAGCCGCCTCAAATGCAAGAGAGAGAAATGGGGCATCCTCGGTCATTAAGAGCAGTATAACCACAATCGAGAATATAAATAGCGCCATTACAATAATGGTCAACGCCCGCATCATGATATCCTGAGGAACCCTATGACGGAAAAACACAATCTCCTTCTGTCCTCGCATGACGGCAATTAACGCACCTACCATAAGCAGAAACGTAGTTGTTTTAATTCCTCCTCCAGTAGAGCCTGGAGAAGCACCGATAATCATCAGCAGCATAATAAAAAATTGACTGGCCTGCCTTAACCCGCTGATGTCGACCGTGCTTGTTCCCGATGATCTCGTGGAGACGGATTGGAAGACAGCGGCATATACTTTGCCTTCCCAGTTCAGTCCGCCCAAGGTTCGTGCATTGGTAAACTCAAAAATAAATATAACCAGCGCACCAATGACAATGAGCGCTCCCGACACGCTTAGCACCATTTTAGAGTGTAAAGTCAGTCTCCGGGTACGACGAAAATCGAACAAGTCGCTTAGTACAAGGAAACCCAATCCTCCCGAAATCACAAGCACAGATGCAATCATATTGAAAACAAAATCTCCAGCGTATTGTTGAAAGCTGGTCCCAAACAGATCGAATCCCCCGTTATTAAAGAGGGATACGGAATGAAAAATCCCATAATATATCGCCTGTCCGACCGGCATCTCTCGCATCCACCGCAAAGCTAAGACGACAGCCGCAATTGCTTCAATGGTAAAAGAAAAGATCAGCACCTTGCGAATAATGCGCACGATCCCTTCCATGCTATCGGCGTTAATCGCTTCCTTAAGCAGCAGCCGATCCTTCAACGATAGCCGTCGTCCCATCAACAGCGCAAACAAGGTCGCTAAGGTCATAAACCCTAGCCCACCTAGCTGCATCAGCACCAAAATGACGGTTTCTCCAAATACCGTATAGGTCGAATCGACGTCAACGACGACCAATCCTGTGACACAAGCAGCAGAGACGGACGTAAAAAGCGAATCAATCCAATGCGGAGCATGTCCACCATGATTGGCAATAGGAAGCATCAGCAGCAAAGTACCCAATGCAATAATCAATACATATCCGATGACCAATATAAAAGGAGGCGATGCGAACCGACTAAGCTTGACGCTGCGTTTCATCAGAACTATTCCTCTCCATCCGTTCTTATGAAAAAGAGGAACAAGACACGGGAACCCCGGCTGATCCTCTATATTCATAATGTGATGTTATTCTACTGTACGGTTACGCATATGCGGGAAAAGCAGCACATCGCGAATGGAAGGCGCATCTGTCAGCAACATAACCAAACGATCGATGCCGATGCCCAGCCCGCCTGTTGGCGGCATACCATATTCCAAGGCGCGGATAAAGTCATCATCCATTTGATGAGCTTCATCATTGCCATGCTCACGTTCCAGCAATTGCGATTCAAAACGTTGGCGCTGGTCAATTGGATCATTCAGCTCAGTGAACGCATTCGCATGCTCACGAGCGACCATGAACAGCTCGAAGCGATCCGTAAAACGCGGGTCCTGTTCATTTTTCTTCGCCAATGGCGAGATTTCAACCGGATGTCCAGTAATAAAGGTCGGCTGAATAAGCGTTTCCTCTACAAAATGCTCAAAGAATGCATTCAGGATATGACCAAATGTCATGTGCGGTTCAACCGGAACCTTATGCTCTTTCGCAAGGCGATGAGCTTCTTCATTACTCATTTGCACACTAAAGTCTACGCCTGTTACTTCTTTAACAGCATCGACCATGGAAACTCTGCGCCATTGCGGCGTCAGATCGACTTCCTGACCTTGATACTGAATGTGCTGTGTGCCCAGTACTTCCTGCGCAATATGTGCAATCATGTTTTCCGTCAATTGCATGATATCTTTATAATCAGCATATGCCTCATACAGCTCAATCAACGTAAACTCAGGGTTATGACGAGTCGATACACCTTCGTTACGGTATACACGTCCGATCTCATATACTTTCTCCATTCCGCCAACAATTAGTCGCTTCAAATGAAGTTCAATAGCAATACGCATATAAAGCTGCGTGTCCAATGCATTGTGGTGTGTAATAAATGGCTTCGCCGCCGCCCCGCCAGCAATGGCATGCAACGTTGGAGTTTCAACTTCCAAATAACCGAGCGAATCCAGATAACGACGCATGGATTGAATAATACGGGACCGCATAATGAACGTTTTTTGTACTTCTGGGTTCATAATCAGATCTACGTAACGCTGACGATAACGCAATTCAACATCCTTCAAACCATGATATTTCTCCGGCAATGGATACAAGGATTTGGACAAGACTTCAATATCCAATACTTTGATCGTCGTTTCGCCTGTCTTGGTTTTAAAGAGCACGCCCTTAACACCAACAATATCGCCGAGATCCAAAATACCAAATGCTTTATAATTCGCTTCAGGTACAGTGTCTTGACGAACATAGATTTGAATACGTCCGCTAAGATCCTGTATATGAGCAAAGCTGGCTTTCCCCATCACTCGTTTAGCCATAATGCGGCCTGCTATGCTAACTTCAATATTTTTTTCTTCCAATTCTTCCTTGGTCAAGCTGTCATACTTGCTCAGTAGTACGCCCGCTTCATCCGTGCGTATGTATTTGCGTCCAAAAGGATCAATGCCCAATGAGCGAAGCTCGTCCAATTTGGCACGACGAATTTGCAATAATTCACTTAATTCCTCGCGATTTTCCTGTAATTCCTGGTTAGTAGTTTCATCCGACATGGTGCTAAATCAGCTCCTTCAATATGAATAGACGGGCCGGGGTCCGTCTCGGGTGTAGAGAAAAAAAGCTTCCACAAGGAAGCTTTTACATTAAATTCCAAAGTCCGTGTTTTTATTTCTTGATATCCACGATTTTATATTGAATAACACCTGCTGGAACGGTTACATCTACAACAGTTCCTTTTTTCTTACCGAGAATAGCCTTGCCAACCGGGCTTTCATTGGAGATCTTGTTTTGGAGCGGGTCGGATTCGGCAGAACCTACGATAGCATACTCTGTAATATCCCCGAATTCCAAGTCTTCAACGGTTACAGTTGCCCCTACTCCCACAACATCGGTGTCAATTTCATCGCTATTGATAATACGGGCATTACGTAGCATCTTCTCTAAAGTAATTACACGGCCTTCAATAAAGGCCTGCTCATTCTTCGCATCCTCGTATTCGGAGTTTTCACTAATATCTCCGTATCCGATGGCTACCTTAATCCGTTCAGCCACTTCGCGGCGTTTGACAGACTTTAAGTTCTCAAGCTCATCTTCGAGCTTTCTAAGGCCTTCCTGTGTCAGAATGACTTCTTTATCGCTCATCTCAACCGATTCTCCTGTCATGGGAAAAGTTTAAAAGTGCATCGGAATGCACGCTTTCAAAACATAATATGCCACTCTGAGGGAATGAGAACATTTCCTGCTGTTGTCTTGAGAGCTGCATACAATTTGTAGTATACATCAAGATTTTATACTGAACGATTATAGGGCAAGCAATTGGAAAAGTCAATCGCATGCACAAGCCCGAACTGCTTCCTTATTGCGCAACAGTAACAGGAGAAGCAGCGCTTGTAGAAGACCCTTCGTTTTCCACCATGTGCAATTGAGATACAAATTGATTCAAAATACGTACCATATCGTCGCGCTTTGTTTCTTCCATAATTACATCCTTAATACGTGCAGAACCTTTAATCCCCTTGAGGTACCAAGCCAGATGCTTGCGCATTTCACGAACAGCTACTGCTTCGCCTTTCAGAGCCACCAGACGGTCCATATGCAGAATGGCAATACGGATTTTTTCTTCCGGTGATGGATCGGGCAACAGCTTACCCGTCTGCAAATACTCAATCGTACGGTACAGCATCCATGGATTCCCCAGAGCGCCGCGTCCAATCATAACGCCATCACAATTGGTCAAATCCAACATTCGGCGGGCATCTTCCGGAGTTAACACATCACCATTTCCAATGACAGGAATGGATACTGCTTCTTTAACTTCTTTTATAATATCCCAATTCGCATGCCCCGTATACAATTGCTCACGTGTACGGCCATGTACGCTGACGGCCTGACCTCCGGCACGTTCAACAGCACGAGCGTTCTCTACAGCGTAAATATGCTCGCTATCCCAACCGATACGCATTTTCACGGTAACCGGCTTGCTCACGGATTCCACTACCGCCGATACCATTTCATAAATCTTGTTTGGATCGAGCAGCCAACGAGCACCTGCATCACATTTGGTCACTTTGGGAACCGGGCAGCCCATATTGATGTCAATAATATCTGCATTCGTCTCCTGGTCTACGACTTTCGCTGCTTCCACCAAAGATTTGCGGTCGCCTCCGAAAATTTGCAAGCTAAGCGGCTTCTCGCGCTCATCTACAAACAGCATCTCGCGTGTACGCTTGTTGCCGTGAATGATGGCCTTATCACTAACCATCTCTGCACATACCAAGCCTGTACCGAATTCCTTGGCGATCAAGCGAAAAGCAGGGTTGCACACGCCTGCCATTGGTGCCAGGACGACTTGGTTTTTCATTTCAATGTCGCCGATTTTCAGCATATCCGTTCCCTCCTTTACTCCTTCTTTATATATCGTATACTTATCTTCATTCCGTCAATTCCCGGACTTCAATCTCTAGCGTTTGGGCAATGATGTTCAGCATGTCTGAGTCTACTGTACGATTACCTCGCTCCACAGCACCTAATACAGTCAAAGATATGCCCGTTCGTTCTGCCAACTCCTGCTGGGTAAATCCTTTTAGCTTCCGAAAGGCGCGGAGTCGTTGCGCCAGCTGCAAGTTTTCCAAAGCTGTATGCCGTCCTTTCCATCCACAGAATTCAATGCAGTATGCACGATACTGTACAGACCGGACGAATCTTGGTTCGGAACAATGTCAGCCAAGGGAACCAGCACAAAAGCACGCTCCAACATACGAGGGTGAGGAAGCTCCAAATCCGTCGTAGCCAGTTGTTCCGCTTCCATCCACAACAAGTCCAGATCAATGGTTCGTGGACCGTTAGGAATATGTCTTACCCTTCCCAGACGACTCTCCACGTCCAGCATATAAAACAAAAGCTCCTCTGGAGCAAGTGTTGTCGATACGGCTACCGTCATATTCAAAAAAGAAGGCTGATCCAGATATCCAACAGGCTCTGTTTCATACAGACTGGAGCAGCGCAACACTCGTATCGCCGGATGTTCGTCCAGTTCGGTAATGGCTTCATACAGGGTATGCTCACGCTCCCCCAAATTAGCCCCTAAAGCAATATAAGCCTCTGATGCCTCAGAGGTCGAATGTGCATTCATGTATCGTTCCTACTTTCTTGCGCGATAAAGCTCAACCGTCACACCCTGAAAATGAATATCAAACGGCGGATGCGGCTTCGTCACTTTGACAGTCAGTGCATTGACACTAGTATAAGTGTCCAGTAGGGAAGATGCAATACGTTCGCCTAAAGCTTCAATCAATTGGTAAGATTCCTTTTCTACGATATCTTTCACGGTATAATGCACCTCAGCATAATTAACCGTTTTGTCCAAAGCGTCCTGCTCCCCTGCTTCACGCAGATCAAGCTCCAGTTCCAAGTCAATATAGTAACGCTGTCCCAGCTTACGTTCCTCGGGAAAAACGCCGTGATATCCGTAATACTCCATGCGATGCAATTTCATTTTATCCATCTTAGGTAAGTCCCCCTGTTTTTTTGATTTTATCTATATAAGTTCCACATAAAGGATTCGTGAAGCGGGCTTTACCCACCATAACTCAGTGGATTTTTAGACCCGTACACCATCGCATCACACATACGTACAGTGCGCTTGATTTGTGCCACATCGTGTACACGCACAATCTGACACCCTTGGGCAATCCCAAAGGCCACGGTAGCCGCAGTTCCCTCCACTACATCATCCACTGGCAAATCCAGTGCTGTACGGATAAATTTTTTGCGCGACGTAGCCAACAACAGCGGAAATCCCAGCTGACTTAATGTATCAAGAGAAGTCATGGCATGAATATTTTCATCATAGTCTTTGGCAAAACCGATGCCTGGGTCTAAAATGATCTGCTCCTTACGGACCCCTGCTTTCAGTGCTAATTGGATACTTTCTTGTAAATCGGACAGCATATCAGAAACCAAATCGGTATAGTTACGGTCGTGACGATTATGCATCAAAATGACCGGACAATCGAATTCAGCTGCTACTCGTGCCATATCGGGGTCTGCCTTAAACCCCCACACATCATTAATGATGTGTGCGCCTGCTTCAAGCGCCTGTCTGGCTACTTCAGCTTTGTAAGTATCCACAGACAATGGGATATGCGGTGCAATACGATGGATTGCCTGGACGACCGGAATGACCCTAGCCAGTTCCTCTTCCACACCTACTGGTTCATGACCCGGACGGGTAGATTCCCCACCAATATCAATGATATTCGCTCCATCCTCCACTAGCTTCAGTGCATGTAAAACAGCAATCTCTGGATTATAATGTAAACCTCCATCCGAAAAAGAATCCGGGGTCACATTAAGTATGCCCATAATCTGGGTGGAATGTCCGAGTGTAAGCTTGGCATCCCCCATTTGATAGCTGCGTTCATAAAGAGTTGGTATATTCACTTCATCCCTGCTTTCTGCCTATAATCATGCAACAGCAAAGCTGTTATGGACTCGGTCTGCGCCAAGGGCACCGATAAATGACTTGCCACGCCTCCCGGCTCCAACAATAAATCCACGGGTCGTATTTCTTGTATAGAGTTGGTCATAAAAATTTCATCAGCCTGTTTCAGCTCATCCCAGTGGTATAACCCTTGCTCATATGGAATGCCCCGCAGGTTCGCCAACTCCAAAATGAACTCACGTGTAATGCCTGGCAGAATTCCTGTAGACAAGTCAGGGGTATACAGCGTATTATTCCGCACAAAAAACAGATTGCTAACTATTCCCTCTGCCAGAAAACCATTGGCCGTAAGCATTATTCCTTCAGCCTTATAATGGACAGCCTCGGCATACTGCTGAAGTTCCCGCTTCGCAAGAATATTATTCATATAATGGAGCGATTTTAATCGAACCTCACCCTCCGGAGTATTTCTGGGGGTTCGTAGCAACTGAAGCGCCGAAGGCGCTGAGGACTGCTCGGTTTGTGTATTTGTAGAGGGCAGCGGCTTGGCGAACAAAATATGGTTGGGCTGCGTGTAGTCACCAGATGGCAAGCCCAGTGCCTCTTCACCGGCTGATACGGTGTAGCGGATATAGGCTTCATCCAGCCCATTTGCCACCATCAGATGCTGGATGTGTTTCGTAAGCTGCTCCTTATCCGGTTGAAAAGGAATGCCGAGCATTCGGCAGCCTTCCTCCAGTCGACGTAGATGCCGATCCAGCAGGAAGGGAACCCCGTTATAGGTGCGGAATGTCTCAAACAAGCCCATTCCGTATAAAAAGCCGTGATCACTTACGTGAATCACGGCTTTTGCGGCTTCCGTGAGGACGCCATTGACTCCGATATATCTCATAAATCAGACGCCTACCTTGCGTTTTAGGAAATTGCGCAACAGTTGATGCCCGTAGTCCGTAATAATGGATTCGGGATGGAACTGGACTCCTTCTACGGCAAATTCTTTATGCCGCAAACCCATAATTTCACCCTCTGCGGTTTCAGCGGTAATCTCTAGACATTCAGGCAGGCTCTCGCGCTCTACAAGCAATGAATGATACCGGGTGGCTGTAAATGGAGAAGGCAGGCCTTCAAATACTGAGGTATTGTGATGGAGAATCGGTGACGTTTTGCCGTGCATGAGACGATCAGCCCGGATAACCTTACCGCCAAAAGCCTGTCCGATGGCCTGGTGACCGAGACACACGCCAAAAATTGGAATCCGGCCTTTAAAATGGCTGATTACATCCAGCGATATTCCCGCTTCATTCGGCGTGCATGGACCCGGCGAGATCAAAATGTGATCTGGTGCCAGCTCTTCTATGCCTTTCACATCAATCTCATCATTCCGTTTTACGGTTACTTCTTCGCCAAGTTCACCCAGATATTGAACAAGATTGTACGTAAATGAATCATAATTATCAATCACCAAAATCATTAGACTCACCCTCCTGTGATACCGCTCCTGCTCAAAGCGGCTTCTTCTTCCCCACATTGTACCGCCTTCATGACAGCTCTGGCCTTGTTCCGACACTCCCGATATTCTCTGTACGGGTCTGAATCAATGACGATACCCGCACCTGTCTGTAAATAGGCAGTATTGCCCTGAACAGCTAATGTTCTTATTATAATATTTAATTCCATATTACCATTATAGTCAATCCATCCAAGGGACCCCGTATAAGGACCCCGACGGACGGGCTCTAATTCTTCAATAATTTCCATCGTGCGCACCTTAGGAGCCCCGGTAATGGTTCCACCTGGAAAGGTAGCAGCAATTACGTCTATAGCTGTACGACCCGAGGCTAACTTCCCCTCAACCTGAGAAACCAGATGCATAACGTGCGAATAATATTCGACAGTCAGCAATTCAGGAACATGCACCGATCCATATTCAGCAATCCGTCCGATATCGTTACGCTCCAGATCGACGAGCATAATATGCTCGGCTCGTTCTTTTTCACTTGATAGAAGCTCTGCGGCCATAGCAGCATCTTCATCCGGTGTTAGTCCCCTTCTTCTCGTACCTGCAATAGGTCGAGCACTCACACGTCCATCTTCCAGCTTCACCAGCAATTCCGGTGAGCCACTGACGATCCGCAAATCTGGCATGCGCAGCATCCCCATATAAGGGGAAGGATTCAGCAGACGAAGCCATTCATATATATTCTCAGGAAGGGCTGCAAGCGTACGTTGCTGACGAATCGACAAGTTCACCTGAAATACATCTCCTTGAGCAATGTATTCCTGCACACGTTTCACAGCATGTTCAAAATCTTGTTGACTGAATGCCGTTTTCCAGCCTTCAGATTCCTGATGAACAGCCTCTAATCCTTTTTCGGACAGCCGAGCACAACGAAGAGGGTAAGCTGGATCAGTCTCTCCCGCATGTATAATGTTCTTCCACTGAGTCAACATGCGTTCTGTACGTTGGACCGCTTCCGCATAATGCTTGCCAAGTATCAATGCGGTCTCATTCAACATAACCTCATTTGCCAAATCAGTCTGACTACTGAATTCACCGAAGCGGACAGGGTTAGGCATATGAACAGCACAGTATAGGCATGATGTTTCATGATCATAAATCCATAGCTCATCCACCCGCATCCACACATAATCAGGTATATCGGTATCGTCTGCAGCTTGAGTTGGCAAACGCTCTAACGAGCGAGCTACATCGTAGCCCAGGTAGCCTGCAAATCCCCCAGAGAAAAAAGGCATGCCAGGTACACGTGGCGCACGGTAAGGGGCGATCCAATCGTTCATGACTGTCAAAGGTTGTCCATGTATAGCACCATGCTCCCCGCTTTGCAAATCAGTCCAAACTGCTTGTTCCCCCTTGCCTTCCAATATAGCAACCGGATTCAAGGCCAGATACGTATATCTTCCACCTTTAGCGCTCTCCAGCAAGAAAGCATATGGCGCCGAATCCTCCCAAGCCCTCTGCCACGATGGAGGCAATCCGCCTCCGGGCAATGGGTACTCAGCAATATAGGGAAGCATACTCCAGCCCTCCTTCTGCCAGGTTTGCCACTGCGCCTCCGTCACTCTAGCTGTCCATTTCATCTGTGTGCGCTACCCCTTCCATTACTTTGCCAAAAGTCTGCATTCTTCTCGTTACAAAGAAACCCTCATCCCCCGGTTACAGGGGAAATGAGGGTTTCCTTACGTATAGTATACACAATTACGACATAATTACAGCTCGAAATTGTATAGTGGTGTACTCAGGTAACGTTCGCCATTACTTGGAATAATGACAACAATCCGCTTACCCTTGCCCAATTGCTTAGCAAGCTTCAAGGCCGCGTGAACAGCCGCGCCAGAAGAAATACCGGACAAAATGCCCTCTTCCTTGGCCACTCTACGCGCTACCTCGAAAGCTTCATCGTTTTCTACATGAAAAATTTCGTCATAGATATCGCGGTTTAGAATTTCGGGAATAAAGTTGGCACCCAGCCCTTGAATTTTGTGAGGTCCTGGCTTGCCGCCTGCTAACAATGGGGAAGAAGCGGGCTCTACAGCGACGATTTTAATATCAGGGAATTCTTTTTTAAGCACTTCTCCAGCACCGGAAATAGTTCCACCAGTCCCTATACCTGCTATAAAAGCGTCCAGAGTGCCGCCAATGGAACGAATCGCTTCTACGATCTCAGGACCCGTCGTTTCACGGTGAATTTTGATATTAGCTTTGTTCTTGAACTGCTCGGCAGCGAAATAATCCGGGTTTTCGCTCAATAGCTCTTCCATTTTCTTAACAGATCCGTTCATACCCTCTGAGCCAGGTGTTAACACAAGCTCGGCTCCATAAGCACGCAACAAATTACGACGCTCTATACTCATCGTTTCTGGCATAACAATTACTGCTTTATACCCCTTCGCAGCAGCAACCATAGCCAAGCCGATTCCTGTATTACCGCTAGTTGCTTCAATAATGGTACCACCCGGCTTAAGCAGGCCTTCACGCTCAGCTTCTTCAACCATACTAATCGCAATACGATCTTTTACACTGGAGCCTGGGTTCTGATATTCCAGTTTCAAATAAATTTCGGCGCTATCTTCCGGTACGATCCGGTTGAGGCGAACGAGGGGAGTCTCCCCGATAAGGTCGGTGATGTTATTAACAACTTTAGCCATGATAATTCCTCCCTGACTGTAGATGATATATTAAAAATTGCGAAAACATATTGTAGATGATTCTAGGTAAATCATTCTTCGTGTTATGCCGTTCATTTAATTTCCGATAAAAATAGTTGGTTTTATACGCTAATCATAACAATCTTCAATTCCATTGTCAATACGAGTAAATAAGCTACAATGCTGTTCGCCCACGTTATTCGCACCGTGCTTCCTTCAAATCTAGATTCTTTTACGACGCTATAGAGAAGCGGAAGGTACCTCTTTCCCAGATAAAATACGAGCTCCATATTTATCACGCAGACTCTTCTCGACCTCATCCAAAGGAGCGGCTTGTGCAAGCGCAAGCGACCGGCGAATTTGCTGACGAATCTGCCGCTTATCCGAAGAACTCTTTAGCCTGACATCCTGTACATAAATGACCGCATAGCCATCGTTAATGGAGATGGGACCTGCAACGTCCCCGGAGCTTAGTTCTCTTGCCGCCTTCATGATCGCCTCCGGTTGATATGGGTCATATTCATCCACCCATCCCAGCTGTCCGCTATGATCCTCGCCGAGAAGATTACCTGAGCCTGAATGTTCCCGAAGCAGCGTGTCGAAGCTTTCTCCTTGCTTAACCCGATCCAGCAACACCTCTGCTTCCTCTGCTTTGGCCACATAAAGAGCTGCCAGTTTGATCTGCTTACCAACGGCAAATTCCTCAGGGTGCTGTTCCCAATACTCGTCAATCTCCGTTTCCTCAACCTGAATACCTTGCGTGGCTATTTTCTCCAAGCCAATTCGGTACTCCGCTTCATTCCGCAAGTCAACCGGATCTAGGCCAAATTGTCGCTGCATTTCCTCAAAGTAGGCGTGTTCTGAGTCGTACCCTTTGCTATCCTGCTCCAGCACCTGCTGTAAATCCTCTTGGGTGATCTTGATACCGAGACGCTTGGTTTCAGCCTGCACGGCTTTACGATTCAACATTTGCAACAGCGTATTCGTTCCATATCGCTTTTTCAGTTCCGCTACCCACTGTTCCTCCGATATGCCTTCCTGACCCATCTCCGCCACAGTATGATCGCCGTCATCCTTGCTTACATCACCCGGCTTTAACAGCCCCCGAAGCATGATAAGACCACCCAAGGCGGCGACGCTAACGGTCAGAATAATGACAGCTGTCCATAATCCCTTTTCCCGTGTAGTCATCGCTTACACCGCCTATCCGGTTAGGCCTTGGCTTGATCTAACAGATTTTGCAATTCATCCTTATTAAACTGATAAGCCTCATTACAAAAGTGACACACGACCTCAGCCTGTCCTTCTTCCTCAATCAATTGCTTCAATTCACTTTCTCCCAGACTGATCAATGTTTTCTCTACGCGCTCGCGTGAGCACTCACATTGAAAATGGATATCCATTTCATCAAGGATTCGAACGTCCGGCAGCATCCAACGCAGCATTTCGTCAAGCTCTAGCCCTTGATCCAACAGAGCGGTAACGGGTGGAATGGAGCCGACTGCATTTTCGATAGCAGTAATCTCATCATCATTCAAACCTGGAAGCAATTGAATAATAAACCCGCCGGCCACTATAACGGAGTTATCCGTATCTACCAGCACACCCAAACCCACCGCTGACGGAGTCTGTTCGGATTTGGCAAAATAATAGGTAAAGTCTTCACCAAGTTCACCTGAAATAATCGGGATACTACCGCGATACGGCTCTTTTAATCCCAAATCCTTGATGATATGAATAAATCCCTCTGTACCTACTGCACCCGCTACATCCAGTTTGCCCATACTATTGCTTGGCAAATGCACATGGGGCTCAGTAACATACCCTCGCACTTCCCCTACAGCATTGGCATCCACGACGATTTGACCAATCGGCCCATCACCTTTGACTTGAATGGTCAGTCTTTCTTTGCCTTTGAGCATGGAACCCATAATTGCACCTGCTGTGAGAGTTCGTCCCAAAGCAGCAGTTGCTGTAGGATAAGTATCATGTCTTCTCCGCAATTCTTCTACCAATTGAGTTGTCCGAACCGCAAAGGCTCTAACCCTTCCATCCATGGCTGTACCGCGAATAAGTCGATCCTGCTTATTTTCCATATTGATATCCTCCCCTATTATCCAAGGCAGCCATGCTGCTTATTTTCGTTAGTATTTCCTCATCCTTGAAACATCATTTCCCACTATATAAACAACCTGCCTTAACAGATCACCGAATTGTTCAAAAACGTAACATATTTCAGTATAGACGAAAAACGCCGCTAATCCAAACCGATAAGATCATCGGCTTGACTCAGCGGCAGCTTATATCCACTTTTTATTCGGCGTTACGTTGGTAAATGATGCGTAATCCTTCGAGCGTCAACATCGGCAACACTTTCTGAATGCTCTCTGTCTCTGATGCGATTAGCTCTGCAAGACCTCCGGTAGCAATAACCGTGGGTTCTGCCTGCATTTCTTCCTTAATGCGCCTCACAATGCCATCCACTTGCCCAGCGTAACCGAAAATAATCCCGGCTTGCATGGCATGGACCGTATTCCGACCAATAACCTTTTTGGGTTTCTCCAACTCGATACGAGGGAGCTTGGAAGCCCGTTGATACAGTGCCTCTGTCGAAATGCCGATACCCGGCACAATGACTCCACCCAGATAGTTTCCCTTATCGTCAATACAATCAAACGTCGTCGCCGTTCCAAAATCCACCACAACGAGAGGCCCGCCGAACCGTTCTACAGCCGCAACAGCGTTCACGATCCGATCCGCACCTACTTCACGCGGATTCTCGTAACGCAGGTTAAGACCGGTCTTGATTCCCGGTCCGACGATTAACGGCGTTTTGCCTATATATTTATCGCACATTTCCTCTAATACACGGACCAACGGCGGAACGACAGAGGAAATAATAACTCCCTGAATGTCATCCTTTAATACGCCGCCCATACTAAAAAGATTATGTATGAGTACGCCGTATTCATCCGCGGTTGCCTGTCTGGAGGTGCTGATCCGGTAGTGGTGCAACAGCTCGCGCCCTTCATACATCCCCAGAACAATATTGGTATTACCTACATCCACTACAAGAATCAATCGGTGTCACCTATCTTTCTTAGCGTTAAGGTCAAGGCTGATATCCAGGTTATGAAAAGAGTATGTCAGCCTGCCTACAGAAATCACATCTACGCCGCTCTCAGCCATCTCACGCACTGTATCCAGCGATACATTGCCTGAGGCTTCTGTTTTGACGTGTGGGGCCTGTTCACGAATGAAGCGAACGGCTTCCTTCATATCTGGGACGGACATGTTATCCAGCATAATAATATCCGCCCCAGCCTCCAGAGCTTCCCGGACTTGCGTCATGTTTTCCGTCTCTACTTCGATCGTCATTGTATGCGGTATATGCGCGCGCGCTCGGCTGACCGCCTGTGCAATCCCACCCGCACCCTTAATATGATTATCCTTAATCATAACCGCATCGTACAGACCAAAGCGATGATTCGAGCCGCCACCTACACGCACAGCATACTTCTCTAACAGTCGATGTCCTGGCGTTGTTTTACGTGTGTCCACCAAGCGCGTGGAAAGTCCATGCAGTTGATCTATAAAAGTCCGCGTCCGCGTTGCAATACCGGACATCCGCTGAAGTAAATTTAATGCCAATCGCTCCCCGGTCAAAATCGCATGAGTACTCCCATTCACTTCTGCCAAAACGCTCCCCTTTTCAATCCATTGGCCATCGGTCACCAACGGAGTGAACGACAAGGAAGGGTCCACTACTCGAAATACAAGTTCAGCCACAGGTAAACCCGCAATCACGCCGCTCTCTTTGGCATGAATGACAGCCTTGGATTGGTGACCCGGCTCAATCGTCCAACGTGTGGTCACATCGCCAGAACCTGTATCTTCTCGCAGCCAGCTGCGAATTTGTGCCGTCAGTTCTTCCTGATATCCGCTAAACTCTCCATAAAGCTCGCTGTTAGATGTCATGAACGCTCTCCTCCGTTATGCCTTGCTCACGTCGCTGCTGAACATGCTTTCGCCACATGCGATCATCTGTCTCAGGGAAGTCCTCACGATAGTGTGCCCCCCGGCTCTCCTCACGCAGTAGCGCACCATCTGCTACTAATAAAGCACAGGTGAGCAAATTGGCGAATTCGATCTCTTCCCGGCTGGTGATCACAGCCTGAAAAACAGGCACTAGCCCGTGCAGCTCTTCTAAAGCTGCTTGCAGCCCTTCACTATGCCGACGAACTCCAGCATAATGAACCATCGTTTCTTGCAGCTTATGTCGCTGTCCCACGACGGATGAAGCCTGGAACTCTGCACGGTTATCACTGTAAGATATCAAAGTATGGCCGACCAGCGGTGGCAATGAATGCAGCCGCTCGATAATCCTACTGGCGAACACAATAGCTTCAGATAGCGAATTGCTCGCCAGACGATTAGCACCGTGAACACCTGTGGAAGAAGTCTCTCCACAAGCGAACAAACGCCTAACGGAGCTTTCCCCGTATAGATTAGTCTGGATACCACCCATCATATAATGGGCAGCAGGAGCAATGGGAATCCAGCCTGTCGTCATATCCAACCCATATGACAGACATGTCCGATAAATCGTTGGAAAACGTTGCTTTACCCGCTCAGGCGGCTCGTGTGTAATATCCAGGTATACAAACGTAGACTGAGTGCGTTCCATCTCATGGATGATCGCACGAGCTACGATATCTCTGGGTGCAAGCTCCTGCCGGGAATCGTACTTGTCCATGAAGCGTTCTCCATGAATGTTGCGTAACACGGCCCCTTCTCCCCGTACGGCTTCGGAAATTAGAAACCTTGGAGCGCCCGGATGGCACAACGCCGTAGGATGAAACTGTACGAATTCCATATCCCGTACAACTGCCCCCGCACGATAAGCCATAGCAATACCGTCCCCAGTTGCGATATCCGGGTTAGTCGTGTAACGGTATAATTGCCCGCTACCTCCTGAGCACAAAATGGTTGCATTGGCAGTGATATACGACCTTTCTCCATCTGGCATTTGAACGAGGGCCCCAATACACTCACCATGCTCAGTCAGCAGGTCAATGACCATGCACTCTTCCCACACCTCAATACTGGGATGGGCGACAACCTGCTGTGACAAGGCACGCACGATTTCATAACCGGTGGCATCTCCATTTGCATGCAAAATGCGACGATGACTATGCGCCCCCTCTCGGGTTAGCGCTAGTTCACCATCCACACGGTCAAAGGCTGTCCCCAATCGTATTAACTCTTTAATACCTTCTGGGCCTTCATGAACAAGCGTTCTGACCGCCTCGGGTTCACACAGACCTGCACCAGCAATCAGAGTGTCATGCATATGATAAGCCGGTGTATCCTCGTCCGATGTGACAGCAGCAATGCCGCCTTGAGCATAACGTGTGTTGCTTTCCATTAAAGTTTTCTTGGTAATCAGCAACACTTTCCGATTCTCCGCAGCCTTAATCGCTGTATATAAGCCCGCAATGCCGGAGCCGATGATTAAGACGTCGGCTTCGTATTGGGTCAATTCCGCTACATCAAAATCAACTAGATATCTTGGAATCATGCCTTTCACCTGATTTCACAGAAGAATAGCGCACACCATAGATCGTACAGTATGCGCTCACGGATATGTTCAAAATGATAGTAAGTCGATTGCAGCGGCTGTTGGCCTTTTAAGCTAGGAAGGCGACAGCCGTTTATTTAACAATAAATGTACACAACGTTCCTGTGTCTGTCAAATCACGTCAGCAATAATCTTCCACATTTAAAAAAGCTTCGGGAAACCAATAGGATCTGGTTCCCCGAAGCTTACATATATGCTTATTCAACTATCCATCAGATGATCAGGTTGTTGTCGGTGGAGTACCGCCGGAATTGCCTGAATTGTTATCATCCTCTGGTTTTTGCAGATTAGGGATATCGTTCGGTTGATCTGTTGTATTCTTAGGCTCGTCATCCTTACCTTGAATACGTACACGAACATCACCGATGTTGTCGATCACAGGCTCACCGTTTTCCGGTGTTCCTTCTCCCTCATTCGTATTGCCGTTCAAAGAACCTGTCTCGATCAAACGTTTGATTTGTTCAAGCTCCAGGGTTTCTTCTTCCAACAAGGTTTGAGCGATCAAATGAACCTCTTTCGAATACTTCGTCAAGAGTTCTCTAGCACGCTCATAGGAGTCAGTGATGAAGCGATTCATCTCCTGGTCAATCTCATAAGCAATCTGATCACTGTAGTTTTGCTCATGACCGATATCACGTCCAAGGAATACTTGACCTTGGGAAGTTCCGAACTGCATCGGGCCGAGCTTCTCACTCATACCGTATTCCACGATCATGCTACGCGCAATGCCTGTCGCTTGTTGGAAGTCACTATAAGCCCCTGTTCCGATCTCACCAATAAACAGCTCCTCGGAAACACGTCCACCCAACAATCCAGTGATTTTGTCCAGCAATTCCTGCTTGGTTGTCAGCATGCGGTCTTCCTTCGGAAGCATGATGACATATCCGCCTGCACGTCCACGTGGAATAATAGTTACCTTGTGAACCATATCGGCATTCTCCAGGAAGTAACCGATAATCGTATGCCCTGCTTCATGATAAGCAACAATCCGTTTCTCGCGGTCACTGATTACGCGGCTGCGTTTTTCAGTACCTACGATCACGCGGTCGATAGCTTCATCTACTTCTCGCATCGAAATATCTCTACGGTTGCGACGAGCGGCCAGCAAGGCAGCTTCGTTCAACAAGTTTTCCAGATCAGCGCCCGTAAAGCCTGTTGTACGTTTCGCAATGACGTCCAATTTAACATCCTTCGTTAATGGTTTGTTGCGTGCATGTACATGCAATACTGCTTCGCGACCTTTAACATCTGGACGGTCAACCGTAATTTGACGGTCAAAACGTCCCGGACGAAGCAAGGCTGGATCAAGAATATCCGGACGGTTAGTAGCAGCAACGATGATAATGCCTTCGTTTGCCCCAAATCCATCCATCTCTACGAGCAATTGGTTGAGCGTTTGCTCACGTTCATCATGTCCGCCACCCAATCCGGCACCACGTTGACGTCCAACGGCATCAATTTCATCAATAAAAATGATACAAGGTGCGTTCTTCTTCGCATTCTCGAACAAGTCACGAACACGGGAAGCACCGACCCCGACGAACATTTCTACAAAATCAGAACCTGAGATACTGAAAAACGGCACTCCGGCCTCGCCTGCAACAGCTCTCGCCAAGAGTGTTTTACCCGTACCTGGAGGGCCCACTAACAGAACACCTTTTGGAATACGAGCGCCCACGGCTGCGAACTTACGTGGGTCCTTCAAGAATTCTACGACTTCGACAAGCTCCTGCTTCTCTTCGTCAGCCCCTGCTACGTCTTCGAAGGTAACTTTCTTCTTCTCTTCGTTATACAGACGGGCTTTGCTCTTGCCGAAGTTCATTACTTTGCCGCCACCGCCCTGTGCCTGATTAAACAGGAAGAAGAACAACAGGAACATGATCACCAAAGGAATGATAGAAGTCAAAAATGTCAGCCAAATGCTTTCGCCTTCCATTTTCTTCTGTACGTATTCAAACCCGTTCGTTTCGCTGGCATTCACCAGTTCACTTAGTGCTTGATCCGTTGGCGGAACGTATACGGAAAAATTGGTTGATTTAGCATTAGCCGGCTGCTTCTTATATGCACCGGTTACAAGATAGGCGTAACCGTCAAATTGGACCGTTACTTTAGAGATGTTATTAGCTTTAACCTCTTGCCGTAATTGGTCATATCTAGGGAGATCGGAGGCTTCGTTACTGTTGCTAACAAACTGAACGATACCCACCACAACTAAAAAAAGAATCAAATAAAAACCAGAATTCCGGATGAACCGATTCATCCCCTACCTCCTCTCGAGACACTTAAGTTATTTTACCATAGCCTGTAAGCCCTTCTCAACAAAGGACCCTATTTAGTCCTAGGACTGGAGGCTGAGATTAGCTGGTGTAGATTTCCGGCTTTAAAATCCCTATGTATGGGAGGTTCCGGTAGTGCTCGGCATAGTCCAGACCATAGCCGACAACAAACGCATCCGGAAGTGTAAATCCGGTGTAATCAGCTTCAAGATTAACTGTCCGGCGTGCAGGCTTGTCGAACAAAGTTACGACACATACCGAATTGGCATTACGATTTTTAAGCAATTCAATCAAATGTGTCAGTGTCAGACCACTATCGATAATATCTTCGACAATCAGAACATCGCGTCCTTCTACGGAAGCGTCCAAATCTTTGATGATTTTAACGACACCTGATGATTTGGTGGATACTCCATAACTAGATACAGCCATGAAATCAAGTTCCAACGGCACTGTAATGGATTTAACCAAATCGGCCATAAAGATAAACGCACCCTTCAGCACGCAAATCACCAATGGGTTTTTCCCTTCATATTTCACGCTAAGCTGTGCGCCTAATTCCTTGATTTTACTCTGAATTTCTTCTTCACTGATCAATACTTCCTGAATATCATTTTGCAACGGTGTAAACCTCCTAAGTTTATACTATGAAAGCCGTTCCTGCGCAATTACCGGTGCCACGGACTCTCTCGTCTTTGCCATGACATATATATAACCGAAGACGTGTGCTTTTGCACCGCAGCATGTACAGAACGTCGTACGCCCGGAATCCAGAGAACAACTCCAGAATGGTCGCAGACGATGGGAATAACGGAACGCATTGAAGGAGGTATTTTTTCATCAATAAAAATATCTTTAACCTTTTTTCTTCCGTTTAATCCCATTACATACATGGTATCTCCAGGTAATCGCGAGCGTACAGTCAACGGCAGAGTCAATTCATCTGCGTCGAACCATGCTTCTTCCTCATTCGCCGGATGTTGTCCATCCAAATAGGAAGCTCTTTGCCACCGGAGTATACCACCCGCTTCAGGCAACTCAAGCTCACCGGAAATAGGCAATACGCTCAGTCCATAGCTCCATTCACCCATAACGACTTGCGTACGGTCAAACAAAACCGCCTGGTCATATTCGCGGACTCCAACCGCACCGCCGCCCAAGTCCAAGCTCCATGTAGAAGTTGTCTCCTGGAGAAGTCTTAGTCGAACGGTCTCAATTTTACGAAAATCAAAATTCCCACTGTCCGAAGGCAGATAATTTAATATTAGTTTAATCAACCTCCGTTGTAAAGCAACGGATAGCTTACGGTATGATGCGATGGAAAACATGTACCTGCCATTATTGAAATGCACCATTTTCTCGTATACCGACAGTGTAGCTGCCTCCATAAAATCATTTTCGTCAGCCATCGTTTCGGCCAGCCGGTTCAGGGACGGTGTCAGTTGCTCATTATATTGCCCCAAAAAAGGAAGCACATCCATGCGGATGGCATTACGACGGTATTTGGTCGATAAATTAGTGCTGTCTGTCACATAGGAAAGACCATAAAAGTTACAATACTCAATCAAGTCAGCCTTGTACATACGAAGCAGCGGGCGAATGAGTTGCACATTTTTTTCGGTGCGTGCCAAACGCATACCCGCCAAACCCGCCGGTCCGCTACCGCGCAGCAAGTGCAAGAGGACTGTTTCCGCTTGATCATCGCCATGGTGAGCCATAGCAATATGCTGTGCCTCCCACTTCGTAGCCGTATCATGTAAAAAGCTGTACCGTAGCTCACGGGCCGCTTCCTGTGGACCCTTGCCGCTTTCCTTTATATAAGCGGGTGCATCAACCCGGATCATTTCAAATGGAAGCTTGAGCTTTCGGGCAATATTGCGTACCTCTTCAGCCTCCGCATCCGATTCCTCTGGCCTGAAGCCATGATGAACATGAGCGCAGACAAGTTGTAATGGCATATGTATAACGGATATTTCATGTAAAATGTGCAAAAGGGCCACCGAATCCGGTCCACCGGATACAGCAACCACAATGCGGTCTCCGGGGCTCCACAGGGAATGTTCTCGCGCCAAAGCGAGCACTTCCTGTACAACACCGGTCGGTTTTGTTGTTCCCATTCACGACCCTCTTTTCTCCCGACCGTAAAAATGATGATCCTATGTTATCTTATGTAAGTCATGCTGCTACCTTAACGCAATCCAGAGCGCTCCAGCAAGCAGCAAAAGCGATACCGTGAAAGCATATCCCAACCAGCGTGGATTTCCTCTTTTGACAGATGATTGCCTGACATGCGCGGAAGCCAGACGCGACCAAGCTCGGGCCGCTGCACGAGTATCGGAATATTCGCCACGTACTGCACCCAGCAGCCATTCGGCGTAGGGGCGTAATACACGACTGCGACGAATAATGACTGTCAATTCTGCCGTATTACGTAGCTGCGGCAGCCTACTCGCAGCCGCCTTTAACGATTCACTCTCCAAAATATGAACCGTTAAAAGAGCAAAGGCAAACAGATCATACTGGGGATCAGCATTTCGGCTACCAGCATTCCAAAATCCCCTATCGTACCATTCTGTAAATTGTTTAACACTCCGACCTGCAAGGGACACGCCACCATAATCAATCAACTCAGCCTCTCCATAGGCATTGACCAATATATTTTGAGGCTTCAGGTCGCCAAACACCCATCCTGCCTGATGGAGATCGGCCAGACGATTCAGTATGCCAGTCCCAGCCACACCATACCATTCAGACCCTTTGGCTGCCACAAATTTATGAAGCGGATCTCCTTTAACGTATCGCATAACATAAAAGGGGATCTCCCCATTGCGTAACACTACATCATCCACTTCAAACAAGAAGGAAGGATTCCCATTCCGCTGGAGGGCAGCCTGAGTCCCTTGAGACTGTAATGTGGTCAGCACATTAATCTCCGATTGCAGATCAAGCGTGTTCTTTCCCATTTTGAGAGCAAATTGCCGATCGGCCTGTGCTTCTTTTACCAAATATACAGTTCCGTTCGCTCCCCGGCCCAGCAAGCGCTGGATGACATAGCTACTCCGCTTCCACTTGCCCTTGATGACCGTTCCGGGTGCAAGAACGGGATCAGACGACGTAGTCACCGAGCATCCCTTCTCCTTTGCCATAGGATTCTTCCAGATCTTTCTGTTCCCCTAGTGTAACATATCGGTAATAATCAATCACTTGTAAAATGGCTGGTCCTGTCGGTGTCGCTCCTTTCATCCGCAAGCGTCCGAATATCGATTTGATCTGGTCTAGCTCAGAGGTCCACCCGATATCCATGACTGCGTCTTCTCCCATTCGTCCACCCGGAAAATGAAATACAGATATACGGCTGAGTCCGCTTCTGGACTGTAAACTGAGCAGCAAATCGCGGATACTATCCTCTACAGCAGGCAGCTTAGGCTTCATGCTTGCACTTGCATCAATGAGTAAAGCAATTTCCAGAGGGCTTGTTTCTGTCAGTTCATCCATTACCTCAACTACCTGGGCTCGTTTGGCCGGAGGCAGTTCACCGATATGCCGGGCGCCGCCCTCACCCAAAATGTGCGTTAACTCTCTATTAACCGCCTGCTGAATCGTTTGAACCACTGTTTTGCGCGTCATCATTTGCATGGTTTGCGCCAACTGCTTCGTACCGACGATTTGGCTAAACCCTCCCCCTGCTTTAGCAATTTCCTGAATCTCTGCGCTCCCAAGCTCGCCGATGGTTCCATAATCTATGACTCCGGCGACGTTCACTGTAATTCCCTCCCGTAAAGCTTGGGCAGCCGCCATCACTGGGCTAACCCCTACGTTAGAGCATCCATCTGTAATGATCAAAATTTGCTTCATCGCTTTTTGACCTCCGCTTCCTCTTAATCTATTCCGATAGATTCTATCTTTGCCTAATCCGGAACGATTCAAACGAAGGATGCGGATTTTTAAAAATGAATAAGCAATTTCCCGGGCAATGTCAGTCTAGCTCACCGTCCGCGGACGTTCCAACCACCTCATGCCAGGTACATGAAGGGTGGCCCACTCTGGGCGAAAGTGATCAATTTTACTAACAACTACAGTCATATCATCATAGATTTGATTTTGTTGATATCGAATAACCCGTTCTAGCAAACAATCGGCCAGTTCCTGCGGGTCCTCACTTTCAATCTCTTGAATCATGCGTTTCATCCATATTTCTTTATTGACTGCATAACCCGGTGAATCGTATATACCGTCTGTTATCATAATGAGAATATCTCCTGGCTGGAGTTGCAGTGACACCAAATCAACTTCGATATCCTGTATAATGCCAATCGGTAAATTGCTGGCAGATACGGGAATGACCTCCTCCCCTCTTTTAATAAAGCTCGGTGTAGATCCAATCTTCATAAAGGTTGTCCGGGCCGTATACTGATCAATCAGCGCCATATCCACCGTAGCATACATTTCCTCAGGTGATCGGAGCATCAGGACAGAGTTAACCGACTTGATCGCTAATTTTTCGTCCATACCTGATTGCAGTAGTTCTTCCAAAATGTTAAGTGCTGCACTGCTCTCTTGCTGCGCACGCTCTCCGTTCCCCATACCGTCACTTAAAGAGACTGCGAAAGTCCCATTCCCTAACTCCATCATGCTGTAACTGTCTCCTGAGAAGAAATCGCCTCCTTTGGCCGCACTAGCTACTCCTGTAGCAATCTCATACGTTTTAGCAGAGCCGAACATGACTGTAGCCAAGCCTTGGCGGCGATCTGCCGCCGTTTCGCGCATGACAGCTATATGCTCGTCCAGTATGTCCGACAGCAGTGGAGCAATGATTTTCCGACATTCATCAAATCCCCTTGTATAGGCATGGACAATCTCTATTTCAACCTGACCTGCATCCAGGCTAATAATCTCAATGGATTGGATGGACAAGCCGAGTCGATCAAGAGCCTCTCGGATTTGCTCTTCCTGCCGATGCATGGTCTGCCCTTCTCGCTGAATTTCCCGCGCTAAATCCTCCATAATTTGCGATACACCGGATAGCTGGTCAGCAACAAGCTGACGACTATCGTATACTTGGCGCTTCCACTGCATATTATGTTGGTAGAGACTATACTGCTGCTTCATTACCTGCAGGACAGCGCCCGTCTTGGCACATGCCTTGCTCCATTGTGGCGGCATCTGCTCCGGCTCCAAATCAGGATTATCCTCAATGGCACTCATCATTTCCGTCATATACTGATGGGTTTGCATAAACTTGCCGTCCCAGCACTGCTCGCACTTAAAGCAAGAGGCACAGGTTCCTTCCGCCACCGCATTCATAAAGTGTTCCATTTCTCCGTCCGGTTTTGCTCCCTCACTCGCAGATATCTGATGGAAGCTGCGCGATAGCTGGCTGAATACACGGGAAAATTTCGTCACCCGCTCGGCAGTGAGATCACGAACTCTTTTGGCATATTCATGCTGGGACTTGGCGTGATCCTGCGTACCAGGGACATAGGTAGAAACCGCTTTAAAGAAACTTTTTGGAGTCATTAAAAATAGTAGAATTGCCGCGCAGCTCTCCCAAGTTGATGTCAACACGTCCCCAGTCCCATCCAAATAGATCGTCAAAATGGAGGAGCCCAACAGCATGCCAAGGGCCACTGCACCTTTTCTCCCTTCACGCAGCATTCCTGCCAGCAAACCTGCAAAAGCAAGTAGACTCATCTGCACAATTGCGGACATATTGGCCAGGCTTAAAATTAAACCGGTAATCACACCGACCGAAGCACCCAACGAAGCACCTCCCACCAAAGCAAACACCAAGACCAAATATCGTGAAAGCACATGATCGACAGACAGTGAATGAACGGTCCATCCTACTGCTCCCGTCATCACAGAGGCTAATAGAATAATCAGACACAAAATTTCTTCGTTCTTCAATTGGCTTGCCTTCTTGCGGTACGTAAACAGCGGTATGGCCTGTGTGAACACCAATGTAAGCATAAAACTGAGCACCGCATCCGTTCCCACAATGACAAGCTCATACCATGTAAAAGCCGGAGCCATCACGGCGTTAAATAAATTGACCATAAACACAGACAAGAAGACCATAAGCGGGGCATAGGATAATTCCAGACGATCGAAGGTACGTAGCCCGCGATACAGGAGATAAAATATGATTAGCTCACCACCAATCATGAACAACGATGGGTAAGGAGCTAACAGGCTGCCTAGCACAACGGATACAGCTACAGGCAGCATTAGATCACGCCGAAGGAACGTAATGACCGCAAAATAAGCGAGGGCAAAAGGAGAAAGCTCGTCCAAAATAGTGGCGCGTCCCAGTAGAACTCCCATAGCTGACAATAGCAGCATCCATCTTTGCGCGGTTACCCATTGCACCATTTTATGTGAATCGAGCCGTTTCTTGAGTCTGGAAGGCCAACCTTCCGTACGCTCTTTGGATTTGGACTTTCTAGATTTTAACCCCGGAAAATGTACCACGTTCCATTTCTCCATCATGCGTCAGGCACCCCATTCATCAATTTGATGTTCCCATCTTAAACCGGAACGATTGAGAAAGTTTGTCAGAACCTCACGTCTTATTCCAAGAAATTTCCGACAAAAAAACGTGCCGCGCGAAAGGACAGAGCATCCCCCTGTACATCAAGCTGCGCCCGTATGGAAGCAGATGGAAGTTGTATCACTCCACGCCTTGCACGGCCTCTGTATGTCGTCCACCCTGATGCCCAGACTAGCGATTTGCACAGAAGATAGACGGAAAACCGTTGGAGTTTGTCGGACGATTATGTCCACACGACAAAAAAAACATCCAACATTTCAGTACGATGCTTCTTCTCTTCTTCATGAAACTACTAATCTTAAAAATGTGCCTGTACACCTCCGCCCAAATGTATTGCCCGCAGCCACAGCTTGTCGCATCTCCTGTCGGTAGAACGCAAAAAAACCGTAGCAGTCTTTCGACTGTACGGTTTTCCGTGTATGGTTGATACGGTTGTCAAAGTGAATTAAACACGCTTCGCGCCGCGTCCTCCGCGTTTACCTTCGGTGTTCTTTTTCAGCGACGAAATGCGTTCCTCACTATCTTTCAGGAAGCGTGACATTTTATCCTCAAATGAAGGTTTACCCGGTGCAGGCTTGAAAGAACGGCCTCCACGATCGCGGTTGAAACCACCACCGCGTCCCTGACTTGGACCTGAACCTCCGCCGCCAAAACGGTCTCCTCCGCCTGGTCCTCCTGTACGCTCCGGTCTTGGAGCTCTTGGGGGACGGGCTTCACTTGCCGGCTTATCAATCGTTTGCTTAATGGAAAGTCCGATTTTGCCATCTTTGTCAACATTAATGACTTTCACCGTCACAACATCATTAATCTTCAGGTGGTCGTTAACATCCTTAACATAATTATCGGCGATTTCCGAGATGTGAACGAGACCCGTGACACCTCCAGACAAATCCACAAATGCTCCAAAATGCGTGATGCCTGTCACTTTGCCCTCTAACTTGGTGCCCACTTCAATTGCCATAGAATAAAATGATCCTCCCTTAAAATATACAACCGATTTTTTTGCAAAAAAATCCCGCTGTGGTGATTTGATTATACAAAATGGCGGAACCAAGGTCAACTAAGCATTGGCCCGATAATGCCTCTATTTTTGATCTCCGATGATTGGCGTCTCTTCCGGTTTGTAAAGACCGTACTTGCTTCTAGCAATTTCTCCAATGTACTCAGGGTCCTTGAGACGATTCACTTCGGTTTGAAGCTGTTGTTCCGTTTGTGTAGCAGCTTGCTTCTGTTTTTCCTTCTGGGTGAGCTGTTCACTTCGATCGGCCATGATCATGCCTTGAGAAAAAAAGGTGAATATGGCCCAACTACCAAAGGCGGCAAGCGATAGCAACCAAATCATGATTCGCCTGCGCCCGCCCGCATTGGACTTGGACGTAGGAGATGAATGGCGATCTACAGACGAATTACGCATGATACTACCCCCTTCCAAACCATCTTTTTGCTGTATTTTTCAGTCTGATACCTAGCTTTATGAGCGGATCTGGCGTCTTCCAGCGCGCTATAAGCGGACGGATCAACCAAAGAATCGGCTTCCAAACCGGCATCAGGATGTATATCAGCATCCTTCCTAGGAACACAATAAGTGCCCATGTCCATCCGACCAGCTTGCGTAACAGCCGATACAGCGCTAACACCGGAAGAACAATCAGGATGCGCAGTATGCTGTTCACGATCAACGTCAGTCTGCGAACGATCTCTATTAACATTACCACAAAACGTTGGGTTGTAACACTAAAGGCCCAAAAATAGAGCCAAACCCCCAAAAGTAGTCCTAAAAAGACATAAAACCGCAGCTCACCGCGATTACTCGCGTATAGCACACGGAAAATAAACAAAGCCGAGGCCACCCAATACAGCACGTCCAACATATGAACACTCCAACGGGCAAAATGAAAGCGGATTGACAGCACCCGGTAGCTGTCAAATACCACTCCCATCGCTATGCCCGACAATAGCATCCACGTCAATGTCAGCCATTGTGTGTAAGGGTTCATTTGAAGAGCTTGCCGAATAGGCTTTTTCCGTTTTTGGCCGGGGCCCCAGGCTCTAGGTAGACGAGGGAAGTAATCAGACCTTCAATGGACAGCAGCCCCTCTTCCAGACTGAGGTTTTTGATATGTAAATGTTGTCCGCGAATGGTGAGATGGCCCAGCTCGGTCTGAAGCAAAAACTCTTCACTGTCAAAGCTCTCCACATTGCTGACGCCTGAAATGTCGAGCTGCTTGCGGCTTTGCATGCGCAGATCATGGTGCTTGGACTTCCCTTGTTCAATCATGGCATGTACCCCTCCTTCTGTTCTTAGCTTATGAAGGGGTGGGCATGATTTAGAACCGCATTGGTTATTCACGAGCATATATTAGACGAAAGCTCATCATCCAAAAGAAAAAAGCATCCCTTCATAAAATATGAAGGAATGCTTCTATGTACAACGTTATGAGAAAATCAGATGTCTGCTTACCAGTTCAAACCGTTGTCCCTGGCAATAGGCTCTTCCTTTACCAAAGTGTACATACTTGCAGCCTCGTCCTTGCGTGTAGTGTCGGCGAGCCGTTCCACTCGCACGGTCACCAGCTTCTGGCCAAATTGGACGGTAATTTCATCGCCCACTTTGACCGCACTGCTCGGCTTGGCTTCGCGTCCATTCACCAGCACTCTCCCTTGTTCAGAGACGTCCTTGGCTACTGTACGACGCTTAATCAGCCGCGAGACTTTCAAGAATTTATCAAGACGCATTAGTTAACGGCTTCTTTAAGCTTATTACCGGCTTTGAAAGCAGGAACGGTCGATTCTGGAATTTCAATCGTGTTGCCGGTTTGTGGATTGCGGCCTGTACGGCTAGAACGCTTGCGCGTTTCGAAAGTACCAAAGCCGATCAGTTGTACTTTGTCGCCACTCGCAAGTGCATCTGTAATTTCACCAAGTACGCCATTCAATACAGCTTCAACGTCACGTTTGCTCAAACCGCTTTTGCTGGAAATATTGTTGATCAGATCTGTCTTGTTCATAAGATAAAAGCCTCCTAAATGTCAAAAAATAATCATCACGCTACATATCCATAAATGGAGCAGACGTGAGGTCCAACTGTGGCCGTAGCCTTTCTGAATACTACTGTAACATGTTAACTATAGGCTACAGTTATTTTCAGAATTATTACAAGTTATTCGGGCTTGTCCTTAAAAATCCTGCAATGACAGGCGTTTTTTATTCGACCCCCAGTTAAGCCAACATCCTACTACAAAACTCTGCCCATTGGCAAGTCTGCTCAAGCTGGGCGTGTTTTCAACCCTGCTTATGTCTCATTTTACTGGCCCATACAGCCAAAGATCAAATCTATGGAGTCAATTTCTGTCAAGGAGCTTTTTCGCTTCCTGCCAGTAGGTCTCCATTTCATCTACGCTGCTGTCTTCGGGACGACGTCCCTGCTCGCGTAACTTCTGCTCAATATACTGGAAACGGCTCACAAATTTGCGATTAGTGGCTGACAGCGCCTCCTCTGGATCTACTTCCATGAACCGGGCTGCATTCACGGCAACAAATAACACATCGCCCAACTCCAGCAACTGAGCTTCCACGGAATGCCCTTCCCGAACCGCTTCCTTCAACTCAGCCACTTCTTCGTCCAGTTTATCAAATACGCCTTCAATGCTATCCCAGTTAAAGCCTACTTTAGCTGCCTTTTTCTGGAGCTTGTACGATTTCATAAGAGCAGGTAGATCACGGGGAACCCCATCCAGCACGGAGGAGTCTGCTGCCGTTGTGCCTTTAAGTCGTTTTTCCTCAGCCTTCATCTGTTCCCAGTTTTGCAGCGCCTCTTCCGCATCATTCGCTTGATTATCACCGAACACATGCGGATGACGGAAAATAAGCTTATCGTTCAGCCCTTGGATCACATCATAGACATTGAAGGTTCCGACTTCCTCTTCCATTTGGGCATGCAGCAAAATTTGTAACAACAGATCGCCGAGCTCTTCCTTCATATGCTCAGGATCATCCTCATCTATAGTTTCAATGACCTCATACGTTTCCTCGATCAGATTTTTGCGGATCGATTGATGTGTCTGTTCACGATCCCATGGGCAGCCTTCTGGACTGCGCAAAATATCGACAATCTCATGTAGACGGTCAAAAGAACGCCGTTTCAGCGCCTCATCCTCACTGCGAGGTATGTACACCAAGGATAGGTTCCCGTAGCCCTCTACTCGATCCAGCTCGTACAGCGGCACCTTGTGGACTGCTTCCTCACCTTCTACCCCAAGCGCGTGGCCGACATACACCTCATAATCGTCAGGATACCGCTCCATCAAGCACAGCTTCACATCGGAAGCCGTAAAGGTGTCATATACCTGTCCGATCAGCGTGTGCAACTGAGGCTGGAGCCAGCTCGCATCCAGTGTACCTGCATCCAACAGCTGGAAACCCTCAATCGGATCAAAACCAAGACGCACAAAAGCCTCATCCAGGAAACTTTCGCCCCCCAAGATGTTTAGTTCAATCCCTTGCGCAGGACAACGCTCCTTGAGCAACTGCACCGCTGCTTCCGCCACCATCGGGTGACCGGGAACCGCATAGACGATTTCGCTTCCGTCTGCCGCCTTAGCAGCTGTTGCCATCAATTGACTGGTAATTTCCTCGTATACCTCTGGAAAAGATTCCTTTGTCTCATATACCGCATCAAATGACTCAAAGGCCACTTCAAACTCATCCAGCACTTGAACCGCCGGATGTTCCTTGGTTCGCAGATATAGCGCTGAAGCCCCCCGCATTTTGTTCAATATCCCTATCGTAAGCTGATCGGGATCTCCCGAGCCCAGACCTACGATCGTTAATGTTACGCTCATATCCAATCCTCCGTTCCGTAAAAGCAGGATTCATGCTCGGAAAAAACACCCGGCGCAATCCAATCCAGCTTCCGCTTCCTTTGCTTTGGCATTTACTATACCACAAAGTTGTATAGGTTCATAAAATGGCTTGCGCAGCTGTCGCGCGGTAAGTCGTATAACCCCGGCTAAGCCAGTACACGCAGTCTGCGCAGCACGGCTGCCAGCGGGCGTCCGAGCTTGGGCACTGCCACAAGCTCGGCTTCCGTGATCAACCTCAAGCGTGCGAGGCCGATCACGAACACCACAGCGCCTGCAGCTACTCCCAGCAGGCTCTCCACCGCTGCCGTGGCACGACCTCCGGCAGCCCATCCCAAGGCACCCAGCACAGCACTGGTGCCCCACATCGCCGCCCCGGCTGCACCAGCCAAGGCGACAAGCAATGCCGCCGGTTTGAGTACACTGGCGGACCAGCTCCCGCGCAGCCCCACCAAGCGGGCCAGCAGCGCGATGTTGATCACTGCCGCCAGCAGATAGGCGACAGCCCCCGCAATGGCGGCACCAGCCGTGCCTAGCTGCGGCACGAGCAGCCAGTTTAGCAGCGCCTTGGCTGCTGCGGCCGCGAGCATCGCCAGAGCTGGCGCACGAACCGCGCCAAGCCCTTGCAGTAGCGCAGCCGAGATGATGCTGAGCGTACCTCCTACGGCGGTCAGCGCCATCCAGCGCATCACCGTGCTGCCGGTATCGTCTGCATACAGCATCACATTGACGGGCACGGCCAGCACGATCAAGCCTGTCGCAGCGGCTAGTCCTAGTAGCCAAAACCAGCGCAGCGATTGCTCGCACTGACGACGTGCCAACTCCGTACCTCCGGTTACCCGAGCCTCAGCCAGCGAGGGTATGAACAATGCCGACAATGTGGTGGCAAACATCATGACCAGCTGTACTAGCGGAAGCCCCCGGTTATACACGCCGAAGACCACCATAACCGCCGTATCGTCCAAGCCCTCCTGCTTTAACAAGCGAGGGACGGTAAATGTATCTACCAGGTTAATTAACGGAACGGCTAGCGCTCCAAGGCAAACAGGCAAGGCATAACGTAACAGCGCCTTTAGCAAAGCGCCGTTGCTTTCCGTTGGGTGAAGCTCACCAGTCTGGGCTTGCACTGTTGTCATCGCCATCTCTTGCCGCCTAAGTCTCTTTCTGTGACCTCGCCAATACAACAGCATGATCACCAAGCCCGCTGCTCCGCCTGCTGCTGAGCCAAACACTGCTCCAGCGGCTATCATATCCGCCCCTGCTCCTTGTGACAGCATGAACAGCAACAATATGATCATCACGCTTACCCGTATCGCCTGCTCTGTCACTTGAGAGACTGCCGTTGGAATCATATTTTGCAAACCTTGAAAATAGCCTCTCAGTCCCGCCATAACCGGCACGAACAAGAAGGCAACTGCTGCCGCTCTCACCGATGGAATGACGTGAGCATTGTCGATCCACTGGCCGATTAGCGGCGCACACGTATACATCAGCAGCCCCAAAATCAATCCGAAGATGCCCAATACAAGCGAAGATAGCAGGGCAACACGTTGCCCTGCTGCCCGGTTCCCCACAGCCTCATACTCAGCTACAAATTTGGATACGGCAACCGGGAATCCAGCAGCTGCAATGGTAATAAACAGCGTATAAAAAGGATAAACCGTATTATAAATGCCAAACACGCCGTCGCCGCCAATATTTTGCAGCGGGATTTTTTGCAATGTGCCGATCAGCTTGCTTGCTACCGCTGCCATTGTCAAAATGACAGCACCCCGTAGCAGCCGCGAAGCGGCGCGATTTTCCTGCATTCTCCGTCTCCACTCCCACCTGGATAAGCATTTTTACGAGTCCTATTATACCGTCTCTTCTCCCGGAAAGAAAAAAATCCCTGTACAACGTTGAACGGCTTTGTCCGTTCTGTACGTCATACAGGGGTGAAACGAGGTGTTACTGTTCCATTTGTTTGCCCAGGAAGCCAGCGGCTGTTTCAGCCATCTTGACCTCCATTTCGGACATTTTTACATTTTCATCCTTGTTCAACAATATAACAGATCCGATGGGATCACCACCCGAAACAATGGGAGCCGTCACAAAGGACGAGAGTGTTTCTTCGTGGTCTCGCGTCAGCTCATAAGAGCCGCTGGCTGTCTCCAGCACAGTCTTGCGATTATCCATGCTACCTTCGATAATGCTACCGATTTGCTTGTCCAGAAACTCTTTTTTCGAGCCTCCAGCCACCGTAATAATGGTGTCACGATCGGTAATCATCGTAATATGGCCTGTGCTTTCAAACAGGGACTCAGCATATTCTTTGGCGAAATCACCAAGTTCACCAATGGGTGAATACTTTTTCAAAATGACTTCTCCGTCACGATCCACAAAAATCTCAAGCGGATCTCCTTCACGAATTCTCAAGGTGCGGCGAATCTCCTTTGGAATAACTACCCGCCCAAGATCATCAATACGGCGAACTATACCAGTAGCTTTCATTTCACATGTTGCCCCACTTTCTCAAGAAGAATTTAGTAAACTACTGACGGTATCGAAAGACGCTTCCACTCCCCCAGAAGCGGTCACGAAGAACGTCGCGGTCATGGTGTTTATGGTGATATCTGACCATAGTATTCATCTGTTCCCAATTCCTTATGCATGTTCAGTTATTTAGCTTCGTTTGCAGCTCCATCTTTGGCTGTTCCAGCCTTGCTATCGCCCGTACCGCTTGTTGTTCCGCTCGGTGTAGTTGTGCTGCCCGCACCGGACGTTGCACCACTTTTCTCTTGCGTAGCAGGTGCCTTCGGCAGATTGATTTTCAAATCAAGCTTCGCCAAATCATTTTCGGTAAAGTTTTGGATACTTTCCCCAGCCAATTTATTTTTCAGGGCAGCCTTCTCGTTGTCCTTCAATTTATCAAATGTTGGATCATTGCGGGACTCCACTTTGATCACGTGATATCCGTATTCTGTTTCCACAGGCTCACCAATTTTGTTAATCGGTTGAGTTTCGGCAGCCTCTTTAAAAGCAGGTACCCATTGTGCTACGGACGCATTCTCATACAGCCCCCCATTAGATGCGGAACCTGGGTCTTCCGAATACTTCTTGGCAATCGTCGCAAAATCCGCTCCACCGTCCAGCTTCGTCTTTACTTCTTTGGCGAGCTTGAGAGTAGCCTCTTTTGTGCGCTGTTTCTTAGTTTTTGGATCTTCGAAATTAATCAATACATGGCGCACGGTTGCTGTCGTGAATTGATCTTTATTTTTCTCAAATTCCTGTTTCAGCTGATCATCCGTTACTTTATTGGTTTCGCTGTTGATTACCGTCATGACACGCGTGAAGTAATCTTTCACACCTTGTTCGGTCAGCTTCTGATCACTCAGAAATGTCTTAAACTTATCTTCGCCGACCGACTTTTTATACTGCTCCAACTGCTCGTTCCCTTGTTTGGCGCCCTCTTCCTTGGCTTTATCGTCCGCTTTGGCCGCCAAAAGCTTGTACACTACTTCCTGCTTTACAATTTGCTCACGTACCTGATCAGAAGCTAAAGCAGCCTCATACTCTGGGTACAGAAATTTCATCATGCTGATTTCTTGGTTGAACTCATTTTCGGTAATCGTTCCACCCTTATAGGTCACGACAACCTTGCTGTTGTCTTTCGGCTCATCCTTGACCTTATTCTCATCCGCTTGCTTTGTACATGCTGCCAGCACCGATATAGCTAGCAACGCTGCCATGCCCAAGGAGAGCATTCTCCAAGGTTTTCTTTTATTTAGTTGTGGCATTTTGCAGTTCCTCCTTCAATGTGAATGCTTCTTTCAATGCACTCAAAAATTGCTCCAGCAGTTCTAGCAACTGTGGATCATTTAGACCTTTGCCCTTTATGCGTGCGCTCATAGAAGTGCCCTGTTCAAATTGTACACGTCTTTCAAAGCGATTGCCAATCTCGGCAAGTTTGGCCGTCTGAACCGCGTGCTGACGACCTTCATGGAATTTCAGCACTATATTGTCATCCCGCTGCACAATGGACTCGATTCCATACATCCGTCCATATACTTTAAGGCGAGCCACGGCAAGCAAATGACGAACAGCCTCTGGCAGATCGCCAAATCGGTCGACCAGTTCGTCCTCCAGTTCGGAAGCCTCATCAAAGGTACTGACCGCTGCAACCTTCTTATAAATCTCAATCTTCTGGATGCTGTCATAAATATAATCTCCCGGCAGGTAAGCATCGACACCCAAATCAATCGATGTACTCCAATTCCGGTTGGATTGATCCTCTTCTCCAAGCACACTGACTTTACGTTTGTTGATTTCCTCAGCCAGCATTTGCGAGTAAAGGTCAAAACCAACGGAAGCGATGAATCCGTGCTGCTCGGCGCCAAGTAAGTTACCCGCTCCGCGGATGGACAAATCACGCATTGCAATCTTGAACCCAGAACCCAACTCCGTAAATTCTTTGATAGACTGAAGCCGCTTCTCCGCCACCTCTGTAAGCACCTTATCTCGCTGGTACGTGAAATAAGCATAGGCAATCCGATTGGAACGGCCTACACGCCCACGCAGCTGATAAAGCTGGGAAAGCCCCATTTTATCAGCATCATGCACAATGAGTGTATTCACATTGGGGATATCCACACCGGTTTCGATAATGCTCGTGCTAACCAGTACATCATATTCACCATCCAGGAAATCCAAAATGGTTTTCTCCAGTTCCGTTTCAGACATCTGTCCGTGACCTACGCCCACCTTGGCGTCTGGGACAAGTGCATTGATCTCGGCAGCCATCTCCTGAATCCCCTGTACGCGATTATACAGGTAGTACACCTGTCCTCCACGTGCCATCTCGCGTTCAATGGCCTCGCGAACTAGAGTCTGGCTATGCTCAACTACATAGGTCTGCACTGGAAAACGGTTTTCTGGTGGCGTCTCAATAACTGACAAATCACGTACACCCAGCATGGACATATGCAGCGTACGGGGAATAGGTGTAGCCGTTAGTGTCAACACGTCTACATTCGTTTTCAGTTTTTTCAGCTTTTCTTTGTGCGTTACGCCAAAACGTTGCTCTTCATCGACAATAAGCAGCCCCAGATCCTTGAACACCAGATCCTGTGAAAGTAGACGGTGAGTACCAATGACAATATCCACCGTACCTTGTCGAACTCCCTTGGTCGTCTCATTCTGCTCTTTGCGCGAGCGGAAACGGCTCAATACCTGAATATTGAACGGATACCCGGAAAAGCGCTCACGGAAAGTCTCATAGTGCTGTTGTGCCAAAATCGTCGTCGGTACCAACACAGCCACTTGTTTGCCCTCAATAGCAGACTTAAAAGCAGCACGAATAGCCACCTCAGTCTTGCCGTAGCCTACGTCACCGCACAGCAAACGATCCATCGGACGACTCTGCTCCATGTCCTTTTTAATTTCTTCAATAGCCCGAATCTGGTCACGTGTCTCATCATACGGGAACATATCCTCAAATTCCTGCTGTTCTGGTGAATCCTTTTCAAAAGCAAAGCCTGGTGCTGACTGTCTTTCCGCATATAGCTTGATCAAGTCATCTGCGATGTCCTGAACCGAGCTGCGCACCTTACTTTTAACACGTGTCCACTCATTGCCGCCCAGTTTGTAAATCTTGGGTTCCTTGTCCTCGGAGCCCACATACTTCTGAATCAGATCAATTTGTTCAATCGGTACAGACAGCTTATCTCCGCCCGCATAGAGGATATGCATGTAATCCTTATGGATACCGCCAACCTCCAGCGTACCGATTCCCATGTACTTCCCGATTCCGTGATTTTGGTGTACGACATAATCGCCCACCTTCAGCTCGCTATAGCTCTTAATCCGCTCTGCATTGTCTACATGTCGCCCCTGCTTACGTGCTTTCCGCTGCTTCTGGGAGAACATCTCACCTTCGGTAATCACTGCCAGATGAATAGACGGCATCTCAAAACCGCTTTGCAGATTACCAATCGCCATCGTCGGCTCATCAATACCGTAGTCTTGAAGCACTCGCCGCATCCGATCCAGACGTTCATCCCCGCTCGCCAGCATCATAACCTGTGTGCCTGCCTTGCGCCAACGATCCATCTCTGCCTTGAGTACATTCATTTGACCGTGGAAATCCTGCATGCCACGGCAGATGAAATTCAAAATATTTTGCGGCTGTGTATGTGGAACCTGGCGAAGAAAGATCGACAGGAACAGCGTTTGAAATCTCCGATTATACAGCAGATTATCCGAGTTATCCGATAGCTCCAGTTGCGGTAGAGTTTTACCGTTTTGAAGCAAATGCAAATTCCATTCAGACTCATCCCGCTCTAGCTGCCTGGCTGTTTCTAGCATCCGTGCTGGTTCATCAATGATTAGAATCGTATCTTCCGGCATATAATCAGCCAAGGTTTTGCGTTCAGGATACAGCAGGGAGATATATTTATAGATTTCGTCAAAATACACATGCTCCCGCAGCAGCTCAATTTCACGATGAATTTCCTCTTTCAGATGCTGCTTAGCCTGACGATCTGTCATTTTGTCCAGCTGTTCCTCCAACAACAGAGCAGCGGCATCAGCAGCTTGATCCATACGCTGGTGGCTTGCAATAACTTCCTTACATGGCGTTACAGTAACTTCCTGTACCTTTTCCACCGAACGCTGATCTTGCGGATCAAACATACGGATGGAGTCAATTTCATCATCAAACAACTCCACACGATAGCCCCAACGGGTTGTCATTGGATAAAAATCAACAATTCCCCCGCGTACACTCATCTCCCCGCGGGATTCAACACGCTCTACACGCTGGTATCCCATCTCCACCATATGCAGCAAAAATGCTTCCAGCTGAATCGTTTCTCCCTCTTTCAGCTCAACACGAGCCTCACGCCATGTTTCCGGGATTGGTAGTAGACGCCGGACTCCAGAAAACGGCACGACAACAACCCCACGAAAACCCTGGGCACATCGGATCAATACATCAATTCGTTGGGATAACGTCTCTGGACTGGATATGGCTGCTTCAGCAGCTACCAACTCGTTAGCTGGATACAATAAAACCTGATCAGGAGAAAGCGCTTCCTGCAAATCATCTGCTATCTTTTGAGCGGCAAACATATTGTGCGTCATGACCATTAACGGTCGTCCAGTATCTTCAGCAAGTGCGGCCATCAGGACCTGTCTTGAAGAGCCTGACAAGCCTGATATCAGCTGTTCCTTCATGCCTGAGGAAATACCTGCCGCAATGGATGCATAATCAGCATCCTTCGTAAAAGCCTGAATAAGTGCTTGTAACAAAAAAGGCACCCCTTTATGCTTATAAATAGTTACATGTAAACCGAAAAAGAAGCCTCAGCAATGCTGCCAAGGCTCCATAAGCGGAATTGCCGCTTCACCTCTCAAGCTGGTACATCAGACCAGTTGAATACCTGTTATTGGAGCGGGTTTACGAGCAGACTCAGCTCCGGATTATTCTCCAGTGCCTGACTGCAATGCTCGCAAATGACCTTAACGGTCACCTCACCACCCGAATTATACGCTATTATATCTCTACGTTCAGCAGGGGTCAAGGAATGGAAGCCCAACCTTTCTTCGGTTATTGCAGCGGAGTCAATTCGCCCTAAGAAAGTTCGACAATGTCTGCATACATAATTAACAACCATGTAATGTATATGCCTCCTGAAAGTTTTCTATACCTTTCAGTATGTCCAACAATCTCCCATTTAAGCCCGTCTACCTACGTCAGAACTTACTTGTTGAATTCAGCCATCGTCCGCTCAAACGGATGATTCAGACTGTATTCTAAAGCGTTGCACGTATCTTCTATCATTCCGGTCAATAGTTCCTTTTCCTTCTTTGGAAAGGTGCCCAAAACATAATCGACAATAGCATGTCCAGGCTCTGGGCGGGAAATGCCCATGCGAATCCGGTTGAAGGATTGCGTCCCTGTATGCTGAATGATCGATTTAATGCCATTATGACCGCCTGCGCTACCTTGATAACGCAGTCTTATTTTACCGACCTCTGTATCCAGATCATCGTAAACGACAATCAGATCTTCCATATCGGCCTTATAGTAGTCCATGTATGCACGTAGAGACTCGCCTGAGAGATTCATATATGTCATAGGCTTAATCAATACCGTTTTCACGCCACCAATGTGCCCCTCACCAATTAATGCCTTACATTTGCTTTGGGTAATCTGGATATTATGGCGTGAGGCAAGTGCATCTAAGGCCATAAATCCGACATTATGTCTCGTTTTCTCGTATTGGGGACCGGGGTTGCCCAATCCTACAATCCACTTCATTAGCCTTGACACCTCTTTCGAAGTCTTGATTTTTTGGTAAAATAGTTTTAGTGAACAGGAAGGTGCGTGCCGATATGCTCAATCAAGGTGATATCCTCTTATATGACAGCCATTTTCTATATCATTTAAAACATTCCGTTCCTGTCCAAATTTATGACGGGAATGTACATGTTCAAATTGGCATCGTTGCGCGTTTTAATGAGCATTTCGTCGAAATCGAGGACACACTATACAATCGTCAACGCTTCACATTCATATCTCGGCCAGGCTTTTAGCCTGACATGCTGATAGGGGTTACCTTTTCCATATGGAAAAAGCAACCCCTTTTTTAATGAGCCAGCGCTTATTCGATTTCAAACAGTTTGCTGATCGACAATTCTTCATGCACACGGATGATGGCTTCTCCCATTAATGGAGCCACAGACAGTACCTTCAGCTTGCTTGTCGGATTTGGGTGAACGATCGGGATCGTATCCGTCACAACCACCTCTTTTAATGGCGAATTCTCCAGTCTTTCCATCGCAGGACCGGACAGCACGGCATGTGTACAACATGCATACACATCTTTTACGCCGCCTTCTTTAAGCGCATTTGCACCCAATACAATCGTTCCGGCTGTATCAATGATATCATCAATTAAAATAGCCGTTTTACCTTCAATGTTCCCGATGATATTCATCACTTCACTGACATTTGGCTCTGGACGACGCTTATCAATAATAGCGAGCGGCGCACTCAGGAAGTCCGCCAGCTTGCGCGCACGAACAACCCCACCATGATCGGGTGAAACGACAATCGGGTTCTCAATTTGCTTGGAACGGAAATATTGGGCCAGAATTGGCGCTCCCAGCATATGATCAACTGGAATATCAAAGAATCCCTGAATCTGCATCGCATGCAAATCCATACTGATTACGCGGTGAGCCCCCGCCTTTTCAATCAAGTTAGCGACAAGTTTCGCCGTGATTGGATCACGCGAACGAGCCTTACGATCCTGACGAGCATAACCGTAATATGGCATAACAACATTGATACTTTTGGCAGAAGCGCGTTTAAGTGCATCAATCATAACCAATAACTCCATCAAGTTGTCGTTAACTGGCAGACAAGTGGACTGTACAATATACACATGGCAGCCGCGAACACTTTCCGACAGCTTAACCTGAATTTCACCGTCACTAAACGATGTGGTATGGGATTCCCCCATTGGGATTCCGATGTAGTCCGCAATCTGGTGGGCTAACTTCGGATTGGAGTTACAAGTAAATATTTTGAGTTTGGAATCGCAATAAGTCATTAATAGAAACCCTCCGTGCTGGTTCATTCATTACAGATTCAACAGCTTGCTGATTAAGGTCATTCCGATCTTTTTTTCTTTGCTTTGGCACGCGCGCGGATTTTGTCCGCATATCCGGCTTTGTTCTCTTGACGTGGTCTGGCAATGGCCAGGTCGTTATCAGGGACAGCATGTGTTACAGTGGAGCCTGCGACAACATAAGCACCTTTTCCAATCTTAATCGGGGCGATCAGATTCACATTGCTGCCAATAAAGGCATCGTCTTCAATTTCTGTAATGGATTTATTATATCCATCATAATTAACCGTTATTGCCCCGCAGCCAATATTTACGTTTGTACCCACCTTGGCATCACCGACATAGCTCAAATGAGACACCTTGGAATGATCTCCAATGGTCGCATTTTTCACCTCTACAAAATCACCAATCTTCACATGTTCGCCAAGCTTCGCGCCTGGACGCAGATAAGCAAACGGACCTACAGATGTACTGCTTCCCACTTCCGCTTCGTTCAACACCGAATGTTTCACTGTTGCTCCTGAGTGGATAATCGTATTCTGGATCTCGGCCTGCGGGCCAATCACACAATCTTCTCCGATTTGTGTTTGACCATGCAGCCATGTATTTGGGTACAATACTGTATCGGAACCAATGACAACATCGCTCCCGATGTAGGTAGAAGACGGATCAATGACGGTGACACCATTCAGCATATGTTTGCGAACGATACGCTCGCGCATATAACCTTCAGCAACCGACAAAGCAACTCTGTCGTTTACACCGATAGATTCCGACACGTCATCTGTCAAATACGCCTCAACCTTCTCACCTTCGCCATGCAAAATACCAATGACATCGGTCAGGTAGTATTCCTGCTGTGCATTGGCGTTCGTTACCTTGTCCAGCGCTGCAAATAACTTGGCATTGTCAAAACAATACGTTCCTGTGTTAATCTCACGGACAGCATCTTCCTCAGGTGAACAATCCTTCTGTTCCACGATCTTAAGCACAGCCCCGGAAGTATCACGAATAACTCGTCCATATCCTTTCGGGTCGTCCAACTCGGCGGTCAGAATCGTTGCAGCCGCTCCGCGGCTTTCGTGCAGTTGCACCAAACCTTCCAGCGTTTCCGCTGTGATCAACGGAGTATCTCCACAGATGACAATTGTGGTGCCCTGCTCCTGACCGAGCAGGTCCTTGGCTTGCTTGACAGCATGGCCCGTTCCCAGTTGCTCTGCCTGAAGCGCATATTCTGCCGACGGTCCCAAATAAGACTGTACCGCCTCTGCTCCGTGACCCACGACGACTACACTGCGGGACACACCGATTGCACGAACCGTGTCGAGCACATGTCCGACCATCGGTTTTCCGCACACCGGATGCAGAACTTTATATAATTTGGATTTCATACGTTTTCCCTGCCCTGCGGCAAGAATGACTGCCAACCTTTCCAACAAGTCCAACCTCCTATCCTGAAAATAACAGTTACCCCTTGGCTAAAACGTTAATTCCCAGATCAGATTTTGCTTAACTTTTCACAATCCTCCTGAAAAATAACGGCGAACCTTTGGTTAATGGCTATTTTTTCAGGCCAGCTTGTGCTGGACGTTCATCCCCAGGACGCATCGCTGCCTAGTCCCTGTCTTATGAAAAAGCCGCTTCGGCAGCCCGGATGGCTCCAAGTTGCCTTAAAACTGACTGTTAACTCACTAAAGAATATATCTCATTCCAGGCAAAAAGAAAAGAGAGCCACAGTTAGTGGCTCTCTTTTTCTTTTGTACCCCAATCCTGCTTTAGGCGAATTAAGCGCCTTCTTCAATAGCAACTTCTTCATCAACAGCTGCACGTTCGTACTCAGTCAATACAGCAGCTTGAATCTTTTCACGAGTTCCTGAAGATATCGGGTGAGCGATATCGCGAAACTCTCCGTCAGGGGTTCGTTTGCTTGGCATAGCTACGAACATCCCGTTGTTACCGTCGATAACTCGGATGTCATGAACAACAAACTCGTTATCAATTGTAATGGATGCAATCGCCTTCATTCTTCCTTCTGAGTTCACTCGGCGGAGTCTAACATCCGTAATCTGCATGTGTGTTTCACCACCTTTTTCCAAATAGGACTTGGTGTATACATTCCACACAGCATTTCGAATTCCTTCTTTTTTTGGACAATTCGTATCCTAAATTCAGGTAATTTTTTTGAAAAGATTTCTTTTCGACATATTTAGGTATTTTATGATGAATTGTGACAATTTACTGCCCTGTTAACTCATCAAAATAATTACCCAGCTTGACTGTAATTTGCTTGCTTCGAGAATCGACTGCGGTCAGATTTGCCAGTGAAATATAATCGTGCAACAGGCGCTCTTCGTTCTCCACCTCGCCCGACTCTACCAGAACACCGACACCAGCTACCTCAGCATCAAACTCTGCTAACAAGTCAACCATTCCTTGTATCGTGCCGCCAGCCTTCATAAAATCATCTACGATGAGCACACGCGATTTCTCACGCATTGCACGTCTGGATAAAGACATCGTATGCAGGCTCTTTTGTGATCCAGAAACATAATTAATACTTACAGCTGAGCCTTCTGTCACCTGATGGTCACGTCGTACAAGCACGACTGGCAAATTAAGCTGTGCTCCGGTTGCATATGCAAGCGGAATGCCCTTCGTCTCTACAGTCATAACCACATCAATCTGACGATCGGCAAAAGCGGTCGCAAATATTTTACCTGCTTCGTTCATCATCGCTGGTTGGCCCAGCAAATCGGATAAATATAGGTACCCTCCCGGTAATATGCGATCAGGCTGCTCCAGCTGCGCGCACAAGTCGTTCGCAAACGCAAGCGCATGCTGCTTGGAAAGCCGTGGGATCAACTTGACGCCCCCTGCTGCTCCCGCCAGTGTCAGAAGCTCGCCAGTACCCTCATCCTCAAATACTTCTTTGATAATAGCTAGATCCTCGCTTATCGACGACTTAGCTGCCCCGTATCGATCTGCAAAATGAGTAAGAGGCACCAATGTATGCGGCCGTGACAACAAAAATTGTGTCATTTCCACCAATCGTGAGCTTCTTTTAAGTTTTTTCACAACAATTCCTCGCGATCTATTCTCCTGCCGCCCGCTTCGTACAATAAAGCACCGGCGGACTGGCCGGTTGCTGGCGGAATGTAAGTGATATAGTAAAATCCGAATATTTAATAGTAAATATATCATCTTCGTACGTATTTGTACAACAATTACCACTATAATATGAAGAAAATATCTAAAATCAGGTCAAAAGTCGTACTGCGTATACATCTTTACAAAAGCCTCTTAGTCCGTTATAGATCCGTGGCACTTTGGCTTCCTTAGATACCAACCCGAACACTGTAGGTCCACTGCCTGACATCAGCACGCCATCTGCTCCTAAACGGATCATGGAGTTTTTAAGATGCTCCACTTCTGGATACAGCTTTAATGTCACATCCTCCAGTACATTACCCAGGGCGTTGCATACATCGGTAAAAGAAGCGTTACGAATCGCCTGTTCCATCTGCCGGGCAGACGGGTGGTGCGTAATCTGATCCGCTTTGACACGACCATACACTTCAGCCGTCGAAACATTAATCGGCGGCTTGGCGAGAATCACCCAGCATTGTGGCGGATTCGGCAGTGGCTTGAGCAGTTCTCCGCGCCCGCTCGCTAAAGCTGTGCCCCCTGTAATGCAGAAAGGTACGTCTGAACCCAATTCAGCACCCAGTACCCTTAATTCCGCATCCGAGATACCGAGTTTCCACAGCTTGTTCAGTCCACGCAATGCTGCAGCAGCATCGCTGCTTCCGCCTGCTAATCCTGCAGCCACCGGGATATGCTTATCCAGATGGATATGGACGCCTGTAGACACGTTATAACGTTCTTTGATCAGACGCGCAGCCTGAAAAGCCAAGTTCTTTTCATCCAATGGTATGTACCCGGCTTGACTAGAAATGATAATGGTATCACGCGGTAACTCGGACATCGTCAATCGGTCGGATAGATCAACCATAGTCATGATCATTTCGACCTCGTGATAACCATCATCCCGCTTACGTAGAACATCAAGCATTAAATTAATTTTCGCCGGTGCTTTTTCATATATTTTCAAGGCGTTCACCCACCTTCAACTTTTCCCTCAAGACAGCTTAACATATTATATCAGACTCAGCCTGTCAAGTCATGAGGTTCAAAAAAGCGGAGATGCCCCGGTATGACCCCGGATATCCCCGCTTTTCATCAGCACCACCGAGAGCTACGATTTGCGAGAAGCCGCCTGCTCCGCAAGCTGAATGGCCCGCTTGACCATATTGCCCGCATCCTTGGCTTTAATGCCTCCCCAGCCTTCTTCCTTGACCGTGTCGTAAAACCCCAGATCTTTGGCTAGTTCGTACTTTAGCTCTTCCGACATAACACTCCGTCTTCTTCGGCTCATGCATACGCCTCCTTCGGCAATGGAATAAGGAAGATCATTCCCGCCTTAGTATGTGCAGAGATATCATGCTTCATCCTGCTCTGCAAATACAAAACGACCCCGCCATTAAAAATGACGAGGTCGCCGTTAAACCTGCAAAGCTGGTATAAATTACGTAAAAAAGAATTAAGGTGTTTCGAAATATTCGACTACACTTGTGTGAGAGTCGGGATCATATACACTGACCTCCACCGACTCGGTAAGAATGTCAGCATAGCTGTAGGAGACACGTTTAAACGTCTGTTGCTCCTGATCCAGCTTGACGATAAAAACAGAAGGGTACGTTTCTTCCAAGACACCAGTTCGTTCGACGGTCTTACGGCGTCCGCCGTTAGCCCGCAGCAAAATCTTTTGCCCTACATGTGCGTCGAGACTGCGTTTGATTTCCAACAGCGTATTTTTAGCCATTGCCTAACGACCACCTCTTTCCTTGTCCATTATAACGAATTTTAGAGGGATTGTCAAATCAAGCTAAATATTATAACAACACGAAAAATAAGTTGTCAATTTAATTTTTTACGAACAGGAATAATATACATAAAAAATGACAAAAAGCCTCTAAAAAGAGGCTTTTGTTCAGATAAACCCTATTAGGCACATTTGAATTTCAGATCGCTGAAGGCGTTACTTTAAGCGTTGACAAATTTTCAAGCTTCGGCAAACCGATGCGGTAGCTTCCCCTTGTTTCAATTCCACCCACTCCGCGGCTGCCACTGATGGTCTGGTGAAACAAGTCTCCCATATTGACCGTATCACGGATTGAAGTAAATGCGGCCTTGGCAGCCACGTAAACGGGGTCCAGAGCGTGAATCAAGATACGCCCTGGGGAACTGGCAAAGTTGGCTCCAGCACGTAGCAGCGCCTCAAAATGGGACTGGCACGCACCCGCTACAATTGTCAGTGAATCCAGATGACGCTCATATTGTCTCGCTACCTGAATCGCTGCCACAAAATTTTGCGAATTCTTGTAGCTTTTCAAGCTGTACAAATCATAAGGCTGCGGTTGCTTTAGCACACCATCATGTCCAGTGATGACTACAATATCAGGACGAATGCGGGGAAGCAGTCGGTATAACGTATCCGCCATTGCCGATTCGTGAACGTGATGTCCCTCTGCGGGAACACGGAGCTGTTCATATAGACTGAGACATTTCCTTAAATAGCCAGGGTCTCCATCCAGATGAAGAACCTTTCCTGGCATTTCAAAATACGTTGACTCCACCGGATCACTCCACTCTCCAATCAGAGCCGCCTGGCTACGGGCAGCTTGCTGCTGGCGTGCCCGTTGCAAAAGATTAAGAGACTCTCCGGCCTTAATGTGGGCCTGTTGAGTCTTACCGCTAACCTGGTCTGCCGGCACTCTGACCAAATCGTTCACCGGGGAATCAGCCAGTAGCCGAAATTCCGTCCCCTTAATGATCGCTTTATCCCGCTGGATGTCCTCAACGCGAAACGTGACATCACCGCCGTACGATTTCCGAACGACCAAGTCTCCTAAACTCATCACACTGTATCACCCCTCCTATATCGTATGGGTGAATGCACAGTTTGGTTCCAACTTAGGATATTCCAGCCTCTAACAGCACGGCGCTGAGACGCGCAAATTCCTCGATACTCAGCGTTTCCCCTCGACGGGAAGGCTCAATACCAGCTTGTTGCAACAGCGGCTCCAGCGTGTCCCTGTTCTCTTTAGTGAAGAAGCGGCTTTTTAGGTTATTTGAAATGGTTTTACGACGTTGAGCAAAGGCGGCATGAACCACTTCAAAGAAATGCTTCTCGTCCACCACTTCCACCGGAGGAACTTCTCGTACACGCAGCCGAATAACTGCCGAATCAACATTCGGCTGAGGAATAAATACTGTATTCGGCACCGTACAGACTAACTCAGGCTCGCTGTAATATTGCACGGCTATGCTTAAGCTGCCGTAATCCTTCGTACCAGGAGACGCAGCCATGCGCTCAGCCACCTCCTTTTGAATCATAACGACGATATTCTCCAAAGGAAGCTTGTCCTCCAGTAGACGCATCAGAATCGGTGTAGTGACGTAATACGGCAGATTAGCGACGACACTCACTTTGCTCACGTCTGCAAAATCGACTGCGAACACCTCACGCAAATCCAGCTTCAATACGTCTCCATGACGAACCTTTACGTGATCGTAAGGGGCCAGCACTTCTTCAAGAATGGGCAGCAGCCGCTGATCAATCTCGACAGCGGTAACTGCCTTAGCCGATTGCGCCAATTTTTCAGTCAAAGCTCCAATCCCCGGACCGATCTCAAGCGCACCCTTTGTATCATCCAAACCGGCAGCATTTACGATCTTGCTCAGAATATTTTGATCAATCAGAAAGTTTTGTCCCAAGCTCTTTTTGAACGAAAAACCGTGCTTTTGAATAATTTCCTTCGTACGCCGCGGTGTTGCTATATCTTGAATCCCTGTCATACGGATATCACAATCCTTCACTTTCGATTTGTGCCAGCGCACTGGCAAATTCCTCACGGCTGATCTGAAATACAGAGAGCCGCTTATGTAGCTGCTTTCCGTTACAATAGCCAATACCCAGTACATTCCCCAAGGCCATACGGCGTGCAGCAGCATTGGGATGGGTGATAAGTCCAGCATCAATCAGGTCCGCCCATTCAATCAGCGGTTCGGCACCTTCCACTGTCGTATGTACCCGCGCGAGAGCGTGTCTGATGGCTTCCGGGGAGGCATTCTCTACGCCAATATCCCCTTTGCGCGTCGCCTCTGCCTCAGGTATAAAAGCCTGCTTGCAGCCGGGTACCTTGGAGGCGATGATTTTACGGATACGCTCCCCTGCATGATCGGGATCAGTTAAAATAATGACCCCCCGCCGTTCCTGCGCCAATGCAATTTTCCGCAGCGTCATTTTATTAATGGCTGAACCGCCAGTTTCTATCGTATCTGCTTCGACAGCACGGCGAATGGCTACCGTATCATCCCTGCCTTCCACCACGATCACTTCCTTGATCATCTTCGTTTCCCTCCACTGCTACACAGCAACATATATTTATCTTTCCCTGCTTTTGAAAACAAAATAAGAAGAGGGTATCCTCTTCTTAGCATGGCATAACTATGTTGTTAATACTATCGCATTGTCCTCAACATACACAACCTGTTTTAGTTGATTTCCGGCTTTACAGGTCCGATAACATATACGGTTTTACCGTGCTTACGACCAAATTGGTTGGCCCGGCTCAAACTCTCATAATACACATCGATTTTGTGGCCTTTAATCGCGCCACCGGTATCCTCCGCACGGCGGAAGCCCACCCCTTCAATATACACCCACCACCCGATTGGAATTACATTCGGATCGACAGCGATGGTGCGTCCTTCCGTGACACGTGTGCCGGAGGCGGTACGTGTACCGATACCTGGCTCTTGTGCGGAATACGCCGTCATGGAGACGTTTTGTAAAACTTTTCTATAATTAAAATTAATACCTGCTTTACGGACAGCACTGCCCGAACTTACCTTTGTAGCCTTAACCGCATCTTTAGGGCCGATGGAAGCAGCTAGAACGACCGGTTTTTTCTTCGTTCCTACCGCAATTACCTTATCCACACGATTCTGTGCGACTTCCTTGTTGACCAGCTGTTTGGATACCAATTTTCCATCATGGTATACCTTTTGAACATGCTGGACTACCACACCCGATTTGCCACTTTGAATGACTCGATTATCGCCTTTATAGAGACTTGGATCTGCCGTTTTGATGACCTGATAAGGCACTTGTTTTTTCTGTTCGACCTGCTGTTTCTTCACACGGACGATTTTTATGTCCATGTTAGCTGAAACAGAGGCATCCAACGCAGGGTAAACTTTATCCGTTGATGATAATTTATAGCCCGAAGTGCGAATGGCACCCTCTACTGTATTTTCTGTTGTGTACAGCTTTTTCGTCTTATTGCCTGAGGATACTTTAACCTGATTGGCACGTTTAATGACTACGCGATCCCCATCCTGTACTGCCCCATTTAGCGGCATGGAAATTGTATCATGCGGCTGAAGTGAAATAGAATGCTCATTGAGCAAATCTTGGAGCTTGGATTCCCGGGTTTCTACCGCAGATGCCTTACCATCGATGACAAAAAAGACTTGTTTTTTAGATTGCGTGTACATCAGAATTGAAATCATAATCGTTAGTGCGATTAGAAAAATAGCAACCAAAGCAGCCTGGCGCACATTCTCTTGCTTCCAACGTAATACGTAAGACATGCTGGATGAGCGTGACTCATGGGTCTCCTCTTTTCGGAAAATGCCCATTTCCTCCGTCCTCCTTACATAGCCCGCCGTCTGGAGTAAGACATAGTTGATCGTTGACGTGACTATAACAGATTTTCTACAAGACAAGCCCGTACTGCGACTGTCCTGCACCATGTACCCGTCTTCGCGGCATGCTGTCCTCCCCTGTTTAACCACAGTATGATGACAGATTTTCTTTTATTCACAACAAAAAAAGCCAAAGAAAGAGACTAGAGAGCTCTTTCGTGGCTTCCAACATGTGTGAATATGCGGGAAAACTCATGCACGAGATGGCTTCTCTCTTGTTACGCTTACGGGGTTAGCTGTCGGGTTCGGACGTAGAGAGTCGCCCTAGCTTAGGTCAACCGCTCATGGCGGTCGCCTTCACATTCACCCCGAAGACCCAGAAAGAAATCGAAATACGGCTTCTCTACCTGTTCATCCCATTCGGGAAATGAATTTCGGTTGAGCCGGCTGCTGAAGAGACATTCTCTCTTGCACATACGCCGGACGTACTGTAAGCCATATCGGTTCCCCCGTTCCCTGCAAAAGGGACTCAGCGAGACTGGTTCATGAAATGATTTGTTGATGTTTACACTCAACAACAATTCACTGAAAAGATGATATCCTGTTTCCATGCATGTTGTAAAGCAGGTTTCAAGTACATTTTTTAAAATATTCGGTTAAAAAATTGTAATATTCTTGAGTTTCCTGCAACAAAATCATAATTAGCTCCGTCTATCTCTTTATTTTAATTGATTTCTTCGCTTTTTCACTGAATGTCAAATCGTTCCAAAGCATTTTGGGTCGTAATGGATACCAATTCCTCCACTGTAATTCCCTTAATTTGGGCAGCTGCCTCTGCCACCAATCTCACATGGGCCGACTCATTTCGCTTCCCGCGAAACGGATGAGGCGTCAAGTATGGCGCGTCCGTTTCAATCAGCAGACGATCCAGCGGAACCTGGGCCAGTACCTCTTTTGGCTGCTTGGCATTTTTGAACGTTATGGGCCCGCCAAAGGAAAGGTGAAAGCCCATATCAAGCACCATTTTAGCGGTCTCCCAGCTCCCAGAAAAGGAGTGCATGACTCCGCCAATCTCGCTCGCCTTTTCCTCACGTAAGATTCTCACAATATCTTCATGCGCATCCCGGTTATGGATAACAATTGGCATGTTGAGCTCACGTGCCAGACCAATTTGGTTTCGAAGCACCCGCTGCTGTACATCCTTTGGTGATGTATCCCAATAGTAATCCAGACCGATCTCTCCGATCGCTACAACCTTTTTATGACTGCATAACGATGCAATCCATTCTAAATCCCCCTCCTGCATTGTAATAGCATCCTGCGGATGCCATCCAACGGCCGCATAAATATAATCATACGTCTCAGCCAGCTTCATGGTGGATGGAATGGTTTCACGATTAAATCCGATATTGATCATCCGTGTTACTCCTGATTCGACAGCACGTGCTATAACTTCTTCACGGTCTTCGTCAAATTGTGGCGCATCCAGGTGAGTATGAGTGTCGAATAAATCCAAGGTTTTCATCTCCTTTTTTTACTTACATTTCTATATATTTGTCTATTGTTTGACAAAATAATTCCTTATTTCGGCAGGAAGCCTGTCTTTTACCCCATTCAATTTATTTTGGGGAAAATACATGTGATATTTTCCTCGGTGAATGCCACTTATTGAGCGCACAATTTCCGAAACTTCGGATATTTCCCGCACCTCGCCCTGACGTCCAAGCAGTAAAATCTGGTTGTCCGTTGAGCCGCCCTGCCGAAACACATCATAAGGAAGATCTGTTGGAAAATCAATTTCAAGATCATATTCAGGATGCAATCCAGCCTCTTTCAAAGCCTCTCGAATATGGTCAACGGTATCTGTATCCATATTTTCAATCTCTACATATTTATACAATCTACGATCCATAAAACGGCTACTCAAATCACTTAAAATTTCATCCTTTTCTCGTTTCCATTGGCCAAATACCGTCTGAATCAAAGACTCATCCAGCATCAAATACTGCTCCACTGTTAGTTCTCCTTTTAACAGATCGGGCAGCGGATCAAGCAGAAAACCAAACTCATATCCGTTTTTGAACAGTTCCTTTGCTCTCTTAAAAATTTTACGTAACAGGATTTCCGAGCTGCGTGTTACAGGATGGAAATAAATTTGCCAGTACATCTGATAGCGTGACATTAGATAATCCTCTACAGCATGCATACCCGACTCTTTTACGACAATTCTCCCATTATGAGGACGCAACAAACGTAAAATACGATCCAAATCAATCGTTCCGTAGTTAACACCTGTCGAATGAGCATCCCGCAACAAATAATCCATACGGTCAGCATCGAGCGGACTTGTTACCAGGTTGACAACAATCGGCTTATCATACGTTTTGGCTATAACCGCCGCGACTTTGTGGGGCAGCATCTCATCCACTTGCCGTAGCACAGCGTTAATCTTCGTGTCGCCCAGTACAATGCGGCATGTCCAATCCTCATGGTTCATATGAAAGGCTTCTTCAATGGAATGAGAAAATGGACCGTGCCCCACATCGTGCAACAAAGCAGCACACAGAGCAACCAGTCTTTCTTCCTTTGGCCAGTCGGGAAAGTCTCCACGTTCAAATTGGGAAATGATGCGTCTCGTAATCTCGTATACGCCCAGTGAATGTGAAAACCGGCTATGCTCCGCTCCATGAAACGTCAGATAAGATGTGCCTAACTGCCGAATGCGTCGTAAACGTTGGAACTCCGGCGTATTGATCAATCGCCATATCGCAGTATCCTGAACATGGATGTAATTATGTACCGGGTCCTTAAAAACTTTTTCTTCACTGAGTGGCTGGTGCAAGATATCAGCTCCTTTAATATTCGGAATAATGGATTAAAATACAATAAAATCCTAAACGCCCTCCCTTATTCGACATTGTTTGTCGTAATATGTCGAATTATCACTTTTCGACATTTCCAAATCGACACACAAGACAAATCATCCGTAAAATAAGGTAATTCACATGAATAAAGCTCTTTGTTCTAAATACTTTTGCATAATTAGGCTGTTACTACTTTTTTAAGGTTGACTGTTTTGGGAATCGTTGGTATAGTAAATATCAGAAAAGAGAAAATTTTGTCGAATGATGACACTTATATTATTTTAAACGGCGAGAGGAGCCTGATTTATTATGATGAAATCCACTGGTATTGTAAGAAAAGTTGACGAGCTCGGACGTGTTGTTATTCCAATCGAATTGCGCCGTACCCTGGGAATCGGAGAGAAAGACGCTTTGGAAATTTACGTTGATGGTGAGCGCATCATGCTTAAAAAATACGAGCCTGCTTGTATCTTCTGCGGCAATGCTGAGAACGTAATTTACTTCAAAGGGAAAATTGTTTGCCAAGATTGCATTTCCGAAATCCCAACACCTGTGACAAACTGAGAATTTTAGTATATAATAGACTTATCAGAGATTGTTAATTCTAACCTTTTTCATATATACTCCTTGTTGCCTTCCACGGTTTGAACCCAACCGTTGGAAGGCCCTTTTTTGTTTACACACGTACTCATAAGAGTGCGTTGTATACATCCCTCTTGGAAATTGAACGGTCTGTAGCTGTACGCTTCATAGCATCCTTGCGCGTAAGCCCCTCTGACTCGTAATGCGCGACGTGAGACTCCAAAGATAAGTCCTGCCACCATGCCTGACGCTCCTGTTCCTCTTCCTCTTCGTTTTTCCCCTCAACGACCAGACAATATTCACCAATCGGTGGATTCTCCTCTAGTTTTGCAAGACATTGCTCCACCGTTCCACGCACCCATTCCTCATGCAGCTTGGTCAGTTCACGGGCAAGTACTACGTTGCGTGATCCTAATGTTTCCTTTATTACTGTCAATGTCTTTACAATACGGTGGGGCGACTCATAAAAAAGAATCGTGCCATGGGATACCTGAAATGATTGTAACAACTTCTCTAGATCCTTTTTCTCCCTTGGTGGAAATCCAGCGAAGGTAAACCTCTCTGTATCCAGTCCTGAGGCAATTAAAGCGGATAGTGCAGCATTTGCCCCTGGGATAGGAATAACACTGATTTCTGCTTCAAGTGCCAGCTTGACCAGATCCGAACCAGGATCAGAAATGGCCGGTAGACCTGCATCGCTAACCAGTGCCAAATTTTTTCCTTCTATTATATAACGTATCAGCTCAGGCCCACTGGCAGCTTTATTATGTTCATGATAACTGAAGAGCATTTCCGGCGTGATGTCGAAATGTGTGAGCAATTTGCGTGTTTGCCTCGTATCCTCAGCAGCGATAATATTGCATGACTTTAGGGTGTTAATTGCCCTAAAGGTCATATCGTCCAGATTGCCAATCGGGGTAGCAACGAGATATAACTTTCCCCGTTCCTCTTCACGGTTACTAAAGCTTTTTTGTACAGCTGCTGTCACACTGAATCCCCCTTGCTTACTTCTCCATAGATTTCCCTTATTTCCTGAGTATAGTTCCCATCTTCCTGATATACAATGAGTGGGGGTAATAGACGAACTTCCGGTTTGCCGTCACGCATTGCTTCAACAAGTACCATATTTGCTTCCATATGAATCCGTGGGTGAACAAAACGTATCCGCTTGGGTTCTAGGCTATAACTGCGCATCAAGGATATAATCTCACCCAGTCGCTGTGGGCGATGAACCATCGATACTTTCCCCCCATTTCGGACAAGCCGAGAACATGCCTGGATGACTTCTTCCAGTGTACAGTTCACTTCATGACGAGCAATGGCCTGGTGAGGATTCAGCTTGATATCGCTACCATTTAGCGGCATATAGGGAGGATTCACGGTAATCGCATCATACACGCCATGTCCCGTGATTTGAACCAGCTCACGCAAGTCTCCTTCCCGAATCTCAATTGCAGATTCTAATCCATTCAAACTGACAGACCGTCTAGCCATATCTGCCAGGCGTGGTTGAATCTCAATTCCTTCAATAGATGCTTTGGTACGTGTCGTCAACAGTATGGGAACAACCCCATTGCCCGTACACAAATCGAGAATCTTCCCACGCTGAAGCGGAATACCAGCAAACCGTGCCAGCAAGACCGCATCCATCGAAAAGCTGAACACTTCATCACTCTGAATAATACGCAGATTGTGTGAAAGCAGATCATCAATTCGTTCAGACTTCTTTTCATTTTCGTACATAATGCTCTCCTATCCTATAACCTAAATCGCTTTTTACTCATACTTCCTTACAAAAAAGCCGTAGGCATCTTGCTCCTACGGCTTGTTTTTATTTATTCAAAAATGACAGACAGAAGAGGCAATCGCCTTCTGTTCGCAAATGTCCGTAATACACGTTGCATATATGAAATCCTTCATGATACAGCCTTGCCAGATTGTCGTAGCCTTCGCCCACGACCTCACCCGTCTCCTCTTCATTCTTAACGACGATCGGAGGAGGAAGCTTCGGCTTGCTTGCCGTCTTTTCTTCTCCAGAGGTTTCACGTTTGAGCATCTTGCGCACCTGTTCGTTTTCAATCGTTAGTCGTTGATTTTCCTCCAGCAGCTCTTTTACTGCCAGTTTCAATTCACCCAGATCGCTATGCAACTGTCCCATTTGGGTTTCCATTTCGTGAATACGCGCAAAAACATTTAATTTATCCAAGTTTCCACCCCGAAGCAACCTAATGGTTTACTTGACGACTACATCGTCCATTGGAAGTTCCTTGACCTTACTGATCTCAAACAGTTGAACATGTACCGTACGATGGCCTGCATTGACACCTACCACTTTTCCTTCTCCCAGAGAGGTGATAACCATCTTACCTACCTGAGGCAGCTCCTCTCGCATGCTCTCGTAGTTATCATGTTCAAATTTGAGACAGCACATCAATCTTCCGCACAACCCGGAAATTTTCGTCGGATTCAGCGATAAGCTCTGATCCTTCGCCATCTTAATAGATACCGGGTCAAAATCCCCCAGCCATGAGGAACAACACAGAATACGTCCGCAAGGTCCGATTCCACCAAGCATTTTAGCCTCATCCCGTACTCCGATCTGCCGCAGCTCAATTCGTGTACGAAAAATGCTGGCCAAATCCTTTACAAGCTCTCGAAAATCAACCCGACCCTCAGCCGTAAAATAAAAAATGATCTTATTGCGGTCAAATGTAAATTCCACATCTACCAGCTTCATTTTAAGGTTATGGTCTTTAATTTTATTTAAACACGTACCGAATGCATCCTTGGCCGCCAATTTATTCTCTTCTACAACAAGAGCGTCATCATCTCCGGCAATACGAATGACTTTTTTTAAGGGTAGGACAACATCGGAATCATTTACTTCTTTTTTGCCCACCACAACCTTGCCATATTCAATACCGCGAGCGGTCTCTACTATGACGCAGTTTTCTTTCTCCACTGGAAGGTCCAGCGGATCAAAATAATAAGTCTTGCCCGCCTTCTTGAAACGGACACCCACTACACTATACAAAAATTAACCCCCTTGTATGCCACTAAACCTCATTTGTAGCCGACATTGTAAGAATGGCCGCAATTGAAGTCTCACTGTCGCACAAACCGGGAACCTGGCGTCGCGGATTGTGCAGAGTGGAACAAGCGCGCCTTCCTGTTAGCCGGTGATAGAACCGCTTGTATCGGACAACCCAATCAGAAGCTGCTCCACGCATAATTGTCCGTTGACGTGAAAACGGAGCTTCTTCCTGCAATTCGCGGCCAAATCCATATAAGAGACCCATTGTTCCGTGCTGCGGGTGATTGCCAATTTGGAGACGGACTCCAAATGATCTATGAAAACAATGCTTTCGTGCCTTCCGTAACGGAAATGAAGCATATCTTTAAACCACAAATGAAACAGATGAAACAGAATATCCAGGTGTTCAGAAAGTCCAGTTTTAAAAATCTTCTGTTGAGCCAGAATAATCGACGAACTCCCCCGGCTCATGGACTCCTTCACTAATTGTAACACTACGTTTCTAATTTCTGCAAACCAATTCTGCTGGAGAATTTCTCTACATGATTCCAGTCCTGAAGCCATATGAACCACTGACCGGACAAGTCCTGCCGTATAGCCTTCCCCAATTAACACCTGCATCATCATTTCCGGCTGTAAAGCGTGGAAAGGCACCTGCTGTGTCCGCGATTGAATCGTAGGCAACAACGCCTGTCCATTCTCTGAAATGAGTATACCGACCACGGGAATCTGAGGCTCCTCCAAAAACTTAAGCAAGCTGTTAGCAGCTTGCACTGTCATGGTATCCGCCTGTCGAATGATATATACCTTCGGGTTGGAGCTTTCAGATTTGTATGAAAATATTCGTTGAAGCCCGCGAATCTGATCGATTTTAACCGTTGCTCCATCAGGCTCCACAATGTGCAAGTCCGGGTGATTCCCGTGCTCTACCTTGCGGCATGACAAGCACTCGCTACATGCATCATCCGTCTGTTTTTCACAGAATAAAGCCTTGGCAAAGGTCTGTGCCATGTTCAGCTGTCCGCTTCCCTGCGGTCCGCTAAAAACATAAGCATGGCTGACTGTATGATTCCGCAATGCACTTTGCAGCATTTTTTTGGCTACATCCTGCCCCAATATATGTTGGAAAGACATATTTCCTCACTTTCTCCACTGAAAACAACGATGAATCATCAGCAAATCATTGTTTTCCCGGGCGAGTTTGTTGATGTTGTGATGCTCTCACCCTCAAATCATGGTCCTTCAGTATAGCTGTGCCGCTATTTGCATATTACGTTTGCCCACATGTACATAGTCAAAAATAATCTGCCAGCATGATCAGCAAGCAGATTATTTCTTCGTGGCAACAGCCCGTCTATATTCATTTATAACATAAGACTGCATTAAAATGAGAGATTAATCAGCAAGCCTCTAATCTCACCGACTCCTTGCAAAAGCTCAATCTTCCCTTGCTCGGTATCGAGCAGCTCATCTGCCATTTTGAGCAATAGCTCATCCACTTCATCAATCAGCTTATAACGCTTGCTGCGTCCCCGACGATCCCATCCTTTTGTGTCCTTCATAGACACGCCTCGCCGAACTGTATCTTCCAAAAACCGTTTAACCAGCATCTTATAAGCCTTCAACTCACGAATCGTCATTGAGCGAGCAAGACGATCTCCCTGCATTTGAATTTCCTTAAAGCGCCGGTTCAATTCCTCCTTCGAAGCCTGCTCCCCATTTTGCTGCATAACATCGGAGAAGCTTTTCGGCTGAATTGGCTTGGCACTCGTTTCATTTGTAGACAATGTACTGTGTAAAGGGCGGTAGCCCGGATTTATTTTCATATAAACCTGCTTTCTCCCCGGATGCTTTCCTTTGCCTCAACGAACAGTTCAATAGAGAACTCGGGAGTCTCTTCGGCTTTCCGGGGGCTGCGCTGTAGCGCTGCCGTTTAGTGGATCTGCTTCTCATTCTCATCGTATGAGCGAGAAACAGGCATTTCCACTATCATATCGGCAAAATAGGTTCTATTGTGTAGATTCAGAAATGCTCGAAACGGTCTACAGGCATCACGAAAACTGTCGCTCCACCCACCTGCACTTCAACAGGCAACGGCAGATAAGAGTCCGTCGTCCCACTCATAGGGGTGACGGGTGTGACCAGCTGTTCACGTACCTTGCAACTGCTGCGAATGACATTCATCAACGAGTCTACCTGATTGTCATCGACACCAATCATAAATGTCGTATTACCTGCACGCAGAAATCCCCCTGTGCTGGCCAATTTGGTAGCACGGAAATTAGCTTTCACCAGTCCGCTGGATAATCTATTACTGTCCTTATCCTGTACAATCGCAATAATCAGCTTCATCCTGTATTCCTCCTTCAAGTCATATTAGAGACAGCCTTGTCCCTAGCTCAATTTTACCGTATATCCTTCGACAATTATACGCTAAAATTCTGAATAAACCGCTTTTTCAGCAAATCCTTCAATACTTGCTCTACCTGTTCAGGTGCGGGAGAGGCATCCACAATCGTAATTCGTTCCGGAAATTTGCGAGCTAGCTCCAGATAAGCCTCTCGCACCTTATGGTGAAACGATATGCTCTCCATATCTAGGCGATCCATTTCCTCTCCTCGTGACGCATTGATTCTTGCCAATCCCAACTCGGGCTCAATATCCAGATAGAACGTGGCATCCGGCTCCCAATCATCCACCGCAAAGCGATTAATCGAAGCTACCTCTTCAATGCCAATCCCTCTTGCAAACCCTTGATAGACCAGGCTACTGTCCACAAAACGGTCACACAATACGATAGCTCCTTGTTCAATAGCCGGCTTTACCTTCTCCACCAAATGCTGGCGCCGCGCCGCCGCATATAAAAGCGCCTCTGTTCGGGCATCCATACTGGTATGAGCAGGGTCCAGAATGATAGAACGAATCTTTTCCGAAATTTCAATGCCGCCCGGTTCCCTCGTCGTGACGACTGGATGGCCTTCTTCCTCCATATACTTCGCCAGTCGTTGGATCATGGTTGTTTTACCGGAGCCGTCTCCCCCCTCCAGCGTAATAAAAATGCCTTTGCGATTCATGTTATTCCCTGCTTTCCTGCCTGAAAAATAAAAGTCATCCACAGGCTGCGTATGCTTCTTTTATCCAGTCTTCTGTATTTGTTAATTCTCTAGTATCTAATCTTTATTGTAAACGGAATACCCGAATCGTAAGCATACTTTCATCTGCTATCCCTTGCCATTTAGCTCCCAGCTCACGTAGGCGAATCATCCGTAGAGCAATCGCTTCTGTGATCATTTCCCCTGCATATAGTAGCGGGATACCTGGAGGATACGGAATAATCATTTCAGCAGCTATCCTGCCAGCTGATTCCTCCACAGGCACGATCTCCATCTGATCTGGATTAATCGGTTGAAGCCCAAACTGCACCGGACTGGAGTAAGCCTTCATTCCCTCATTGTTCCACGTGGAAAAATCCAATTCTAGTCTCTGCTGCTCTATCCCCGCTAACTCCGGCTTATCAGCCGTCCACTTAAACCTTATATCATTATTTATATGCACAAGAGCCTGCAACAGGTGACTCGCATCCCTAGCTGTAGAGCCTAACGTAAACAATAAGACCACATGCTTCTCATCGCTCATCTCTGGGATACACCGGTAAGTCTCCAACTCACGTTTTAACCCAAAGCCATCTAGTACACCCCATGTATCATATAGCACCATTTTAAAAGGGTCCTGAGTTGAGTAACCATCACTTCTCTTCTCGTCCCTTTCCAGGGCCTCAGAGATCCCCTTCTGAGCGCCACACTCTTCACTTACCTGCTGTGTAGGTTCTACCAAGCGAAAGCGTGGGAGCTGCGTCAGCCCCTTCCTAAAGGCGTCTGCTGCTGCTAGGCCCTCTGTAAAGGCATCCGTGCCATAAGCATCGATATACCATCTTGCCAAATCGAGCGAGGCCATTAATGGATACGAAGGGCTGGAGCTTTGCACCATAGCCAACCGCTGACGGAGCAGTTCCCGATGAATTCTCCGTCCTTGCACATGTAACATGGCTCCCATGGTCATAGCTGGAAGCATCTTATGTGTCGATTGGACAACTATATCAGCACCACAGGAAAGAGCAGAGACTGGCAAACGAGGATGCAGTCCATAATGAGCACCATGTGCCTCATCTACCATCAACGGCACATCGGCTGCATGACAAGCTTTAGCTGTAGCAGTCAGATCATGCCCCATCCCATAATAGTTAGGGAGCGTAAGTAATACTCCTTTAGCCAATGGATAGGCCTTGAGAGCAGCCTTTATCGTGTCTGTCGATGGAGCAACCGCCAGCCCGCTTAGTGTATCTATTTCCGGATCTAGAAATACGGCCTTGGCTCCCGATAACATGAGACCGTTCAGAACAGATTTGTGTACATTTCTCTGTACCAGTAGTACATCTCCCGGCTTCGTACATACGGTCAAAATCATGGCCAAATTACCGACCGTGCTGCCTCCAATAAGCCAAAAGCTCTCTTCTGCACCAAAGCACTTCGCAGCCAGCTCCTGACCTTCACGAATCACGTCTTCTGGGTGATGCAAATCATCCAGTCCGGTAATTTCAGTCGCATCAATAGACATCACCTCTTGCAACAGAGATGCCATTTCCTCATACCTATAGACTTGCCCGTTTTTATGACCGGGTACATGAAAAGAAGCGTTTCCCTGAGACCTGTAACGTATTAGAGCTTCCACTAATGGTGCATGAACCGCCTTTTTCCCCATCATTCTGCAATCCTTCCAAACAAAGCTTTATATCTACCCTATTTTATCGTAAAATCAAGCGGAATCCTACTTTTACTCATAGAAAAAAAGGCCCGTATCGACAGACCTTGGAATGCCCATCCTTCAAACGCTAGCTAGCGAAGGATATTATGCATTTTTCTGAACCCAAATTTGCTTTAGTTGATCAATAAAAAAATGATATTTGGCGTCAGTTGCATCCGTGTGCACCATTTCGGCTTCACACGCATCACAGATAAACTCGGAAACGATAAAAATGCCTTCATGTTTGTGTTGTCCGCATATGATGCAGCGGTGGTCACCTTGATCATGCATATCCATCCCACCTTGTTTCTTTTACTATTAGTATGGGTCACTTTCTAGTATTTTAAACCTTTTCATAGCCCAATTCGACGATATACTCTATATATATTCCCCTTGGGCTATTATGGTGTTTGTACCCCGTATGTTTAAAAAAACAGCCGCATGTGCCGATATAATAAGAAAAGCTTCTATGTATGGATGCCCTTTCATTGAAGCCTTTGCACACTTCATCAGTGAGAGCTTTTCCTGTAATTATAGAATAGGTTAGCTAACGCTAGATGTCCTTGCTCTATACTATTACAAAAAAATAATTGATGCTTATTAAAGCCGCATGAGCGAAGTACCGTCCCTTTTTCCGGCTGTGGACGGGAAGCCACTTGTGATGCAGTAGATTAATGAAAGGACTGTTCGCATGACAGAGGAAACCGGAACCAAAGCTACCTACTATCACTACAAGCTCATCAAAAAAATCAATATACCACGTCAGCTGATATGGAGTCACCTCACACTGCCTGTTATTATGCTTCTCTTTCTGCTTCTAGCCTTCTCCTGGACTAGTGTATTTTTGTTTGCTCTTGCCCTTTTCCTAACCTTATGGGTACACTTCGTAATCTCGCGATCTGTCCTATACATAGGTGGTGGGACAGCCTTCCGCAAACGCTGGGCGTTCCATCGCAGGTTGCCTTGGCTAGGCTATATGACAGACCAATACATAGGCTATAGGATTTTTCGTCGTGTGCACATACATACACTCTGGATTGGTATCTGCTTTTCAGCCGTATTCATTCTCTGGTCTCCGCCAGCCTTTACCGTATCCTTACTCTTCTGGCACCTATGGCTCATTGCACCGCGTTTATACGTCTTGAGTCGGCTTATAGGCGAAAGAAAAGACGGCATGTTGAAGTTCACCGATGAAGAAGCCTCCTACTATCAACAGTAAATCAATTCACTTCCCATCTGTACAGATCGAAACTTCAATTAATACATCCCCAACGCTCCAGCCTTAAAACAATAAAAAAGAGCAACCCGGGTCGGGTTGCTCCTTTTTTATAATTTAGCAATTATATTCCCTTAGTTCTCTCATTAAATAACTTTACCCACATAGGATTTACCCACATTATCTATGTCATAAAAGTAGTAAACCGATCTATACACAAATATACAAAAGGAAGTCACTTTCTACACAACGGCAGTTTCAAGTGCTTCCCCATCTCATCATTCATCATTATACGCTCAGCAACCAATACGCTATGAGTTAATTATGACCTTACAATACATCTTGTGTTGCATGCTTGAGTGAAAATCGCACTCTTAATTAAGGTCTACACTTTTACTCTTCACAGTAGCTTTTCTGTCTTTTGGAACCAATACGGTAAAAGAACCATCATGCACAGACAAATGCACCATGTGTTTATTTTTCTGGAACACCTTTTGATTCGAGGTAGATAAATTCGGTTCCTCAGTCCAGCCCCAGGCTGCAATCTCCTCCAGATAAGGAGCAGGTAGGCTATCGCTTTCCTTCAACGCTGGCAGTGCATAGCGTACATAGTCCATGTCCGAATTGCTACTGGCCCGATCAGTTTTACTAGCTTCTTTGGGAACTGGAAACGTCTTCTCGTTAGCAGCACCCTCAAACGATGTCCAAGAAGGCTCCTCTTCCACGCACCCGGTAAGAATCGCGACAGCGACACTGAATAGCACCAATAGAGCAAGCCATTTATTTCGCCGCATGATCTTCCCTCCTTACCAGCCTGATTGACTATACAAAATCCTATAATGAAGTTTGCATAATTCTGCAATATAGCAGCGTATGTGTATGGGATTCAATACCTATATTATACAGGGTTTGCTCTTACATTCCGTAACAAAAATGTTACCTTCCTTTTGTAAGGATATTTCTAAATTACATCTATATGCAAAAAAGAGGACCATAATCTCAATAAGATCATGGTCCTCTTTACTTGTTGCTTGGCAACGTCCTACTCTCCCAGGACCCTGCGGTCCAAGTACCATCGGCGCTGGAGGGCTTAACGGTCGTGTT
>NZ_JAALFM010000125.1:0-293 GCF_011800295.1 Paenibacillus sp. EKM301P | reverse complement strand
GCCCTTGAGCAGCAGCGGACTCAGCGCTTCGCCCCCGAAGATGACGTTGCGAATCCGCAGATCGTACGGATGGTCCGTCAAGACCTCGCGCAGCAGCTGGTAGAAGTACGTTGGTGTCTGGTTCAAAATGGTAACCTGTTCGCGGCCCAGCAGCGCCAGGAAATCGGCCGGATTTTTCGCCGTGAACGGCGGTACGATGACCAGCTTGCCTCCGTACAGCAGCGCTCCGTACATTTCCCAGACGGAGAAATCGAAGCAGAACGAGTGGAACAGCGTCCACGTGTCGGACGGCC
>NZ_JAALFM010000124.1:0-297 GCF_011800295.1 Paenibacillus sp. EKM301P | reverse complement strand
AGCCAAACACCATGGTTGGCTTTATAAAACTTCACTTGATTAGCTAATGCCTTTGCTGTGTCGACTTCGAGGATCACTAGTTCTCCACGTCTTTTGCCTGCTAAAATTGCAAACTCAAGCAATTCAGACATATGTATATACTTTCTCCCCATCGGCTTAATTCCTTCGGTGAAAATGTTATGGATTACCTTTGTGTTTGTACCGTGATAGAAAATCGTTAGTGGAGTAGCTTCCTTATAATTCAATCTGCCTGCACTGTGCCCGTAATTAGCTCTTATGTACCCATTAACCATCTCA
>NZ_JAALFM010000123.1:0-299 GCF_011800295.1 Paenibacillus sp. EKM301P | reverse complement strand
GCAGACGCAGCCCTGTTGCTGGCTCGGATGCTGCTTCGCGGTCAGGTGGCGAATCTGATTTCAAGCTTACGCCTTCACTCAGGTGGTCTCTTTCCATCAATTCAGCACCAGCCGCTGTTTCCAACTCACCCTCGGTCTTTCCTTCGCCCAGAGCCTCTTGGCTTTCATTCAGCCATGCTTGCGTGCGCTCCTGCAAACTGGTTTGGGTCAGCAGTACCGTCACACCGCTGTCCTCCAGCATGAAACGAATGCGCTCGGACGGATAGTCTGCATCCAGCGGCACATAGGCGCCTCCAGCC
>NZ_JAALFM010000122.1:0-299 GCF_011800295.1 Paenibacillus sp. EKM301P | reverse complement strand
GCAGACGCAGCCCTGTTGCTGGCTCGGATGCTGCTTCGCGGTCAGGTGGCGAATCTGATTTCAAGCTTACGCCTTCATTCAGGCGGTCTCTTTCTATCGTTTCAGCGCTAACCGCTGTTTCCAACTCACTCTCGGTCTTTCCTTCGCCCAGAGCCCCTTGGCTTTCTTCGAGCCATGCTTGCGTGCGCTCCTGCAAACTGGTTTGAGTCAACAGCACCGTCGCACCGCTGTCCTCCAGCATGAAACGAATGCGCTCGGACGGATAGTCTGCATCCAGCGGCACATAGGCGCCTCCAGCC
>NZ_JAALFM010000121.1:0-299 GCF_011800295.1 Paenibacillus sp. EKM301P | reverse complement strand
TAACTGCGGATGGCCAGGGTATTGACGAACATCCCGATCAGCGGCTGAACGTCGCTGTGATTTCTTCCTGCAATCGGTGTACCGACCACCACGTCTTCTTGCCCTGTATACTTATGCAATAATATTGTATAACCAGCAAGCAGAACCATATAAAGCGTTGCGCCGTTCTCGGCTGCAAGCCGTTTCAGACCCTCGCTTTTCTCGCTATCCATAAACAATTGCAGCGTGCGGCCCTCGTAGCTCTGCATAGCCGGGCGCGGATAGTCCGTCGGCAATTCCAAAACCGGCAGTTCTCCGCG
>NZ_JAALFM010000120.1:0-301 GCF_011800295.1 Paenibacillus sp. EKM301P | reverse complement strand
CGAGGGTGAGCTGTATACGCTGGAACGCATAGACTTCAGCCATGAGTCGGAAGTGTCTGCGGCGATTGAGGCCAAAGTAAATGAAATTCAGGCGGGGATTCATTTAAGCGAAGGACCGCTGATGAAGCTGGGGCTGTTCCATTGCCCAGATGGAGATCATTTGCTGATAGCTATTCATCACTTAGTAGTAGATACCGTTTCTTGGCGCATTTTGTTCGAGGATCTTACGACAGCCTACGAACAAGCATTGAACGGACAACCGACTCGTCTTCCGCACAAAACGGATTCGTTCCGTACCTGG
>NZ_JAALFM010000119.1:0-302 GCF_011800295.1 Paenibacillus sp. EKM301P | reverse complement strand
ACATGATATGATCTTATAGCTGCTGAAAAACGCAGTGAAAAAGAATTTGATCTTTGAAAACTGAACAACGAGTGAGTGCGGATTTTATTTATAAAATCCAATGCTGAAAATTTAGTACATGCCATCTGGCTGTATGAAATGGAAGCAAAATGAGATATTTTATCTCGTCAGTTTCAAAATGAGCTAATCGCTCTTTCTATATTGTTTCATCTTCGGTTCTTCTCATTGGAGTGGATGAAGATGAAACAGGTTGACGTTACTTTGTAACGTCTTTAATGGAGAGTTTGATCCTGGCTCAGGAC
>NZ_JAALFM010000118.1:0-303 GCF_011800295.1 Paenibacillus sp. EKM301P | reverse complement strand
TCAGACAGCTGCAGCGTGACGGACTACCGAGTGCTGCAAGAACGGTTTGGCGCAGATATCCGTATCATCAACAGCTACGGTGTTACGGAAGCGGCGATTGACTCCAGCTTCTATGACGAAGAACTGTCGAAGCTGCCAAGTAGCGGCCATGTGCCGATTGGTCAGGCGTGGCTGAACGCACGCTTCTACATTGTGGACAGCCAGCTGAATCCAGTGCCGATCGGCGTACTGGGCGAGCTGTGCATTGGCGGTGCTGGTGTGGCACGGGGGTACCTGAACCGTACGGACCTGACGGCGGAGAAA
>NZ_JAALFM010000117.1:0-308 GCF_011800295.1 Paenibacillus sp. EKM301P | reverse complement strand
TTCTCCGCCGTCAGATCCGGACGGTTCAGGTATCCTCTCGCAAGGCCTTCCCCGGCCACGTACATTTCGCCCGCTACGCCGATCGGCACAGGCCGGCGGTTTTCATCAAGGACGTACACCCTCAGCGTCGGGATCGGCTTGCCGATATTGCTCTTCGCCGCCTCCATTTCGACCCACGTGATTTCCTTATACGTCACGTGAACCGTCGTCTCGGTAATGCCGTACATATTGATCAGCTTCGTCTCCGGGTACTTCGTCTTGAAGCCCTTGAGCAGCAGCGGACTCAGCGCTTCGCCCCCGAAGATGAC
>NZ_JAALFM010000116.1:0-324 GCF_011800295.1 Paenibacillus sp. EKM301P | reverse complement strand
AGACCGGTTATACACCAGCGCATTGTACTCAAGCAGAATAGAGATATCTTCATCAGGCACGACAATCAGGTTAAAATTGTAGTTGGTTTGCTCTGCAAGTTCCACATTGGCAATAGAGAAGCCTGTTTGTGCCTCTGCTTCGCCGGAACCGCCCATCTGCTTCTTCATTTGCTGCCCGATGGGGTAGTTTTCAAAAACCATGATGTGATGAATCAGGTCTTGTTTTTGTTCAGTTTGTGCCTGAATATCGTAGAGCGGGAACGTGTCATAGACACTGGAGGCCAAAGCCTGTTCCTGTGTACGCTGCAATACGTCAGCAAATGT
>NZ_JAALFM010000012.1:0-120129 GCF_011800295.1 Paenibacillus sp. EKM301P | reverse complement strand
TACCCATCCCGAACACGACCGTTAAGCCCTCCAGCGCCGATGGTACTTGGACCGCAGGGTCCTGGGAGAGTAGGACGCCGCCAAGCAAGAAAAAAAGGCACATCCCATTAAGGGGTGTGTCTTTCTTTTTGGAATTAAGCCGATCTTAGAAATGCGATTTCATTTACGCACTTTTTTATGAAAAAAACAGTAAGATATTCATGTGCCACTACTCCTGTGCTTACTTAACCATTTACTTCTACTTTTACAGTAAGTGTAGAAGTGTAAACCAGCAATTACATGCGTGCTTTATAAGAAAAACGACCAAGAGAAGTACCTTCCTTGGTCGTTTTTCTATACTTGTTATTTCCTTGTGTTATCAACCATTCTCTGAAGCACACTCTCAAAGATATGAAGATCGTCCTGAGAGATCCCAGCAATGGTGTCTTGCTTAAACTTCTCAGCAATCGGCAGAAGCTTAAGGCAAACCTGCGTACCAAGATCGGATAATTGAATTTGTTTCATTCGTTTGTCTGCATCATCAATACTGCGAAGTAAATATCCTTCGGCTTCTAGTTTTTGTAGCAGCCGCACTACACTTGGCTCCTTAATCGACAATTCTTCTGCGAGTTCCCGTTGAGTCATGGATTTGTGTGTATTGATATAGTACATCGCAATCCATTGACTCCTAGTAATGTTATAAGGTCGAAATTCTTTCTCCAAGGCTTCCGAAAAGATTTTTCCACTACGATTGGTAATAAAAGCAAGACAATCCTCTAAGTTAAACATGGCCACACCAACCCATTCAACTGAACTATATTTCTTATACATCAACTTAAGTATAACAGACCTTTGTACTTTTCATCATATCAGATACTAACAACTAAAAAAATTACTTAGCTAACTATTGATTTTCGAAACTAAGAGTGCTACAATTTCCCTGAACAAAGTTATTTATTTCACAAAGTAAACGGGAGGTTATATTTATGTTAACTACATTTAAAGCTACTGCAAAAAAACTACCTGAAGGGTTGCAAGTGGAAGCTCAATCCAGAGGGTTCAAAATTGTGATGGATGAGCCTGAAGATTTTGGTGGAACCGACAAAGCGATGAATCCGGTTGAAGCACTGCTGTGTGCGCTTGGTGCATGTCAGTCGATCGTTGTTGCTGCTTTTGCCGAAGGCTTTGGTTTCTCATATGAAGAATTCCATGTAGAGCTGGAAGGAGATTTGGACCCGGATGGGTTCATGGGGTTAGCGGATGTTCGATGTGGATTTCAGGAAATACGTTTTGCCATGCACTTTAAAACGACAGAGAGCCAAGAAAAAGCAGAAGCTTTTGCAGCGTTTGTCGAAAAGACCTGTCCGGTTGGGGATTGTTTGGCTAATGGGGTTAAATTGGTACAAGCAGGCGTAGTCAGACATTAAATTTTTCGCTAAAAGGGCTCAATGAATTCTCTTTTGGTCGTGAAGGAGTTTGAGAATTATGGAAGTTAAAATGTCAATGATCCCTGGAGGAAAAAAAGGGAAAGCTAGCAAAAATCACGTCCAGCTCGGACAGAACGTTTCCTTTGGGGATGTACTTCTTGAGGTTGAGACAGGCAAAGGTGTTCGAGAAATTACAGCAAATGTCGAAGGAAGTATTAGTAAAATCCACTTTGAAGAAGGCGACGAAGTATCCTCTAATCAGGCCTTATTTACAATTGAAGCTGCTACCGAAGAGGGGACGTCTACAGTAGCATCACAGGCTATCAAGGTGGAACAACCTAAAGTGGATAAGAACGTGGATTTGCTAATTATTGGAGCCGGACCTGGAGGGTATGTGGCAGCGATTTATGCCTCTAAAAAAGGAATAAAGGTGGCCTTGGTGGAAAAAGAGGAATTGGGTGGCACCTGTCTTAATGTAGGTTGTATTCCAACTAAATCCCTGGTGAAGTCTTCTGAGATTTGTCACCATATCAAGGAATCGTCTTTGTTTGGTATTCATGCGGGAACAGATCTTCAAGTCGATATGAAACAAGTCATTCGTCGTAAAGATGAGATCAAAGGAAAGTTGATTTCGGGTATTGATTATTTAATGGAAAAAAATAATATTGAAATTATTCGCGGTCAAGCTGCCTTTTTATCTGCCACACAAGTAAGCGTCAAAGGACTACGACATTACCAGGTTACAGCAAAAGATATCATTATTGCGACAGGCTCCAAAATTACCAAAGTGAATATTCCTGGCATCAATCTTCCTTTTGTAATGAATAGCACCGATGCCCTTGCCTCTACTGAACTACCAAAAAGTATTACGATTATTGGCGGTGGTGTGATTGGTATGGAGTTTGCCTTCATTTATCGTAATTTCGGCGTAGAGGTTCACGTTGTAGAATTTATGGATCGTTTGTTGACCATGGTTGACAGTGATATTTCAGAAGAAATTAAACATTCGGCAGAAAATGCTGGGATTCATATCCATACCCAATCCAAGGTATCTAAAATCCAACAAGCGGACGATGGACAGGCTATTGTCACCTATGAAAACAAACAAGGTGAGCATTTGTTAGTTAGCGAGAAAGTGCTTGTTGCAATCGGACGTGAGCCCAATTTGGACGGACTGGATATTGAACAAGCGGGTATCCAGCGCAATGAGCGTGGGAAAGGCATTGCTGTTAACGAATATATGCGTACAAACGTCGAACATATCTATGCGATTGGTGATGTGACGGATATTATGCAGCTTGCCCATGTCGCCTCCCATCAGGGGATCACGGCTATTGATGCCATCATGGGTGGATCGGAAGGTATGCACTATGCTGCCATTCCCAATGTCATCTTCACTTCACCCGAAATCGCAAGTGTTGGTATATTAGAGGATCAATGCAAGCAAGAGGGAATGGATTTCAGTGTAAGCAAAGTTTCGTTCTCCAGCAATGGGAAAGCATTAACGATGAATGAATCGGAAGGCTTTATTAAATTGATAAAGGATAATGTGTCACAAAAAATTGTGGGTGGATCGATCATTGGTCCAGATGCATCATCTTTAATCAGTAGCCTGACATTGGCGATTGCCAATGAACTGACGGAGCAGCAAATCATGCAAACCGTCTTTGCTCATCCAACGACTGGAGAAGTGATTCACGAAGCCGCGTTTGGCCTTAGCATTGGAGCGCTTCATCAAGCGTAATATCAAAAATAAAAGGAATACTTCTAGTCTGAGTAAGCGGACAAGGAAGCATTCCTCTTTTATTATTGGATGTTCATGTAAGGTACATATACGAAACTGGTCATCATAATGCTTTTGGGGAGAAAGCGGAGAGGATTGACGAAGGAAGAGAGCTGTACAGATCCATTATTGTAGGAACTGGCCCTGGGGGATGGAGAAAAAGCTTGTAATGATGAAGCACTAAAAACTGGAGGCCGCTGCCCTCAGCTTATCATACTGCCCAGGTATTTTTGACAAAAAAGTGCTGGATGCGATCAGAATAATATATTATAATACTACTTATTAAAAGATTTATAAAAAGTCTCGCTAAGGAGCTCATCGATGACAGGAGAACCCTCCATGAATCCTAGGATAGTTCGTAATATTTTATTTTTGTTATTCGCTTTACCGGGTGTAGCTTTTGCTTCCTGGGTGTCCCGCACGCCTGTCATACGGGATATTTTGCATGTCTCGACTGCCGAAATGGGGATTATTATTTTTGGATTAGCCGCGGGTTCCTTATTGGGATTACTTAGTGCGGGCAATGTTATTTCTCGTATAGGTGGACGGTCGGTCATTCTGGGAAGTGCGCTTTTGATTGTGAATGGTTTTGTCATTGTAGGGTTGGGAACTGCATTTTCGCTCACGAGCATCGTGTTTGTTGGTTTGGTCATCTTTGGTGGTGGCTATGGCACAGCAGAAGTAGCTCTTAACGTCGAAGGTTCTGCGGTAGAAAATCAGTTGAATAAAACGCTCTTGCCCGCCTTTCACGGTTCGTTTAGTTTGGGGACCCTTGCAGGGGCTGTCATCGGTTCTGGAGCAGCTGCACTACACATACCTGTTGTGATTCATTTTGGAGCTATGGCTGCCATGATTGCCACGGTAACTTTGTATTTGTATCGTTATTTGCCCCACGATACAGGTAAAGAAAAGGTTATTTCTACGTACAAGGTTGGATCTAATATCAAGGTTCAGCTTGCTGTCTGGAAAGAAAGGCGAATCCTACTGATTGGTATCATCGTGCTCGGGATGGCGTTTGCAGAAGGGGCCGCGAATGACTGGCTGCCGCTAACGATGGTAGATGGTTATGGCGTGGACTCCTTAACAGGCTCCTATATGTATGGGCTATTTGTGGCAGCGATGACCATTGGACGTTTCACGGGTGGATTTATACTGGATAAATACGGCCGCGTCCCTGTGTTGAAAGGAAGTGCTGTCCTGACTGCTGTGGGTATTACTCTAGTGATCTGGGGGCAGCATGATCTCTTAGCCGGATTGGGTATCTTGCTGTGGGGGCTTGGAGCTTCACTTGGTTTTCCTGTAGGATTGTCAGCTGCAGGAGATGACCCTCATGGTGCAGCTATCCGGGTAGGAGCCGTAGCCACAATTGGTTATATTGCCTTTCTAGTGGGTCCTCCGGGATTAGGGCTTTTAGGTGAACAGGTGGGTCTCCTGCATGCCTTAATTGTAGTGCTTATTGGCGTTATGGTGGCTGGTTTGATATCGGGTGCTGCCCAGCCTGTGGGGATGAAAGAAAAGAAATGAATTAAAATATAAAGGAGATTGTTACATGTCTATGAAAACGGAAAAACAAAAGATGCTGGATGGGGAGCTGTATGTAGCTGCTGATCCTCAATTAACAAGTGAAAGAGAGTATGCGAGAAGATGTGTACGTCTCTTTAATCAGACGACGGAGGCGGATAGCGATTATCGTGAAAAGTTACTTAAGGAGCTTTTCGGATCAACGGGTGAAAATATAAACATGGAACCCAACATACGCTGTGACTATGGATACAACATCCATGTTGGGGAAAATTTCTATGCCAACTTCGACTGTACTATTTTGGATGTTTGTGAGGTGCGTATTGGAGATAATTGTTTTTTGGCCCCAGGAGTGCATATTTACACAGCGACTCATCCCATTGATCCATTTGAAAGAATCGCTGGGGCAGAGTATGGAAAGCCTGTAACGATTGGTAACAATGTATGGATCGGCGGTAGAGCTGTTATTAATCCCGGTATTACGATAGGCGATAATGTCGTAGTGGCATCAGGAGCAATAGTAACCAAGGATGTTCCAGATAATGTAGTTGTAGCTGGAAATCCAGCACGAATAATTAAGCAAATTGAAATCTCCTAAACACTATACAGGTCTAATCATTTAATATTTGTACCGATGATCCTATTAAAAGAGCTCCTTATTTTAATAGGATCATTTAATTTAAGGGCTTTTACATGTATGCTCTTTAAGAATTGAACTATACAGAGTAATAAATGATCATATTCATCCGTACCAGTGTTTCTCCCGAATTATAGTATATATGTGGACGGTCTGCTTTAAAGCGGATCGAATCTCCAGCTTTCACCGTGTACATTTCTTCGCTAACTTTTACCACCATTTCACCCTCAAATACGGTAATAAATTCTTCAGTACCCTCACGGTGTGGGGCAGAACTCAGTTCCCCGCCTGGTTCAATCTCTACGGTATAGACCTCAAAATTTCTATTTCCTTCATAGGGGAAAAACGGATACAAGCGATAGTGATTGCTTTCTTCAAGCACTTGTACTTTGCTTTTAGGAACGACTATGGCATCGGCAGGCGGCTCGCTAATCAGGGCAGTGAATGATATTTTCAGACCGTTCGCAATTTTCCATACCGTTGTAATCGAAGGATTAGATTCTCCGCGTTCAATCTGGCCGAGCATCGTTTTACTGATCCCCGTCAGGTCAGCTAATTTATCTAAACTCAATTTTCTTTCATTTCTTAGATGCTTTAGATTTTTACTTAAAATCAAATTAATATTCTCCATCATTTTTCCGCTCCCTATTGTGCTATATAAAGAACATGATGTACAATCATGAAGTACAAATGTGCTTTTCAACGCACATTTTATTCAATTATAACACACTGGAGTTGATTGTTGCATGCCGTTTATTCCATTTTTATCTTATGTACTGGTTACTAGCTTTACGCCAGGCCCCAACAATATTATGTCATTGGACAGTGCCAGGCGGTTAGGTTTGAAGAGAGCTTTTCCATTCTTACTGGGAATAACAGCAGGCTGTTTCGCTATTATGCTGTTAGCCTGCTATTTTAATCTAGCTTTATATCATTTCTTGCCTCGGGTTAAAATCTGGATGAATGTTCTTGGTAGTCTGTACATGCTTTACCTGGCAGTAAAAATAGCAAAGAGCAAATCTACTTCGGAGGATAATGACCACAATGAAGGATATTCCTTCAGATCGGGACTGCTGCTGCAATTTATCAATTTAAAAATCATTTTGTATGGTATTACGGTCATTTCAACGTTTGTAATGCCGTATGATGTGTCATATATGACAATGATAACGATCTCGTTAATCCTGGCCTGTATTGGTTTTGTAGCTGTCATGTGCTGGGCGATTTTCGGCGCCATGTTTCAACGCTTTTTGAATAAGTATGAGCGCTCCTTCAATATTATAATGGCCTTATTGCTCCTTTATAGCGCACTATCTATATGGATTTAAATAAATACCGTATTCACGATTTAAAAGATGGGTTCCTGACTTATAAGCAGGAGCCTTTTTCGTGTGAAATAGAGTTTATTGAAAGAGTCATGAAATACAATCGGACAGAATGGATGAGTTTCCTGGTCATTTAGCTGTAAAACGGGTATTACCTTAATACATAAAGTATATTGACAACTTGTATATACATGATTTAATCTTGTATATACAAGAAGTTGAAAGCGTTATATTAAATTCTTTTACGCTACTTCATTTCGTAAGAAAGGAATGAGCATGAATGGAAGCAATGAACAAGGCTTTAATTCCTGAAGATCAAGACTGGTGGCGCAAATCGGTCGTCTATCAGGTTTATCCCAAAAGCTTTAACGATACGACGGGCAAAGGAACCGGTGATATAAGAGGTCTGACACAAAAGCTGGATTATCTGCAAGGACTGGGTGTTGATATTATCTGGTTGCAGCCTGTATATGTCTCGCCACAGCGCGATAACGGGTATGATGTAGCCGATTATTGCCGGATTAATCCTGATTATGGAACAATGCAGGATTTTGAAGAATTGAGCCAGGAAATTCGGGCGCGTGGGATGCACTTGATGATCGACATCGTGGTTAACCATTCTTCCACAGAACATGTCTGGTTTCAGCAGGCGCGGCTTTCTAAGGATAATGAGTACAGGGATTATTATATCTGGCGTGACCCAGCACCCGATGGAGGACCTCCGAACAACTGGATTTCCAAGTTTGGTGGACCGGCTTGGCAGTATGACGAGGCGACAAACCAATACTTCTTGACACTGTTTGATAAGACGCAGGCGGATTTAAACTGGGAAAATCCCAAAGTTCGCCAAGAAGTTATTAATGTGCTGGAGTTTTGGGCTGAGAAGGGAGTTAGTGGCTTCCGACTTGATGTCATTAATTTGATCTCCAAGGATCGGCAATTCTCGGACGATGATGGAAGCACGGCTCCTGGGGACGGGCGTAAGTATTATACGGATGGTCCGCATGTGCATGAATACCTTCATGAATTACATGAGAAAGTATTCTCAACATATAACAGCGTCACTGTAGGGGAGATGTCCTCCACCTCACTGGATCATTGTATCCGTTATTCCAATCCAGAGAGAAAAGAATTATCTATGACCTTTAATTTTCATCATTTGAAGGTGGATTATCCTAATGGGCAAAAGTGGGAACTCATGCCTTATGATTTTGAAATGCTGAAAAGGCTATTTTCGGATTGGCAGATTGGCATGCAACAGGGTGGCGGCTGGAGTGCATTGTTTTTTAACAATCATGATCAGCCAAGAGCGATCTCTCGCTTTTTGGATGATGGTGAATACCATGTGGAAAGCGCCAAGCTACTGGCCACCACGCTACATGGACTTCAGGGAACACCTTATATATTTCAAGGTGAAGAGATTGGAATGCCCAATCCGCAGTGGTCAGATATTGAAGAGTTTCGGGATGTTGAATCGCTGAATATGTATCGTATCTTGCAGGAGCAAGGCAAAAGCGCAGAGGAAGCGTTGGATATCATTCGAGAGCGGTCCCGTGATAATTCGAGGACACCGATGCAGTGGGATAATACTCGCAATGCAGGTTTCACTACAGGCACGCCTTGGATTAAGGTAGATGAACGATATCCACATATCAACGTTCAGTCCCAGTTAGAGGACCCGGACTCGATCTATAATCATTATCGTAAGCTGATTCATCTGCGTAAGACGGTACAGGTCATCACCGATGGGGATTATCAACGCTTGGATGAAGCCCACCCTCAGGTCTATGCCTATCAACGCAGCAATGAACAGGAGACTTTGGTCGTCATCTCTAATTTTAGCGGGCAGGATGTACAGTTCCGTATACCGGATTCATTTTATTCATCATTAGATAATCAAGCAGGGGTTGCGGCTGAGCTTTTAATCGGTAATACCCAGCACGCTCCGCAGCTAAATCAGGTGGTCTCTTTGACTCCGTATGCTTCCTATATGTGGATTGTTCGTTAACCTGAGTGAATAGTATGGAAACATCTAGTAGTACCCCGGTAGTACATTTATTTTTAAGCCGGGGTGCTGCTTTAAAAATGAGCAAACGTCGAGGGAGTGGACTAGATGGCGATTGAAAGAGCACAGGTGGAAGACATTGTAAAAGCCGTTGGTGGTAAAGACAACATAGAGGCCTCTACGCATTGCGTAACTCGTCTGCGATTTGCCCTTTATGATGATAAGCTGGTCGATAAAGAAGCACTCGAACAAAATGATCTGGTCAAAGGCCAATTTTCTTCACAAGGACAGTATCAGGTCGTGATTGGTCCAGGTCTGGTGGATAAGGTATATGACGAAATGATCTCCATTACAGGAGGCAGTCGGGCTTCTAAGGACGATGTTAAAAACGCCGCTAGTAAAAAACAAAACCCGATTCAGCGTGCCATCAAGACGCTGGCAGATATCTTTATTCCGATTTTGCCCGCGATCGTGACTGCAGGTTTATTACTTGGGATCAATAATATTTTGACAGGCAATGGAATCTTTTTCGAAGGAATGTCTCTGGTTCAGGTCTACCCTCAATGGACCGACTTTGCAGCAATCATTAATACCATTGCCAGCACTGCTTTTACATTTCTACCTGCTTTGATTGGATGGTCGGCTGTTGTCCGGTTTGGCGGTAGTCCTTTACTCGGGATTGTACTGGGTTTGATTCTGGTTCATCCAGATCTACTGAGTGCATACAGCTATGCAGATGCCGTGACCAAAGGGACCGTTCCGGTGTGGGATTTGTTTGGCTGGCACGTGAACAAGATTGGTTATCAGGGACAGGTTCTACCCGTTTTGGTATCCGCTTACGTGCTCGCACAAATTGAGAAATTCTTAAATAAAAAGATAGCGGATTCATTTAAGCTGTTGCTTGTAGCACCGATTACCTTATTAGTAACAGGATTTCTTGCATTTACAGTGATCGGTCCGGTTACTTTTATGATTGGTAATGCAATTACGTCTGGTCTTGTATACGTTTTCGATTTGGCTCCTGCGCTGGGTGGCTTGATTTATGGAGGCTTTTACTCCTTGCTGGTCATTACGGGAATGCACCATACTTTCCTGGCGGTGGACGTGCAATTAATTGGTACGCAGGGTGGCACGTTCCTATGGCCGATGCTGGCACTGTCCAATATCGCTCAGGGGGCCGGAGCACTGGCCATGATGCTGGTATTGAAGGAGCAAAAGGGAAAAGGATTGGCTCTTACCTCCTCCGTATCTGCGTTTCTGGGTGTGACCGAACCTGCCATATTCGGGGTGAATATCCGGTATAAATATCCGTTTGTATTTGGAATGATCGGTTCCGGTATCGCAGGTATACTGCTCACCGTAAATCATGTGTTGGCTTCTTCCATTGGTGTAGGAGGGATTCCAGGCTTCCTATCCATTTTCCCAAACAACTGGGGCGTATTCTTCATCGGGATGGCAATTGTATTGATTGTACCGTTCGCTTTAACCTTCATGTACGGGAAACTGCTAAGTAAACGCCGTCAGACTCCTGCTACACCAGCTAACGATTCCGTACAGAAAGATTCGGGCCTTCAAAATTCTGCACTGGATGTGCTTGAAGTAAAGACCCCGGTATTGGGGCATGTGGTGCCATTGGAGCAGGTTCCTGATCCGGCTTTTGCCGAACGGCAGATGGGGCAAGGTATTGCCGTGGAACCGAGGGATGGTCGGATTCTTGCCCCTTTCAGTGGAAAAGTCATTCACATCATGGTGAAAAGCAAGCATGCCTTGATTTTGGAGCATCCAACAGGTGTACAGATACTGGTACATGTAGGAATCAACACGGTGTCATTGAAGGGAGAAGGATTCACCATGCATGTGGAGACAGGTCAAACCGTGGAGCAGGGCCAGCTACTGATGGAATTTGACCGTGAGCTGATCCAGAAATCGGGATATCCCATCATTACACCGGTTATTGTCCCCGATGGGCAGAATATGATTGAATCAGTTGAGGAATTGCCAGGTGAGGCGAACGATTTGCAATATGTCTTAATGAAAATTCATTTGAATTCTTCATCGAACAAAACGGATTAAGTCAGATTCATCCTGCTAGCCTATTTTAGTAACCTGGTCAGTGAAAGAATGCTACAATAAATGTGGTGATGAAAATTGACTAAGAATATATTTTTGCAAATTTATCAAGAGTACTCGGGACGAATCCAGACAGGCGAATTGGCTCCTGGTTCGAAAATGCCCTCTGAAAATGAATTGGCCCGGGAGTATGACACTTCTCGTGAGACCGTGCGTAAGGCACTTCACTTGCTTGCACAAAATGGGTATATCCATAAAATAAAGGCTAAAGGATCTTTTGTTCTGGATATAGGACGGATGGATTTTCCCATAGGGGGATTGGTCAGTTTCAAAGAAATGTCTGAGCGTATTGGGCGTAAATCACAAACGATTGTTCATGAAAATCAGTTGATTCCCGTTCCAGATGATATAGCTACTCATCTTGAGATTGACAAAGACAAGTATTTGGTCTGGAAAGTCATTCGTGCACGTGAAATAGAAGGTGAATGTGTCATACTGGATAAAGACTACTTTCGATCAGACATTGTCCCCGTGCTTACCGAGGAAATTAGTCGTGAATCTATCTACGAGTACCTGGAAGGGGAACTCCATCTTCAAATCAGTTATGCTAAAAAGATCGTTTCTGTAGAAGATGCAGATGAAGAAGACCGTAAGCTGATGGACCTCCAAAACTATACTCATGTGGTTGTAGTCCGTAACTATGTTTATCTGGAAGACACCACATTGTTCCAGTATACTGAATCAAGGCATCGGCTGGATAAATTTCAATTCGTCGATTTTGCCAGACGTTCCCACGGTGAAGAGAGGAAATCTGAGTTTTTAAGCTGACCCATTAGAGTTGACCCAAGAACGAGTGATTAAATTGGAATAGTCCACTGTGGTGGAAAACCCCTCTTCTAAAGAAGAGGGGTTCTTTTTTGACTCCAGGACAAATTTTGAGTAGATGTTGACTATTCGGCTGAGGAACCTAAATCCGTAATGGTTAGCTTAACATCGAAGGTTACAGGGATTTTACTGAATTTATAATCCCAATCATCTTTTACTTTTTTCCACACCTGTGGTTTTTCAATTTTCAAGTGATCACCAAAACCAGCAACATCGACTTTATATTCGGATTGTAATTTGTGCATAAGAGATTTAACCCTTCTAGTCACTTGTTTTTCAAACTCTAGCTCAGCTTCTTTCATGTTTCGCGTCTCAGTTGGGTCTACCTTCTCATCCCAGTTTTCGATTAAACGTCCTTTGGATTCAATTTTTACGTGAAAAGAGATGTCATCGCCATCGGCCACTTTAGTTGTTATTTTGCTCTTTACCGATTTGATTTCATAAGTTATGGCTTCATTTCGCTTGTCATACGTTTTGACAGCTCCGCCCTCAACATCACCCTTAATCCATCCAATACTTTCCACGTCTTGTTGTCCCAAAGTACCGATCCAGTGGCCGGTTTCTCCTTTAATAATACCAGCCCCTGAAAATTCTAATTCCCCATCGGATTCAATGATGTTTTGCAGTATATAGCTTTTTTTGGAGTGCATCATCCCATCCAATTCAGACAAATTGACCCCCCTCATTACCTTGCTGGTTCTGAAATGGTTACGAAGCATATACAGAATATGAATGGATGGGACTTCTTCCTTATATTTGGTAACTAAAGTATTAGCTGCTCTTCCCTTGCTTAAGAAGACCAAACAACTCGGGCGAATATCATTATCACGAAGCACAAAATCCATCAATTGCTGCATCGTCTGTTGTTTTGCCAGTTCGGTGGAAACCACCATGACCTTTAGATGGTGACCAATAACGGGGCGATCCAAACGGAGAGAGAGTTGGCGGAAGATTTCAAGCAAAGAATCTCCTGTGCCAGTTATGTTGTTATAGTTTGGCTCTTGTCCCCCTCCTCCGCCTTGCTGGCTTGGGCCTCCAGATGATTTTTTGGGAACGATTTGTACACTGGCCGTAATTTTATTTTTCTTGAAGTAGCGGCTGCCTTTCTTCTCCAGCTCCTGTTCCAATGGACTTAGCTCCCCCTTATCCAGAGAAAGTCCTGTATATATGCTTAGTTCTTCTACTTCTTTGCTGCTCCAGCAGCCGACTTGAGTAACCAGCAGAATGAAGGCAAGCAGCACGGATAGGATAGATCGTCTAGACATTTTGCTTCATTCCCTTCTTCCTGATCATGAACACGATGGAGAGAAATACCGGAATCATAAGAAATAATATGATTCCCATGTATCCGATCGCATCGCCAAGGCGAAACACTTCCATCATACGAACAGGAGTCATCGTGGAGATAAAGATAAGCGGAATTAAACCGAAAATCGCATAACGATATTTAAGACCAAACACCTGTGAGACACCTAAGGTTGCATTGAAGAAAAAACTGCAGAAATTACAAAACATTTGCATCACCCAGATCACCAGCAGTGGAAACTCCAGCCGTTCAAAAAGAAATCCGGGGATCTCAAAACTGCGCATCAAATTAATAGTAGGCCAAGTACTTGTCACAGTAGAATCTACCGATAGCCCGCCGATCACCATAACTACGGTCAAAAAATACAAAACTAAAGGGATACCGATACCCACTGCCATGGCCTTAAATGCTTTTTCGGGGTGCTGCATAAAAGCGACCAGTGTCATGACGACTTCACATCCAGAGAAGACAAGAATAGTCGATTTCAGCCCCTTGATGACGGGTAAAATTCCGTCACTCAATACGGGACGAAGATGATCAATTTGGAAGATTCTTAAGCTAAAGACAAAACAGAGAAGCAGAAAGAAGAGACTGATCGGAAGTATAATCTGGTATAGCCGCGCGATGGAATTAATGCCTCCAAACACCAAATAACTCCCTACCCAGATGAATGGAATCACAATCGCCCAGATGGGTGTGCCTTCAAGTAGAAAAAACATGGTTACTTCAGCCAACACACGGATCTCGAATCCAGCTATGATTATAAAGTATATAATTAATAGCACACTTAAGAATCCTCCCGGAACAGTACCTACAATTCTTCTGGAGTATTGATATATAGTGTTTCCGGGAAACTGTTGACTTAATTTCACCATAACCCAGACGACGAAGATGACAATAGCTCCACCGATGAGGACAGAAAGCCATGCATCAGGAGTTTGTACTTGTTCAGTTACACCTCTCGGCAGTGTCAATATCCCTGCGCCCAATACGGTATTGGTCAGGAATACAGCCCCTTGCTTCGTTGTGATTTTATCATCAGAGCGTCTAAACACAGTGGCTCCTCCTTCGTATTGGGCATCATGATCTACGCTTGCGTTGTTGTGTTTTCATCATGACAGGTCTTCGTTTCATCAGAGAAATAGGGGCTCGGATGTACAGATCCTTCCAGTCACTTGGACGCATAGGGGAAAAGGGAGTTACATATGGTACACCAAAGCTTTTCAACTTCGTCAGATGGATACAAATTAACAGAAAGAACAATATGGTTCCAAACATGCCCAGCATTGCTGCAAAGAACATTCCGACAAAACGCAAAAGGCGTAAGGTAATGCCCGCACTGTATGTCGGTATCGAAAACGATGAAATGGCAGTAACCGCAACCACAATCACTAGGAATGGGCTAACGATGCCCGCATTTACAGCAGCGTCGCCGATAACCAAGCCTCCCACAATGCCCATCGCAGGGCCAATGGGTTTGGGCAGGCGAATGCCGGCCTCTCGCAGAATTTCGATAGAGATTTCCAAAATCATAACTTCTATAACGGATGGGAAAGGGACGCCTTGACGGGTTCCGATAATGCTAATGACCAGCTTGGTCGGAATTAAACCGGGATGAAACGATATAAAAGAAATGTACAGAGCAGGCCCCATAAGCGCTATAAAAGCCCCGCTAAACCGTAGCAGACGTAATAGTGTCCCCGGAATCCATCGCTCATAATAGTCCTCGGGAGATTGAAGCAGCATACTGAAGGTCACCGGGACAATAAGTGCAAAGGGAGTACCATCCAGTAAGATCGCTATTCTTCCCTCCAACAAAGCATTAATAACACGGTCAGGACGCTCTGTATTATGAGCCTGTTGGAACGGACTTAAATAATTGTCTTCGATGAGTTGTTCCACATACCCGGATTCAGGTAAAAAATCCATGTCTATTTTTGATATTCTGCGGCTTACTTCTTCAAGAAGGTCCGGATTCACAATATCCTTTATATACGCGATAACCAGATCTTTTTTGATTCTGCTGCCCACTTGAAATTTCTTCATTTCCAGACTTTTATTTAAACCCTGGCGTCGAAGCATCGAAGTGTTTTCACTCAATACTTCCGTAAAACCGATTCTGGGACCCCGAAGCAATGCTTCAGAGGTTGGTTCATTGACGGAGCGAATAGCGCCATTAGGAGGGCCCACCAGTAGCGCTTCCTTCATTCCTTCAATTAATAGGGCGGTATGACCTAAAAGGATGAACTCGTACAGTTCCTCCATACGGGTAACTTCACTAATTTGCGTAAGTGGCATCAGGCTTTCTTTTATAAAAGAGTTACTTAACCCTTCCGGTTGTTCCTGTTGATCCTGACCCTGCTGGCCCTCAAACATCAAGACCTCTAATACCTGCTCGCTCATAAGCTTTTCATCCTGCATACCATCTATGAAGACTAACATGGACCGAGCATGAAATTTCTTCACCATAAACTCACGAAAATGCACATCACTATTTTCGCCAATAGCTTCACGAATTGCCTGTAAGTCGGAATCATAATTTCCTGTAATTTTAGAGCTCGGTTCATGCTGCTGATCCATGGGACCTTCGTTATGTTTGGATTTGGCTCCCTTACTGCCGACAAACGAATAAATCGAGGTGTTTATATAATAAATTCCTAAAGGAATAATCAACGCGAGGCCAGCTTGAAAGAGTGTATTCCAGCTAGGAAGATAAGTAATGATTTTAGACCACATGATGATTACCTCCAAACAATTCAATTCGTTTTCCCATAAGATATAAGTTGTTCATAAAGTATTCCTTATAAAGGCTGTATTTACACATGAATTGGAAAGATTCATTCGAAGAACTGTATCATTTCCGGCTCTTACCGTTATCCCTTGAAGTTGAATAGGGAAATCCCTAATTATTCTTAATTTTAACTACATTGTGATCCAAATCACATATAGACCTATCTGCTGTATTAAAATAGAAGCATAAACAGAATTTCATAGGAACGTTGGAGATGTCGTCGGATAGGGAGTATCGTCGAATGAATGGAGGAACCGGTATATGATAAACAGTAAAAAGAAGCTTGTGGTTATAGGGAACGGGATGGCTGGTATCAATACGGTCGAACAAATTTTAAAATTAACAGATAAATATGAAATTACAGTCCTGGGAAGTGAGCCGCATCCGAACTATAACAGGATCATGCTCTCTTATGTGTTGGAAGGTAGTAAAACAATAGATGATATCATACTGAACGATTTGCAATGGTATGCGGATCAAGGGATTACTTTATATACAGGAAAAATGGTTAAAAGCATCGACGGTGAGCACAAGAAGATTCTCACCGAAGACGGACTGGAAATTGATTACGATGTGGCTTTGGTGGCTACTGGTTCACAATCGTTTATTCTGCCTATTCCGGGTAAAGAACTACCGGGAGTTATTGGTTTCCGAGATATCGCCGATTGCTCGGCCATGCTGGAAGCAGCGAAGACCTATAAAAAGGCGGCTGTCATTGGCGGAGGTCTATTGGGGCTGGAGGCAGCTAAAGGCTTGGTCAACCTAGGAATGGATGTTACGGTCGTTCACTTAATGGAAGATTTGATGGAACGTCAGCTGGACCGGGAAGCCTCTGCGATGTTGAAAGCAGAACTGGAACGTCAGGGAATCAAGTTTGCTATGCAAATGCAAACTGCGGAAGTGTACGGTCAAGATCGGGTACAAGGACTGCGCTTCTCGGATGGAAGCGAGCTGGAAGCAGATTTGGTCGTAATGGCCGTCGGAATCAAGCCTAATATCCAGGTAGCTGTGGAAAGTGGTATGGAAACGAACCGTGGGATTGTGGTCGATGATTTGATGAGAACCTCCTTGCCGGACGTATATGCCGTAGGGGAATGTGTTGAACACCGTGGGGTCTGCTACGGTCTGGTAGCTCCGCTGTTTGAACAGGGAAGTGTAATTGCCAAACATTTGGCAGGCGCGGATACCGAAGGTTATGCAGGATCGGTAGTTTCCACCAAGCTCAAAATTTCAGGGGTGGATGTTTTCTCAGCTGGCGAATTCATAACCCAGCCTGAACATACGGTGATTGTAGCAAAGGATGAGTGGAAGCGCACATACAAAAAAGTGCTGCTTCGTGATAATAAAATTGTGGGGACTGTACTGTTCGGCGATGTGAGCGAATCTGCTAGTCTTCAAAAGTATGTGCGTCAGCAAACGCCAATGACAGATGAAATATATGGACAGCTTATGGGTACTGGATGCAGCAATCACGGGGCGAAAACATCATCCGCTGAAACGATGGCCGATGACGAAATTGTGTGTGGCTGTAACGGTGTAACTAAAAAGGCGATTGTGGATGCAATTAATGAAAATGGACTAACCACAGTCGACGAAATTAAGGCATGTACCGGAGCTACGCGTTCCTGTGGTGGATGTAAGCCAGTGGTTGAGCAAATTTTGCAATATGTTCTTGGAGACAGCTTCAAGACGTCAGCCAAGCAAGGAATATGTGGTTGTACAACATTGAGCCGGGATGAGATTGTGGAAGCGATCAAAACCAAAGGGCTGACAACTACGCGTGAAGTGATGAATGTACTGGGTTGGCATAATGATGAAGGATGCTCCAAATGCCGTCCGGCGCTGAATTATTATTTAGGGATGATTAACCCAGATACCTATGAAAATGAGGGAGATTCCCGCTTTGTAAATGAGCGATTGCATGCGAACATTCAAAAAGACGGAACGTTTACAGTGGTGCCAAGAATGTACGGCGGTGTAACGACTCCAGAGGATCTGAAGAAAATAGCTGATGTTTCTCTTAAATACAACGTTAAAGTCGTTAAAGTAACTGGGGGACAGCGGCTGGATTTGATTGGTGTCCGTAAAGAAGATCTGCCTAAAGTGTGGGAAGAACTCGATATGCCTTCAGGATATGCCTACGCGAAATCACTTCGTACGGTTAAAACCTGTGTTGGATCGCAATTTTGCCGTTTTGGTACACAGGATTCGATGGGAATGGGTGAAGTGCTGGAACGGAAATTTGAACGACTGGATTTCCCAGCAAAATTCAAATTAGCAGTTAATGGCTGTCCACGCAACTGTGCGGAATCATGTACAAAAGATATCGGAATCGTAGGCAATGACGGGGGCTGGGAGATCTTTATCGGTGGAAACGGCGGTATTAAAGCACGGTTGGCTGATTCACTCTGTAAAGTAAAAACGGACGCTGAACTGATTGATATTGTAGGAGCCGTGATGCAGTTCTATCGGGAAACAGGGCAATATCTAGAACGTACTTCGGAGTGGGTGGAACGGATCGGTTTGGAAGAGATTCAGAAGGTTGTCGTTCACGATACCGCTAATCGACAAGCTTTAGTAGAACGTATTGAATTTGCACTACAACAGGTCGAAGACCCGTGGAAAAAGATCATCAATGATGAGGATACACGTAAAAATCTATTTGAAGTTGTCACTCCATCTATTGTGTAATTGTATCTAAAATGCCTGAGGAAGGGAGCAATCAAGCAAATGATCAAGAATGCCGAATGGCTTGTCGTCGGTCACAGTAAGGATTTTCCGACTAGAATAGGACGTACCATCCACATCAAAGGGACTGAAATTGCTGTTTTCCGTACTTCGGAGAATGAGCTATATGCTGTTGAAAATATCAACCCACATCCCAAAGGAGGTCCTCTTACAGAGGCGATAGTATCGGGACATTATATTTATGATCCTTTGTATGACTGGAAAATTGATTTGCGGACGGGTACCGTTCAAGAGCCCGATCACGGGCAAATTAAAACGTTCGCCGTCTGTGAAGAGGGAGAAGAAGTGAAAATATCGCTCGAAACGGTTTAATTTATTTGAAGGAATAAAAATAAAAAGGGCTCGACAGGAATAATCCTGTGGGCCCTTTTCGTTTTGGATTAGGTAATGGTAACGCCTGCACTTGCGTAGCCCACCACGGTATTAACGAGAGAAATTCCTGTAGCTGTGGCAGAGAAAACCATAAGCAGACGGGTTTGTGCGGTTACGGGTATTGCCAACCCAGTAGCAATACCACTAGAAGTCGTTCCTAATGCAACGATGTCAGTTAGCGGGGGGGTCAATGTAACGGTAGCTCCGGGAACGGCTATAAAGGTGTTATTAGGTGTCGGGGAACTAAACAACTGGGCAGTAATGCTAACGGATGATCCCAAGAGGGTTAGAGCAGCAGTTGTACTGAAATATCCGGCAATGGATGTGATTACACCACCCCGTGGAACGGAGAAAGCAAAGTTAATGACTGATCCTACAAGCGTACCTGTGAGATCAATGATACCGCCTACGAGACTAATGCCTGTTGCTGAGCTTCCAAAGCCGATTAAACTTGTGGTTCCAACCAGTCCGCCGGCAATGGTTGTCAAAATTGCTGGTCCACCCGAAGCAAATGGGATGATTGCGCCCGAACCGGTTGCTCCAGTAACGCCTGTAACCCCTGTGGCTCCGGTAGCTCCGCCAACACCTGTTGCGCCCGTGGCTCCGGCGAGTCCGGCCGCGCCCACCGCGCCCGGCAGGCCATCGGCGCCAGTCGCTCCAGTGGCTCCAGCAGGCCCGACCGCGCCCACCGCGCCCGGCAGCCCATCGGCGCCGGTCGGTCCCGTGGCTCCAGCGGGTCCGACCGCGCCCACCGCGCCCGGCAGGCCATCAGCGCCGGTAGGTCCCGTGGCTCCAGCAGGACCGACCGCGCCAACTGCACCCGGCAGCCCATCGGCGCCAGTCGGTCCCGTAGGGCCTGTTACACCTCCGGGAGGTCCAGCAGGCCCTTCAGGTCCGGCGGCCCCGATGGGCCCTGCGGCTCCGACAGGCCCGGCAGGTCCAGCGGCACCTACAGGTCCAGCAGCTCCCGGAGGCCCAGCAGGTCCAGCAGGTCCTTCAGCTCCGACAGGCCCAGCGGCACCTACAGGTCCTGGAGACCCGGGAGGTCCTGGAGGGCCCGGCACACCTGCTGGACCAGGCGCACCACCAGGCCCCACAGGTCCCGGAGGCCCTTGTGGGCCGGGCTCCCCTGACAAATACGGTTCACTTAGTGCGTTGCTAACCGTCGTTCCCGCAGTTCTGATTGCACGGATTAAACTGTCTTTAAGAGTTGGACTGAGGGATTCCTGTAGAACGATGGACAATAGGGCATCCAACAGTTGCTGTAATGTAGTACCTACGCTGATCGGAGAGAAAGGCGTGGCTTCTAACGCTACTATAGCAAGCTCCAACGCCGCCAGTAAATCTGCCCTAGCCCCGCCTCTAAGTCTTAAACTTTTCGCCATAGACAGTAATTGTCTTAAAATCTGTTGCAATAAAGATACATTAGCCGCAGAAGGGTTTGCGAATACAAGTGGGATGATCGAGGTCAATTCATTAATAAGCTTGAGAAGCGTTTCGATACTTCTAATATCTCTTGATGGTTTGCAGTCCTCATCTTTTTTTGAAGCACCACTGAACCTGAACGGTCTTTTATGTTTCATGCTCAAGTATCTCCTCCTCATTCTGCCTACTGTAGAGGTGACAGATGGTTAATCGCCCCGTTTTACAGATATTCATAATATATTTATTGAAGTGAAAAGGGTGAATACACAAGCAAAGCTTAATAAAATATTGATAACAAAAGCGCGGTTCCCAAATGCCTGGGACCGCGCTTTAGTGTGTAGTCTATTAGATTATATGTCTTCGGCAGATTTATTTGAAAATTCGTACCAGCAGTTCAGCCATCTCGCCTCTGCTAATGGCGGCTTTCGGTTTGAGCGTTCCATCAGGATACCCGCTGATCCAACCCGAGCCTATGGCTTTCTCGAATGCTGTGGAAGCCCAGGAAGCAATCTGCTGATCATCCTTGTAGGATTGCAGTCCAGTAGGACTGGAAATGGATGTCTGATTCTGTATCGCGTGTGACAGGATCACCATCGCCTGTTCACGGGTAAGGCTCTCATTAGGTCCGAACGTCTGAGCAGTTAGCCCTTGAATCCATCCCTGACGGTAAGCGGCATCCACGGCCGATCCAGCCCAGTGCCCCTTCATATCTGTAAATGAGGTAGACAGGCTCTCGTCTCCAGTAGTTCCTAAAGCCCTGATCAATGTGGCTACAAATTCTGCACGGCTCACCGCACGCTCAGGGCGCATGTTGCCGTCTTTATAGCCCTGCATCCAGCCTTTGGCTGCAAGAGATTGTAGGGACTTCGCTGCCCAGTGACCTTGTAGGTCCGGCCATACCTGAGCTGGTTCTTGTGAATCTGACGAATGGAGTGGGTCATTTTGTACACGGGTCTGATCTACCTGAGACGCGTTCGTAGAGACGGCAGCGGCAAAGGTACCTAATCGAGACGTATTCAGACTCACACCCGACAAAATCCCTTGTGAATTCACCACAGCAGTACCTTTTAGAATCTCACGTTCACCATTTTCATACATCACAAGAATGGAGAATTGAGGTTCAACATTTTGCAATTCACTTGAGGATACGCTATCCAGCGGCAGAACGATGGACGAATTCCCTGTCACGTTAGCTTTAATTTCTACAGCCGGCCCTATCAGCTTCAGGTTGGGTTGCTGCTCGGCCCAATCGCGAAATTGCTGATCTGCCTGCTGGAATGACATGGTGACGTCCTGCTGACCTGAGGCGGCCATGCTGGTTAGTGTGTCACTGGATACCATCAGCGTCCCATATTGGGATATCACTGAAGCTCCGAGCTGATCCCATTTATTTAGTACAGAATGAGTGAGGAGAACACGACTCATTTGCTTTTCCTGCTCCAAACGAATGTCAGCGTATGCCTTGCCTTCACGAAGTGCTTGTTGGATCTGTTCATCCAGGAATGCCGCAGGAGGAACAAAGAGGGAGACTGTTTTCCCTTGCTCTAAAAATCCTATCTGTTGTATGCCAGCAGACAGATCCTGATCCTCATTTTTATCTTTGTTAGACTTGCCTGTGTCCACACTTACTTTGGCAGGGACGATGACTTCTATGGCCTGCGTCAAAGCATGAGAACCATCACTTACCTTCATGACATTCAGCATGACAGTGACAACGGAAGGAGTGTCTGCTTGAACAATAGTTCCGTCTGTACGCACAATGTCTGGCTGACTACTGCTGCTGATGGTCACACGGAAGCCATTAGGTACGGCAGGCAACCTAAGCAGTGTATCACTTGTTGTAGGAGCAGGTATGCTTGTGATGGAATCCGCGACACGCTGCGCGGTTAATCCTTGCGGATACACTAGCCCTGAGGGAGCGCTCTTCATGCCATTTACGTTCTGCAGCACATAGAAGCTGGCTCCTTCGGGTACAGGTGTAAATGTATATTTTCCCTCACTCGAAGCGATTCCTTCCGCTATAAGCTCCTGCTGGGCATTATACAGCTCAAGCCGTGCGCTCGGTAAAGCGCCTGTGACAATCACAGAGGCAATATCCTCGTCGCCTGCTGCGGCTGCAACAGCACGGGGCAACACGTTTATACGGCGTTCTGCCGGTTCTGCGGTCCAACTTCCATTGTCGCTATAAGCATAGTTCAATACGTATACACCAGGTACATTCGTATCGACATTGCCGATCCCTGAAAGATCGGGGACCAGGATATTGCCGTATACACTGTCCAATACACTGGCTCCCGGATCCGTGAAGCTGTCGCCGGTTTCCAAAACAATTGGATTATTGCCGTTCAGTCGTACATAAGGTGTATTCGGCAATGCTTTCAGCACGGTGATCGTGAATGTTCTTTGGACAGAAGCTATGCCTTTAGAAATCATAGCAATTAACTGTACATTCATATCACCGTCTGTATATTTAGGCCGATTTACCTGACCACTATCACTGAGGATATCCGGTTGATCCGAGGACCAGTCGATCTGGGTATCAAATGCCCCTGTACGAGGCAGGGCGATGGAATCCTTAATCCCTTGCGGGTAATCCAGATTCAGTGTATTTGCCGCCAAATTCACTGCTTCATCAGCGCTTACGGGCAATGCAGGTACGAGCAGACTGAAGGTTTTTCGAAGCTCAACCCCACCTCTTGACACAACCGCCTCCAGCGTGATGGTCTGATCGCCCTGTACATAGGTTGGGAATGTTACATGTCCAGTATGATCCAGGAACTCAGGTTGACTCGACGCCCATGACACCTGAACACCATTCAGCGCATCCTTTGCCAAATATACGTCTCCGGTTACTGTCGTTAGCGGTAGTTCTAGTGCTCTGTATGCTGCGTCCACGGCTTCAGTGTCGCTCATCGGCAGACGGAGTACGTGTGCAGTAAAATCCTTTGTTTTCGTTAAGCCTGCAAGTTGCAGGGTAGCCGTTAGGGTAACGTCCGTATCTCCACTACTATAGGAAGGTCTGGTAAGTGTTCCATCTGCTGCAATGACAAGAGGTTTGGACGAGGACCATTCGATCTGCACTCCACCATAACTGGAGAGAGGGAGAGATACATTTTGTTGTACCGCAGACAAATCACCAAGCGATAGGGCATCTGCTGCTTGATTTAATGTATCTTGAGCAGTCATCTTTGAAACGGTAACTTCGAAAGTTTGGGTATCCGAGGCAGTTCCTTTCGCAATCGTTGCTGTCAGTTTTACTTTTTGGTCACCCAGGTCGTATCGCGGGCGTATTACAGTTCCTTCGTTCGTAATGACGGCAGGAGTATCCGAACTCCAGCTCACCGTTGTATCATTCAACCCAGTGAGTGGCAGTGTCAGCTTTTGGGATACCGACTCTACTGTATCACCAGGTGCTAGACCTAGAGCGAGCGCGGCTTTTGCCTGTGCAACTCTCTCGGCATCGGTAAGTATGGTCACTTTGACCTCTGAGGGAGTGCTCTCCCCCTTAGCATTCACGGCCTGAACCGTGTAAACTGCTTCACCTGGCGGCAATGCTGATGTGTCTATGAACTGGGTTAAGTTGCCTGTATAGAGCGTTATACCATCACGCACGACTTTGTAGGAAGTTGCATAAGGAACGGCATCCCAGCTTAACTCCACCGTATTTCCATTTTTAGTACCTGTAAAATGACCCGGAGCCTGTGGAATGGGGAGTCGTTCCCCATAAGCTGCGAATTCCATGATGGAGGCCCATTGATTGTTTCTTGCATTTCCTTGATCAATATATAATCGAAAGTATCGTGTAGTTACAGGAGTAATGCTCTTTTGAAAATTAGAGCTCACATTATTCTGCACAGTATCCACAGTCGCCCAATTAAATCCGTTGCTACTCGTCTGCAATCGGAAACTGTATGGATCACGTTCATCGTTCCATCCATAATGGACACCCATACCTGTAACAACGTATCGATCTACGATATACCAGTCTCTCAGATCTACCTCGATCCATTTTTCACCGTTGCTGGCTTGATACCAGCGGCTTGTCGGTTCGATTGACCCATCCACAGCCTTGGAGGGATCATAGGGCTGGGTGTAGCCACTTGATGTTGTTGGTTTGTTAAGCACTACATTTTCCCAACCGGCAGCATTGGTTTCATTCGTCCCTATGAGCAAAGCCGCACCGCTGATAAATGGCAGCAGTGGAATCAGCACACGGTAGGGTTTTAACTTGTTGCGTGTGAAGTTATTTCCTTCGAGCACGCTATCACCTCTTCTTTATTAAATAGCACACCACTTGAGCGTGTTCATATTATGGGCGGGACGGGTAATCCCCTTCGATTGCGATGTAGTAGTTTACATTCGGCAACGGGGAAGCTCCACGCAAGTCAGGCAATGCAAATGTACGCACTCCATCACCGCCAAAATTAGTGCCCAGCAGACTGTATAATGCTGAATACTGAGCAATGGGCAACAGCTGGCCCTCGCATTTTAGCCAGCCCTTAGGGGCGAACGTGTACGGGTACATCGTTATTTCCCCCATATAAGGCTCATAACCTGCGTGTGCCTGTTTGGGACTAATCGCTGTTCCTCCTAACAAAATGACCGCCAGCAGACTCAATACGGCGGCTTTCTTCCAAAAATGATTCTTCATACCTACAACTCCTTTAAGATTCGAATAATGGACCACGAATTCAATAAATTTGTGACATTAGTCATAGAATGAATAGATATTATCATGGTTTTCCACATTTGGCACTACAGTTCATCTATCAAATTCACCTTTTTATTCCTTTTGTGAGTAAAGAAATTTATTCCATCTGGCCCATTCTCCATGCATCTTTTTTCTAATCCAGGTAAATCTATATACAAATCCTATGGAAGTGAAGGAGTGAACAGCGTGTGGCAGGTCATCGGAACTCATGCGCCCAAATGGAATGTGTGGGTGGAAGCCTTCTTTTTGTTCATCATACCTTTGATTATTTTTCTGGCAGTACGACAACTCAAAGCGCTGGATGGTCGAGAGAGCAGACGTATGGAACGATTAAAGCTTATGGAAGAAGAAGATCGTTCGGAGCAGGCAGATCATAATCCATCTGTCAGTGAGGCAGAGAAGGAAAAGGGGACCTTTACCGAAGATTATGAAGCCAACATAGCAAAAATCAGACAAGCAGTTGCAGATATGGCAGACGTAAACGAACGCTCGATTTTTCTGGAAAATCTGAACGCTGTAAGCACACTTTTTTTTGTGGATGGATTAACGGACAAGGTTGGCATGGATCAGAATATATTAAAACCGCTGATGGATTGGGGCAGCTCCGGGCAAGAGAGGGGAGAGCTTCCGCGAGGAAAAGAGCTTCGGGATATGATTGTTCACCAGGTCATGCTGGTATCGGAGACGGAGTATACGTTAGAGGTGCAGTTCTCCTTGCAAAAGGTGCTGTTTGGTTCAGTCATACTCGTGATTCAGGGCATACCGGGTGCTTTTGTACTGGGTACACCCAAAGGAAATACACGAGGGGTGGAAGATCCTATATCGGAATCGGTGCTGCGGGGACCGCGTGTCGGTTTTACAGAGACCCTCAGCGACAATACAGCGATGCTGCGCAGGCATGGAGAAAGTACAGAACTGGCCATGTCATCCTTCAAAGTCGGCAAAAGAGTGGAAAAACAGCTGATGGTAGTGTATTTCAGAGATATTGCCGACCCGGAGCTTGTAGATGAGGTGAAGCGGCGGGTCCAAACCATTGATATGGATGAGGTACTGGAGTCGGGCTATGTAGAGCAGCTTATTGAAGATAATTTTCTTAGCCCATTTCTGCAAATTCAAAATACGGAGAGACCGGATCGGGTCATGGCTGCATTGCTGGAGGGACGTGTCGCGATTCTGCTGGACGGTACACCTTTTGCGCTTCTTATGCCTGTAACGTATGGGATGATGCTCCAGTCTCCCGAAGATTATTATGAGCGATGGCTACCGGGGTCGCTTATTCGATTTCTTCGGTTTATGGCAACTTTCATATCGTTATTTGCTCCAGCGCTCTATATCTCCTTTATCTCGTTTCATCCCGGACTGATTCCAACCAAGCTGGTCATTTCCATTATCAGTGCTAGACAGGGAGTGCCGTTTTCGACGTTGATTGAGGCCCTGATTATGGAAATTTCCATTGAAATTTTACGCGAGGCAGGACTTCGGCTCCCCAAACCCATCGGTCCAGCGATGGGTATCGTCGGCGGTTTGATTATTGGACAGGCGGCTGTTGACGCCGGGATTGTAAGCCCGATCCTCGTCATTGTGGTGGCAGTCACAGCGATTTCTTCCTTTTCCGCCCCTGTATACAGCGCTGGCATATCCATGCGTGTTCTTCGTTTCGGTGCCATGTTCACGGCGTCCATCTTTGGCTTGTATGGCGTGATCATGTTTTTTCTGATGCTGAGTATTCATATGGTTAAATTACACAGCTTTGGTGTTCCGTTTCTTAGTCTAACGACCCCCCGTTCGTTCAAAGACTGGAAAGATTACTTCGTACGAGCACCGTTGCAATTTATGAAAAACAGACCCATTCTTTTGAAGCATAAAGACCCTAAGCGACAAGGATGAGCTCAACACAGGAGGGAGCAAGATGGCCCGTGGGAAAAAAGCGGATAAGATTACAACGTTACAGACAACGGCAATTGTGGTTTGCTTTATGCTGGCTGCCGGGTTGCTTACCCTTCCAAGAGTAGCAACTGAAGCTGCAAAAACACCGGATGCGTGGATATCTGTCATTTTAGCAGGGGTGGGCACTTTTCTGTTCGGATGGGTTATAGTCAAACTAAGCTCACGGTTTCCAGAAAGTACCTTTTACCAGTATGTTCAGCAAATAACAGGCAAATTCATTGGCAAAGGGATTGGCATGCTGATTGTTATTTATTTTGTTTGTATAGCCGCATTTGAAATCCGATCTGTGGAGGAAGTCACGTCGTTCTTTCTGCTTGAAGGCACTCCGGCGTGGGCGATTTCAGCACCTTTTATGTGGCTCTCTCTGTACCTATGCATGGGGGGAGTGGGTTCATTAGGAAAGATATGTCAACTGATATTTCCGGTTTCGGCGGCTATCTTTTTGCTGATCTGCTTGCTGAGTTTAAATATTTTTGAATTGAATAACTTGCGTCCTGTCTTGTCGGAGGGGGGAATGCCAGTGCTTAGAACGCTCAAGACTACAATCCTGACATTAACGGGGACAGAGTCCTTGCTGATTATTCTTTGTCGGATGGAAAAACCGGAGAAAGCAACCAAGGCAATCGGACTGGCGATTGGGATCGCGGTCGTTTTTTATACAGCTACGTTGATCCTGTGCATTGGCGCCTTTTCAATGGAAGGGGTGTTGAGCAGAACCTGGCCATTTTTAGATTTGGCCCGCAGCTTTGAAGTGGAGTATCTGTTGTTGGAACGGTTCGAGTCCTTATTGCTGACCATTTGGATCATGCAGATTTTTGCCACATTCAGTATTGCTTTTTATTGTGCTTCGCTCGGAGTATCTCAAATTTTGAATAACTCTTATTCCAAGATGTTGTTCATTTTGCTTCCGTTTATCTACCTCTTGTCCCAAATTCCGAAAAACTTGAATGAGCTATTTTCTTTTGGAACGGTTATCGGAAATGTAGCGTTCGCTTTATTCGCGCTACTTCCACTGCCCCTGCTGCTTATTTCTCGCTGGAGAGGGGTGGGGTCATGAAGAGAGTCCAGTCAGGATTACTCGGATTGATGGCTCTCCTGATGTGCTGTACACTTTCAGGTTGCTGGAGCAGTTCCCCAGTGGAGGATCTAAATCTGGAGACAGGTATTGCTTTGGATATAGCGGAAGAATCCTCGCAAGAAAAACAAATTAATCAGGAAGGGGGAGATTATCCAAAAAAGGAGTTAATTACAGGAACCTTTCAATTTGTCATTCCAGAGGAAAGTGGCGGCTCCAACAGCTCCTCTCCACAAGCCAAAAAATTTTTTAATATTACGGAAACAGGCGATTCCGTTTTTGAAATGATAAGAGAAATTTCTTTACGGACCAATCGTCCTCCCATTGGGCAACATTTGAAAACGGTTATTATCAGCTCCAGTCTGCTTCGCAAGATTCCGTTGTATGAGCTGCTGGACTTTTTCTTGGGGGATAATGACATTCGGCCGAGTGTACTGCTGCTGATTAGTACAGAAAAGGCGGGAAATACACTCCAGGAGAAAATCCCTGGTCAGATTCCTGCCTATATTTTAAAGGATATTTTCCAAAACCGGAAACGGAACGCACGGTTGATAAAGCCTATGGCCTTGGTTAAAGTGATCGGACCCATGAAGGGCGGAAGAAGCTTTATATTACCCAATGTCATTACGGCGGAGAATGAAATCAAGCTCGCAGGTGCGGGAATCATCAAGGGAAAGACACAAACATACGGTGGTTATCTGAATGAGTCAGAGGTTGAGGGTCTAATGTGGATCAAAGGCGAGCTGAAGGGAGGCGTGCTGAAAAGCAGGGATCCGAAGACCGGTAAAAACATAGCATATGAGATCAAAGCGGGTAAAAGCAAGATCAAGGCCATCGTCCAGGGGGACGACATTTTCTTTCAGGTAAAAATGACCTCAGAGGGACGTGTTTCGGAGGTGCATATAAAGAATGAAGATTTGCGCAACAACAATGTGCTTGGACAAGAAGAGAGTCTCTTTCAGGAGAAAGTGAATTCATTAGCTGAACAAACCGTAGCTAAGATGCAAAAACTGAAGGTTGATGTCGGAGGTTTCGGAGAAGCCTTGAGGATCCAACATCCTAAAGTTTGGCATAAGGTCAAAAAGGATTGGGATACCACTTTTAGCACCATTCCTGTACGGTTCAGCACAGATATTCATATTGAAGATTACGGCTCTTCGATTACGACGGCAGACTAAAAGGAATTTCGTTTGCATCTGTTATAGAAAAACCTTCAATACCACGAACCTAAGTGGAATTGAAGGTTTTTTAGTCTATTTAAACAGAGACAGTGTTTCTTTCAGCCACGTAATATAGCTTTCTTCCCGATTAATGGCACGGCTCAGCACCAAATAATGACCGAATTGACTAGAGCCGGGTACTTGAAAGTTCTCGTCCAGCCGCTGGAGAGAATTTTTACTTTCGTACAGGTATTCCAGCTTTTCTTCACGTTTGGCAATCTGATCCTCGAACAAGCGCTTACTTTCTTCCTTGGGGATGGCTGCTGAGAAATACAGCATGAGCATAAACTCATCCTTTTCTGTTTCCGGTAACTCTTTGGCGCTTAGCAGCCATTCGGTCAGCTCTTGGGTCCCTTTGGGGGTAATACAGTACAGCTTCTTTTCCAGCTTGGCTCCTGTAATGGAGGTGCGATATTCAATGAGTCCCTCTTCGGTCAGTCTTTTGAGCTCGGGATAAATCTGACTGTGCTTAGCACTCCAAAATTGTCCAATTTCCTGCTTGAATTGGCTCGTAATATCGTAGCCGCTCATTTCCTCTTTGTGAACCAGACCCAAAATGGCATATTTTAATGTGCGTTTCAACGTAGCTCTCCTCGCAATGGGGTATTTGACAATAGTATATCACAGCGCTACAATTTATATGTATCTTAAAACATGTTTATATTTACATGTTTGAATGATTATTATTTATTATTTTGGTGTCTTGTTCAATTCATAAACTCATAATAAGGAAAGAAGGATGCAAGATGGACAAGTTTATCGGCAGTCACATGATTTACACCTATGAGAATGGTTGGGAGTACGAAATATATATTAAAAATGAGGATACGATTGATTATCGCATTCATAGTGGTATGGTAGGCGGACGCTGGGTACGTGATCAGAAGGTCAATCTGGTGAAGCTGGTAGAGAATGTGTATAAAGTATCGTGGACCGAACCGACAGGCACAGACGTTTCCCTAAACTTTATGCCTGAGGAAAAACGTATGCATGGCATTATTTTCTTCCCTAAATGGGTTCATGAGCATCCAGAAATCACGGTACGCTACCAAAACGATTTTATTCCGCTGATGGAAGAATCGCGTGAAAAGTATGAAACCTATCCGAAGTATGTAGTTCCTGAATTCGCGGATATTACATTCATTGAAAATGCAGGTGTGAACAACGAACAATTGATTTCTCAGGCACCTTACGCTGGAATGACAGACGACATTCGCGCAGGGAAGTTGCAAGCATAATCGAACATGGTTAATGGAAGTTGTACAGCCTGAGCCTGTGGTAAGCAGTCTCAGGCTTTTTTACGTAAACTGGAGAGTGGATTACCTATGCAGTGGTGGACGATAGCTAGAATGAATAGTAGACCAGTCCATGCTCGATAAGATATGAACGACTAATCCGAGGGTGGAGGGTGGTCGCTGTTGGGGAGAGAATGTACGAGTTCGCATGGGCAGCCAGATCGGATAGGGCAGATAGAGCCAGCTCTGTTTTAACAGGTCCCCAGTGATCAGCGCGGTGTTTAATATATTGTTCGGTCTCGGTCAAGGACAGACCTTTGAGCGAGGTAAATACGGAAGCCCAGCGGACGAGATCAAAGGTGCCTTTAATTTCAGGCAGCTTATATTCCGCCACGCCTTGAGCGCCGTTACACGACATAGTAAACAAGCCACAGCAATGGTGTTGGTACTGTTCAGGATCAGGAAATTGACGATGGTCGTATTGGATAATTGCCATGGAACCAATGCATAATTGCGTCGTTTGCAGCGTTGAGGGCTGGGCAAGCGTCAGGCTCATACTGGAACGGCCTCCTTCTCGGGATCATTGTAATAGGGATGGAAGAATCATACGTCACAGCGGATGTAATGTAAATCATGAATATAAGCGTAAAAAAAGAATATGTAGCGGAAAACGGATTTTAATGGCAATGGAAACGGATACTTGTATCCGTCTCTTTCATTATCTTGACGATGGTCTGTATATTACAAAAAACAACCCCAGGTCACCCCAGGGTCGTCTTTACAAGAAATATATATCTGCATTGCAAAATGCTTGTTTAGCTGAATCACACGGGTGTTACATCCTGAATGGCTTCTTCTTTTTCCTCTTTCCAGATCACGTTCTCGCGATAGTTAGATCCCCAATCGTACATCGCTCGCAGTACCGGGATCAGGCTTTCGCCATGCTCCGTCAGTGAATATTCCACATGTGGAGGGACGACAGGATAGACTTTACGCAGAATGAGTTGATCTTCTTCCAGCTCGCGCAATTGGTTGGTCAGCATTTTTTGCGTAATGTGGGGGATCAGCTTCTTCAATTCACCGAACCGCTTGGTGCCTTCCATACCAAGATGCCACAAAATAATCAGCTTCCATTTGCCACCGATGACCGCGAGAGTCAATTCTTTATCACAATTAATCAGCTTCAAATCAATCCGGTCTTTTACAGTTGTGATGTTCATCGACCTCCTGTCCGTAGTTATTCCAAGTATACTATGCATAACTACAGTACGCAAAAGGAGATACATCCATTTTGGAAACTATGCATACGATGGGATACGAATCGACTGAAATCACAATCTGATGATGTGCGCCAGGCTGGAAGCTTCCAGAAATCTACGACGTTTAAGAAGGAATAACGATGGTGTTAAAGGACTCCGGCTCCAGCCCTAAACGGTGTGTTATTTCTCCGACAGACAGATTCAGCACGCGAGATTCCTTGAACGGGTTGGCGATGACCAAAGCCCTTTGTCCGCCTGTATTTTGAAAAGCAACCGCATTTCCAGCCCATGAACCTTGAATTCCAATGCGTCTGGCCCCTGGCAATACAAAATGAGAAAAGTGCTTCATAACGTAATATTCCGGGTTCAGCATAGGTTTTCGATCTGCTGGATCAACGGTGATCATCGAATTTTGCTCCCAGCCCCATGTGCTCTTGCCTCGCGGTTCCAAAACCATATTCCAGTAAATATAAGCATTCACGCCATTGGTGAAGTAGTGTTGGTACAGGTTATATACATATTTGGCGTAGTCCCATGAGTTTTCTCCGTTTCCGCATTCATTTTCGGTCTGCATATAACGAAGCTCAGGATAGCTGGCTACGGTACGCTGAATGGCATTTTTACCTGCCCACTGATAACCTACACCTTTAATATATTTATAGGCCTCGGGGTCACTCAATACGGTATGGGCATACTCATCGAAGCCAGTTGAAGTTTTCTTCATTAATTCCTCCCACGGATCGGGAGCGTTAATAGTACCCAGCCAAATTTCCGTATCCAGTCCGTGTTCTTCAAAAGCAGGCCCCAAATAGTCGCGAATAAATTCACGTAGTTGTTCTCCGGTCCATACGCAGGAAGGGAATTTCTGATCAGCAATGACTTCATTTTGAACATGAACCTGATGAATCGTAATGCCTGCCTCACGGTATGCCTGAACAAATTTGACAAAGTACAATGCATACGCTTTCAAGATATCCTTTTCCCAGCGCAACGTTCCGTAATTGTAGGCTTTCGGTGATTTCATCCATGTCGGCGGACTCCAGGGTGAGGCGAACAGCTTCAAGTCTGGATTGAGTTGTAACGCTTCCCGAATAAAAGGAATGAGATATTGCTGATCGCGCTCAATGGAAAAGTGCTTCATCTCTATGTCGCCGTCCGTTTCATTATGGCTGTACCATTCCAGCGCGTAGTCACTCGCTCCAATAGGAAGTCGGCATATCGTGAATTTGTGCTCGCCCTCCGGGTGAAAGAGAGCATGAAGCACCTGATCCCGCTCTTCGCTGTCCAAATGATTCAGGGCCACATAACCCAATTCATTAAAACAGCCGCCAAAGCCTTCTACAAGCTGATATGTTTCTCCTGTAAAGGTTAGGTTGGCACTCTCTTGGGTTTGGGTCAAATGATGAGCTTGGGATTGCCAAGCATTAGCTTTGGAAGTGGAAAACCACTGAATGGTTTGATTGCTCATGTGTACCCCTCCTGTTCAATCTTTTTGTATCTCTACTTATTATAGGGTAGGATCGTAGGGGAAGAGATGGTCTGAGCGAAGACAAATTTGCCCTTATCCAAGGTGAAATTTGCGGATGAGAAGTTTCCGTAAATAAGAAGTGGCGAGAACACATAAAGTACACATCTCTTTGATATGCTGTTGTCCTAGAATGACCGAAAGAGGGAAGTCGATTTGAATAAAAGAGTTCTTCTCGTGGAGGATGAAATACGTATTCGTGAAGTGATTGCGGATTATTTTAAACAAAATAATTGGGAAGTCTATGAAGCAGGCAATGGAAAAGATGCACTCCTCTGGTTTGATTCGGTACAGCCGGAACTCATTATACTCGATATTATGATGCCTGAGCTGGATGGTTGGGAAGTATGCCGTCAGGTACGCAGCCATTCAGGTGTACCGATTATTTTGCTGACGGCCAAATCCGGTGATGATGATAAAATATTGGGCTTTGAGCTGGGGGCAGATGACTACGTGACCAAGCCTTTCAGCCCCAAGGTACTGATTGCTCGCGCGAACGCGCTGATGAAACGGGTAGAGGGACATGTGCAGCCGGAGTCGCATATTTTGCGGTTCGGCAGTGCTATGCTCAACACGATGGCTCATCGGCTTGAAGTGGATCAGGCGGAAGTTGAGCTGACGCCCAAGGAGTATGAGCTGCTGCGGCTGCTTATACATAACAAAGGCATAGTTGTTTCACGAGAGGCGATACTGAACCGGGTGTGGGGTATCGATTTTGAAGGGGACACACGAGTTGTTGATACGCATATCAAAAAGCTGAGAAGTAAGCTGGGCCGTGAATCACGCCATATCCGCACGGTTTTTGGTACAGGCTACAGGTTCGAGGAGGAAGAATGAACAAACGGGGAATTACCTTTAAGTTGTTCATTATGACGGTTGTGTTTTTCCTGTGTTTTTACGGAATGGTGATTTTAAGTCAATTGCTGTTTTTTGAAAATTTTTATCAGAAACAGAAGATTGGGCGTGTGGAAAGCCGTTTGCAAAGCTTCGGTCAAAGTTATGTCCAGGAGGCTTGGGGATCGGGAAGGGTTTCGCGTGAGGCAGCTCGTTTTATGCTCCAGAATAAAAACCAGCTGGCGATTGTAACGCTGGACGGCAAAGTAAAGCTGGATGATGCGTTTCATATCAATCTCAGAAAAGCAGATGGTAAAATCGTTAAAATATCGTTGTCTCTGTTTATGAGCGAATACGGAGATGAACTGAGAGCTGCCCGGATTCAGCCTGGTGACACGGTGACCGTTGAAGGTGAGGTGTTGGGAACTGACGGCATCTCCTCTGCCTATTTAATTTATCCATCAGGCATACAGAAGCTTGGTTTCAAAAATATAGGATCAATTTCAGATGAGACAAGCACAGATGACAGTGTAAGACTGTCCGGTACGGTGACAGAGATTGTGCTGCCGGATCTGAAAACATGGAGTCAGCGCCAAGGTCTGCTGTATAGTGCGCTGGAGGAATGGTTTCCTTTATCCCAGGATCATCTGGAGAAACTTAAAAATTTCGAGGTGTTGGAGGAAGAGTGGACGGAACCTTGGACAGGGGTACGAAATGCCGTTATCGTCCATCCTGTTCGTCAGAGCACAGGCGAGATCGACCTTTTGTTCACTGTGACATCGTTGCAGGAAATCAGTGAGACGAATGAGGCTCTACGCTGGTTTTATCTGTATCTGGGGATCGGCGGATTTGCACTTATTCTGATTTTGTCCCTGTTCTATTCCCGAATGGTAACCCGCCCGCTTATTACTTTGAATAATACCGCCAAGCGGATGGCCAAGCTCGATTTTACAGCCCATACGCCAATCCGGCAGAATGATGAGCTGGGTAGCCTGTCCTACAGCATGTATACCCTGTCCCAGAACCTGGACACAGCTTTGCGTGAGCTTCAGGAGGCCAATCAGCAATTGGTCGAGGACATGGAACAGAAGCAGAGAATGGAGGCTGTACAACAAGACTTTTTTGCCAATGCTTCTCATGAGCTGAAAACCCCGCTAAGTATTATCAAAGGGTTTGCAGAAGGACTGCAAGATGGAGTCAGCGCCGGGAAGCAGGACCATTATATGAAAGTCATTGTAGAGGAAGCGGACAAAATGGAGCGATTGGTCAAGGATATGCTGGACCTTGCCAAATTGGAATCTGGAACCCTCAAGCTTCGCAAAACGACCTTTATTTTGAGCGAGCTGGTGGAGGAGGTTGTGGATAAGCTATTCCATCTGTTGAAGGAGAAGCAGCTGGAAGTGGTCATTATTCCTGCCAATGAGCTGCCGATTCATGCCGATATAGGATGGATGGAACAGGTGATTATCAACTTTGTTGTCAACGCCATACGGCATGCTGAGGAAGGAAGCTCGATCACGATTCGTATCGAAGGCTCTGGGGAAGTCAATACGTTTTCCATTGAAAATAAGGGGGAGACCATCCCAGACGATCAGTTGGAGCTGATATGGAATCGTTTTTACCGGGCCGAGCTCTCCCGCAGCCGCCAGACAGGTGGGACAGGACTCGGGCTATCGATCGTTAAACGAATTCTGGATTTACACGAATTCCGCTATATGGCGGAGAATACCAAGGATGGCGTCCGTTTTGTCGTTATATTCGGAGGCTAAGCTATGGCAAAGGAGTTAACAAGTATGAAATGGAATTGGTTGCCCTCACTTTGCACACTTGCAAACCTGGGGGCAGGGGTCCTATCCCTATACTTCACGATTCATGAGCAATATATGACCGCCTTTACCCTCGTGGTAGTGGCTGCTTTATGGGATGTACTGGACGGTTTGCTGGCAAGGCTGCTGCATTGCTCCAGTGATTTTGGCAAGCAACTTGATTCACTGGCGGATGTGGTCTCATTTGGTGTTGCTCCTGCTTTTCTAATCTTGCAGTACAAGCTGGGGGATACCCACTGGATAGGACCGCTTGTAGCCGTGTTGTTTGTGATATGCGGTGCGGTAAGGTTGGCGAGATTCAACCTGATGGCTTTTAGCAAAGGCTTTGTGGGCATGCCCATTACAGCTGCGGGTGTGGTTTTGTCCTTTATGTTTTTATGGAGTGAGCATTTGAAGCCGGGGTTGTTGCTGGCACTCATGGTGGTGCTGTCGTTCCTGATGGTTAGCCGTATTCCCTTCCCGTCCTTCAAAAAATAATCGGTCAGGAGGTGGCGCCTCTATGGAATGGGCCATCAGCATGATTACACAATACGGATATATTGCTATTTTTGCACTGCTTGCCCTTGGAATTATAGGGCTACCCGTTCCTGATGAAATTATTATGGTGTTTGTCGGCTACCTATCCTCTATCATGGTACTGAATTATTCCGTGTCTATATTAGTCAGTTTCATTGGGGCGATGACAGGGATGATGATCAGCTACACGCTAGGCAAAAAGCTGGGTCAGCCGCTGGTAGATAAGCATGGCAAGTGGGTGGGACTGACACCAAAGCGGTTTGCAAAGGTAAAAGGGTGGTTTGCGCGCTTTGGATTGTGGACCATTTTGTTCGGTTATTTTATTCCAGGAGTCAGACATGCGACAAGCTATTTGTCGGGGATTAGCGCGATGCCTGTACGAAAATATATGCTGGTGGCCAGCGCCGGTTCTCTGGTATGGACACTGATCTTTATCTCCATTGGTTACATTGCCGGGGCCAATATAAACTTTCATTAAGGTGACCGCAAAAGTAATGTAGCATTTTTCACGTATTGCACCGATAATATAAATAAAAGAACCTGTACAACCAGTGAGGGGATCTGTATTGAATGCATTAATGAAGTATATTGAAAAGTTACCTGGTTTTCTGCAAATGATCTTGAATATCTCGCTGTTTCTGGTCGGGCTGATTTTAAGCTTCTTACTTCTAAAAGAAACATGGGCCATATTTTCATATGTGTTCTTGTCTACAGAAGACGACAAAAATTACTATGAATTCACGGAAGAACTGCTTGTATTCTTTTTGTATTTTGAATTCATTGCATTAATCGTTAAGTACTTTAAAACCAATTTTCATTTTCCATTACGTTATTTCATCTATATTGGGATTACGGCCGTCATCAGGCTCATTATTGTGGACCATGATGATGCTAAAAATACATTCTGGTGGTCCATTGCTATCCTAGTCATGGTAGGTTCTCTATTGATTGCTAACAGTAAGTTGTTAAAGAGAGAAAGTTGATGCCGAGGAAGATTGCAAGGGTGACAGTCAAGTGGGAGAGAGGGAATAAAGACGAATGGTAAGAAACTGGATGAATCATGCGGGCGTCAGGCGGGCAGCCGTCCTTGCGATAATCGTTTTACTGCTCTTCATGTTAAGAAGCATGATGAATATTATTTTGTTAACACTGCTGCTTACGATTTTGATTGGCAGCATATATAACGGTGTGAATAAGCTGATCAAGCGGTTCGCCAATGTACCGCCTATGATCGTGCTGCTACTGGTATACGGGTTGCTGATCCTGATTATCGTGTGGGGAGTTTATCGAATGGTGCCGCTAATCAGCGTGCAGGTCAAGCAGGTGTATCTCATGATTCAGCAAGCGTATATGTATCCTGATCGTAACCAATGGAATGAAACGATTATTGAATTTATGGACACGCTCAATGTTCAGCGGTTATTTGAGCCTGGCTGGAATGCGGTAATGAAAATTAGCCAACTGGGAACACAACTGCTGGTATCAATTATTCTGAGCTTGTTCTTCCTGATGGAAAAGTCCTATATTACACGCTTTACAGCTACGTTTGTGGATAGTAAGCTGGGTTGGTTCTTCAAGGAAGTGGGCCATTTTGGACGCATGTTTCTGGGTACATTCGGGAAGGTGCTGGAAGCTCAGCTATTGATTTCACTCATCAACTGTATATTGACGACGACGGCTCTTTGGATTATGGGTTTTCCCAATCTGCTCGGCCTCGCGCTCATTATATTCTTGTTGGGGTTGGTGCCAGTGGCGGGTGTATTCATTTCCCTGATCCCGCTCGGTCTGATTGCTTTTAGCGTCGGGGGAATCAATTATGTGATTTACTTGGTTATTCTGATCGTAGTTATTCATGCGATTGAAGCCTATTTCCTGAACCCGAAGCTGATGTCATCCAAAACCAATTTACCGATCTTCTTCACCTTTGTTGTATTGATTTTCTCTGAGCATCTGATTGGGGTGTGGGGCTTGATTGTAGGTATTCCGTTGTTTGTTTTCTTCCTTGACCTGATCGGGGTGCAACGCAAGCAAGAGAAGGATACCTAATCTATTTACGACAGATACGAACATAGTAGTGACCATTGATTTTTCATGACGAATGCCTGTGAAACCGCAGGCATTTTTTGATTTCCTGGTATTCCTCATTTTATTCATGGGAAAGATGGCTGACGCTCATCACCGTTCAGGAGGAGTCCAACGGTACGTTTTACTTCCTTTAAATTTTCACATCCATTTTACAACTATGATTCCGATTATAGCTATGATTACACCGCACATTTCCGTTCTACTCATTGATTCTTTCAGATAGAAACGAGCATATAGCAATACTACAACAACACTCAAGGCGATAATTGCAGAAACAACCCCGGTAACCCCATTATTAAAAGCAGCAAGTTTAAGTACCATGGCTAAAACATTTACAAGACCAACTCCTATTCCTAAGCATAAGGTTTTAGAAAGGGTCCAACGGTTCACAATTTCTCTTTGTTTATTAATTCCTACTTGAATTGAAGAAGGTCTTTGTCCACTAAAATTAATTAGGAAAGCTCCAGAAAATAATATACTGCTTGTTGCAAACATCAATGTTAGGAGTGGTAGGATAGAAACACCATTTAGTAAAGCTTGTTTTGATGATAAGTCCGTAAAGCTATAAAAAATGATCGCCAATAAACCAAACTGCCAGCCTTGATACGTACCTTCCTGTAGATCTCTTTTATATCTGATGATGAGCAGAGAAAGGATTATGATACAGAATCCAACCAATTGCACGGGACTCAGCTTTTCTGCCCAAAGTAATGCAGCTAAAAGGACAACAATTACAGGCGTCAATCCAGAAAAAAATGCAATGACTGAAGCCCTCCCCACAGCATATCCCTTATACAGAAATGTGTTGGCCAAAAAAGAGAAAACGCCCATTAAAACACCAAACCAAACTTCGTTACTCCATGTTTGATTAACAAATAAGTTTATGATTAAAACCAAAATTGCACTAGAGATATATACACCAATAAACATTAGATCTCGATTAATTGTTCGTTGAGAAGTCCATTGGTAAAGAATGCCTCGTAAGCCAAAGAAAAAAGCAGCCCCTACTGCGTATGCAAACCACATTGCTTGTCCCTCCAAATACACTCAATAAAAATGTATGACTGAAATGAAACGTAATGAATTGTTAACTTCATAAATTATAAATATCCATTGGACTTTCCTGAAGGACCAATCCCGACACAAATAACCAGTCCAATTTATTTAAATCGAATTTAATAGTTTATTTACTAGATATTTGTCCGACACTTTTTCGCGGTCGCTTTCGATAAAAGACGGAGTAATCACAACACACTTGTTTGCGGCAGTATATCTATTGTTTTACCCGTTATCTCATGATACTGGCCAACTTTTGTAGTACACTGAGTATCAAGATTAGATCAAGTGAAAAGAAACGAGATGAGATGGATGGAACAAAAGATTAAGGTATTGGCTATATCGGGTAGCCTTCGTCAAAAGTCTTCCAATACCGCGCTTATGAAGGCTGTTATTGGACTGGCTTCTGAAAATATATCATTCATGGTTTATGATGGATTGGGGGATTTGCCTCATTTTAATCCTGACTTGGATGTAGAGGAAGGGCCAACTTCCGTAAGAGAGCTACGGGAGCAATTGAAACAAGCCGATGGAGTACTGATCTGTACGCCGGAATATGGGAATGGTGTGCCGGGTGCTTTAAAAAATGCCTTGGACTGGCTCGTATCTTCAGGTGAATTTGTAAACAAGCCTACAGCGGTCATTAGCGCTTCACCGTCCCCTATGGGCGGCAATATGGCTCATGCTTCGCTACTGCTCACATTGCAAATGATCAATGCAGAGATTGTGGAAAATGGAAAGGTCATTATTCCGCATATCACATTGAAGCTGAATCAAGAAGGCATCATTACAAACGCTGATACTAGACAGGAGTTGGAAGCATTACTTCAAGGGATTGAGCAAGCATGCAGAGGACAGGCATAGAAAAATTCAAAGCAGATCCTTCATCATAGAAGGATCTGCTTTTTCGGATGGCCACCTACTACGTATTCAACGGCAGGTATTCATCAGTTATCTAAATGTTAGAAGTGTTCAATAAGCTCTCATAGACCTTTAAACGGGCATACACCGTTTCAAGTATCGGATATGAGACATTACTGCCAGAAGCCAATGCCAGAAGTGCACCGTGCAGATGACTTGCTTCAACCGGTAGATTTTTCTGCATATCACGTTGCATGGATGACATCATCTCAGGCTTTAAGGAATCCATCGTTTTTAGTGTATGTGCTTCCATTTCTGAATGAATAGGCATATCGGCGTTGCGTGCGAGTGTGACGATCTCATGCAGTAGCCTTTCATAGATTGCACGCGATTCGGGCGTGGCGAGTATAGCTCCGACGGAGCTACCCATGAGGGTTGTGATTCCGCTCATGCTGGCAATAAATATATACTTCTGCCAAATTTCACGCTGAATGTCATGACTGTGTGTGACGGTGAAGCCTGCATGATCAAGATGGCTACATAGTAGTTGCGCACGCTCTGAATTTGCTCCATCCCATTCCCCAAAAACAATGCGGTGAAACGGGCTTGTCTGAACGATAGAGCCTTTGTGATTTAACGTCGTTTCGATATAACAAAGCCCACCCAGCACTTTTTCAGTTCCGAAATATTCGCGCAAAGATTCAAAATGTTCATAACCGTTAAGTAAAGGAAGAATCATGGTATCTTTGCCGATATAAGGCGCAAGGTCGGGCTGCAATAGAGGCAGATGGTACGCTTTGACCGCGAGAATAATACAGTCAAATGGCTCAGCAGCTTCACCATAGGTAATAGCCTGGATCGGTGTCTGAAAATCTCCGTGCACACTTTGAATCGTCAGACCGTTTTTTGCCAAATGAAGCTTCTTGGAAGGGCGGACGAGAAAGGTTACATCTTCTCCTTTTTGAACCAGGCGTCCCCCAAAATAGCCTCCAATAGCTCCTGCACCCACAACTAGAAACCGCATCATAGGGTACCTGCCTTTACTTTTTGTTTCATTTCCTTTAGTTGCAAAACATTAAGTACCTTCGAGTTTGTCATGATACACTCAAATCCTTTCCTACCTTGGTTTTGGAAAACAAAAAAACCTTCCAGCACATTGCTGAAAAGGTCCGAAAGGCAAAAAAAGAGTCAATTTGCGACCGTTCTTTTGTCTCGGTCCTTTCGGATCAGAGCAAAATCCAACGAGTTCACCTCCATAGGCTCACGCTTATACTATTAAATTACACCTTACCAGAGTACCGTTCGAATATATCGATACAGCCTCTCAGGGAAGTATACCAGAATATCAGGTTCCTGTCCCATATAAATCCAATCCAAACAGCGTGTATGTGATGGTATCCATAATGACTTTCTTTTTAGTACATGTAGCACGGACTTAGTGTATATGTAGCGTAATGAAGGTGATATAATAGGGCGCAATAGGTAGGTTCATAGAACAAATAACTTGGAGCAGAGGAGAGAAGGCTGGTGTTTGAGCAAATTGTAGCGTATGGTCTGAGCCAAAAAGAGGCCGTTAAGGATTATCCATTTGGAGCTGATCCCCTGGTACTAAAGGTAGGGGGCAAGATGTTTGCTCTCCTGACTGAAAAAGATGGCATTAGCCACGTATCCCTGAAATGTGATCCGGTCATTGCAGAAAACCTGCGTCAGCAGAACAAGGCAATTAAGCCAGGCTATCATTTGAATAAAAAGCATTGGAATACGGTAGAGGTTGATAATAGCTTTCCGTTGGAGGATTTGTACAGCATGATCGACCATTCGTATGAGCTGGTCTTCAAAAGCTTAACCAAAGCGCAACGCGAAGCGATTACGATGAGGATACGGGCTACGGATCTGTAAAGGGCTGGTGAAGCCCTTAGTAACACTTTTATAGTTTTACTTGACAGAAAACCACTAAAGATATATTCTTAATTTAAAGATAATTTATTTGAAAATAATATCAAGGAGTGGACCTGAATATGAGCGAACTGGTGAATGTTATTCAAGAGAGAAGATCGGCTTCTAAATTTATTCCTGATGTTACTATAGATGCAAAAGAACTGGAAGAAATATTTCAGCTGGTGAAGTTTGCTCCATCGGCTTTTAATTTACAGCATGCGCGTTATATCGTAGTGCAGGATGCAGAGATCAAACAAAGGCTGCATGATGAGGCAAGTAAGCAGTATAAAATATTAACCTCTTCGGCTACCATTGTAGTGCTGGGTGATACAGAGGCTTATACCAAGGTAGCTGACCTCAACGAAGGGTTCCTGAATTTGGGTGTTCTGAGCAAGCAGGAATATGATAGCACCGTAGAATCAGTAACTCAGTTTTATCGCGAGCGAGGACCTGTCTTCCAGAGGGAAGAAGCGATTCGTAATGCCAGCCTGTCGGCTATGCAATTTATGTTGATTGCCAAGGACAAAGGCTGGGATACTTGCCCAATGATCGGTTTTGACCCGGCGAAGGTGCAGGAAGTATTGAATATCCCCGAGCAATTTGTGCCTGTGATGATGATCACCTTGGGGAAAGAGGACGAATCGGGGCAACGGGCAAGAGGATATCGCAAGCCGGTTGGACAGTTTGTTAGCTACAATGGATTTTGAAATTTGTAAATCATCATGTTCATTAAGGAGTGATTGAGATGTCTTTGAAAACCGCTGGAATTCACCATATTACGTCCTTTGCAGGCGATCCACAGGGCAATGTTGACTTTTACGCAGGTGTGCTTGGTTTGAGATTGATCAAAAAGACAATTAACTTTGACGCTCCAGAAGTATATCACTTGTATTTTGGGAATGAAAAAGGCAGCCCGGGCACGATCATTACCTTTTTTCCGGCTCCGGGTACACGCAAGGGTAAAATTGGAGGCGGACAGGTCGGGATTACGACGTATGTTGTGCCGCCGGGCTCAATGGATTACTGGGAAAACCGTCTGCACAGCTTAAAGGTATCCTTCACGAAGGCTACTCGTTTTGGCGAGTCATTCATCCAGTTCCGAGACAATGAGGGCTTGCATCTGGAACTGGTGGAGCGCGAGGAAGGCCCGGTGAATACGTGGACAGCCGGAGGCGTGCCTACAGATAAAGCGATCAAGGGCTTTGGAGGAGCAGTGCTCTACAGTGCGGATTCCAAGCACACCCAAGGCGTGCTGGAGAATGTTCTGGGCATGACTCCCATCGGAGAAGACGCAGATGCAGGCTATATCCGTTATCAGACGACTGGGGATCTAGGCAACCTGATCGACATTCCGGTCAAAGATGTACCATGGGGGAACGGCGGCGCCGGTACGGTTCACCATATTGCGTGGCGCGCGCAGGACGATACTGAGCATCAGGCGTGGGACGAGTGGGTTCGTCAGCATGGTTTTGGGACCAGTGGCATTGTAGATCGCCAATACTTCAATGCCGTATACTTCCGCGAGCAAGGCGGTATTCTATTCGAGATCGCAACCGATCCGCCCGGATTTACGGTGGATGAGGAATTGAATGAGTTGGGGCACAAGCTGATGCTGCCTGAATGGTATGAGCCTCAGCGCGCCGAGATTGAGTCTAATCTGGTTCCCATCGAACCTAGAGTACTCTAACAGGATGAATCGGTTTAAGCTGGACAATCACATACGGAACACCAAAAGGTCCAATGCAGGAAGATTTCCACCCTCATTGGACCTTTTGGTATCTGAATGTCATTAGTGTAAAAATAAGCGTGGAAGAGCTGTTTAGATCATGAGCAGCTCACGAATTTCCAGTTCGGTCAGTGCTGAAAGGCTTTCTTGCCCCGGCTGAATGACCTGGTCGATCAGATTTTTCTTTTTTTGCTGTAGCTCATACATTTTGTCCTCTACTGTACCTTGGGCGACGAGCCGAATAACCTGCACCACTTTTTTCTGGCCCATTCGGTGTGCACGGTTGGTAGCCTGCTCTTCTACAGCGGGATTCCACCACAGGTCATATAGAATGACGGTATCTGCGCCGGTGAGGTTCAGACCCGTACCTCCTGCCTTGAGGGAAATCAGGAACAGCTCGCGTTCTCCTTCGTTGAAGCGACTGCACAGCTCGACTCGTTCGGGGGCGGGAGTCTGTCCATCCAGGTAAAAGTAGGGGACCCCCTCACGAGAAAGCTCACGTCCGACCATTTGAAGCATCGTGGTGAACTGTGAAAAAATGAGCATCCGCTTCCCGGAGCTGAGACATTCCGTAATAATCTCCAGCAGTTGTTCAAATTTGGCCGAGCTTCCCGTATATCCTTCGATGAATAAGCCCGGATGACAGCAGAGCTGCCGAAGTCGGGTCAGACCTGCGAGAATTTTGATCCGGTTTTTCTGAAATCCTTCTTCGTTAAGATGCTTCAACGTTTCATGCTGTAGCTTGGCCAGATAAGCCGTGTACAGCTTTTTCTGATCTGGCAGGAGGCGTGATACCTGCACGGATTCGATTTTCTCCGGCAGTTCCTTAAGTACATCGCTCTTCAGACGGCGCAGCAGGAACGGACGAACCCGCTTGGCAATCACATTTCGAGGCAGGTTGTGAAACGCTCTTTTTCCGCCGGGAAATAGCTCAGGAAATACAACGTCGAAGATGGACCAAAGTTCTTCCAATGTATTCTCGATTGGCGTTCCTGTCAGGGCAAAGCGGTAACGGGCTTGTACATCCTTAACGGCCTGTGCCGTCTGGGTAGCATGATTCTTGAACGCCTGCGCTTCGTCCAGAATGAGCGTATGAAACGATGGCTTGCTGTACACATCCGCATCGCGTCGCAGCAGCGGATAGGAAGTAATAATAACGTCATAGCTGGTGGCATCCCGTATAATTCGGCTCCGTTCCTCCGGGCTGCCATCTGCAATAGTGACGCGGATATGCGGGGCGAATTTCTCCAGTTCATTCCGCCAATTGTACACCAGTGATGCAGGGGACACGATCATGGCTGGAAGCTGCTGACTGCGAATTTCCGGCAATACTGACACGAGGAAGGCAATGCTTTGCAGCGTTTTGCCCAGCCCCATATCATCTGCCAAAATACCTCCAAAACGGTAATGTGCTAAGGTCTTAAGCCATTGAAAACCGTAGACCTGATAATCTCTCAAGATAGGGACAAGCGTGACGGGTACTGGAAAGTCGAGATGGTCAGGATTGCGTATATTTTCTAGCAGCTGGCGAAAGGTTTTACCCAAGGTCAGGCTTTTTACATGATCGTGAGGATCAATTAAATACAGACCCTGCGTGACCGGGATTCGAATCTGCGCTGCATCCAGATCGCTTTTGCGGATACCTGTTTCGTTCATGAACCGAATTAATTCCTTGTACTCCTCTGTTTCCAGCGGGAGCAGGGCACCATTCGGTAGACGGTGATATCTCTGTTTTTCTTCCAACGATTGGAGCAGCTTGCGAATTTCCGATTCCGGTATACCCTCAATATCAAATTTAAATTCAAGCCAATCCGTACGTTCATCCCACTCCGCCCGTATTCTTGGGACAGGCAGCGTATTATTGATTTTCGATTTGACTGCACCCGTGGCATAGACGTCCAGCAACTTTTCCAGTTGTGGAACCGTATGGTACAAAAAGTCATACTCTGCATCTTCATCTTCCATAAAATATCCGCTGTCTGTTCTGGCAAAGGAGCTATGCTCCATCAGTTCCAAAATCCGTTGCTCCTGTTCCCCATCACGTATCAGAATCCGGTCGTTACCTGGCGTTCGTGCATCTGTTTCCAACGGGTTGATGATGATGTCTCCATATTGGAATTCCAATCCTGCCAGTAGTTTGTCTCTTACCCTGTCCAGATACAGCTTGGCCTTCAACGGATGCTGGGCGACCCGCTCTGAGACAGAACGGGTCATATGGACACGTCCGAGCTTCATTAACCCGGGCACGACCTTATCCATAAAAGCTTCCATCTGTTCTGGTGCGATCTGGACTGCTCGTCTGTGATGTACCTCGACCATTCGTTTTAGCTCGGACAAACGCCGTAAGGAATCATCCTTCTGCTTGACAAGCTTGCCATCGGCAATGACGACACCGTAGTCCTCCATGATGGTCAAGTCATCTAATCCTTGAATGCTTAACTGGTAGCCTTCGCTTGTGGATTCGGCCTCATCAAATTCAAATTGCAGCGGAAGCATCAGGTCGGACTGAGGAATACCTTCGCTCATGTTACCGTGAATTTCAAAATAGACGCCCTGTGCTGCTGTCAGCAAGGGGAGCAGCCTATCCCAAGCGGTAGGCGGGATGAGAAGCATTCGCTCGCCACTCATATGACTGCCGGAGGCTGAATACGTACCAGAGGTTTCCCGAATCATGCGCTCCTGATGGCATACCTGGGATAATTGCTGTAGGATCGCGTCATGTTCAGCTCGGAAGCGGTACAGCTCAGGCTCGTAAGAGAAGCTCTTCGTGAACATGTAGCTATTCCCACGGTCGATACTGTCCAGAAACGGACGGATTTTCTGAACGATGTATAATCGTTTGGGTCCAGCCTTCATTTCCAATCCAAACATATATTTTTGGTAACCGTAGGCAAAAGGCCGGATGACGAATTGAAAATCCAAGATCGCACGAGTATCCAGCAGCGTAGGAGTGCTGCGAAGCGGTCTCTTGCGGCCGAATAGTTTTAACATACTGTCGGTCAACTGGAGATCCCCTTGTGTGATGCCAGAGGATCGTGAAATTCTAGCAGTGTGTTCATTGGGGGCATCTGTAGATGTGTACATCCCGTCTGAACCCATGCTCCCCGCTGGATCTGGGGCAGTGCCGGGATGAAGTCTGGAGACATAGGAGCGTACGGATAGACTTTTTCCACGTCGCATATCATAGGCGTTAAGGAGAACAGCAGCAATATGTTTGCAATAACGTCCGGTGGTTTGAAATGAGCTACAGGTACATTCCGCGCGAATACTGCCGTTGGGCCGGATCATCGCAGCAACGGCATAAAAGCCGTTTCCTTTGACTGTAGCTTCATACACACCTTCATTATGATCTATTTGTGTAAAGGCCACCTTTTTGGCCCGATAATAGGCATCCCCGTCGTCATAAGCAGATTGACTGCATAGTTGTCTGATCGCTCGCCGGGTAAGTTCAAAACTCATGGTTCGTAATCCTTTCCTGAGTTATTCCGTTTTCTACATGATAACAGAACAGACCGGGTGAAGGACACTGGAGTGCGGAACGTAACTTTAGGAAAAAGAAGAGAAGAAAAAAAGCAGGTCTTGGTCCGTCATTGAACCAAAGCCTGCCAGGTGGCTATAGCTATATTATATGTCGGGCAACCCTTCTCCTTGCTTATGAACTCCCAGCGCATTACGTGCCATATCCATATACTCTTCCACACCAGACTTAAGGGCGAATTCGGCGATAAGCACAGGGTAAGCTGAAGTTAATTCGACGATATGATCGCTCATACGCGGCCATACACGTCCGCCTACTGTCTCATAAAGCTTCAATAAACGAGCAAGCTCTACTTCTCCGAATAAAGTATAGTAACTCGTAAAATCAATTGCCGGATCAGCTACTTCGGCCTCGGTCCAGTCTAGTATTCCAGTAACCTCTGTATTCGAAGAGACTAGAATATGACCTGGGTGCAGATCGCCGTGCACAAATGCGGAATATGCCGGCCAGTAGCTATCGTCAGCTAGCCACGCCTGCCATCGTTGCCACAGCTCCTCAGATACACCAAAGACGCGCCGTGTTTCTTCCATTCGCTGAGCCATTAATTGCCGAACTTCGTCGTGCTGCTTTACGCGAACACCGAAATCAGCTGCCCGTTGGTAATCTATCCGGTGCAACGCGGCTAAGGCTTTAGCGAGTGAAGCAACGAATCTATCCGTCAGAGCGTCAGGGTTGATGAACCATACATAGCTTTTTGTTTCCATATCAATAGTAGCAGCGGGAGTTCCCCCCAACTGAGGATAGGCGATGAGCTTTGGACTATATATTTGCCAATCAGGTACCGCTATAGGAAGAGTATCACGAATCATCCGAAGCACCTTATGCTCGTAAGCGGCAGATTGAATCACATCTGCTCGTCGCGGTGTACGTAGAACCCAAGGGGTATCGTGGATGTCCTTGGCGAATACGGCTCGGAAATCCAGCCCGGATTCATTGAGTTCCAATCCTTCATGTTGTATGTGAAGCCCATTGTTTTGGGCAAGGGCCAATATATCGCTAACGTCATTCGGGTTAGTCGAGGGACGCTTTTCAGTCATATGAAACACACCTCATTGTTCAGATTTGGTCTTAAAAAAGGTAACTTAAACAAGCTTCAACCCTTCATGTGAAAAACGGGTTGAGCTTCATTGAGAAGCCTAGCCTTTTATCTGAGACGCATGTAGTGAGTACACATGAATGAGCAAACCTCCTTTTACAAAATAGGGTATCTAACCCAGCCCTAATATACCATCCGACATTCGAGGATGTCTACAATATACGGGATAATGTACATAGCTTCCCCAGTTCGCTTATCTGTGGACTAGAGAAGTTTTTACAAGCTGCACATTGCAGGATACAATGGAAGTATTAGAGAAAGGAGACGGATACGTTTGCAAAAAGAAGACAATAAGACCGATTCCAAATCCGGCTCATCCAAATGGTATCTTGGTAGTGCAGCAGCATTGCTCCTGCTGAAAGGCAAATCGTTACTTGCCCTTTTAAAATTCAGTAAATTTGGCGGTGCGCTGATATCTATGGCGTTTACGATTGGCACGTATGCGATTATATACCCGTGGGGATTTGCGGTTGGGTTCGTGTTGTTGTTATTCGTGCATGAGTTGGGGCATGTATTGGCTGCCAAACGCAAGGGGCTTCCGGTGTCGACACCGTTATTTATTCCATTTCTCGGTGCGTTAATCACCATGAAACGACAGCCTTTGGATGCCCAGACAGAGGCTTACGTGGCCATGGGCGGCCTGTTATTGGGGACAGTTGGGGCTATGGCCGTATACGCAGGAGCGTATGCAACAGACAGTCCACTTTTGTATGCACTAGCATATATCGGTTTTTTCCTGAACCTGATCAATTTGCTGCCGATTCATCCGCTTGATGGAGGACGGATTTCTACAGCAGTGACACGCTGGTTATGGCTGGTGGGTCTACTGGGTGGGATTGTAGTCATCGTGTATTTGAAATCCATTTTATTTTTCTTTATTTGGGCACTATTTGCCTATGATTTATACAAGAAATATGTCAAACGCAATAAAGAAGGCGTCAAAGTTCAGTCGTTATTACAGAAGCCGCTGGTTAACGTACAGCATTTGTATGAGCAAGGATATCCGCTACCAGGACCGGAGCATACGCGCAGATTATCCTTTAATACCTACTCGGATCTGGAGGGGCAGCAATATGTAACGGTATATATGGAGAGTCTGGATGTGGAGCATACGCTTCTGCTGCCACAGCAGTGTCTTGTCCAGCATGTATGGCTGAACGGTGTAGAACATATACCTACCCCGGATGCGTATCAGCTCAGATTGCTGTGTGGGATTGACTACATTCCATTTGAAAATGATAAATATTACGAAGTACCCGCATCATCACGCTGGAAATTCGGTATCGGTTATATGGGCTTGGCCTTATTCCTGATAGGGATGATGTATGTAGTACACCAGCACATAGGAGATATCAGGCTATAATTTGCAGGATAGGAACTTCACCATCAATTTAGATTATTAAGGCAATGAAACTCATTAGAAAATAAAATAGAAAGAGCGCGACAGCCGAATATAGGGTGTCGCGCTCTTTTTCATATGATATTAACGCAGTGGAGCCATTGCTATCCTTCCTTATTCTAGCTCCTCTGCTCATCAGTAATCGGTTTTAACGTCTGGCGGTACTTAAGTGGGCTGGTGCCTGTCCAGCGCTTGAACTGTCTGCTGAAATGAGCCAGACTGGAGTATCCCAGTAGGGAAGCTACCTTGTTTAGCGGTAGATTGGGCTGCTGGATCAGCACCTTAGCCTCATGCAGCTTGGTTTCCGATAGATAGTGACGTGGTGAATAGCCGTAAACCTTGCGGAACACTTCCTGGGCATAGCCCGGACTGATTCCAAGGGAAGCCGCCACATCTTCAAGCCGGAACGTCTGCTCGCCAGATTCATCCTCTCGATAAGGTTTGAACCTCGATTGAATAGCTTCCATAATGGCCTTGGCATATTGAACGGATGAAGGTGCAATTCTCGGCTCCAATCCCGTAGAAATCATTTGCGAGAATATCCCGAATAGCTCGAACAAAGCAATCTGCATGCGAAAGCGGTCCGCTGTCGTATATTCTCCGTTCTCCCGCACCATGCTGATCCAGCTATGGACAACTTTCTGCAGCTTGGTATTGGTTTCAGTGCCTGCCGGGAAAAAGAGCTGATTGCTTTTAATCATCTCTTGACGGAACAATGGATCATCGACATTAAAATGGGTGCTAAAATAATACATTCCATCTGGGGATACACACTGACTCACATGCTTGAACCCCGGCGGAATAATTAAAATATCGCCTTCCCCCACCGAGTATACGTTATTCTCCATCATCGTTTCCTGACGACCTTCTAGAATGAGTGCAATTTCAAAACCGATATGGGACTCCTCAGGCATGCACCAATCCGCTTTGACCCGGTGAATATGGGCACCAAAAAACTTCACATTCCAATCAATAATAGGTAGCCATTGGCAATCATGGAATAGAGCTGGATCAACATCAGGATTTAATATCATCAGATCACCTTCGATTAGGGCAAATTTTACACCGCTTAGACAATCTCATTGTACCTAACATTTATCTATAATAAAAGAGCGCTTACAAGTGTTCTGGTATAAGCCTTTACATAAATAACTCGCTTATATGTAGTGATTTTGAAAGCGATGTCATATTGTGATTAGGAGGAGCTATGGAAACAACATCGAAAGAACGTGTGTCATATTACGTTTACTTTTTGGGGAGTAACGCAATTCTCTGTCTGGTTGCCTCTTTTGCAATGCTATTTTATACGGATTATGTTGGCATATCTGTTTCAATTATTGGTACTTTATTCGTACTAGCCCGTATATGGGATGCGCTTAGTGCTCCGATCTTCGGTGTGATCATAGACCGGGCCAACCTAAGGGGTGGCTTGTTCAAACCCTGGACGAATCTGGCTTCTATTATTTTGCCAATACTTACTGTACTTATTTTTCTCGTTCCGAGTGACGCGTCACTCACCGTCAAGGTGATTTATATTGCTGTCACGTATCTGATATGGGAAATGTGTTACACGATCAGCGATGCGCCTGGGTTTGGCTTGGCTACACTGATGACGAAAAATACGCATGAACGTGATCTATTAATGTCCAGAGGCCGAACGATGGTTTTCTTGGCATTTATGGTCATCTCCTCCTCTTCGGTAGCCGTAGCCAATCAGATCTCCTGGCCAATTTTGGCGCTAATCGTTGCTGTAGCAGGTTTGATTTTAATGAACTTTACTCGCTTTAATGTCAAAGAGCGTTATTCCAACAAGGCAGAGAAGGTTACGCTCAAGCAGATTATGACGTATCCCATGCAAAACAAGCAGCTTTTATTTTACCTGATGTCGTTTATGACACTGTCCATGACCAATCTGCAAGGGATTGTCGTCAGCTATTTTGCCTTATATAACTTGAAAAATCCTATCTATATTTCAATTCTCATGTTCATTTCCTTGGGTGTGCAGCTGCTCACCGCATTAATTTTACCGCCGATTATTAAAAGATTTGGCAAGTGGAAAGTGAATGTTATCAGCTTGCTTGGATTGTTTACTACAGGCCTGTCCTTATTTGCAATCGGTTACAGCAACCCTATTGTTGTGTGTGTATTCGCAGTTCTTTTTGGCCTGTTCAGCTCTGCACCGCAGCTCATGGTGCCGATGTTTACCGCCGATTGCGTGGAATATGGCGCATTCAAAAAAGGGGTGCGTGCCAGCGGAACCGCCTTTGCTACCCAAACGTTTGCAGGAAAACTGGGGGGAGCAGCAGCCAGTGGAATTGTGGCCTATGCGCTTGCCTTTGCCGGCTACATTCCGAATGTACCGCAGACCGGACAGGTGCTTACGTGGATATTTGCGCTTTATGCGGTAGTGCCTGGTGTGGGGGCCTTAATTACGGCAGGGCTGTTCGCATGGCTGTACAAGATTAAGGAAAAAGACGTAGAGGGCTGGCTGGCAAGTGCGAAAAAAAATCAACAGCAGACGGATCTCACGAAGCAGGAAGTTGCTGGTAATACGATATCTGTTCCATCCCTGAAAAAGCCGCATAACAGCCACGGTATTTGAAACAAAGCTATATAAGTTGAACACGAAAAAAATCCCATGGAAAACGGAGTAGGCGAAATGGGATATGACAATTACCATGAACTTATAGGAGGACGACTCGATGAAAAAGCTGCTGTACGGTGTTGCCTATTATGATGAATATATGCCTTATGACCGTTTGGACCAGGATATCCAAATGATGAAGGATGCGGGAATTAACGTGGTGCGGATAGCCGAATCTACTTGGAGTACACATGAACCGCAAAATGGCGTGTTTGATTTCACCTCCGTGGATCGGGTGCTGGACGCTATGCATAAAGCCGGTATTGAGGTCATAGTGGGCACGCCGACCTATGCTGTGCCCACCTGGCTGGTGAAGGAGCATCCCGATGTATTGGCGACAACGCCTCAGGGGCCGGGCAAATACGGAGCTCGCCAGATTATGGACATTACGAACCCGGTGTACCTGTTCCATGCTGAGCGAATCATACGCAAGCTGATTGGACGGGTGAGTCAGCATCCGGCGGTCATCGGCTTTCAGACAGACAATGAGACGAAGCATTACCATACGAGCGGTCCCAATGTGCAATTACAATTTGTGAAGTATTTGCGGGAGCGGTTTGAATCACTGGATGAGCTGAACCGCAAATTTGGCTTGGATTACTGGAGCAATCGCATCAATAGCTGGGAGGACTTCCCTTCGGTGGTCGGAACGATTAATGGAAGCTTGGGCGCAGCCTTTTCCCAATTCCAGCGCAAGCTGGTAACGGACTTCCTGGCCTGGCAGGTTGCGCTTGTCAATGAATATAAGCGGGAAGACCAATTCGTTACGCAAAATTTTGATTTTGAGTGGAGAGGTCATTCCTTTGGGATTCAGCCGGATGTGGATCACTTTGCTGCATCTCAAGCGTTTGATGTGACAGGTGTAGATATTTACCATCCATCCCAGGATGATCTGACTGGAATTGAGATTTCCTTTGGTGGTGATGTGGCACGTTCAACAAAACAGAATAATTACCTGGTGCTGGAAACGGAGGCGCAGGCGTTTACACACTGGGTTCCTTATCCGGGACAATTGCGACTGCAAGCGTTCAGCCATCTGGCTTCCGGGGCCAATATGGTAGCTTACTGGCACTGGCATTCCATTCATAATTCCTTCGAAACCTACTGGAAAGGTCTGCTCAGCCATGATTTTGAACCGAATCCTGTGTATGAGGAAGCACAGACGATAGGGAAGGATTTTGCGAGATTATCCCCACATCTGGTCAATTTGAAAAAGAAAAATAAAACAGCCATCCTGGTCAGCAACGAAGCGTTGACATCCATTAGCTGGTTCAAGTTTAATATGAACAGTCCATTGAATTACAACGATATCGTACGCCGTTTGTATGACGAGCTGTACAAGCTGAATATCGGGACGGATATTATCCATCCGGGTACGGAATCGTTTGATGACTACGATCTCTTGATCGTCCCGAGCCTCTATTCTGCGCCAGATACACTGCTGGAGAAGCTGAACCGCTATGTCGAACAAGGCGGTCATGTAGTTTACACATCCCGAAGCGGATTTACGAATGAGCATGTGCAGGTAAGAACTTCCCAGCAGCCGGGTGTGATTAGCGAAGCCTGCGGCATTCATTACAGCTTGTTTGTGGAGCCAAAGAACGTGACGCTTAAGGATAATCCTTTTAAAGTGGCAGCAGAGGACAATCAGGTAGATACGTGGATGGAGCTGATTACCCCAACGACTGCGGAAGTATTGGCTTATTATGATCACCCGCATTGGGGCAAATATGCCGCGATTACGCAAAATCGCTATGGTCAGGGCACGGCGACCTACATAGGCTGTATCGTCAGTTCGGCGGTCATCCGCGAATTATTAAGCTCTGTAGCCAAAAAGGCAGGCGTATGGGGACTAGATCAGGAAGCTTCTTATCCGATCATTGTCAAATCCGGTACGAATGATTTGGGGCGAACGATCCGGTACTATTTTAACTATTCCGAACAAGCAGGCTCGGTGATATATCCGCACGGAGACGGCAAGGAGCTGATCGGAGAGCAGAGGGTTACCCAAGGACAGATGCTCCAATTGGAGCCTTGGGGTGTTATAATTATCGAAGAAGCGTAAATGATGAATAGTGAGCTGAAACCGACGTACGAATCATTTTATATAGTATCGGCCGGGAGTATCCGGCAAGTGAAGCGCCCCTGCGAATTGCGGGGCGTTTTCGCATATGGCTGAATAGAGGAGTGCATCGCTATGCCAACCCGAGCAATCCGCTGGTTTCGGGCGCTGATGGCCCCGTATCGACGTAGCATTCAGCTCAAGCTAGTCTTGACGATGATTGTTCTATCTGTGCTGCCGGTCATTGCTGTCACGGTGCTGGCTGCGGAGAAAAGCAGATCGTCTATGGAAACCGAAGTGGTCGAGACGAACATGTCCAACATGAAATGGACGGGCATTTATATCAGCGACCAGTTAGATCGTCTGAATCATCTGATTTACAGCATTCAGATCAGCCCTGATCTAAGCGATTATTTGAATGAACGAGAGCCTGACAATCTTTCTAGCCAATTTAATGCCCAGCGAAAAATGCTGAATACGCTGGCGAATGTGTATTATTCAGCCGGGAGTCATGTCATCGGTATTCAGCTATATTTGAAGCAATCGCAAACCGTGTTCACCTTCAATAGTATGCAAAATGAAATTACGACAGTGGGCGGTATTCCCCCGCAGTATGCTGAGATGTGGCAAGCGAATAAGGATTATTCGATTCGACCAAGCTCCGCTGACCCGGAACGCTTTACACTGACACGCAGTATTCGGCGTTTTGAAGACCAGAAGCAGACGGGGGCTATTTCATTGGAGGTGCTGTGGTCACAATTCGATCAGACGCTGGGTCTGCTGGGACGATGGGATCAGCATCAAGTGTTGATTACAGATAGGGATGGCAGAGTTATGTATCCAGTGCAGGCTCGGCAATCGCCTCCTCCTGCAGGAGTGCTGGCTGCTCTTCGTGACGTTAAGCCGGGTCCGGGGATGCTTCAAACTGCCGAGCATTATGTGTTCTACAATGATCTGGATGTGGTTGGACTGAAACTGGTCAAAATCATACCGACTTCCTCCATTAACCACAGTGCCTTTTCAACCATGCTGTATGGTATTGTCGTAGGCGTAATTTCAATCCTGGTTTCCATTTGCATCGCCGTTTTCATCGCATGGAGGACCGCACGCCCGATTGTCCGTTTGGCGCGTTCGGTGCAGGAACTGGATATGATCAAGGGACCGGTTGGAGAACCAAGTATACGACCGGATGAGATTGGGTTGCTGGAAAGAAGTTTGCATGGGATGGCAGGCCGAATACGCGAACATATCCAGACAGAATACAGTATCAATTTGCAAAAAAAGACGGCTGAATTGAAAGCGCTCCAGGCGCAGATTCATCCTCATTTTCTGCAAAATACGTTGCAAATGATTGGAAGTATGGTGTTTTCCCAAAAGCCGGAGGATACCTATGAAGTCATTCGTTCGCTGAGTGAGATGTTCCGTTACGTGGTACGGGAGCCTCAGGATATGGCCTCTCTGCGCGCAGAGCTCGATCATGTGGGACATTATATGCGCATCCAGCAGCGTCGTTTTCCGCAAAGATTGGTATTTCAGGTGGAGACAGAAGAGCAGGCAATGGATATTCGTTTGCCGAAGCTATCGCTTCAACCATTGTTGGAAAACGCATTTCAGCATGGTCTTGATCGCAAGGCAGGGGCGTGGAAAATGGCAATCCGCGTGGAGATTATGAAAGAAGATGTGTGCATTACGGTCAGCGATAATGGTAACGGTATGCCCCCCGACAAGCTGGAAAAAGTTCGAGCTAGGCTGGAAAACGCATCGGAGGAACCAATTTGGGCGCAGGGCAGTCATATTGGATTAAGCAATGTGTCTTCACGTATACGGATGAATTTTGGAGTGCATTACGGAGTGACGATAGATAGTGAGCAGGGAGTCGGTACATGTGTCACTATTCGTATTCCATTCACCTCAGCAGAGGAGGGCAAAGTATGATCAAGGTATTAATCGTTGACGATGAGCCGTGGAACCGCGATATTTTGAAGACATTTGGCGCATGGGAAAAGCTTGGAATGGTGGTGGTGGGTGAGGCAGAGGACGGAGATGAAGCATTCAGGCTGGTCGGGGAGTTAGCTCCCCACATTGTGATTACGGACATGCACATGCCAGGTGCGGACGGAGTGGAGCTGCTGCAAGCGCTAAATAACCAATATCCTGATGTGAAAATCATTGTTGTGAGCGGATATGATGACTTCGCGTATGCCAAACATGCGATCCGTTACAAGGCTATTGATTATTTGCTAAAGCCTGTCAATCCTGTCGAGCTGAATGCGGTGCTGCTCAAATGCAAAAACGATCTGGAGGTCAAGTTGGCCGAACAGCAACCAGAAGCAACAGAACTGGATTATGAGTTTTTTCACAAGTTAACCCGGTATAAGCAACTGCTGCGTCTTTATTTTAATGAGCTGAATCGTGACGGGGTGAACTTAACATGCAGACAGGTTGTGCAGGAGTTGGAGAGTTATGGAGCACCAACTCCACATATGCTGGGCAGGCTGGTGCAGGAGTTGCTTTCTCTGCTGAAAGAACTGTCAGCGGATAACGGGCTGAATACTTCTACGGCAAAGGGTGGATTTCCGCTTTCGCAGGCTGTTCTATCCTCTGTAGAACATGCGCTGGAATTCGTATCGTCATGCTATGTTCAGGAACTGGATCAGCTGATTCGGCAGCGGAAATACAAAAACAAGCTGAATTTGGAGGAGGTACGGCGGTATATCGATAGTTACTATGCTGGGCCGATCACACTGGAGCAGTTGGCGAAAAACTTTTTTGTGAGCAAAGAGTATATGAGCAAGGTATTTAAGCAGGAGTACGGTCAGAATGTAACGGACTACATTGTAGAACGGAGAATGGAAAAGGCGCGGGAATGGCTGGCCAATAAACAGATTTCAATTAAAGCCGTTGCAGAGATGGCTGGGTACGAGGATGTGTCTTATTTTTATCGGGTATTTAAAAAGCATTTTGGCATGGCCCCCGGTGAAATGAGAAAGGAAGTTTAAAAAAATCCAATTCAATATGCTAACGGTGTCCAATGGCAGAAGTGGTCTCCCATCCTATAATGAAAGCGTATACAAAATCGTTATTTTCAACTTAGGGGAGGTCATTTTGCATGAAGATGTGGAAAGGTGTATTGAGTACGATGCTGGTTGGCACGTTGTTGGCCGGATGTGGAGCGAATTCTTCAGGCAGTGACAGCAGCGGTTCCGGTGGAGACGGCAAAACCGTAAATCTCAAAATGTTTATTGCTCAGCCCCGTTTGAAGGAGCACTACGATAAATACATTAATGCGTTTGTAGCCAAAGAGAAGAAAGATAAAAATATCGACGTTACCGTTCAACTGGAGATGCCGCCTGCTGACAATGCCGCACAAATTTTGAAGACAAGGCTCGCATCCAACGATGCACCGGACGTATTCGCACTGCATGCGGTGAATGAAATTCCACCGTTTTACAAAGCGGGATACTTGGAGGATTTGTCCGGTCAGCCATTTGTCAGCAAATTGATGGACAGTGTGAAGCCCTCGGTGACAACTCAAGACGGCAAGGTTGTAGCGGTTCCTTTGGAAACGATCTCCTGGGGCTATTTGTACAATAAAAAGATATTTAAGGATTTGGATTTGAAGCCGCCGGGAACGTTGACCGAAATGAAGGCTGTCGTCGACAAGCTGAAAGCGAATCATGTGAAACCGTTCCTGTTGTCCTACAAGGAATCCTGGATTCCACAGTTGTTCGTGCCGCTCACTGCAGGTGCAATGATGAACACACAGAATAAGGATTTTATCGAACGGATGAATCAGGACAAAGGCTCGTTCTCGGAAATGAAGAGCATGTTCGATATTATTGATCTGGTGAACAGTAATGGTACAGATAAGGCGCTGGAAATTGGCGGGGATGATGGGTCGGCGGCCTTTGCCTCAGGTAAAGCGGCGATGTGGATTCAGGGGCCGTGGTTTGCGGAAACGATTTTAAAATCGGATCCGAAGATGGACTTTGGAGTAGCCCCGCTACCGATTAATGACGATCCAAATGCGACCTTGATCAATTTGTCGACATCGACTTCGCTGGCTGTATCCTCTACAAGCAAGAATAAGGAGGTTGCACTCGATTTTGTTAACTATGTGTTGGACGACAAGGATTCCAGCGCGTTCTATGAAGCATTGAAATTTAACCCTATCTCCAAAGTGCATACGTTCAAAAGCTATCCTTGGGTTAATGACGCTACCGAATATGTGAAAGCAGGCAAGTCGTACCAAGATCCATCCATCCCGCAGGCGGTCAAGGACGAGGCAGGCAAGTCGCTCCAATCCTATTATGCTGGTCAGCTCTCGCAGGATGACGTCATTAAGGCGCTGGATAAGGCATGGAAATCGTATAACAAAGTGAACAAGTAGCGGGAACCTACAGAATGACATCGGGAGGGAGAGACTCCATGCCTTTTAAAATCTACAAAAAATACGTCATGCTGCTGGCGTTTACTGCCCCGGCACTGATCTTTTACGCCATCTTCCTGCTTATTCCAACGATCAGCGGCATGTACTACAGCTTTACAGACTGGAATGGATTGAATCCCAATTACAACTTTATCGGCTTGGGGAACTTTGTGGAATCCTTGAAGGAAGACCCCGATTTTCTCAATTCCCTTTGGTTTACACTTAAATACGTGTTGGTCATGATCGTGCTACAAAATGTACTTGCGCTAGTACTGGCAGTGTTGATTGAATCACGTACACGCAGCAAAGGATTTTTTCGGACGATATTTTTTATGCCCAATATGATCAGTACTATTATTAGCGCATTTATGTGGACATTCGTTTTTTCCTCTGTGCTGCCGCAGATTGCCGAAAAGACGACTATCGCCTTTTTAGGTCAATCATGGCTGGGTGATCCGAAAGTATCGTTCTTTTCCATCATTATTGTCTCGCTCTGGAATGGTGTGGGATATATGATGATCATCTATCTGGCTGCACTTCAGGGTGTACCACAAAGCTTGAAGGAGGCTGCTATTATTGATGGAGCGAACGCATTTCAGACATTGCGAAGTGTGACGCTGCCGATGATTACCCACGCGATTACGATCTGTTTCTTCCTGACACTTAACGGTGCTTTCAAGGTGTATGAGGTTGTGTATGGACTGACTGGCGGAGGACCGGGACGCAGCACACAGGTAATTACGATGAACATTTATGAGGAGGCCTTCTCGAATAATTTCCGTTATGGCTATGCGAGTGCTAAATCCGTTATTTTGTTCGCCATTGTGCTCATCTTTACTCTGATCCAGCTGCGTGTCATGAAGAAGAGGGAGGTGGAGGCATGAGGCTGAAAAAGACTAATTCCTTGCTGATCACGCTGATGCTGTGCGTGGGCGCAGTCGTGTCCTTCTTTCCGATCTACATGGCGGTCATTAATTCGTTTAAAACACAGGGTGAGATGTTTGCATCCTTTACGGCGCTGCCGACGAAGCTTCACTTTGAAAATTACAGCCAGGCCTTTCATCAGACCCATTTGCTGAACAGCGCTCTGAATTCTACGATTATTTCTTTTATCGGCATTGGCGGGATCGTGGTCTGTTCGGCACTGGCAGGCTACAAGCTGTCTCGTACAAGTGGAAAACTGAGCAGTGCGATTTTCTTCCTGTTTGTTGCGTCCATGCTGGTGCCTTTTCACTCTATAATGATACCGCTTACACGAATGGCAAAAGATTTGTCTGTTCAAGGCAGTACGTACGGCTTGGCTTTGATCTATATCGGTTTGGGCGTGAACATGGCCATCTTTTTGTATCATGGATTCGTCAAATCCATCCCGCGTGAGCTGGAAGAATCCGCGCAAATGGACGGCTGCAATGAGTTCCAAACGTTCTTTCGCATTATATTTCCCTTGCTGCTGCCGATCACCGTCACAATTGCCATTTTGGATTTCCTGTGGATTTGGAATGACTTTTTACTTCCACTTTTGATGTTGACGGATGTGAACCATTACACCCTGATTCTCTCGACCAATATGTTGTTTGGAGAATACAACAAGGATTGGTCGCTCATTCTGGCTGCGCTCGTGCTGACCTCCATCCCGGTTATTCTGATCTATGCCTTTTTTCAAAAATTCATTATGGAAGGCATTGCGGAGGGAGCAGTTAAGGGATAAGCTGTGCTTCTCATTGCTAAAAAAAGCCTTTCTTAACCACGAACGTTTTCAAAAGAGACTAAACAGCCTGAGTCCCTACAAATATGGGACTCAGGCTGTTTAAATAGGGCTTATTAATAATTGGCTGCTTGATAGGGAAACTTCAGTTCATAAGGGCATGCTTTTTTGTCGTGCTTGATGACGTCCTAATCTTCCAGGACCTTGCTGTCTTCTTGGAATAACACGTATGATGCCTTGCTGCCGAACCGGGAGCCGGACGCTTACTATGAGCTCTACTTCGCAAACAGCGTGCTGCTATTCGTATTGTTCTGCGGAGCATAGGCACCGTCCCAGGTAATAAAGAAGCTTGCTCCAGTATAGATCTCATTCAGGGCATTGCTCCAAAGCGAATAATCGAATTCCTTGAGCTGATTATTGTTGCGATCCACATGGTCGCCGCCCACGGCTGGTCCAATCTCGCAGAAGCCATAAGTTTTGCCAAGTCCTTTGATGTCATTGTAAGCCATCTTGATTTCATTGTCATTGGATGGATCGTCGCTGTAGGCGTCGATGCCAATCCAAGTGACATAGCTGGAGCCGGGATAATAAGCGGCCGCGTTGGCTCCTTTATTTGGAGCATAGACAAAATTGACGTTGGACATGCCATGGGTCGTCACGATGTAATCGTACAGATTGATGTACAGGTTCTTATAGTCTGTCGTGTTCTTGTTTCCCCACCAGAACCAGCCTCCGTTCATTTCATGGAAGGGTCTGTAGTAGACGGGGGATGAGTCAAACTTTTGCAGGCTAGTCACAACATTGTCAATCTGAGCCTTATAATTTTGCAGCCATACGGGGCTGGATGAATTGATGGATGAAATGTCTGTATTGGCCAAGATCTTAAAATCGGAATCAGACATCAGGGCGTTTACATTTCCACCCTGGGGATTGGGCATGTGGGTAGAAATGGTAACGATTTTACCTAAGCCTTGGATGGCTGAGGCGCTATGGGAGGTAATGGAGGCTGCATCGCTCCCCCCGTAGTTCCAGTTCAGCAGATCATAAGAGACGATGTCAGGGTTGTAGGTCTGGACAGGACTGGTGTCTACACTTCCGTCATAGCCCAGGAACATGCCAGTATAATTGATATTACTCTCCGCGCCTGCCGTCATGGGTAGCGCGAATAATAACGCAGCCCCGGTCAGGGCGGTGATCAAGCTCTTCGTTTTCTTGAATGAATTCATATTGGTTATCCTCCTAATGTTTTATATCTTGCTATCGGTTAACGCAAGATAAGATGTGTTAAGTGAAAAATGTTCTAGTACACTACCTCCTTGGATCGGCTGGTTGACTTTTACTATCAATCACAACGAACATTGTTTTTAGCGAGTTGATCCCATCTTCCTATAGGAAAGGGCTTTTTAGCGAATCCTCAATTATATCGACAGCAGGGAAAAAAACTAAAATAGTTCTATTGAAGTAAAAATTATTTCATATAACAATAAACTATCAATTTCTGCAAACAGTGGTAGAGACTAAGTATGTGAAAAAGAAAATATTTCCGGTTCATTTTTATGAATTTTTAATTCACTCTTATGAATTTTGATTGCAATTATTGTTATTCTTGTACTATATAGAGAATTCATACTCGCACACTTGACGTTACATCTATTTCTACACACCATTGTTTTTAACAGAAATTAAACAGCCTAAGACCGTATGAATATCGGACGTAGGCTGCTTAAGGTTGCTTTTTTATTACGGTCTACTTAACAGAGATCAGTTCAATTATAGAAAGGCCTCTTATTTTGGAATGACCACACATCTAACTTTCACTTCGACAAACAGCTTATTACGAAAAATAAAAGCGAAATGATGATTATAAATAGATAAATACTAGAAATTCGTTTTCCAATAAGAGCTCCAAAATCTTCAGGATTTTTATATCCAATGATTAAGCTAGGAATAAAAAAGATACTCGATACAAAAATAGTGTAGTGGAACCCAGTATTATTAACAGGATTGGACCATGCTGACATTCCTAAAAAGGAAAGCAACTGGTCTCCGAATATGTAATCGCCAAATTCAAAAGAAACAGCCATGCCAAGAAGAGATAGCAGCAGTGAAAGTGATCCTCGGCCTATTTTCTTTCTGTTGTTTCTCAACACTGTGAAGATAATCAGTAAAATCACAATTGCCTGTATGCTGTATGTCAATATCATTGAAAACATGAAATACCTCCTCGAACATTAGAATCAAATGATCGAATGCCAATTTCGCGAGTTATTATACCATATTTTGTAATTTATTCATATATAGTTCGATACGGAGTTCGGTAGCGCAGCGGTCCGTTTGGCTCTAGAGAAGCAACAGCGATCGTAAGATCAAATGGAACGCAGAGCGGCCTTAGCCATACAATATTTCATCTGAAAGTAAAAGGAGATGATTATGTTGGCTACCTTCTCGGCCGCGCTTCAGGTGAAAAAGCGGATGGCCAAGCGAGTCTTAAAAATGTCCGGTGTTCACGGCATTGGCGTAGGCTACAGGGACCCTGCGCACCCCAAAAAGGGAGCCGCTGTCATTGTGTACACGGACCGTCTAGCGTCGGCCTCTACTGGACTCTTGTCGGCCACTGCCTTAGGGAAGAAATCGAACGTTCCTGTCCGAATTGTAAAGACTGGAAAAATCAGGGCTAATGCTACGGACTACAAAGTGCGCATCCGCCCGGTCATCGCCGGCTACAGTGTCGGGACGATTGAAGGCTCCGGTACAACCGGACTTATCGTTGCCCCAACTGGAGCGCCGGCTACACGTTATCTTTTAAGCAATAACCATGTGCTCAATCCCTCCAATACAGACAATCGGGAGGCTACAATTCAGCCAGGCGGAGCCGATGGGGGGACGGTTGCCCAGGATCGTATAGGACGACTGTATCGTTACGTACGCTTAAATCCCACTGGAACGAACCTGATTGATGCAGCGCTTTCGCTTCCGACCCGCAACAACCTGCTCAATCCCCGTTATGCTACAGTGGGAGCGATTCCGGGTCATGTTACCGCCTATCGCATAGGAGAAAGATTGAAGAAGGTAGGGCGTACGAGCGGGCGGGTTAATGGCACGGTAGAGTCCGTCTATACGGACTTGCAAATCAATTATGGTGGTGAGTTGGGCCTGCTGACCTTCGAAGATCAGACAGTTATTAGAGGTACGACTCCTGTATCACTACCCGGGGATTCCGGCTCTGTATGGCTCAGACAGTCCGATAATTATGCAGCCGCGGTCAACTATGCAGGCACGGCAGATGGTCGCTTATCCATAGCCTTTCCAGTGCAGTGGGTCATGCAGGTATTCAACACACGAGTAGCCCGCCCCAGCGGGGCAGGCAGGGTGCTCAGGGTAGATACAGGATCTTCCCCTCGTTCCTATACTAGACAACTCACCAGTGAGGAACTCGTTCGCTTAAGACCAAGAACGACACGTATTAGACGAAGCTAATTGCTCTGCAGATGGAAGAGCTACGGCTGGACCCCTCGGTAAAGTGGTCGATTTACCAGCTTTCCATAGGAAGGCTCGCTTCGGAAGCATCATCTCCCCGGATTTCTCCCCTGATTGCAGAATTAAGATAAGAAATCCGGGGCGGAGGCGATGGGAAGCACCCGCAAAAATAATTCACGATACCAATCATTTACGACGCCAATGATTCACGGTACGAATCATTCATAATACAAATCATTCACAATCTAAAACGTTAATGGCATGAAAGGAATGCATTAAATTAAATTTATAATTACATTCTAATCGGCCCCTTCAGCATATGCTTGGACTCTCAAATCATGGGCTGTATGGTGCTGCTTGCCGAGGCCAAGCCCCTGATTTCCTGAGCAGTCAGAGCTCTGTTGTAAATGATCAGCTCATCTACTGCACCGTTAAGATAAGGATCATCAAACTGGGATTTCCCAATGTAGTTCCAATCTGTCAGTCCAAGGCTGGAAGGTCTCAGCGTCATACCCGTGTTACGTGTCGCCTCTATACCGTCCACATACATAATTCCCGTAGTGCCTGACAGAGTCACTGCGACATGCTTCCACACCCCTGTAGCCAGTTCCGGGGCGTTCAGCTGCTGTTCCTCTCCGTTCCCCAAGACAGTGATGGCAAAACGCATACCTGTCCCTTCGGCCTTCGGGGTCAAAAACATATACCGATCTGTTCCTGCTCCAAAATCAAACAGACGAGCCCAGCCATTATGCGTGTTCACTCGTACCCATGCTGCAATCGTAAAGTCATTTAAACTGCTAACGATTCCGCCGGGCAGGCTGGCATAGGCGCCAATACCGTTAAGGCGCAGGGCATTGCCATTCCGCCCCGCGCTCCACGAGCCGCCAATTACACTGGCCTGCTGCCCATAACCTGACGAATCGGCTGCGGTTGATCCGGCCGTTTCGTTAAATTCATAATGGGCTATAATGTCCCCAGCGGGAGCTGGAATGCCTGTACTGGACTGAATGCGGATATCGTAGTTGGCTGCCGTACCGATATTCAGGCTGGTTGTAGTCGCAGCACTGTTAACAGCAGTGACTGAGCCGGTTTTTGTGCCGTCTACCAGTACATCATACGTACCTGTCGCGAGTCCGGTTATTGTCACAGTAGTAGTATGAGCTGTGCCTGGTGTCGTATTTTTCAACATCAGACGGATGTTGTTCTTGGATTTGGACACGACGGCCAAGGTATATTGGTCCCGGTTCAACTCCAGACTCAGCTTCTGGGTAATCAGATGCAGACGTTGGAATACGCCGTCTTTTGGAGTAACCGTATAGCTGTTATTGCTTTCTGTAACGTCACAGCCATAACCGAACAATCCGAATATGGGATCGACAGCAACATCCGAACTTAGGATTTTAATGGCTCCAAACAGCCCCAGATCGGCTTCCCCGGACATGCCGCGCCATCCGTTAAAGAGAGGGCCGCCGTCCAGACCAAGGGCGCCGTAATTGCCCTTACCTGCCTGATATGTCCACGATACTGCCCCGATATTGGCAGGGTCCGGGCTGATCTGTCCCGAATTAATCGCCCCGATGTTCGCCAGTTTGGCGGCATAGGATAGGCGCTGGTCCACTTCAGGCTTGGACGAATAACGACGTGTCCAGTCATCCATCGCATAGCCCGCCAGCGAAGTGGTGTACTGGAAGTTCCACCAATTCTCTCCGGTGATTGTGACCGGATCGGCGTAATAGTACCAGACAGGCATATGTCCGCGTGCGGCGCGTGTTTTGGCATTGATTTTGCTCATCATTGTCGTATTGCCGTTCATTTTGGCAAGTGTATATACCGCCTCTTCGCCTGTATTGTCATAGTTGTACTCAGAGCCATAGGGATAGGTGGTGTTTTTGAAATTGTTGTACTTGGTAGCCATTTTGGCAATCATGTCGTTAGCCTCAGTAGTCAATCCTTCTTCCTGAAGCGCCTTAATCATATCAGGTGTGGTCAGCTCACCCATAAGCCCTGTGTTCCAGTTATAAGCAACAGGACCTTCATACAATGCTTTAAAAATATGGTAAGCACGTAGCAAATATGTGTTTTTGCTATTGCGATAGCTGACCAGGTTGGGATACAGCTTGGCAAGTTTATACATGCTGAAAAACGTATTATAAATGTGCGGATAGGCATAGCCCCGGTATGTTGGTGTCGTATTAGGTTGTGGCATCAGGAAATCAGGGACCAAATAATCGGTATGATGGCCTTCCATCAGATTCGTCCAGATAGCCACCTCCAGATAATCATCGACAGCCTTGATCTCAGAGGCCACGGGCTTCTGGACATTTTTCTCCGCTAGAAACTGGCCGTGAGTTAATCCCCAATCATCACCCCAGCCCCAGTAGCCAGCAAAGCTGTTGCGTTTGGCCTTATATTGCATCATCCAGTCGTCAAACACCTTGTCCCGCAGGTCTCCCGGTACGTTCCATTGGGTGCTGTTGACCATGAAGGTGGAGTGACGCTGAAGTGCAGTGTCAACCGGCTCAATGGCATAGAACTGGAGAACGGTTTTTTCGCCGTTACCGTAATTTACTGTAATATTGTTGTGACCCAATCGTCCCAGTGTAAGCTCATATATTTTGTGGTTTGTAGGGGCATTTTCCAAATAGCTGATGGTCGTTTCGGAGGGATACTGCGCTGTGACAGAGGTAATGGATTTACGGGTATGCAGATCGAATTTAGCTTTGAGATTGGTCGGGACAATCATACCCGGAACCACAGTCACATCCACATGCCCCTCGCTGTATAGCCTGTCCTTTACAGCCTGCTCGTCCGTTACCTTGTAGAATTTAAAGGCATACGTTTTGCTTTCACCAGGGGCCAGCGACAGACTGGTGCTTCCGATATAACCACGGTTGGTGCTTTTGATGACATTGGAGTGGATATAGAACACATTCAGTCCCTCAGACCAGCCGCCTTGCTCCATAGCCCATGTACTGCCTGGATGCTCCTCGACTCTCCAGTGGTCCTGATATTCGAGACCAGCACCCGTTGCGGCATCAGGTAGCAGCAGGATATACGGTCCGATGCCGCTAGGTCGTCCAGCTGTAATAAAGGAACTGTGATGACCTACAAAGGAGTGAGAGAGTACCCTGGTTTCATAGATTTGTTCATTATTGCCACCGGACCAGTATTCGTTAAAAGGAAGCGGCAGCCCCCAATCTCCGATTTCCAGTGCTTGATTAGAAGTATTCGTTACTTTCATTTGCCAATGTAAATAGTCGTTAACCAACGAATAGGTTTCTTGTAAAGTGAAGTTGCGTATTCCCTGATGGTTGGAGGAATTTTGATAGGATACCTGGACGCTGTTACCAGAAGAGATGATCTGGCGCACATCAGCAGAATTGCTTGTCCATGCCCGAGTCCACGCCCCGTTACCGAGACGATAGGTGAACATGAGTTCACCCAGCCACTGATGATCTGACGTATTTTGTTTAGGTGCGTTAGAGCCGTTCATGACATAATTCGTATTGAAGGTGTCTCCTGTCAGACGTAAGGAAGAGATATCCCCATAATCCCCGATTGAGATGGAGAATATTTGATTAGATAGCTGTACTGCCATGCTATCAACCTCCTAACAAAGGTTCGTGAGTTTGCTCACATGTTAATATATGTGTCAAAAATACTTTTGCTACCCTATGCGTGAGAATTAATAGAAAATAGATTCGTATAGATATCCTAGGAAGCAGAATAATCAAAGGACGTGAAGTAATGAATTTGGCTGGAATCGTTAAACAAGAAATAATGGCTGAACTAAGAAAAGATAATATAGAGGTATTATCTTTCATTGCTTGTACTCCTCTAAATCTGTATGGACAATTATCTTAAGCATATACATACGCATATACATATTTAGGAACTTTTGAAACTAGGAGGGGATATTATGGCTTGGAGCACTTTTGGATCCTTTAACTATCCGGATAGGTTTATCCGTCACCGAAACTTCCTCGGGGAACTCGACCTACTCCGTATGAATAGCAGCGATTCAGATAAAATGGATGCTACGTTTAATTTGGAGTGGATTGATGAAAGCCGAAACTTAGCAAGACTTCGTTCCTACAATTTCCCAAATTACTTCTTACGGCATCAAGGTTTTCAAATTAAGCTTCACCCGGACAATCCGGCAGACCCACTAATGCAGGCAGACTCAACTTTTATCGTAGAACAGGGACTTGCATATCCATACGGTTGGGAGTTTATATCTTTTCGTGCAATCAATCTTCCTCCTAGGCACTACATTCGTCATCGGAATTTTCACCTTTATGTCGATTTTATCCCTCAAAATGACCAATTAGCCCTTAAGGATTCCACGTTTCGGATAACGGCGAAACCAGCGATTATGTGGCGGTAATATATTAGCTGATGTTACTAGGAATCAAAAGACGTTAAAGAAAAAAAGTGTTGATTTTCGGTGAAAAGACCACTAGAAGAATATAGAGAGGCTAACAGCTAAACTGTTGGTCTCTTTTTTAATATTTAAGTATTATTGAAACAGCGTCAGACCAGTTAAGAAAATAGACATCGTGCATAGGACTTATCGAAATATATTCATAGTGGAGGTAGAGCTATAATGAAAAATAAAATGGAGTCACCGAAGATTCCTGCGGACTTACCCGTATTAAATGAAGAAATACGCTCCATACGATCCAAAGACGAACTTAGTACAGGGTCTGTAGAGGATATTATTTTGGACAATATGGAAGCAGTTAAGGTTTCATTAGAGAAGATGGTCTTCAAAAATGTCACCATCATGGAATCATCATTGCCAGAAAGTGAATGGACAGACATCATTTTTGATAAATGCGATCTGTCTAATATTAATTTTTCCGGCTCCTTTATCCATCGGGTAGAGTTCAGAAATTGTAAATTGCTCGGGTCGGATTTTTCGAGAAGTAGGCTCCAAAACGTTCGTTTTCTGGATTGCCTAGGGGATTATTCGATGTTCCGTTTTGCTAATTTCAAGCAAGTTGGTTTTGAGGATTGTTCTTTGATAAGTGCAGATCTTTATCATGTAACACTACAAAAAACCTCTTTTGCCCGTTGCAATCTGGATCAAGCCATCCTGTCGGGGGTCAAGCTCAAGGGAATTGATCTCAGTGATTGCGAATTTGACGGATTACAAGTGGAGATAGAAGACTTGAATGGTTGCATCATCTCACCGCATCAGGCTTCATCCTTTGTTGGCCTTTTGGGGCTAGTGATTAAATAAGGGGTTCAGGGCAAAGGTAGCCATAACAAAGAAAAGATCCGCCTAAGCGGATCTCTTGCATTTATTGATAGCTTATTTCTTTTTAATCACCGGACGTACAGGCTTCGTTGTCAAGACATTAAGCGCGTCACGTACTTCTGTGGCGAAAACAAGCGGCTTTTCTACTTTTTCAAAGTGGATGTACCAAAGGTTAGGGTTATCAAATAGCCAGTGATTGTGGAGTGCCGTCACTTTGATATCATGGTTACGAAGTCGAGAAATAAACGGATTAATTTCTGCGGTCAGAATCACAGTTTCGCCAAGACATAAACCTTTTCCGTTCCGGCCAATGCTTTCGAAAGAAAAAGCTTGGGGGATGGCAAGAAAGGATCTGGCTCTTTTCCCCAAAATGATCGGCTTGATGTTATTTCTGACTGTAGATGCAGTACAAACTCCGTTAATGATTTGAGGTGTTGCTTTTAATATATCAGCAAATCGTTTACAAAGTGGACTAACTGCCATTTCTCTCACTCCAATTCTTTTAAGTTACTAGCATCATATGAAAAAGTAAGGGAATGGAAAGGGCAAGTCTTCTTTATCGTTAGTCTAATTTGCTATATATAAAGTGCGAATGGAGCACCCTTTTAAAGCCTCAGCTTTGCTCCGTGATACTCATGTTTAATACGGTCCCAGGCCTGGCGCAGACGCTTAACACCTTCGATAATCTGCTGCTCCGTTAAGTGAGCAAAGTTAAAGCAGGCTGAAGAAGGCCCCGGTGTCAGTTGGTAATCAGCAGCATCACGCCATGTGACTCCATAAAATCGTGCTGTTTGCATCAAATGATGATACGGGGCAGGTCCATGCTTCCAGATGGCATAGGCGTGTAGACCGCAATCGTTCTGCTGCCAGTGAAACAGCTCACTCAACGGCTGTATTTCATGCTGGAATACGTCGTAGCGTGATCTGTATATTCGAGTCATCCGCCGCAAATGACGAATGTAGTCTCCGCGCATCATAAAACGTGCCAGTGCACGCTGTTCCAAGCGGGCAGGCGGCAGGGGATCGTATAGTCGTTTGGCAGCAGTCAGCGCTTGAGCTAATGCCACAGGCAGGATGGCAAACCCGAGTCGAAGGCTGCTGAACATGCTTTTGGAAAAGGAACCGACATAGATGACACATTCCGCGCGATCCAGTGCTTTTAATGGTTCAATGGGGCGTCCTGCCCAGCGGAATTCACTGTCATAATCATCCTCAATGATCCACGCCCCCTTGGACGCTGCCCATTGCAGAATATGTTGACGGCGCGTTAATGGCAATACAGCACCGGTTGGAAACTGTCGTCCAGGCGTAACAAACAGGAGCTTGGCATCCCAATCCTGTGGAATAATTCCATGCTGATCCAGATCAGCAGCGTGTATCTGTCCGCCTGAGGCAGTAACTGCACGGTAGATGCCGGAATAACAGGGATTCTCCAGTACAATGTTATCTTGTTCATGAATAAGCAGCTGACTTAATAACGTGATCACTTCCATGGAACCACTGCATAATACGACTTGATCCGGGGTAGCCGTAATTCCGCGTGTTCTGCCAACATGATGGCAAATCGCTTCACGCAGTCCTTTATCACCGTTCACTGGTGCAGGCGTCGAGTCATCCGAAGGCTTTTGCAGGTCCTTGCCAGCGGCAGCCAATGCACTTTTCCATGCGATCTGTGAGCTGCCCTCCAATACATCTTCTTCTGCTTGAAAAGAAATCAAAGGCTGCTGTGCACCGTCTCTATCCGTAGCAGACACAGGAGCCGAGTATAAGGCCCGTTCTCTTTCGAGCTGCATTATTCGTTGTCCCCATGCTGACAGAGCAGGGGCTTTTTGTTTTGCAATAGGCGGGGGTTGGTTCTGCTGATCGATTAGAGATTCGTCTGGCAGCATTGCAGTCTGTTCCATAACAAAGGTTCCTCTGCCTACTACCGAATTCACATATCCTTCTGCTAACAGCATATCGTATGCTTCTTTAACACTTCCGCGTGAAATGCCATACATCACAGCCAGATCGCGACTGGAAGGCAGGCGCGTACCGCTGGCAAGGGAGCCAGTGAGAATTCCCTCTCGAAGAGCGTGATACAATGCCAAGTATTTCAAATGATATTTTTGAATTGCACGCTGATAAGCAATCGTAATGTCCATACTTTTCTCCTTATATTGGACCAGTCATTTCCGTTCATATTGGATCTTTTTAATAATCCATTTTCAACATAATCTGAAATGTATCATTGGTCAATAGATGGAAGGAGAGTCCCCTATGAGAAGAAAGGAATTTACGGTAGAAGAACTAGAGGAAATAGAGCAGTTTCTAAGCGAGGTTAGTTTCGGATTTTTAGGTATAAACAGCGAGGATGGTTTTCCGCGTGTGGTTCCCTTGAATTTCGCTTATGGAAATGGCGTTTTTTATATTCATGGCAGTCGTGCTGGAGAAAAGATGGAACGGATGAAAGAGGATAATCGGGTTACTTTTTCAGCCGCCAAAGAATATGCGCTCATTCCATCTTATTTCACGGATGAACATATGGCATGTCCTGCGACCTCATTTTTTAAAAGTATTACCGTGCGTGGTCATGCGGAGCATGTAGTGGATTTGGAAGAAAAAGCATCAGCATTTTCCATTTTTATGAGTAAGCTGCAACCGGAAGGCGGATATGACACGATTGATGCCAGCGATTCTCGGTATGCCTCACGTTTGAAAGGGGTCGCTCTGATCAAAATTGTACCCGAGGAATGGACCGCCAAGTTTAAATTCGGACAAAATGTTAAAGATCAGGAGCGTCAGCAAATTATCGACGGCTTGCAACAACGGGGGCTGGATGATGATCTGATAACGATTGAAATGATGCGCAAATATGCTCCTCATCACTGATATATATCGAAAGTCAGGATTTCACAAAATTCTCAAGTATAAAAATTAAAATTCGGCGTAATAATTCCTGCTCGCTCATCTATCTAATTGGTTAATTATACCTTGAAGGGGGATACCCTTGATTTTCCATAACATTCAGTCCTTCTATATTAGGACTTTTGAAGGAAAGGTATATATCATCCTCAAGCCCGTTGTTCTTACTGCAAAGGAACTTTATAATACGATAGATTTGTGGTGTAAGGGGGCAAAACCGTGATGAGAGCAGGAGTCAGAAGTCGGGAAAGTCGGCGGTTGTTACTGGAAGCGGGGGCTGAAGAGTTCGCTCAGACGGGGTTTTACCAAACTAAGGTAAGTTCGATTGCGGCACGTGCAGGATTGACGCAGCCGGATTTTTATATTCATTTTGAAAGCAAAGAACAAATGTATGAGGAGCTTGTGGAGAGCTTCCGTACTTTGGTGAATGAGACGGTACAAAGTATGAAGATTGGCCCGGACCTAAGCGAAGCTGAAGTTTTGAGACGGGGACAAGCTTTTCTGGAAGCTATTTTTCGCATGTTGTCTAATAATCCGGCGATCACTCGTGTCGGTTTTTACCAGGCGGCAGACTCGGTACACATCAAGGCGGAAATGGCGGAGCATATCAAGAAGCATCTGCTGGCGGCACAACGATGGGGTTCCTGCCGTGAGGAACTTGACCCTGAACTGACAGCAGAATGTGTGATCGGTTTGATAGAACGGCTGACGTTAACGAAATTGCTGCCTGGACGTGAAAGCCCGTCTGTACTTGCCAAGCAGGCAAGAAATCTCCTGTATCACGGAATGCTCGCATCCGAAGAATAACTGGACCCCAAACCCATATTTGGGCAGCAGGCGCGGCATTTGTCCCTATCATGGACGGTGGCATAAGCATAAGATGCTTTTGTAAACCATGAAGGGAGGAATCACCATGTCTGGAGTAGGCGCTGGTTATGGAGCTTTTACATCTACAGGAGCGATTCTGGTACTTTTCATTCTGCTCGTTATTATTTCCAAAGCATTCGTTATCTAATTCTCAGTTGAAGAATTTGATTTCGGGCGATTTGTTGTAATCGACAGAGGGAGGAGGAATTTGAGATGGGTGAAGTAGATAGAAGCTGTGGCTGTGGCGGTGGCGGCTACGGCATGTGGACTTCCACTGGTGTCATTTTGGTACTCTTTATTTTGCTGGTTATCATCACACGTACTTTCTTCATCTAAAGTGATATTCATGGGCTTGAGCGCCGATGCTTCGGGTCTATGACTATGCAATCCCAAATAGGAACCGTCTCTAACAGAGGCGGTTTCTTTGTGTTTGAAAGTTTACGTTGACGTTAACGTTATATAGGCGTAGTATTTATATATAATCTTTTTCATAAGGTGGGTGTCATGGTTACGTATAAAATTGATGAGGTCGCCAAACAAAGCGGTTTAACCAAGCGAACCATTCGTTATTATGAGGAAATCGGCTTATTGCCCTCCCCGCAGCGCAGTGAAGGAAATATGCGGCTGTATACGCAGGAGGATGTGGATTTACTAAAAAAAATAGTGAGTGCCAAGGAAGTGCTTGGCTTTTCTTTGCAAGAACTTCAGCGGTACATGTCCGCAGCAGAAATGCTCAAGGGGCAGCGGGAGGAATATCGCGAGCGCACAGAGCATTTGCAGCCAATCGAGCGACGGACCATGTTGGAGGATATGGAACGTACGTTGAACGAACAGTTGGACTTAATGGAGGGAAAGATCAACAGTATCCGTATGCTCCAGACAGAGCTGGAGGAGCTGCGGGTTAGGGTGCGTGAACGTAAGGTTCTTCTGGATGAGGAACTTGAGCACGACCCATCATAACAAGAACATTTACATTCAGATGTGGAGGTAACATCCTATTATGAGTTCACAACATGCATTACCTGAAGAGTTAAAAGAACGCTCAGGCTTGCTTTCTCAACCTAAAGCGGTATGGGCGGTCGCCTTTGCCTGTGTTATTTCATTTATGGGTCTGGGATTGGTCGATCCGATCCTGCCGGCCATTGCCGATCAGCTTCATGCTACGAAAAGCCAAGTGTCGCTGCTGTTCACCAGCTATAATCTGGTGACGGGCGTTGCGATGCTGATTACGGGCGTTGTATCTAGTCGATTGGGTGTCAAATGGACGTTATTAACCGGCATATTATTTATTATTGTGTTTGCCGGACTGGGCGGCACGGCTAGTACAGTTGGCGGAATTGTGGGCTACCGGGCAGGCTGGGGCCTGGGAAACGCTTTGTTTATCGCAACAGCGTTGTCTGCGATTGTAGGTCTGTCCACTTCTGGAACAGCTAAAGCGATTATTTTGTATGAAGCGGCCTTGGGGCTTGGGATTTCAGTCGGCCCGCTGCTAGGCGGTGAGTTAGGTTCCATTTCCTGGCGCGGTCCATTTTTCGGTGTAGCTGGATTGATGGTTATTGGCTTTTTGTTCATTACGTTTATGCTGCCTTCGATTCCAAAGCCGAAAAAACGCGGTTCCATTGCGGACCCATTCAAAGCGTTAAGTTACCCTGCCTTGTTCACGCTCGGCATTGTAGCATTGTTATATAACTTTGGATTCTTTACGTTGATGGCGTATTCTCCATATGTCATGCATTTAGACGAGCATGGTTTGGGTTACGTGTTTTTTGGTTGGGGAATTATGCTGGCCTTTACCTCGGTGTTTGTAGCTCCAAAGATTCAAGCACGCTTGAGCGTGGTATCTTCCATTAGTATCATGCTGACGTTGTTTGCCATTGATTTAGGTGTTATGGCGATTGGGACTTTAGCTGGTTCGCCAACGACTGTCATTGTCGCGGTCATTGTGGCTGGTATTTTTCTGGGGATTAACAATACATTGATTACAACTGCTGTTATGCAGGCTGCTCCAGTGGAGCGCTCCACAGCATCTGCGGCTTACAGCTTTATGCGTTTTTTGGGCGGGGCCATTTCACCATGGCTTGCAGGGAAGCTGTCAGAGTGGTATGCAGCAGAAACTCCGTTTTATTTTGGAGCATTGATGGTATTGATTGGCGTAGCTGTGCTGATCGTACGTCGCCGACATATGCAGGATATTCAGGTAGATGCACACTAACATTGAACTTCTGGGGAGGAAAAGAGTATGAGCGAATTCAAACAGATTCTGGTCGCGATTGATGGTTCGGAACACGCTATGAAGGCATTGGAGACAGCCAAAACGTTATCCAAGCAGCTTCAGGGAAACCTGCATCTGACCGTATTGCATGTAAATCCGACTTTATCCATGAATGAGCCCCCGGTTGGGATTGATGTGGATGAGCGGATCGAAGAGGAAGGTCGTCATATTCTGGAGCCTGCAGCCGACTATTTGAAGGACGAGGGCATTTCGTACCGTATGCTGGCGGGGCATGGTGATCCGGCGAGTTTCATTTGTAAAATTGCAGATCAGGAAAAGGTAGATCTGATCATTATGGGAACACGGGGACAGGGACTTGTTTCGGAGCTGATCCTGGGTAGCGTGAGCCATCATGTGATTCAGCATGCACCTTGTCCAGTGCTGACAGTGAAATAGTATTAAATGAGACATTGATATAGAGCAAAGGAGGAAAAAAGCATGCAGCAGCACTTATTTATTGGCGGTGAATGGAAAGCAGCTTCATCATATACGACGCTGAAATCACCGTATTCCGGGGAAGTCATTGCCGAGGTAGCAGAGGCCACTGCTGAGGATGCCAAGACCGCTATTCAGGCGGCTTCTGATGCACGTGCAGAGATGCGGGTCATGCCAGCCCACCAGCGGTCAGCTATTTTGGAGAAGCTGGCTGACCTGCTGGAAGAGCGGCGTGAGGATGCAGCGCGTATCATTGCACGCGAAGCGTCCAAGCCATGGAAGGCTGCGCTTGCGGAAGTTGATCGGACGGTACAAACCTACAAGTTTGCAGCCGAAGAAGCCAAGCACATTCACGGAGAGACCATTCCGCTGGATGCTGCACCAGGCGGCGAGGGCCGTATGGCCTACACGCTCAAAGAACCCGTCGGGGTAGTAGGAGCTATTACACCATTTAACTTCCCGATGAACTTGGTCGCTCATAAAGTGGGCCCTGCGCTGGCAGCAGGCAATACGGTCGTATTGAAGCCTGCGGAGCAGACACCACTGTCGGCTTACTTGATCGCGGAGCTGTTGGAGCAGGCCGGGTTGCCTGCGGGCGCTCTTAACGTGATCAGCGGCGATGGCAAAACCATTGGCGACGTACTTGTCACTGATCCACGTGTCAGCTATATCACCTTCACCGGTAGCCCGGCAGTCGGTACAGAAATTCGCTCCAAGGCTGGCTTGAAGCGGGTTACGCTGGAGCTGGGTTCCAACGCGGCTGTTATTATTGACCGTGATACAGATGTGGACGCGATCATCGACCGTTGTGTGAGTGGAGCCTTTGCCAATCAGGGGCAGGTATGTATCTCGGTTCAACGTATTTACGTTGTCGGTGAGCTGTATGATACGTTCGTGTCCCGATTTATAGAAGCGACTCAACGTTTAAAAATCGGAGATCCGCTAGACCCGGACACGGACGTATCGGCGCTCATCTCAGCCAAGGATGTCGAGCGTGTTCGTGTGTGGCTGGAGGAAGCAGTCCAAGCAGGCGCGAGAATCGCTCTGGGTGGTCATGCCGAAGGTGGGATTCTGGAGCCGACCGTATTGCTCAATGTGGACCCGACTTCCAAGGTGTCTTGTCGCGAAGTGTTTGCCCCACTTGTGCTGATTCATTCCGTTAGCTCTGTAGATGAGGCTGTGAGCCATGTGAATGATTCAATTTATGGCTTACAGGCGGGAATTTACACACGTAATATCACGACCGCGCTGGATGCAGCGGACAAGCTTGAGGTAGGGGGCGTGATGATCAATGACATACCAAGCTTCCGTGTTGACCATATGCCGTATGGCGGTGTGAAGCAAAGTGGCACTGGACGCGAAGGTGTAAAGTACGCTATGGAAGAAATGTTGGAAACCAAGCTGATCGTTATTAAACGGTAAATAGCTGTATAAAAGCCTATCTGATGGACATCGAAAATGCGCTTTGCGTATGTCTGCTCATTAGATGGGCTTTTTTTTCTCATTATTTGCGCGAATGTCAGATGAAAATAAAGTGTTAGACTGAAAAATATTTGGATAAAGCGTATTTAGCTTGAGTTTTAGACCGTTGGGACTGTTCCACCGTCAATATTATATTCACTTCCTGTAATAGAAGCGGCCCGGTCGGATACTAGAAAAGCAACAAGCTCAGCGACTTCTTCTGGTAGTCCTGGACGACCAATTGGAATTCCTCCCAACGAGTCCATTAGTTGCTTTAATGCACTTTCTCGATCGCCTGTAGTCTCAGCAATCCGATCAATCAAACTTTGTGCTGCCTTCGTTTCGATAAAGCCTGGCGCAACTGTATTAATACGAATGCCTTGAGGCGAAAACTGCTTGGATATTCCTTTACTGTAAGTAGTTAAAGCTGCTTTGGCCGCAGCATAAGCCAATGTTGCATCATATAGAGGCAAGCGACGTTGAATAGATGAAATATGAATAATAACACCTGAACCCTTTTCCACCATAGCCGGCAGCAGTCCACGGTCTAAACGAACGGCAGCAAACAGATTGGCGTTAAAAGTTTGCTGCCAATGCTCGTCCGTCAAGACAAGAGCTCCCCCGGATGGGGCTGACGAGCCTCCAACATTGTTGACAAGAATATCTACACCGCCTAGGCGCTCAAGAACGCTGTTTACCACTTTATCTACACCTTCAGGCGTACTAATATCGGCTGGAATAAATAGGTCCGCATTTTCTAAATTAACTGGAGTAGTTCGAGCCGTAGTTATTACAGTAGCACCTGCAGCTGTAAGTCTCTTAGCAATAGCCTCTCCCATTCCTTTGGTACCGCCTGTGACCAAGGCCTTTTTGCCTTTAAACTCACTTAAAATGCTTTCTAATTGAAAACTCATGTGAATAATTCCTCCTAATTTTGACAATAGGGTTGAGAACTACCTCTAGGTATCTTCACTCCGAGTTCACTTGTTTTGCGAACCTTACACACTATCGACAATGATACCCCGGTAACGCCCTCCGCGCAGTCGATGCTTTAGGGCTTTTTGATAGGCTGGACTAAAGTACCAAGCTTGTGCTTCCTCAAAAGTGGGGAATTCCAAGATGGCCAGCCCTTCAATATTGGGTCCTTCCAGGACCTGGTATGCGCCATACATTGCTAGGGGGTTGACGGAATGTCCCGCCAAACCTGCCGGTGCCAATTGAGAATAGAGTTGGAGTTCAGTTTGATCGGTACTCTGTTCACGTATAAAAACAACATAAGCGGGCATATACGTTTTCCCTTTCTTATTTTTTTATTTTTTTATGGAAGTGTAATAATCAGTTCTTTAATTTTATTGTTGTTTACTAGAAATTGATGTTTAAGTAGGAGTGGGTCGGGAAGATTCGATTTATCAAAGTCTCCGTCTACTTTCGCAATTACGACGATGGTATTATTAATGTCATATCCAAGATCAACGCATCTTTATCGAAAGCGGAAGTAAATGCTTCAAGCCGGGATTTGTTCGCTGATGTAAAGTAAGTTTCTACTACTGGTGGCAGGGATCTATGTGGATTCATTGATTCTTCAACCTCCTATGGTGAGTATGTTGTGAGCGATAACTTCAAACTCATCATAGCAGTAATAATATGACTACATAATGTCATATTATAGAGGAACATTTAAATTTCTTTTCATCGTTTCTAAATGAGACAATATTCTTGTACGTACTTGTTCGGGGCTAACCTCTATAAGGAGGGGACCAAAGGACAGCAGATAACTGTCCAACCAATTGCCTACAGGAAATTGTGCCGTGACGGTATAAGAGCCGTCTTCCCTCTGAGTAATTGTTTTCTCGGCAAATTCATCGTATACGCGGTAAGCTCCTTGAGCAGAAATGTGAAGAGTTAATTCAATGGTATGAAGCAAGTCGTTCACCTTTGTATCTGTAGCTGCTACGACTGTTCTTGGCTCATAACTAATTTCAGTAACTACAATCTCTTTCATTCGGCTAATCTTAAATACACGATAACTTTCGGTATTTAAACAGTAACCTTCCACATACCAGGATTTATCTTTAAACAAGAGCTTGGCAGGTTCGACGCTACGATAACTCTGTTCCCCGGCGACGTTATAATAGCGGAACTTTATAACACGGTTTGTGATTATCGCGTTGCGTATAAGAGTGAATAGCTGTCTCTGGCTGTTTTGGCTTCCCCATGGCGAAAAATCTACTTCGATCCAGTTTCCCATTTCTTTTTTAAAAAGCCTACTCAACTTGCTTAGCACTTCTTCTACCTGTGGAATGGTAGCTGTAGCCACACTCTGAAGGGCCATTAAGATATCATCTTGTTCCTGCTCGGACAGTAAAGAGGTGTTAAAGACATAACCCTCCATCAATGATATTCCGCCACCCTTGCCTCTACTGCTGTAGATGGGAATCCCAGCTGCGCTTAAGGCATCTATGTCCCGATAAATCGTTCGTGTGGAGACCTCAAAATGCGCTGCCAATTCATCAGCAGTCACTTTTTTCTTATGGAGTAACATATAAACGATTTCAAAATGTCTGCTTAACGGCATAAGCTTCACCTCACTCGGTAGCATACACCTTATAACATGACATTATAAAGTCATATTAAGTGATTGCTCTACATCACACTCTAATGGGCATCAACTGGGGGACTTTATTTTCTTTGGACAGCGATAATAACACTGCCTTGGATCAGATCTTTTTACAATTCTTTATATAAAGTTGAACCAAAAGCACTTGCGAAATAAAAAGGAATAAACTATACTGAGACCAATCAATTAGTGATTGATCAATTACTAACTGATTAACAATCAACGTAGGTGACATTTATGAGCAGCATACGCTTCAAGTTGACTGAACGTATCTTTATTGGAACTATGAATTGATGCAGATTCAGTTAGATGAAGATGTATGAAGATAAGTAATTGATCGATCACTCACTTTTATTAGTAAATGGAGGAGAAGAAAATGAAACATCTTATTATTTACGCGCATCCATCACAAGAAAGCTTTAACCATGCAATTTTGACCACAGCATTGAAGGGGCTAAAGCAAAAAGGGCATGATGTGGTGGTTCGTGATCTATATGATATCGGCTTTCAACCTGTAGTCAGCAGTAGCGAGATTATTGGAGGAATCGGAGAAGATATTGTGCGGGAACAGAAGTTTTTGCAATGGGCAGAGGTGGTCACCTTTATTTATCCGATATGGTGGACGGGGATGCCAGCCATAATGAAAGGGTATATTGACCGCGTATTCTCTTACGGGTTTGCTTACAAATATGTAAATGGGGTGCAGATGGGGCTGCTTAAGGGGAAGAAAGTCATCATCCTCAACACACAAGGGAAATCACATGCGGAATATGCCAGCAATGGCATGGATCAAGCACTTCACTTGACGTCCGACAAAGGCATATTTGAATATTGCGGACTTGACGTTATGTATCATATATTTTTCGAGTCGGTACCCCAATCCGATGAAGATACACGTAAAGAATGGCTTCGCCAGATTGCAGGCATACTTGAATAAGAGCCTTGAGCCTAACTGATTTGAGTAACATCAATATAAGACTGTGTACCAAGTTCCTTTAAGATATTTTTTGAAACTCACTGTCACTAAAAACATATCTTTACAGGTAAAAGTATTTTGGATGAGTTGAAACAACATTAAAATGAATAAATAAACGAAATGACCTTCTTTACGTAGAGAAGGTCATTTCGTTTAATTTAGGCGTTACTATTAATTGGCATAGTCTTATTAATAAGGCGTTGTCGCTTGCAAGTCATCTAGTAGTTCTTTGTACCTAGTTCGAGGATTTCGCAAATGTGTTTCCTACTTTTTGTCGGTTAGCTATGATGCTGCGTATCACGGTTCAAAATTAGCTGTACATGATGAAATCTCTGGTGTATACCTATGTAGGATAGCAAGCTGTAGTTATAGCATTTTTTTGAGCTGGGATATACGGGCTTGGGAAACCTCAAGCATTTTGGCATATTCGTGCTGTGCTGCATTGGGTTGCTTTTGCATTAATTCTTTGAGGCTTTCAATCATCTGCTGTGTCGATCTCCGTAGACGTTTGGACTCTTTAATCGACCGTTGTCCGTTGGCTAAAGCCGATTTGGCTGGTCTTAGGACAGGGCTAAAATTTAACCCCTTCTTTAAACTTTCAATACATTCTTTACAAATAAAACTATCTCTAAAATAAGTCAATTGTTCTGCTGAACCACACATTTTACACGTCACCCCGGTATATTTTCGAAAGGCGAGAATACCGGTTTCCTCATCTGCGAAAATCTCAACGGGGTCACCCACATTAAAATCCATAGAAATTCGCATTTCTTTGGGAATGACGATACGGCCTAACGCATCTAGGGGACGTGTCATACCTGTACTTTTCAAATGATAACCTCCTTTTTTTATATCCTTATAATACTAAATAATTATAGTAAAAAAGAATAGGCTTAGAGAAGCAATCGCATATATTAAGTAAACTGTTGAAAAGTATACAAGTAATTCCCAAAATATGTTTTTTTAATCGTGGAAAACGTGTTGATGAATTATAGGGGATTACCGATATATATTCAGAATGAATATTCTAGTTGGCGAAGGAATTTTTAGTAATATACGATAAGGAGCTGTGAATTACATATGGCAATCGATTTGGTCACTGCTATTCCTGCAGTCATTATAAAGGTCGGCGGATTAGTAGATCAGCCCGAGCAATTCACCGCCGAGGCGAAGAAGGCTGCTGCTATGCTGGGAGAAGAGGCATTGCCTCTATTCCCGCGTTATTTTTTTGGAACTGAGTTGCAGAAGCCTGAGAGTTTGGCAGGAAAGTACGAAGGGTTGGGCGACTGGCTGCATATTCAACAGGATGCGATTTTTGAGATTATCTACAATTACAGGGAAAAAGCGATTCCCATGCTGTATGAGGTGGCGTTCGGGGTGTACGATTGGACGCAGTATAAGGCAGTGAGGATACTAACTCGGTTAGCCCGTGAAGGTGTTCAGACCGAGCAGATTGTGGACGATATTATCAGCCATGTCGACGATTTTCGTTATGAGGCACAAATGCCTACATTTTATTTTCTGTCGGGACTGACGGGCAATAAGAAGGTTGCCGCGCTGCTGCAAAGGCATTTCCTTGAGAATTTGGAATACGATCCGATTGATGCCTTTGATATTTTTGAGAATTTGTACCGTTGTTCGCCTGATGTTGCTAGGAGACATGCCGATTTTCTCAAAGCCATTGCCCGCGGTGAAGGCCTAGAAGGCCGCTCCCCGTTACTGGACGGAGCGATAGGGACTACCGATGAGAACGGCAAGCAAGAGTACCACTGGCCTGGTGATGAACCTGTCGAAGAGCATCACCAATTACGAGCGGCCATATTCTATTACCAGTTGAATTCTCAGGATGAGGAGGTCAATCGGCTGTTAGATCAATGGGAAGTGAGCCATCCAGAGGAGAATGTAAGGAGTTATATTGGGAAATTGCGAGGGGAAGGACAGGGAGAGAGCTAGCTGTTCAGTTGGTAAATAGAGAAATGTTAATTTTGCACTCTTTTCTATGAAAACTTATACTTATCGTTACAGCTGGCTCGAAGCGAAAAAAAAGAATGAGGAGGGGATCAACTATGTACTCCATTAAAGAAGTTGAAATCAGGAGTGGATTGCCCGCATCTACCCTTCGTTATTATGAAAAAGAGGGCATTCTACCTGATGTCGGTCGGGATGAGGGTGGGAGAAGGGTATATACCGAGAAACAAATGGATTGGATCAGGTTTCTTATGGCTATGAAAGATACGGGAATGACCATTGAAGAAATTAAGGCATATCTTGAGCTAAATGTAAAAGGAGAAGCCACAATCCAAGAGAGAAGAGACTTCCTGGTTGCCCACAAAAAGAAAGTGGAAGAACAGATGGCCCAAACGCAGCGCAATTTGGAGAAAATTATTCAAAAGATAGCTTTTTACGATCATGTGGTCATGGGAAGAAGCTTCTCTTAGTCGCCAAATTCAATTGAATATAAGAAGCCCGCAGCCTATTTGAAATACGCTGTAGGGCTTTTTTTTGCATAGATATCTAAAGATACCTACTGTAGGTCGCAAGTATGAAAAATCGTTGGCAATTAGCGGTTCACGATGTGCTTACAGGGTAAAAGTGTATTACCAAGGTGGGGAAGTGGGGGTGTTGACTCTCACGCCACGGGAGGCTGTAGACTGTGAAAGCAAGGGGGGAAGCGGAATGGCTTATACAGTAAAGGAAGTATCTAATCTGTCGGGAATCAGCGTTCGAACTTTGCATTATTATGATGAAATTGGATTGCTGAAACCACATCATATCGGAAATAATGGATATCGCTATTACGAACAGGAACAACTGTTGAGGCTTCAACAAATCATGGTGTACAGGGAACTGGATTTGCCTTTATCCGAAATTGGCAATGTGCTAAAGCAAACCAAGGAGCAGAAAGCCGAGGTTTTGCAGGTGCATCGAGCCAAGATTGAGGCCAAGGTCTTCCGCTTGCATACTCTCCTTCAGACCATCGACGAAACGGTGGCTCATTTGAAAGGAGAACAAACGATGAAACCAGAGCAAATGTACCAAGGGTTTAACCCGGAAAAACAGGAAATGTATGAACGTGATCTGACGGAACGTTATGGTTCACAGGTCGAAGAAAAGATCCAGGAGAGTAAGACCGCGACGACGAACTGGAGCAAAGAGGATTATTTGGATTCACAGGCAGAGGCAGATCAGATTCATCGGGAGCTGGCTGAAGCCATGCATAAGGGATTGAAGCATAACAGTGCAGAAGTACAGGCGCTGATCCGCCGTCATCTTCAATGGGTAAGCCGATTCTATACCCCTACAGCAGAAATTTATAGCGGGCTGGGAGACTTGTATGTAGAACATGAGGACTTCAGTAAAATGTATGAAGGCTATCGCCCTGGGCTAGCTGAATATTTGCGAGACGGAATGAAGGAGCTGGCCAAACGGGAATTAACCTAGAGCAACAGCTGATAAAAAGGGCTATAAGTAATATGAAAAAGGGTGAACAACAACCCCATCGACGGCCTGCTGTTCACCCTTTTTTGTGTAAAGCAGCTTACATGCTGCTTGGTGCTGTTCTCATGCTTTGCTGACTGCTGTTTCCGTACTGCTGCATGCTACCGCTGCTTGCAAAATGCTGCCCGGTCGTCCCCATGTGTTGCGGAAAGCTGTGGTTCATGTGGCTTCCTGCACTAAAGGTGGATGGTTGCATACTGCGAGAAGCATAGTTATCGCCAAATCCAGGTTGAGTCATTTGGCTGCTTGAGCGGATGGAGTTTTCCAATTGGCTACACAGTTGAATGACTTGCTGGTATTGCTGCATCGCTTGCTGGTGATGCTGAATTGCGGTTTGAATCATTTGAGCTGCGCTACGTTCGCGTTGCACTAGGCTTTCAAGGCTAGATGCGTTTTGTTGCTCTTGTTGCAGCAATTGCTGATACATAGCAGTTCCTTGCTGTGTTTGTTGTACCAATTGCTGCATAATTTGTTCACATTGATGAAGTTGTTGTTGTGGAGCCATGTTGTTGAACATTGATCATCAATCTCCTTCGCCGGATAGTTTAGGTTTTAGGACCCTCATATATTGTGGCGAAGGAAGACTATATATATGCACAATTTTTGGTTACAGGCTGGATACCAGAATAGCCGTAAATTCCTCTAGGAATACACGATCTTCCTGATCAAATCGGCTTTTTAGCGGGCTGTCAATGTCCAGCACTCCAATCAGCTCATCGTTTTTGATTAGAGGGATAACGATTTCGCTATTGGAAGCAGCGTCACAGGCGATATGTCCTGGAAATGCATGTACATCGTCTATGACAAGTGTTCGCCGTTCAGCTGCTGCGGTACCGCAAACACCACGTCCCAGTGGAATCCGTATACATGCGGGTAAACCCTGGAAAGGTCCTAGTACAAGCTCAGTCCCATCATAAAGATAGAAGCCACTCCAGTTCACATCTGGAAGAAAGTGACCCAGTAAAGCTGAAGCGTTCGCTAAATTGGCAATCCTATTGGATTCATCGTGAACAAGTGCCCGGAGTTGTCCGAGAACGGATTCGAATTGTTCCTGACGTGTTCCTTCGTAAGGGATAGTTTGAAACATGTAGAGTCCACGCTCCTAACATTAAATTTTCATATTAACTGTTGTATGTGTCACCAAAAATAGGTAATTGTGCAAATCACTTTTACCATTGGTTAATTAATTTAAGATATAACGATTGTACATATTCAGTCAAGTAGAAAATAGCACTACTGCCTTGGAATAATCTCCTTTCTCTAGCACCACAATTCCCTTCTCTACAAGCAACGCTGACGGTAAAGCATTACGTTTTAGCGGGACATATAATATAGAAAGTAATTCAATGAAGGGTTGCCCTCATCTGTTTCCAGCTTCTCCCCTATGGGTAAAAACAATGTAACATGTTGGCTTAGGCCAGGGAGGAGTTACAATTATGCATGCAGATGTTCAGAACTTGTTTATCCGTATACAGATGCTTTCTTATGCACATCAGGACGATTTGACCGTGAGAGATATACAACCAGTTCTCGAAGAACGCGGATACCGTGTAGGAGAACGTGAAGTCAAGCAGGAGCTGGAAAACCTGACACAGGAAAACTTTCTGACACCACATGATGATATGTTCAGCCTTACCGGCGCAGGGATCGAAGAATTGCAGGAAATTCAGTCGATGCTAGGCGTATTGTACGAAGATGTTGTGAAAAATCCAGCGCATGTCTCTGCCCGTGCTTCTTCTTAAAAGGATAAGAGACACCAAAAATCTTATAACAATAAAAGGTAGCCCTCTTCATTCCTGATATCAGGAAGCGGAGGGCTAATTTGGTTTATAAGGGCCTGTCCACTTTAATAAGGTTGTGTTTGTTGGAGGTGTATGCTTAAATGTAGCGTATATTTGTTGTCATTGAAATGCTGGAAGGATGATGGAACATGTGTGCATATGCATGTAAGGGGCATATCCCACTGCTGGAAAGCCCGCGTCTTCGGCTGCGAAGGATGGAAAGCCGGGATGCGGCTACGATGTTCGCTTGCTGGTCTGACCCGGAGGTTCACCGTTATATGAACCTTACCGGTATGTCAGGACGAGAGGATGCAGAGGATATGATTGAGCTGTTGAATGAGCTGGCGAAGACGGAAGATGCGCTGCGCTGGGGGATCGAGCTGAAGGAGAACGGGAGGCTGATTGGAAGCTGCGGCTTTAATTATTGGCAGACGGAGGGAGCTTATAAAGCCGAGATTGGTTATGAGTTGGCCCAGCCTTATTGGCGCAATGGCTATATGACTGAGGCGCTTCGCTTAGTGCTTTCATTCGGATATGACACGATTCGATTAAATCGGATCGAAGCGCTGGTGGACCCGCGCAATACAGGCTCGCAAGCCCTGCTGTCCTCGATGGGCTGGACCCAGGAAGGGCTGTTACGGCAGGTACAGCATACATCTACAGGCTTTAAGGATATGCTGATGTATTCATTACTGCATGAAGAATGGCTCAGATTGGAGGCACAACGAAATGCTGTTTCAGTATAACGGCGGTTCGTCGCCGCTCCACAGGCTTGGACCGTTAAGTAAGCTTATATGGGTGGGATGCTTTAGCCTCCTGTCGATGGCATGGGATTCGACAATACGGGAAGCGGCACTCTTGGTGGCACTGATCGCTGTGGCTGGCTTCGGCGCACGGTTGACCCTAGCACGCCAACTTCGCGCTATGTCGTTCCTGATTGGTTTAGGTATTCCGTATTTTATACTGTCTATCCTAGCGATTCGAGAAGGGAATGCTGTCGCTTCATGGGGACCCATTGTGATTACAGCGGAGGGACTGGATATCGCGGGGGCATTAACGCTGCGGATTTTTGTATTGTTTTTGGCATCCTATATCTATCTCTCGACGACCGATCCCCGAGATTTTGTGCAGGCTTTGAATCTGCGCTTGCGTGTACCTTATCGATTTGCGTTCGGAATTTCAGTGGCGCTGACGTTCCTGCCCTTATTGGAAGAAGAGGGGCGAACCATTATGGCTGCACGGCGTGTTCGGGGGCAGGAACCACCACGAGGATGGGGCAATCGGATATCATGGTGGAGCGGGTATGCGGCTGCTGTATTGGTGAATGCCGTGAGACGGGTTCAGCAGACAGCACTGGCTATGGAGGGCAAAGGTTTTGGCGCATATGCAGAACGGACGTATCTTCGTACACTGGAGAATGGGCGTTTAGGCTACGTATGTGCAGTGATTGCTGTATTCGCTACGGCTGTTTTAGGGTGGATATTATAAAGAAGCACTCCCTTTTTTTGCTCTCATTGTCAACTAGTAAAATAAAATTAGGTTGACAATAAGACGACGGATGAATACATTTATACAGTAACAGTTTGTACAAGGGCCAGAGCTATGACCTTGTATACTAGATTATGGAGAGGAGTCAAGAAATACATATGAAGGGATCTCGTATTTTTGCCAAGTTTACAACGCTGGATATCGTGTTAATGGCCATGCTGGCTACGTTGAACGGCGTCATGACTGTGTATTTGTCGATGATTAACAAAACGTTAAACAGTCTGGGAGGGCCGATCGCAACTTCCGCTATTGTCGGGCTGTACATGATATATGGTTTGCTGGCCTATTATATTATTCGTAAGCCAGGTACGGCGGTAATTGCTTATGCCTTTGGCGCGGTAGTGCAGTCTTTTATGGGCTCTGCCTATGGAATTGCATCTATCATTGCGGCAGCTGTCTGCTATATGGTTGCGGCGGAGCTGGTATTTGCTCTTTTGCGGTATCGCCGCTGGAATGCAGTTTCACTAATGCTGGTGGGCGGAGCCATGGTTCCGCTGTGGTTTATCGTGGCAGCCAATATGTTTGGCTATATGCATTGGGGCTGGAAGGTACTGACGATTGCACTGGTCGTTCGTATCCTGAGCGGCATTGTCCTGTGTGGTCTGCTGACGAAAGTACTGGGCGATGCCTTAAGTGGTACGGGTCTGTTAAAACGCTTTGAACTGGGACGCACTTCACGGGCATAACCAAGGCTATACATGGTTATAGCCTGAACAATAGGGATCGAGGGTATTTCGGCTATGAATGAACGTAGTGATCATGATGTAGAAAATAGAATAGCTGTCTCCTTAAGGGATTTTGGCTATCGCTATGACGACCAGGTGGAGCCAGCGTTACATGGTCTGACGCTGGACATTGCGGTGGGTGAGCACATAGCCATTGTTGGAGCTAGTGGGAGTGGAAAGTCTACGCTGTGCCAACTGCTTCATGGCGGGTTGTCCCGTTCCGGCGAGGGCGAACGGGCGGGAGAGCTGACCGTGTATGGGATGGACCCCGACACCGCTGAATTGGCTACGGTCGCCACCACTGTCGGCGTCGTGCTTCAGGACCCGGATGCCCAGCTAGTGCAGGGAATCGTCGAAGACGAAATTGCTTTTGGGCCGGAGAACCTGCGCGTGCCTCCGGCAGAAATAGAGCAGCGCCTGGCCGCTGCACTGGAGGCCGTCGGCCTGGCATCCGAGCGCGGCTCCTTCGTGCGGCGCCTCTCGGGAGGTCAGCGCCAACGCACCGCCATTGCGGCGGTGCTGGCGCTGGAAGCGCCGCTGGTCGTGTTCGACGACGCGGCTGCGCAGTTGGACCCGCCGGCGGTACGGGACTTCGTCCTGCTATGTCGGCGGCTCCATGCCGCAGGCCGGACGGTGATCACTGCGTCCAGCCGCATAGATGATGGTGCGCGTGCAGCGCAGCGCCTCATCGTGCTGAAGGGCGGGACTATGCTGCTGCAAGGCCCGCCCGAAAAGCTGCTGCGCGAGCATGGTGCGCAGCTGGTAGCCTGGGGGCTGCTTCCCTCTTCCGCGGGGAGGGAAGACATGCCGCGTGAGCCGGAAGGGAATGCCGGCTCGGCAGCTTATTGCGCTGGGCAGCCGTTGCTGGAGGTGAAGGGATTGCCCTTCACCTACCCCGGCAGCCAGCGCGCGGCGCTCAAGGGCGTGAGTCTTGCCCTTGCGCCTGGCGAACGAGCCGTAATGCTGGGCGAGAACGGCTCTGGCAAAACCACGCTGGGCAAGCTGCTTATGGGCTTGCTCCCCGCGCCGAAGGGATGCATGTGGTGGGAAGGGCAGGATATGTCGAAGCTGCCCATTCACCGACTGGCCGCCGGGATCGGCTATGTGTTCCAGCAGCCAGAGCATCAGTTTGCAGCTGCAACGGTGTGGGAAGAGTGCTTGTACAGTGTGCGGGTCAAGCTTGGTTTACGGATCGGAGATCCGGTTCCCGCCGCCTATGAGGAACGGGCGCATCGCTTGCTGACAGCCGCCAGGCTGGAACACCGACTGGAGGTCTCGCCGTATCTGCTAAGTGGAGGCGAAAAAAGGCTTTTGAGCGTTGCGGCACAGTTTATCCTCCCCAAAAAGCTTTACATTTTGGATGAGCCGACTGCGGGAACGGATTACGAAGGGGCAAACATCCTGCTCCAGATGTGCACAGAGCAGTCCGCTGAAGGAGCGGCTTTTCTGATCATTACCCACGATTTGCAGATAGCTGAACGCTTTGCCAGCCATGTTCTTCGTATGGAAGAGGGGTATCTCTATAAAACGGAAGATAGCTGGATTAATCATACGATTACAGTTGACAAAAATTAAGGATATGTAGACAATAATATATATACATCGTACATAACAGGCGGCCTATATAGGCCGCCTGTTTACGATTATACAGTGCGGGTAATCATTCAAGCTGGGAAGGAAAACCGTACAGATACAGCACAGTTTATACAAGGAAAGGATTTGTGATTTGCTTGGGAAACGATAAACCTATGAAGCGCGGACTCGTGCTGACAGGTGTTCTATTGGCCACCTTTCTGGCCGCGATTGAAGGAACGGTTATCGGTCCGGCGGGACCGACAATTGTTAGTGAACTGGGCAGTGTGAATTTGCTCAGCTGGATTTTTACAGCATATTTGTTGACGATGGCTGTAACTACGCCTATTTTCGGCAAGCTTAGCGATTTGTTTGGCCGAAAACCCATTTTTCTAATTGGGTGCTCGTTATTTGTACTTGGCTCTTTGCTTTGTATGCTGGCTGATAGTATGGAGCAGCTTATTTTATACCGGGCCATCCAGGGGATTGGAGCGGGTGGTGTCATTCCTGTTACCTTTACCATCATCGGTGATATATACAAAATGGAGGAACGTGGTAAAGTCCAAGGCATGATCAGCTCGGTGTGGGGGATTTCTTCCCTCGTCGGGCCTCTCTTGGGCGGTTACGTGGTCACCTATTTTGGCTGGGAATGGATTTTTGGTTTTAACGTTCCCTTTGGATTACTGGCTATGTTCTTCATCGCCCGTTACCTGCGGGAGCAGGTAAGCACGCGTACCGCGCGTATCGACGTGGCGGGGGCAGTTACCTTTACCATCGGGATGACGGCACTCTTGCTCGTATTAGCCCTAGGGGGACAGTATATCGATTGGACTTCTCCTGAATTGCTGGCCTTGGCTGCCGTGGCCATTTTGTTCCTGGTTTTGTTTTTGGTTATCGAAAAGCGCGCTCAGGAACCGATGGTGCCACTGAAGCTGTTTCGGATACGGGATATTGCTTTTTCCTGTGCCGCTGCACTACTCGTCAGTACCCTGCTAATCGGGCTGACTAGCTATCTTCCCCTATGGATTCAAGGCGTACACGGTGGAGATGCCGCTTCATCTGGTCTGGCGCTGGCTCCAATGTCGGTAGGCTGGCTGTTTGGCTCCATGATCGGAGGACGCATTTTGCTGACGCTGGGCTCGCGTCGAACCTCTTTGATCGGGCTGACTCTGATTGTATTGGGAGCCTTCGTCATGACCTTGATGAACCTAACAACTCCAATCTGGCTTCTGTTCCTGTCTACGTTATTGTATGGACTGGGATTTGGCTTCTCGATAACCGTGTTCACGATTATTGCTCAGTCCTCGGTCGGATTCCAGCTGCGTGGCGCGTCTACAGCCTTGAATACGTTCCTGCGCACATTGGGACAAACGATTGGGGTTGCAGCCTTCGGTTCATGGCTGAATTATCGTATTGCTGCCCAGACAGCGGACGGACAGCTCACTCAGCAAGGGGTTACACAGGAGGATATTAATGGTCTGCTTGCCCCGCATGCTTCACAAAGTCTAAGTGACAAGGTTGCCGGATTACTCCGGTCTGTACTGGAAAACAGTCTGCATTCCCTATTCGTGATCATGGTCGTTATTGCGGTGATTAGCTGGTTTGTTGTCCTCGGATTGCGGAACCGCCCACCGGGTACGGAAGAAGAGGCAGATCAGCGTGTGAAGACACCACAAAGAGAACACGCATAAAAAAAATATACTTCTTTCATATTAAAGAGACAGTCCGGTACACCAATAAGGGGCCGGGCTGTTTCTTTATGCTAAGGTCTCTTCTCCTACTGATTTAGCAAAAAGCCACCTCGTATAGGACCGATAAATTCCCCAATATACAAAAAGGAAATAAAAATCCCCTAGAGATTGCGATATATTCATATGATATAGGTTACAAAGTGGTAAAAAAGTCTTAAAAAATTGTAACAAAAAAGCTGTTTCTAAATTGAGCTATAGGGTACTAAGGAACCATTTTTTTGCACCCGCTTACAAATCGAGCATTTTATGAGTATATTTTGAACAATTTTGCATGTGAATGAAGCAACCAACCAAGCAAAATGGGATACGGAAAAAAATCAAGTAACAAATTTTTCTGAATGTAATAGGAATGAAAAAAATAGGTATTTTCAGAAAATTACTAGGAAAATATGAGGATGAAATTTATAGAGGAATCTGTTTTCTTCCCTCACATAATAGGGCTTTTCAGTCTATATCAATCGTTTGACATACCATATAAAATGGCTCTAGCCAACGAAAAAGTTGGGCTTCAACACTAGAAAGCATAATTACATTAAGGGAGATGGAGTACTTGAAGTTTAACAAATGGTTCAGTAAAGCAGCCACTGCAACAGTAGCAACTACCTTGCTGTTAGGAGGCGGCGTTCAGGCTTTTGCAAAAGAAAATGATAAGGCTGATTTCAATGCAGACAATGCATTTACCCAAATTACGCGTAATGACATGCTGAATATTTTCAAACAGCAAGGCAAAGAGAAATATGAGGTTCCATCCTTCGATGCCTCTACAATTAAAAATATTCCTTCTGCTATTGGTCACGATAGCTCAGGCAAGCAGATTGATCTGGATGTTTGGGACAGCTGGCCGTTGCAAAATGCCGATGGTACAGTAGCTAATTACAAGGGATATAATATCGTATTTGGACTGGCAGGCGATCCTAAAAGAGGCGAGGATACATTTATATATCTGTTCTATCAAAAAGCGGGTGATACTTCACTGAGCGGCTGGAAAAATGCTGGTAGAGTCTTTAAAGACAATGATAAACTGCTCTCCAACGATCCGATTCTCAAAAATCAGTCAGAAGAATGGTCAGGTTCTGCTACCTTAACCTCTGATGGACATGTACGTTTATTTTATACCAGCAGACAGCCCTATGATCCGAATAACAAATTATACGGCAAGCAAACCTTGAGCACAGCTCAAATTAATGTCTCTCAGCCTGATGATAAGACACTGAAAGTAGATGGAGTCGAGGATTTGAAATCGATCTATGACGGTGGAGATGGTAAAACCTATCAAAATGTACAACAAAGCGTCGGAGTGGATATGGATAATCATACCCTTAGAGACCCTCACTATGTCGAGGATCAAGGCCACAAATATATTATATTTGAAGCCAACACAGGGACAGAAACAGGCTACCAGGGCGAAGAATCGCTTCAAAACTCAGCTTATTATGGTGGCAATAAAAAATTCTTCACGGAAGAGCAACAAAACTTGCAACAAAGTCCTAAGAAAAAAGGAGCTGAGCTGGCGAACGGCGCACTGGGCATCGTTGAATTGAATGATGATTATACATTGAAAAATGTAATGCCCCCTTTGCTTGCATCCAATCTGGTAACAGATGAAATTGAACGGGCAAATGTGTTCAAAATGAACGGTTTGTGGTATTTATTTACGAGTACAAGAGGTTCCAAGGTGACTGTAGATGCGATCGGTGACGATGATATTTACATGTTGGGTTATGTTTCTACTTCCTTGACAGGGCCTTATAAACCCCTGAATGGAACCGGTCTCGTTCTTCATCAGGATCTGGATCGTGATGATATTACCTGGACATATGCTCATTTTGCTATCCCGCAAGGCAAAGGCAATAACGTAGTCGTTTCGAGTTATATGACCAATCGTGGACTCTTCCCAGATCACAAATCTACTTTCGCACCAAGCTTCCTGCTGAATATTAAAGGCTCGAAAACCTCTGTTGTGAAAAACGGTATTCTGGAGCAAGGTCAAATTACGATTGATCCAGGAAATGACAAAAAAGATAACCAAAATGAGTATGGAAAGAAATAAGTAGTTATAAGCAGCATGTCCGAAGGCGACAGCTTTGGTAGATTACCGATCTGTCGTCCGTCGGACGATACATAACAATGCAATGAGGGGTAAGGAGGATCGTCATAATGAGAAAAAAAGCTTTCAAGAACATTGGAATACGATCCGTAGTAGTTATCACAGGCTTAACTATTTTCATAGCTATGGGGTGGAATATGTACCAACAGGATGCAGGCAAACCCCCAATACCTGCAGCAGCTCCAAAAAACCAAGCCAATCAAAGCAAGCATACAACACCGACCTATCGGGCCGCCTATCATTTTACCGTCCCGGATAAGTGGAAAAATGATCCACAGCGGCCTATTTATATGGATGGGCAATATCATTACTACTATTTATATAATCGTGATTACCCTCATAAGAACGGTACAGAATGGCGACATGCCACATCCACCGACCTGGTTCATTGGAAAGATGAAGGGGTGGCAATTCCTAAATATACGAATCCGAATGGAGACCCTTGGTCCGGTTCGGTCGTGATCGACAATAATGGCACCGCAGGTTTTGGAAAAGGCGCACTTGTAGCCATTGTCACACAGCCCTCCGCAGATGGAGGAAAGCAGGAACAATTTCTGTGGTACAGTAAGGACAAAGGCAAGACGTTTACTTCTTATCGCAACAAGCCCGTGATGTCCAACCCTGGCACGAAGGATTTCAGAGATCCCAAGATCATCCGGGATATTCAACGTAATCAATGGGTGATGGTCATGGCGGAGGGAACGAAGATTGGCTTTTATAAGTCGAAAAATTTAAAGGATTGGCAGTTTACGAGCGGCTTTCAAACGGAAAATATCGGACTTGTAGAATGTCCTGACCTTTACCAGATGCGCGCGGATGATGGGACCTATCAATGGATTCTAGGTGCAAGCGCCAATAGTAAACCAACCGGCGGACCCAATACGTATGCCTACTGGACGGGGGATTTTAATGGAGAAGCATTTCTCCCTGATCGCAATGATCCTGATTGGCTGGATTATGGCTTTGACTGGTATGGTGCGGTTACGTTCGAGGACGGCAAAGCCAAAGACCAATACAGTCACCGTTATGCGCTGGCTTGGATGAACAATTGGGATTATGCCAACAACACGCCTACTTTGAAGGAAGGCTTTAATGGCATGGATTCGGTTGTTCGCCAAATTCGGTTGAAGCGTACAACTGATGTCGGCTATCGCTTGGTTTCACAGCCTGTATCAGCTTTGGAGCAATTCCCAACTGCAACGGAGTCATTGGGGAAGATCCAAGTAGAGGGGAACCACAAGCTTCCGGTAGCAGGTGATGCCTATCAGTTAGAAGCAGATGTATCTTGGTCAACGATCAAAAATACAGGCTTGAGGCTTCGAGAGTCTGCGGATGGCAAGCGTCATGTAGATGTGGGTGTTTCGGTGGAGGGTCAATACTCTTATGTAAACAGAGCAAACACCGGGCAGCCGGATCAGAGTGGTAAATATGTAGAGAGTAAGGCGCCTTTTGATACCAATAAAAAAAATGTCCACTTGAAGATTCTTGTCGATAAAACCAGCATCGAAGTCTTTGTAGATGATGGAGAAGTAGCTTATTCCTCCTTAATATTTCCACGCTTAGAGGATCAGGGAATTACTCTTTTTTCAGATGGCGGTAAGGCTATTTTTAATAATGTAGTGATCAAACATTTTAGTCGATAACAGGTCTTATGCTGCTCGTAAGCTTAGGCATATTTCGCTCAGGTATATATAAAGTCCACCCATAAATATAAGGGTGGACTTTTCTGTGTAAATCTAAATTTTCGTTAGCACAGCTATAGGATTGTTCTTTTATTCACAATTGGACAGTTGCTAAAATTACTATTCATTCTATTTGTGATAAGGTGACAGATTATCAGCGCTACGGCCCAATTTTTTGAGCAAGCCGATGAGTTGATCTCTTTCGGTTTCGCTGATTCCGCTAAAGGCACGTTCAATCTGACGTGTATAATCAGGATAAATTTCGTCCATGACGCGTTGTCCTTCGTCCGTCAACTCTGCATATATAATACGACGATCTTGGTCGCACGGGTGACGGTGCAAATAACCACGGCTCTCCAGCTTGTCGATAACATAAGTGACATTTCCGCTTTGCAGAAGCAGTTTGGCTCCAATTTGTTGAATTGGTTGTGCTCCCTTGTGATATAAAACTTCCATCACGGCGAAGGCCGTTGGGTTGAAGCCCACCGTTTTGATGCCAGCAACCGCATGTTCGTTTACACTTTTGAATGACTTGGCAAACACGCTATACAAATGCATAGATTGCTGTGTCACCAATGTTCGGTAATCTATCATCTTCATTCCGCCTTTATGTATGGATTTGGGCATCCTTTGACCGCTCGGTTCGGATGACCGGGCAACCATACCCTTACTACTAGCATAAAGGGATTTACGTAGGGAAAACATGCGATTTGTCACAGTAGCTGCTTTTTTAATTATTTAATTTCAAAGCTTTAAGGTAAATTTTTGAAAAATAAAGGTTTCGAATGTAAAAATACCGTTCCGATTGGTTATATTAACAAATAACATACCTAATGGACCCAAATAACAAAATAAGATAAATTCAGAGGAGATGAAGCACATGGATACGGGTTCTTTCCGTTTTCAATTTCGTGATCCGCAGCAAGCCGCCCAAGCCTGTGAAACATTAAAGGAAATTGGATACTCTGCCAGCACGAACGGTGATACAGGCCTCAGTGTTCACGTTGAGAACCAGGATGTGCTGTCTGCATTAGAGATTTGCCAAGCTTATGAAGGAAGTATAATTGAGACAGGAGTTCTCACTTATCGTCCAGGTAAACAAAGTAATATCGGTGTGCAAAATCCAGGTTATAGCCCGGAGGATTGGATTATTCCAGCGCACATCATTAATGAGGACTGGAGCGAGGCGTATAAAAGCGGCTCTTCCCAAACGTTTACGAACACAACACAGGAACACAACGTCAGCTCTGATCACCAACCGGAAGACGATGTGGACGGTTTTTCAGGTAGCGTCCATACCTAAATAATGGTGTTCACGCTTGCTGCTCACTTTGGAACAAAAAGGTTCCTTCAAACCATGACTAATGGTTTGAAGGAACCTTTTTTCATAATGAGAAAAAGCTGAAAAGGACATTGTGAAAACTAAGGTTCTTGGATCGTGCATAAGGGCAGTAATCGTAGGAAATACCAAAAGAAGTTCAGAAAGGAGGTTTTGATCTTGCAAAAACTCGGAGTTCACGAAAAATTGGAATTGCATGAGCTGCTTACGTTTAAAACAACTTGTATCACAAAAACTCAAGCTATGCTGCCTTTAGTCTCAGATTCAAATTTGAAAAATATTTTACAGCAGGATATCAGTGGCGGTACACAAGATATTCAACAGCTTAAAAATCTGCTTGTATAATGAAGGAGGATTAACGTGAATTCTTTTACTGGGAATATGACTGGTACGACTCCCATGACCGATCAGGTGATTGCTGCCGATCTGTTAATCGCAGCTAAAAGTGGGATCAAAAACTACGCCGCAGCGTTAACAGAGTCCACTAGCCCGGAAGTTCGGAATGTTCTGTGTGACCAATTGAGCAAAGCTGTTAATCTTCATGAGCAAATTTTTAATTATATGAAGAACAATGGTTACTACAACGCCTATGATCCAGATCAGCAAATTCAAATGGATATTCAAAATGCAGACAAGGCACTTTCTTTGCCCAAAATGTGAAACGTTTAATTAAAAAGAAGCACCAGCAAACTTTAATCGAGTTTGCTGGTGCTTCTTTATTACAAATTGAAAGAACTTCACATGAAATATGGAGAAGAAGGAAATCATAAAAAAACAAGGTATCGGTCTCAAATTTAGAAATAGGGTGATTTTCTTATGAGCAAGCCTTCAGCGGGCAAACAAAAAGATCAAAAACTAAAATGGTGGCAGCTGAGCTTGTTAGGAGTTGCAGGCACCATCGGTACAGGGTATTTTCTAGGGTCCAGTTTAGCGATTTCCATTGGTGGTCCAGCCGTACTGATTGCTTACTTTTTGGCAGCAGTTGGGACGTATGTGGTGTTTGACGCTCTTTCGCGTATGACGGCAGATCATCCAGAACAGGGCTCTTTCCGTTCCTATGCCCAAAAAGCATTTGGTAATTGGGCAGGCTTCGGCAGTGGCTGGGTATATTGGTTCTCAGAATTGCTTATTAATGGGAGTCAACTAACCGCGCTGTCTATATTTTCACGTTTTTGGTTTCCTCAGGTACCGATGTGGATTTTTGCGGCAGGCTTCGGACTCTTAGGGCTTGTGATTGTTTTTTTTGGCAATAAGGGCTTTGATCGTGTAGAAAATGTACTCGCCATTATTAAGATGGCGGCTCTTGTGATGTTTCTGGTCCTAGCGATTGCGCTTTTGGCAGGCTGGATCGGAGGAAGTAAATATAATCCGAAGTTTCCCCTCAGCTACAAAGACTTTTTTCCAACCGGTGGCATAGGATTATGGTCATCTTTTATTTTTGCCTTTTATGCATACGGAGGTATCGAAGTGCTCGGAATTATGTCTAACCGACTTCAAAACCCGGAGGAAGCACCCAAAGCAGGAAAGGTCATGCTGATTACGCTGGTTGTAGTGTATGTGCTATCGATTGGGCTGGCTGTGTCTATGGTACCATTAAGTGCCTTTAATCCGAAGGAAAGTCCTTTTGTGCTTGCGCTCAGTAGCGATCATCTGGTCTTTGTGCCTCATTTGTTTAATGGAGTCCTGATTATTGCAGGATTCTCAACGATGACAGCATCGCTATATGCAGAGACTTCGATGATGATTACTCTTGCCCAGGAAGGAGATGCGCCCACACTGTTCTCACGGAAGTGGAAGGGCAAATATCCTCTGTATGCACTTAGTTTGATCTCTGTTGGATTAATCTCTGCAATCGTATTATCGTTGCTGCTACCGGGAAAAGTGTATGAATATATCACAACAGCTGCAGGCTTAATGCTGCTATATAACTGGTGCTTTATTTTGCTGTCTTCAGGTAAGTTACTGGAATCAAGCACATCGAGCAATATTAAACGCTGGATTGGCTTATTGCTGATCGCTTTGGCTGTAGTAGGGGCCTTTTTTCATAAGCTTAGCCGCCCTGGGGTTTACATCAGTTTGCTGCTAGTCTTGTTAATTGCCATATGTGACCTCATTGTACAATGGGTGCGTCGAAAGCACGGCAAGGAACCTCGTTAACTTTATCAAGAAGACAAGCGTTAGCGTAAAAAAAGTAATTGAAATGCCTGTACACCAAAATAAAAGCCAAAGCCTACAAGAGACAGACCTGACATCCAAGAGATGGTTTTAAGCAATCCGGGTCTGAGAAATCGACGGAAAACACTTGAAGCGGCTGCCATCGTCACATCCCAGGCCAACACGCCTAGTACAATCGCTCCGCTGTAAATCAATAGCTGTTGTACTGGATAAGTATTAGCGACGTTGGCCAGTATGGATCCGTAAATCCCAAGCCAGAAAAGGATGGAGAGAGGATTAAACAACGACATCAGAAAGCCGGCTACAAAGGAGTTGGTCAGGGTATTACTATTTCCCCTTAATTCGGATTCTGAAATCACACCAGCATTTTTAATGCTTTCAAGACCTGTATACACAAGCACGAAAAAGCCAAATAGCCATAAAAAAGCTTTGACAAATGGGGAATTAAGAAGATGGATCATTCCCAAATAGACAAGCATCATATAGATAATGTCTGCTGTGATTGCACCTAGCCCAATAAACCAGGCGTGCCAAAATCCATTTTTAATACCTCGATCTAATTGCGCGGCATTGATAGGTCCAATGGGAGCTGAAAGAGATAGACCCAGAAAAACATAACTGATAAATGTATTAATGGTGTTTTCCTCCTTGATTATTTATTGGACGTTATGTATTAGTCTCATTTAGTTTATTCGGACAAACCCATGTGTAAGACCATATTTTTGTGCGTATATGTAGCCACAGCCTCGTTATTTGCTAACCCAATGAATCCAATCCCAAAGGAGCTCTAATCCTTATACAAAAGGGTTAGAGCTTTTTTTAATGAGAGGCTTGACACTTTTGGTGAAAGCGCTTATATTTATCTCGTGAACAATACGTTATATAACGTTATATAAAAGGAGAGATAAAAAATGAATGTACAACAGACGGTTCAGACGATTTATGAACAAGCGAATGGGAAGATTTCTGAGGTTTATTTAGTAGCCTGCGGGGGCTCACTAGTGGATATGTATCCTTCAAAATATTTTCTGGATAGTGAAGCAAGGAAACTGGTAGCAGGCATGTATACAGCGAATGAGTTTGTACATGCGTTGCCTAAACGATTGGGAGCACACTCAGTGGTCATCGTTTGTTCCCACGGTGGAAATACTCCAGAATCGGTCGCGGCTGCTAAATCAGCCAAAGAGAAAGGTGCTTATACCATCGGCTTAACCCACAACAGTGAAGCGAACCTGCTCAACTATTCGGATTATTCCTTCCTCTACGAGTGGGGGGATGAGAGCGATGTTAAAAACAACCCGATGGCCATTATTTTAGAACTTACGGTTGAACTGCTGCAAATCGCTGAGGGATATGCGCATTACCCGGCTTTCCAGAACGGATTGGGGGCAATCAATGGAATTATTAACCGTGCCAAAGTCCAAGTTGAACCACGTGCCCAAGTATTCGCAGACAGATACCGCAACGAGGAACTCTTCTATATCCTGACCAGCGGAGCGTCTTATGGACATGCTTACGGATTTGCCATCTGCTCGCTGATGGAAATGCAATGGCTCCATGCAGCTTCTATCCATTCCGGTGAATTCTTCCATGGTCCGTTTGAAGTAACGGATAAGGAAACTCCATTTATTCTGATGATCAACGAAGGACGTACACGAGCGCTGGATGAGCGGGCACAGACTTTCCTGAATCAGTATGCCGAGAAAGTGGAAGTGATTGATGCAAAGGAGCTTGGCATCGGAACGATTGCAGACGAAGTAGTAGAGTTTTTTAACCCGGTGTTATTCTACAGCATTGTATGTGTGTATCGTGAAGCACTAGCAAATGTACGCAATCACCCATTAGAAACTCGCCGTTATATGGGCAAAGTAGCTTACTAAGCGCACCTACCAACAGGAGGAAACCATCATGAAGGTTCTAGGCATTGGCGATAATGTGGTAGATAAATATGTTCATCTGCGTATGATGTACCCTGGCGGCAATGCGCTTAATTTTAGTGTGTTTGCCAAAAAAGCGGGAGTGGATGCAGCCTTTATAGGTGTGTTCGGGGACGACAACGAAGCACGGCATGTAGAACACACCCTGCGTGAGCTTGACATCGATATTTCACGGTGCAGATATCACAGCGGAGAGAACGGCTGCGCACGTGTAACCCTGGAAGATGGAGACAGAGTATTTCTCGGCAGTAATGAGGGGGGAGTGACACGTCTTCATCCATTGGAATTGAGCGAAGATGACAGGAACTATCTTGGCGGGTTCGACCTAATTCATACTGGCTTGTACAGTCATACAGGTCACTTGCTGCCTGAATTAGAGACGCTAGGAATCCCTATTTCTTTTGATTTTTCAGATGATTTTACAGATACACAAGTAGAACAAAATATTACGTATGCCGATTTTGCATTTTTCTCTTGCAGCCATATGACGGATGAAGAGACACAGAATTATATCCGCTCCAATCGAAAAAAAAAGGGACAAATTCTGGTCGCGACACGTGGCGGTGACCGATCCATCGCCTATGATGGTACGAAGTTCTATTTTCAAATGCCTGATTCCGTTGACGCTGTGGATACCATGGGGGCAGGCGACTCTTATATAACTGCTTTTTTACTGAGCTTTTTGGAAAAAGGCAACATTCAGGATGCTATGGCAGAAGGCTCAAGGCTTGCCGCCCAGAGCTGTCTGGTAGAAGGTTCCTTCGGATACGGCGTTCATTATTGACGATCCTTTTCGAATATCTTCACTTGTAAGAATATGTAACCTTTGATACTCTAAGTGAGAGTGATATAACGTTATATGACAAGTGAGGGTACATGATGTTAAATTCAGACCAAGCGGAGCCATTATATATTCAACTACAAAATGCGGTCAAAACCGCTATTCATAATGGAACATTTACGCAGGGAAGCCGTATACCGACTGAAACAGAGTTAAGCGAGATGTATAATGTAAGTCGTATTACCGTAAGAAAAGCAATCGCCGAATTAGTTCATGAAGGATATCTGACCAAACGTCAGGGAAAGGGCACCTTTGTCAACATCCCCAAAATTGGACGGAAGATTGAACATGTCATCAGCTTTACGGCTGCTTGCAAGTCCAATGGTCTTTCTTCACATAGTGTGGTCACAAAACGTGAAATCGTAGAAGCAGATGAGGAAATTGCACATCAATTGCAGCTATCGCCAGGAGAAAAGGTGTTATTTATCCAGCGTAAAAGATATGCGGATGATCGCCCCCTGATGCTGGAAAACAATTTTTATCCTTATGACCGTTTTGCATTTCTAATGAACGAGCAGTTGGAGGGGTCTGTATACGAGCTGCTGCGGCAAAAATACAGCATTGATCCTAACCAGCCGGGAGAGACGATATTACAAATTGCTTTGGCGGATGAAAATCAGGCCAAGCTGCTGGAGACAGCGATCGGACAGGCGTTGTTTTACATGCATACAATGATCTATGACCAGCATGGAAGCCCGGTTCATGTAGGAAAGCAGTACATCATCGGAGACCGTTATCAATTCTCCATATAATCCGTTGCCTGTAATGCAAGGCGGTTCAGGTAAGTGTGGCTTCTGCTTCCATCCAATAGGGAGAAGCAGAAGCATTAACATAACGTTATATTACGTCATATTGTTAGGTGAATCAATCGTGAGGTGGTGAAACTGTGCAAGGGAAGAAAGATGCATTAGCAGACAAAGTTTTACTCTCCCATGCTATTTTTAATGGATTGGAAAATGAAGCTTCGCCCGGGTTTGTTGCAGTCCGAGGAGAACGTATTGCAGCGGTGGGGCGTCCGGAAGAGGCACAAGCCTGGATAGGTGCGGAAACGGTTGTCTATAATCTGGGCGATGCCTTTATCATGCCGGGAATCCATGACAACCATGTATTTTTTACCGGATACATGTCAATGCATCGGGGCGTGGATCTGGCGCATACGGCCTCCAGTGAAGAAGCAATGGAACTCTTGCTACAAGAGGCAAACAACCTTCCGCCAGGAAAAGATGTAACCGCTTACGGTTGGAACGAGGACAGATGGGGGAAGCTGCCTGAGTCAAGCTTGCTGGATGGATTGTTTCCCGATCGGGCGGTCATCGCTATCAACCGAAATAAAAGCTACTGCTGGATGAACCGATTGGCTGAGGAGAGATATCAGTTTTCGCCGGATCAATGCAGTGCCGAAGCACGAGCTTTACTGCTCCAAGTTATGATGCAGGACCGTAGCCTTGTCCAACAAGAGTTTATGGAATTTTGCCGTATGTTGGCTGCACGAGGAGTTACTTCTATAAAAGATATCGGCTTTGACCGACATAGTGAGCTGCTTCCCATTCTAGATGAGTTGAAGGAAAAAGGTGAATTGCCACTCAGATTTCATTTCTCGCTGGAACCAGTTGTTGAACCGTTTGATATAAACATTGGTATCAAATATAAAGCACTTTACAATGGAGACCTTATTCGTTTCCAAGGTTACAAGCTGATGCTTGACGGCGTTGTAGCAGATCATACAGGGGACATGTTGGAGCCTTACGCAGATATGCCTGGGGTCACGAATTTGAGGACAGTTGATTATGAGAAGATTGAAGCCTCTGTTCTGGAAGCGGACAGCCAGGGGATCAAATGCTGCCTAACGGCAGAAGGCGATGCAGCAATTCGCCAAGCCGTATCCATGATTGAAAAATGCCGCTTGCAGCAGGGCAATCACCTTATCAGACATTCGATCAGTGATCTGGAGTATCCTCATCCAGATGATCTGACCAGAATGGGAGAGAACGAAATTTTTGCCGAGGTCTATGCCCAGATTCTGCTGCTCAATCCTTCTTACGAAGAGGCTTATATGTCTGCAGTGGCAGGCAAACAGAATGAAAACCGCTTTTATAATTATAAGTCCATGCTGGAAGCTAACGTGCCGATCACCATAGGTACTGATTTGCCTTTATTTATCACCAGTGTCCCCGATTCGCTGTATGCAGCCTCTCACCGATTATTCCCGGATGGCTCGCCTGCTGGAGGCTGGTATCCTGACCAAGGAATGCCGCCATCCGAAGTTTTAAAGGCATGGACAATTAATGGAGCCAAACATTGTTATATGGAAGAGGTGACAGGTACGCTGGAGGCTGGAAAATATGCTGACATCGCCGTTTTTGACCGCGACCTCCTTAATGCATCCGCTGATGACATCAGGGATGCCCAAGTGATATTGACCATTATGGGAGGGAAGGTTACGTATAACCATTCTTGGAATGAGGGATAAACATGAACATCACGAATAAGAAATGGAAATTATCCTTGCCCCATAGCTATACCTTAATATTTTTGATTATTATTACAGTCGCCGCGTTGACATGGATTGTACCCAGTGGTCAATTTGAGCGTCATGAAGTGACAGTGAACGGTGTGACCAAAACGGCAATCGTTTCAGGAACCTATCACTCTGTACCCAAAACGGGGGAGAACGGTGATTTGAGACAGGGCATCCCTCAGATCCTTAGCGCTCCGATTGAGGGGATTATCAATGCCGCCGATGTCGTCTCTTTTGTTCTTATCGTAGGTGGCTCCTTCGGTATTATTCTGCAGACAGGCGCCATTGATCGTGCGCTGACAGCTCTTGCCAGGCGGCTAAAGAATAAGGGGATTTTGCTTATTCCCATTGCTATGGTGATCTTCAGTCTCGGAGGTTCTACTTTTGGGATGAGTGAAGAAATTATCCCACTTTATGCGATTTTCATTCCGTTAATGTTTGCCTTGGGTTTTGACTCTATGACAGCGATTCTTATTTTATTTCTGGGAACGCAAATTGGCTATGTTGGTTCGACGGTCAATCCATTTTCGGTGTTGATTGCCCAGGGAATCGCAGGAGTGGAGGGGAATCCTCAGCTCTGGCTGAGATTTATCGAATGGCTTGTATTTACGGCGATTTCTATTGCTTTTACGATGTGGTATGCGCACCGGGTTAAGCGAAATCCAGAGAAATCCATCGTGTTTCAGAGTGATATTATAAACCGCGAGCAATTTATAAAGGAAAGCACAGATGAGGACGTCGTCTTCACATTTCGGGACAAATTAATTATAGGTGGATTTATTGTAACGCTTGGAGCAATTGTTTGGGGGATTTTGGTCAAAGGCTGGTATATGACGGAGATCGGCGCCCTTTTCTTTGCCCTTGGTATTTTTGTTGGGGTTGTCACCAAAATGAGTCAGAAGGAAATAGCTGAGAATTTTGTAAAAGGATGCGGTGAATTTATCTACGCCGCGGTGATCATAGGCCTCGCCCGCGGAATTCTGATTATCGCAGAACAGGGGATGATTATAGATACCGTATTGAATGCACTTGCAAGCGTCCTGGAAGGATTGCCAAGTTATTTATTCACGACTATTATGCTGCTTGCGCATAATATCATTACTTTCCTCGTTCCCTCTTCTTCAGGGGAAGCTGCACTAACCATGCCTGTACTTGCACCGCTTGGCGATCTTGTAGGCATCAATCGTGAAGCTGTAGTCACAGCGTACCAATTTGGTAACGGGTTAACCAATCTCATTTCACCCACAGGCGGAGTGTTGCTGGCAGGATTGGCCATTGCCCGGATCAGCTTTGGACAGTGGCTGAAGGTAATCTTCAAACTATTCCCGATCCTATGGCTGATTGCTGCTATTTTTGCTGCTATATCGGCTGCGGTGGGTATCTAATCAATCAAGTGAGGGCCCCTGTCTGTTAGAGACAAGGGTTTCTTTTTGTGTTGGTGAAACAAGTCCTCTCTTATGTAGGAAGGCTACTCATTTCTTTCCCAATAGGGTGTATAAGTTTACGTGGAAAATAAATAATATGGATAGCATTTTCCTAAGGAGGAAATAAACTTGATGCTTGCTGATAACAGATTACTCATTGCTGCTTTAGGCGGTGTTAATGAGATTGGTAAAAATATGTACCTTATCCAATATGATCAGGATATTGTCGTCATTGATTGTGGTTCCAAGTTTCCTAATGAAAATTTGCCTGGTATTGACCTCATTGTACCAGATGTCACCTATCTACAGGAGAATCAGGATAAAGTCAGAGCGCTCATTGTAACGCATGGCCATGAGGATCACATCGGGGGCATTCCTTATTTACTGAAGCAGATTAATATCCCCGTATATGGCACAAAACTCACTATCGAATTGATTAAAATTAAGCTAAAGGAACATAACCTTTTACGTGATGCTGAGCTTCATCTTATAGATGCGGATTCAACGATTCAGGCGGGTTCGATTCAGGCATCCTTTTTCACCACTGTACACAGCATCCCTGATTGCTTGGGCGTCTTTTTCAAGACACCAGAAGGAAATGTGGTTCATACCGGGGATTTTAAATTCGACATGTCTCCTGTCAGCGGACCTTTCCCTGACCTTCATCGCATGGCTGAGATTGGAAAACAAGGAGTTAAAGTGCTTCTTTCCGAAAGTACAAATGCCGAAAGACCAGGCTTTACTCCTTCGGAGCGTTTGGTTGGCGGGCATATTTTGGACGCTTTCGCCAGAGCCAAACAGCAAGTTTTCATTTCTACATTTGCTTCCAATGTTAACCGTGTCCAACAGGTCATTGATGCGGCTGTGGAGACAGGCAGAAAACTTGTTTTACTGGGGCGCAGTATGATCAATGTGGTGTCCGTGGCTAAGGAGTTGGGATTCTTGCACATGCCGGAGGACTTGTTAATTGAGGCTGGAGAAACGGAGCGGTATCCTGCAGAAGAAATTGCAGTATTATGTACAGGAAGTCAGGGGGAACCGATGGCTGCACTGTCCCGACTTGCCAATTCTCTGCATCCCAAAATCGAAATTTTGCCTGGTGATACTGTGATCATCGCTGCAGGAGCTATACCCGGGAATGAACGAAATCTTTCCCAAGTCATCGATAACCTGTACGTACTGGGCGCCAACGTGATTTATGGATCGGGCAGCGCCACGGGGATGCACGTATCCGGTCATGGCAGCCAAGAAGAGTTAAAATTAATGATGACCCTAATGAAACCCCAGTATTTGATTCCTATACATGGTGAATTCAGAATGCTGCATCAGCATCGTCAGCTAGCAGAGTCAGTAGGGATTCCGATGGAGAATGTATTTATCGTCCAAAACGGTGAGACGATTCAAATCGCAGAGGGAAGGGCATCCCTGGGGCCCAAAGTACCATCCGGCAATAGCCTGGTAGACGGGCTGGTAACTGGTGATGTAGGTAATATTGTACTGCGGGACCGTAAAAAACTTTCCTCAGACGGTATGCTGATTATTGTGATGACTCTGAGCAAAAACGAGAAGCAAATGCTCGCTGCGCCAGAGGTTATATCCAGAGGTTTTGTATATGTTAAGGATTCCGAAGAGTTGATGAATCAGATTCGCGACACGATTATGACCACAGTGAACGAGTTAACAGAAATCGAAATGAGTCAGTGGGGCCTGATTAAGCAGATGTTAAAAGATAATGTGGGTCAGTTTATTTACAGCCAGACCAAGAGAAGACCTATGATTTTACCTATCATTATTGAGGTATAGGCATAGCGGTAAACGTCAAAACAAGATAGAGCGTATTCTTTACGCGATTAATCAAAAAAAGACTTAAACCAGTGATACAACTGATTTAAGTCTTTTTAATTTCCTTTTCCTATCTCCCCTAAAAAACGAGGATGCAGTGGTGGTATGCAGCGCAGCGGAGGATTTGAATCTTGAGAAGGGCCAGCGATCATAAGATCAATGCCTACGCTAGTGCCTCCCACTCCTACAGCATCTCGTTTAAAGCCGCTTGCGTCCCTGCTGTATGCCCTGTCGTAAACGCAGCCGTAATATTATAGCCTCCAGTGTAGCCGTGAATATCCAGAATCTCACCGCAGAAAAACAATCCAGGCATCAGCTTGGATTCCATTGTTTTCGGATTAATTTCCTTCAAGTTCACACCGCCCCCGGTAACAAATGCTTCTTTCAGCGAGAGCGTACCATTCACACGAATGGGAAACGCCTTGATTCGCTGGGCGAGTTCTTGCCATTGCTGCTTGGGAATATGATCATAGGTCAAATCTTCACGCAGTTCAGCTTGCTGAAGCAGTAACGGAATCATGCGTTCCGGTAAATAAGACTTAAGTACGTTTTTGATCGCCTTTTTTGCATCGACCGATGCCAGTTCCAGCGTCTCACGGTAGACTTCATCAGCATGTTTATGAGGCTGTAAATCGAGAGTTAATAACACCGTGTTTACCTTATCCTTTTTCATTCCCTTGACGACAAACTGACTGCAACGCAAAGCAGTTGGACCAGACAAACCAAAATGTGTGAAAATCATATCTCCTTCATGAACGACAACCTTCTTTTGTTTCGCATTCCATACGGTTAGGCTGATGTTTCGTAAGGAGAGTCCCTGAAGCTCTTTTGTCTGGATGAATGTCTCGCCTGACGTTAGCGGTACCTCTGTTGGATATAGTTCCGTAATGGTATGCCCTGCTTGCTCTGCCCATGCATAGCCGTCACCTTCCGAGCCTGTATGAGGGACGGACTTGCCACCGACAGCGACTATGACGTTACGGCTACGCAGCATTTCACCGGAACGCAGCCGCACGCCAGCCGTATGACCTTCTTTGTAAATCACTTCTTGAACAGGACAGCTTGTCCGAATTTCGACTCCTTGAGAGCGTACCTTATTAATCAAAGCGTCGACGACCGTTTTGGCTTTGTCCGTCACTGGGAACATGCGCCCGTTGTCTTCTTCCTTTAAGGCTATACCTAGTTGTTCAAAGAAGGCGATGATATCCCGATTGCCGAAAGCAGCCAGGGCACTGTGCAGAAAACGGCCATTGCCGGGAATGTGGCGAATGAGTTCATCCAGCTCTTTTGCATTCGTGACATTGCAGCGACCTCCGCCGGAGATCCCCAGCTTTCGTCCGAGTTTATTTCCCTTTTCCACTAAAAGCACCTTGGCGCCCTCGCCACTAGCAGCCGCCGCGGCCATTAAGCCGGCTGAGCCGCCTCCGATCACAATTACGTCGTAAGTCATAAGCCTCTTCCTTTTCGTCGACAAATTTTCAAAAAATTCAGAATCGCGTAACAAATTTTCCATCATATCGTAATCCCGTCTCTTTAGATAGACTCTGAGCACAGTAGCTGTGTATATCTTCTATTTTATAGGAGTAAGTAAAAAAACGTAAAAACGATCCTCTTATATATATCCGGTATTTAGCAGAATTTGTCGTTCTACACCGGGATTTTAACACATATATTGTAATATATTGTAGCCTGTGCTTTAATTCAACTAACGGCGTCAAGGAAAGATGATGAGGGGGAGAAGTCCTTGTTAATTGCGTTAAAGGAAAGTGTGCTCCAAGTTCTCCTTGCCGTTATATCGGCGGGTTTTTTCTCTATATTAACGGATTATGGAGACAAGAAAAAGGTTTGGGCAGGCCATCTGCTTCCCGGACCTCATCAAGGCATACTTTATTTGTGTTGCTTGCCAGCCATATTGCTATGTTCGCTCTTTCAATACCAGCCTCCATATGGCCTACCTTCCAATCTCGGTATTATTCCCCTTACTGTGGGCGTCATGTACGGTACACGTCGCACTTCCTTTGTACTCGCTGCTTCTGCATTGACGGGTGTCCTAATTATAGCGCAGTCGATAGAAATGTCCCCAATGTATGTGGGCACTGCTTTTATCCTTTTTCCTTTTATGCTACTGCATGTCAAGTTTTTTCAAAGAGGAACATTGTTGGACAAAAAGCTCGTAATTTTCACATATGTGGTGGCTGATATGCTGCTTAAGGCTTTATTACCGCTATTGTGGGGCAAACAGAACATTTCAGTATACATTCCTGATCTGCTTACAACGTTTTGGAATGTTGCTGTAGGTGTGTTGGCAAGTTTTGCGGTCGTAAGTCTGATGCATAATTCCTTTGAGAAACTGACGCTGCGGCGAGATGTAACTGAGTTTACGAGCAAATATTTAATCGAAGTGGATAAGCTGCGTCAAGTCATGGATTTGATGCCGTTATCTCTTGTTACTTTGGACAGCGAAGAACGAGTTATACATATGAACAAAACGATGCTGGAGCTCTACCGGGACTTCGATCCCTTTATTACGCTGCCTGAGGTCGTAGGCCGTCCCTTAAACACGTTGTACGGTTTTAGCGCTTCGCCTGTAGTTAACGAACGAGTTGCGAAAGCATTGGAAGGAGAAGCAGGCGCTGATTTTATAAATGTATCTCCCAAAGTATTCTTTTCAAGTTTCCTCCCTTTTCGGGATAAACATATGAATCAAACCACAGGCGTCATTATCGCCTTGCAGGACATTACAGAGCTGGAGACGCTCCGCAGTGAGCTGGGCAATTTTGAGAGGCTCAGTCTGGTCGGGCAGATGGCCGCGGGCATTACTCATGAAATACGTAATCCGATGGCGGTTGTGCGCGGGTTTTTACAGCTTATGCGCGAGAAAAGCCCTGATTCTCTAGGCCATTACTACCGCATCGTAATGGAGGAGCTGGATCGGGCGAATGGGATTATTAATGATTTTCTTTCCCTGGCCCAGAATCGGATTGTCGAGAAGGAGCAGTGTCATCTGCATGACATCATTCGTGAACTAACACCTCTATTGTGGGCAGATGCGAACCTGAGGGGACAGACGATCGAGTTAAAGCTGGAGGATCATGTAACGATGCTGCATCTGAACCCTAAGGAGATCAAGCAATTGCTGCTTAATTTATCGCGTAATGCGATGGAAGCTATGGGGGAAAAGGGCGTGCTGACCATTTCTACTCATGAGGAAGGGGATTTTGTCGAACTGGAAGTGAGGGATACAGGTCTGGGAATTCCACCAAAACAGCTTGAAAAGCTGTTCCAGCCTTTTTATACAACCAAAACGAAAGGTACAGGTTTGGGTCTGGCCTTATGTCAAAGTATAGTAGAGCGTCATCACGGTACGATTGCCGTAGATTCGGTGGAGGGAATGGGCACACAGTTTAAAGTCCGTCTGCGCAGAACCATTCCGACTTATCGGGAGCATTCTGAGCCTCCTGTCATAAATTCGATACAGAAATAATTGTGCAAAGATGTAACCGGATTTTTTGCAAATTACGTGAAAAAGATTGTATAATGGGCTTTAGATGTCCATGCCTTTACTACGGCACAGGATGAAATTAGAAACGTAGTATACATGATTTAATGAAAAGGAGTGAAAGAATATGTCTATGTCTTTCGATCAATATATGAGAGATTCAGTTCAGCCTATGCGCGATGAACTGACGAATCTTGGGATTCAGGAATTGCGTACTTCTGAAGATGTGGAGGCCAAGCTGCCTGATGCTAAAGGTACAGTGCTGGTGGTTGTGAACTCGGTATGCGGTTGTGCCGCAGGCCAATGCCGCCCGGGTATAGCTGAAGCGCTGAAGCATGATATTACGCCGGATCATCTGTATACGGTTTTTGCGGGACAGGATAAGGAAGCAACGGCGAAGGCTCGCGAATTTTTCGCACCGTATCCGCCATCTTCCCCTTCGATCGCGCTGCTGAAAGACGGCGAACTGGTTCACTTCATCGAGCGACATCAGATCGAAGATCGTTCGGCAGATCAGATTGCTGCTGATTTGACCGGTGCATTTGACCGTTTTTGCCGGTAAGACTGCTCAAGCTATGCCCCCGCATTTTTCGCCTGCGAAACTTGCCGGGGCTTTTGCGTGTTGGCTTGTGAAGGAAATTCCTAAAAAAGAGGTGCTTATCTGATGAGTTTGCAGGAACAGATTATTGCTGAATTGGGAGTACAGCCTACGATCAACGTAGAGGCGGAGGTCCGCAAGCGTGTGGATTTCCTCAAGTCGTACGTAACAAAAACAGGAAGCACAGGGCTGTTGATCGCCATTAGTGGCGGGATTGACAGTGCCGTAGCTGCCGCCTTGTGCAAGCAGGCTACAGATGAGTTGACGCAGGAGCAAGGGCAAGAATACAAAACGCTAGGTGTATTCCAGCCATATGGTCAACAGGAAGATATTGATCATAGCTACGCAGTGGCTAAAGCGTTCAATTTGAAATATGCTGGGGAAACGAACATTAAGGAAGCCGTGGATGAGGTTGCCGTGGAAGTGGAGCATGCATTAAAGGATATGGGTCTGGAACGTTCCATCACTCCGCAAGTGAGAGGGAATGTAAAGGCAAGAACACGTATGGTGGTTCAGTACGCACTCGCGAATGAACTGAACCTGCTCGTCGTGGGTACAGATCATGCTTCAGAAGCCATTACAGGCTTTTATACCAAATGGGGCGATGGTGCGGTCGATATTACACCGCTCAGTACGCTCAACAAACGTCAGGTACGTTTGTTAGCCAGCTATCTTGGAGTTCCACAGGCTATTTTGGACAAAGCGCCTACAGCAGGATTATGGGAAGGCCAGACGGATGAAAAGGAACTGGGAATCTCCTACGAAGCAAACAGCGACTACCTGGAAGGCAAGGAAATTGATCCGGCGGACCGCGAAAAGCTGGAAAGCTATTTTACACGTACAGCACATAAGCGGACAAGCATTCCAGGAGTGTAAGCATGAATCATTTTGGAATTGTAAAATGCTAAACTAAATAAATGCGGCGATCCGCCTGGCGGATCGCCGTTTGTATTGAAGGGGCTATTGCCTAATTGGTGATCCAGTCAATGAAGCGGCGGGTTTCGGTAATCGCCTGATCCAGTTGAAGACTGCCTCCCTGGAATGGGTGAACCGTGTTAAAAGTATGATTGCCGCCTTGAATTTGTACCCACTCGATATCGGGACGAACGGAGGTGAGTTGGGCAGAGCCTTCCCGTAGACGTTTGGAGTCTTCGGTTCCCTGGATAAGCACAACTGGGAGCTGGCTGTTGGCAAGTCTGTCTACAATGGCAAAACGCTCGCGATTGTGCTCCAGGTCGTCCAGAATGACAGCATCCAGCGGAAGCTGTTGCCCGGTTCTGGCGTTCTGCACATAGCTGCGTCCCTTGGCACGCATTTCTTCTTTTTGCGGTAAAGTAAACAGATCAAGATCCGTTACGCCATTCCATGAAATGACGCCAGCAATCTCGCCGGGATGATCTAGAGCATATACAAAGCAGCTTCCCGCACCTCGGCTATGTCCTAACAGAAACAACGGCAATTCTCTGAATTCGTGGCGTGCTCTCAGATTGGACAGTAATAGTACCAAATCCTCTTGTTCGCGGCTATAGGTGTTGCGTGCGAACTTTTCCAGCTCGGTAAAATTCTCCAGATCCTCACCTATGCCATTATGTGAAAAGTTGAAGGTTACCACATGGTTATCCATACTCAATGCTTCTGCTATAAAGGGGAACATACCCCAATCCTTAAATCCTTTGTAGCCATGAGCGATGATGAGCAGGCTTTTGGCCGTATTTTTAGCGGGAAACCAGGAGGCACGGATCACCGCATCTGTTCCTGCATCGGTACCTGCTTCAACCACAATCGTTTCTGACATCCTATCCTTCCTTTCTACGGGAGTTTTTAAACCGGCATATCCGCGAATTTCAAGCATTCACTGATTGCCTCTCTCATTTTAACATATTTTGGTGACGCTTTTACGCCTTTGCGACTCGCCAGGGTGTGGACGCACTGTTACAATAGATCCAGTAAAGTAAAAAAAGGGCGGGGAATACCCAAATGATCTACGGAATTGGACATGATGTACTGGAAATAAGCCGTATGGCTCATATTTTGGCAGGTAAATATGCAGATGCATTTTTGAATCGGGTGCTGACCCCGGCAGAACGCGAGCTTGCAGTGGAACGTAAGGGAAGGCTAGCGGAGTTCGTAGCAGGGCGCTTTGCCGCCAAGGAAGCGGTAACGAAAGCCTTCGGCTGTGGAATTGGACAAATCATCGGGTTCAGTGATATGGATATTCTACCTGAACCTGGGGGGAAGCCCGTAGTTTATTTGTCTTCGTCTGCGTGGGATCGACTGAGATTGCCGAATACGGGTGACTCGAATTACAGCATTCACTTGAGTATTACACATCAGCCTAACATTGCCTCTGCTTTTGTGATTGTCGAATATAAGGAGACGTGATGGGATGACTACAAATACATTGGAACAAAAGCGTTATTTTAGCTTTGAACTGTTGAATTGGTATACACGTAACAAACGCGACTTGCCGTGGCGCCGCCATCGCAATCCTTTTTATATCTGGATTTCGGAAATTATGCTTCAACAGACACGTGTCGATACGGTCATTCCGTATTTCAATCGCTTTATTGCACGTTTTCCGACGATTGAAGCGCTGGCGGAAGCGCCCGAGGAGGATGTGCTCAAGCTATGGGAAGGGCTGGGGTATTATTCACGGGCCCGGAATTTGCAAACGGCAGCGAAACAGGTAGTTGAGCTTCACGGTGGGCAGGTGCCGGATGATACGCAGGCTGTTGCGGCACTGAAAGGTGTAGGTCCATATACGACGGGGGCCATTATGAGCATTGCCTTTAATCGACCAGAGCCTGCTGTAGACGGGAATGTGATGCGTGTGCTGTCACGTTATTTCCTCATTGAAGAGGATATTATGAAGGGTAGCACGCGGTCGCATATGGAAAGTCTGGTCAGGGAGCTGATTCCCGAAGGGAGAGCCTCTGATTTTAATCAGGCGCTGATGGAGCTGGGAGCGCTAGTCTGCACGCCAAAGTCGCCCCATTGCCTGACCTGTCCGGTCATGGAGCATTGCTCGGGCAGGCTGGCAGGCCGCGAGGAGACGCTGCCAGTCAAAACAAAAGCGAAGCCGCCGCGTCTGGAGCCGCGTTCCGTCGCCCTCATTGAGGGCAGCGGCGCGAACGCAGGTCGCCTGCTTGTACGGCAACGCCCGGCCAAGGGCCTGTTGGCCCGCATGTGGGAACTGCCGCATGAGCTTGCCGGGCCGGAGGGTTACAACGGCCCGGTGCCGGATGAGCCAGCCATGGATCACCTGGCGGCTCATTTGTTGGCAGAGGGCGTGCATGCGCGCCCGGTGCGGTTTGTACGTGAGGCGGAGCACACGTTCAGCCACATTCACTGGAACCTGCGTGTGTTCCAGTGTGAAGAGGTCGCCGCCCCTGCCGGGAAGGCGGGCGAACAGCCGCTGGCTGCCGAGCAGCGGGCCAGCTACAGCACCGCGGCGAAGCCAGGTGCGTTGATTGCACTGGCTGAGCAGGCAGAGCACGCGCACAATGCGCTGCCGGCGGGGTACCGCTGGATCAGCGAGGCAGATATGTCCACCTTGGCGTTTCCAAAGGTGTTCCTTGATCTGATCACCGAATATTATGCGAAGCAAAAAGAGAACTGATGTTAATAAAATAACTGTCGGCAAAAGATAAAGTATTAGACTTAGCCTAGAAAATGGAAACAGCGACAACTAAGGACGAGAAAATAAAGTCCTAGACTGTCGCTGTTTCCATTAAACTAACGTTTCCCGTTAGTCCAATATCCTTTACAAAAGAAACCAAAGTAGGAATTTATTTAAATAATATGCAGAAGATATCCTAATGTTGATAGCTTCATCGGCCGAGCTGAGAGAATTGCGGGACGAACGATGCTCGTTGTTAAAAAACATTTGACACGAGAAAGACATAAAGCTAACAAAGAAATTGCGAATATCTTTGAATAATTGTTTTTAAAATTTTCAATTTATTTAACCACTGCCAGTTGATTTCGACAGAGTCTATGACCAGATATTTCCAGTCTTCTGGTACGCTTAGCAGTTATAGCATGTGGAATACGTTGCTATGCAACCCGTCTCATACGGGATGCTAAGAGCAACAAGTTTAAGATGACAATGGTTTATGTTTTTAGGCGAGCCAGGTACTTGACATACGTGATCCGTAGCTCTAAAATGAGCTAAGTCATTATGGACTCGATGAGTCGATAATCGGAGCGCAAATGAATTATTCTTAACTCGACTATGCACTTCGTGTCCATGCGATCAAAGGAGCTGATTCTTTGTATGAATGCAAGCTGAATCACGCACCTTTTTTTGCTCAATTACAGACATTGAGTATCTATAATATCTTATTATTAATTTGAGTATAGGACACAGTGACAGATCGAATCACTTAAAAGAACTTAGATTAGGGAGATGACAAACGATGAAAATATTTATGACAGGCGTTACCGGATATATCGGAAGTTCTGTGGCTAAAGTATTGCTCGATGCAGGGCATTCTATCTATGGTCTGACCCGGAGCACCAGCAAAATAAACGAGCTGAAAGAGCTTGGAGTGGAGCCTGTCGTGGGCACACTTGGAGATACGGAAATACTGGCTGATTACGCAAAACGGAGCGATGGAGTGATTCATACAGCTGACGTTGCTCACCGCAAGGCTATTGAGACGTTTATTAGCGCTTTGCGCGGTACAGGAAAGCCGTTGATTCACACATCCGGTTCAGGCAACGTTGGGGATGATGCCAAGGGCGAATTCCAGAGCGAGCAAATCTATAACGAAGAAACACCTGTAACAAGGGACTTGGAATCGATTCGAGTCAATGAGCTGGTGCGTAAAGCAGGGGTCGATCAAGGAGTACGAGGCATTGTCATCGTACCTTCCATGGTGTATGGAACGTCTCTCGGACTTCCAAGAGACAGCATTCAGCTTCCAATGATTGTACAGAAATCGAAAGAAATGAAGGCCGGAGTCTACATTGGCAAAGGTCTGAACAGATGGTCGAACGTCCATATTCGTGACTTGGCCCAATTGTATCTTCTTGCACTAGACAAAGCGCCATCCTCTTCTTACTTTTTCGCAGAAAATGGCGAGGAATCGTTCCGTGATCTAAGCCGTTACGTAAGTGAGGCGCTTGGATATGAGGGACGCACGATGAGCTGGTCTCTGGAAGAAGCGGTTGGTGAATTTGGCCTTCTGGCTCAATATACACTTGCGACGAATTGCCGAATTCGCTCTGTGCATACTCGAAACTTGCTTGGCTGGAAGCCTGAAGCCGAATCCGTGCAAACTTGGCTTGCCAATAGCTTTTGAAGATTGTGATATTGATCAGGGAGGTAGAAGGAAGATGACCGGAGACTGAGGCCGAAATATATGATCTTGCGATTGTTGGCGGTGGCCCTGCTGGACTGAACGCTTGCCTTGGTGCTGGCTCGTTCACGCAGACGGGTACTGGTAATCGATAAGGAGATGCCAAGAAATCATGTGACAAAAGAGTCTCATGGCTTCTTGACACGTGTTGGGATTACGCCCGGCGGATTGCAAGGGAACAGATATTGAAGTACCCTTAATGATTACATTCTTTCTAACGCGAGCCATTTCGATATGGAAGTAAACAAATTGGATTTAGAAGCAATATTGGCACTGTGTAGCAATAGCAGCTCGGACTAAAACTTTATTTTTTGCGTACAACTTACGATTTGCCATTAAGCTGACCTGCCCGTTAATGTAATGAAGTTGCCGGTCAACACAGGCAGCTTCATTTTCGTCGTTTATTCAATTATCGTTTCTACGTTAGCATAATGATTTACAGTGATACGGTTCACCGCGCTATCTCTAACCGCTAAGTTTAATGGTCATCTACCCGGATGGCCTTTTAGCGTTATAAGCTACAAATTTTACAACAATTACTCCGATAACGGGACGATAGCATCATGAGAACAAGTCGTAGGAAACGAACGCGTTTACGAAATGGTTTGTAAAATGCGAATGATTTCTTTTTCGATAACTGAATCGTCAACAGTATCCAGATATTCTGGACTAATCACTTGATACTGTTTCATTCTATAAAACTCCATAACGGCTTGTTTCAAGGTCAGATCATACCATTGAATACTAAAGGTCGGTTCCATAATGCGCCGAAGCGTCGCATCATCTTGAACTAAGGACAGCGCAGCGTGCATTCTGTTAAAAATCTTCTTATCCATACCGGATTGAAAAAATGATTGTAAATTTTTAATTCTATTTTGTTGAGCAACGGAAATTTTTTCAAAAAGTCGTGGATAAAACTCCTTGAGGTCTTGCAGGAACAAATCGGATAAATAAATAACACCTATTAACGATTCCAGAAACGTTTTTTGAAATCGATCAATATATGAAACGGAATCATCATATACAACGGTGTCAGCCTGCTGCAAATACTGAATTCCATACTCTACAACCTGTTCAATGATTTCATCTTTGGATGAAAAGTGCTTGTAAAGCGTCACTTTACTAATATCCATATGTTTTGCGATATCGTCAATTTTCATTTGGCTGAATCTGGTTCTTCTAATTACAGGTTTGATTTTATTTAGATATTGATCTGCGCTCACGGGTTTTCTCACGATTGAAGCCTCCTCTAATGCTCATCAAATCATACTATATCAAAATAGCTGTATCAACAAACAATATTGAATAAAAATATTAAATTAACTAATTTTATTAATTTAGTTTACTTAGTTAATTTGTCGTTGTATAATCTCTCTTGTAATGAATAGCCAATCGAGGAAGGGATAACGGTCTCAAAAGCGATATACATTTCTCGAAATCACATTATTAAAAAAGGAGAATACACAATGAAAATCACAGTTCTCGGCTCACTCGGCAATATCAACCGCAACTACCTGCCATCCCTAATCGCAGACGGCCACGATGTCACCGTCATCACAAGCTCCAAAGATCGTATCGCCGACATCGAAGCGCTTGGGGCCAAACCAGCAATCGGATCAAACCTCGACGTCGAATTCCTCGCGCAGGCCTTCGCAGGTAGTGACGTCGTTTACCTCATGATTTCGGGCATCAATTATGCCTCTGGCACCGACATGTGGCAGATCGCTATTGATCTTGCTGAAAATTATAAGGCCGCTGTGCTAAAATCAGGCGTAAAAAATGTCGTCAACCTCAGCTCAGTCGGCGCCGACAACGCAAACGCCGGCATTCTCTACAGCTATCATTTTGCAGAAGACGCGCTAAACTCGCTTGAAAGCGTGAACGTTGTCCACATCCGGCCTGTCGGCTTTTACAGCAATCTTTTTGCCGACATGCAAAGCCTCAAAACCCAGCAGACTATTTTCAGCCCAATTTCTGTTGACATCCCACAAGGCTGGGTCAGCCCCGTTGATATTGCAAACGTCGTTTACGCCATGATTTCTCACACCCCAGCGGGTAAAAGCGCGAAGTTCATAGTTAGTGACTGGGCCACAGGCAACGACTGGCTCAACGCCCTTGCAGAGAAAGGTATCGAAGCCAAATACCAACAAATCCCCGTTGAAACTCTTGCTGAGAATATGAAAAAAATCGGCTTCCACGAGAACACTGCCAACGGGTTTGCCCAAATGAACCGCGCCTGCGAGAACGCCGACGAGTTCTACGCCAGCCTCCGTGCAACCGACTACCACCTTGGTAAAGTCAAGGTCGGAGACTTTGCGGAAGTTTTTGCAGACGTGTATAATAAATCTGTTTAAACAGTCCAGAATGCTGTTAACCTGCGGATGAGAATGCGTCTAAGTGCGCTACTTCTTTCGATAACTTGACCCGGAGAATCTTGGGATGGTAGCCTGTTCATCCTGCTCTAATCTCAGACCTCGAACAGGGTTTTACTCTGACTTGGTTTTGACATATAAAGAACAAAGCTCGCTGAAGTGATAGCGAGCTTTGTTCTTTATTGATAAATGCGCACAAAAAAAATCCTTACCTGTGATAGGTTCATATCGAATGACTTTAAACTAACCTGCCCGTTCGTATTATGAGATCAACCAGTTCTTTCTGGTTGATCCTTTTTTCATTTGCATAGAGGATTAAGGTAG
>NZ_JAALFM010000115.1:0-332 GCF_011800295.1 Paenibacillus sp. EKM301P | reverse complement strand
GAACGGTTTGGCGCAGATATCCGTATCATCAACAGCTATGGCGTCACGGAAGCGGCGATTGACTCCAGCTTCTACGATGAAGAGCTGTCGAAACTGCCAAGCAGCGGGAATGTGCCGATTGGACAGGCGTGGCTGAACGCACGCTTCTACATCGTGGACAGCCAGCTGAATCCGGTACCGATCGGTGTACTGGGCGAGTTGTGCATCGGCGGCATCGGGGTCGCACGGGGGTACCTGAACCGTGCGGACCTGACAGCCGAGAAATTCGTAGCGAACCCGTACGTACCGGGTGAACGTTTGTATCGCACCGGCGATTTGGCGCGGTGGATGCC
>NZ_JAALFM010000114.1:0-335 GCF_011800295.1 Paenibacillus sp. EKM301P | reverse complement strand
CGAACAAGCACATCCTGCCAAATGGCGGCCAGCTTCGCCTCCAGTTCGGTGCGCGGCGCCACGTATTCGCGGCCTCCTGCCCCCCCTTCCGGTGCCGGCAGCGCCTTCCGGTCGATCTTTCCGTTCGGCGTCAGAGGCAGGCGCTCCAGCTCCACGAAGTACGACGGGATCATGTACCCCGGCAGCTCGCTGGCAATCGCCCGCTTCAGATCCGCCGCTGTCAAGCCTTCTTCCGCTGTATAATAAGCGCACAAAGCCTTCTGACCTTCTTGATCTTCCCTGACGACGACGACCGCTTCCTTCACGCCACCTACACTCAGCAGCTTCGCTTCGAC
>NZ_JAALFM010000113.1:0-337 GCF_011800295.1 Paenibacillus sp. EKM301P | reverse complement strand
CAAGGGAGAAGACGATTCATCAATTGTTTGAGGAGCAGGTGGAGCGAACACCGGAACATCCGGCAGCCCTATACCAAGATCGGCAATTGACGTACCGGGAGCTGAATGCCCAAGCGAATCGGGTGGCTCACGTCCTGCGGAAGAAAGGGATCGGGCCCGATCAGATGGTGGGCATCGCAGTTCATCGATCGCTGGAGATGATCGTCGGCCTGCTGGGGATTTTGAAGGCAGGCGGGGCGTATCTGCCGTTACATCCGGAAGACCCGGAAGAACGGCTGGGATTCATGCTGGAGGATAGCGGGGCATCTATCCTGCTGACCCAGCGGGATCAGTTGGA
>NZ_JAALFM010000112.1:0-337 GCF_011800295.1 Paenibacillus sp. EKM301P | reverse complement strand
CGGGTGCGCCGTTATTGCTGATTCAAAAGCATCTGCACGAGAAGACCGACTTCGCAGGAACGCGCCTCGAATTGGACAATTTCGTTTGGGGCGACAGAGGGGCGGACTCCGAAAGTGCGCTGGACGCTTTGAACCTGGAGCCGATTTCCGGGCCAGTCAACCTGGCTTATGTCATCTACACGTCGGGAACGACCGGCAGACCAAAAGGAACGCTGATCGAGCATAAGAACGTCGTGCGCCTCCTGTTCAATGACAAGAACCTGTTCGACTTCGGGCCGTCCGACACGTGGACGCTGTTCCACTCGTTCTGCTTCGATTTCTCCGTCTGGGAAATGTA
>NZ_JAALFM010000111.1:0-342 GCF_011800295.1 Paenibacillus sp. EKM301P | reverse complement strand
GTCGCTGGACGGATAATTGCGCATCGCCAGCGTGTTGATGAATACACCGACCAGACTCTCCAGTTCGGCATGCGGTCTTCCGGCAATCGGTGTGCCAACGACGATGTCCTCTTGGCCTGTGTATTTGTGTAAGAGCGTGGTGTACGCCGCCAGCAACACCATATACAGAGTAGCGCCGGTTTGTGCCGCCAGTTCTTTCACGCGTTCACTAACCTCACGTCCCAGTGCAAATTCGATCGTATCCCCTGCCGTACTCTGCACCGCAGGGCGGGCAAAGTCAGTAGAGAGATCCAGTACAGGTAGTTCACCTTGGAAGGTGTCAAGCCAGTACGCTTCCTGACG
>NZ_JAALFM010000110.1:0-342 GCF_011800295.1 Paenibacillus sp. EKM301P | reverse complement strand
CGTCAGGAAGCGTACTGGCTTGACACCTTCCAAGGTGAACTACCTGTACTGGATCTCTCTACTGACTTTGCCCGCCCAGCGGTGCAGAGTACGGCAGGGGATACGATCGAATTTGTACTAGAGCATGAGGTTAGTGAACGCCTGAAAGAACTGGCGGCACAAACCGGCGCTACTCTGTATATGGTGTTGTTGGCGGCGTACACCACGCTCTTACACAAATACACAGGCCAAGAGGACATCGTCGTTGGCACGCCGATTGCCGGACGACCGCATGCCGAACTGGAGAGTCTGGTCGGTGTATTCATCAACACGCTGGCGATGCGCAATTATCCGTCCAGCGAC
>NZ_JAALFM010000109.1:0-343 GCF_011800295.1 Paenibacillus sp. EKM301P | reverse complement strand
ATTCATGCTGGAGGATAGCGGGGCATCTATCCTGCTGACCCAGCGGGATCAGTTGGACCGCCTTCGTCCGCACGGAGCCGACCGCGAGCTGATCGCTATCGAAGATTTGCTGATGGAGGGGATGGAGCTTACAGGAGAAGAATGCGAGAAGAACCCGGAACCTGTTAACCGCTCGAGCGATTTGGTGTACGTGATCTATACGTCAGGCTCCACCGGCAAGCCGAAGGGGGTCATGATTGAGCACGCTTCACTGATCAACCGGCTGCACTGGATGGAACAACGAATTCCGTTTGGAGCGGAGGATGTGATCCTGCAAAAAACGCCTTATACCTTTGACGTATCG
>NZ_JAALFM010000108.1:0-347 GCF_011800295.1 Paenibacillus sp. EKM301P | reverse complement strand
GCCGATGGTACTTGGACCGCAGGGTCCTGGGAGAGTAGGACGCCGCCAAGCGCAACCACTAAAGAATAATTTTTTTTTGGTGGTTTATTATGGGCCCTTAGCTCAGTTGGTTAGAGCGCACCCCTGATAAGGGTGAGGTCGGTGGTTCGAGTCCACTAGGGCCCACCATATAACTTTATATTTCCTTTTGGGGCCATAGCTCAGCTGGGAGAGCGCCTGCCTTGCAAGCAGGAGGTCAGCGGTTCGATCCCGCTTGGCTCCACCAAAAGATTTATCATTGCACCTTGAAAACTGGATACCGAAACGAAATTGCGTTTTAGAATATTCCTTTAAGCTGATCTTGTGTA
>NZ_JAALFM010000107.1:0-353 GCF_011800295.1 Paenibacillus sp. EKM301P | reverse complement strand
CAAAAATATAATGGCACCGATGATGTCGTGTTTGGCAGCGTGGTATCTGGACGTCCGGCAGACATTCCGAATGTGGAACATATCATTGGTCTGTTTATCAATACGATTCCGGTACGTATCCGCAGTCATAAGGACAGTGTATTCTCTGACGTGATGAAGCACATCCAGGAGCAATCGATTGATTCCCATGTCTACGATACGTATCCGTTGTATGAAATTCAGGGATTGTCGGAGCTTAAGCAGGATTTGATTAATCATATTCTTATTTTTGAGAATTATCCGGTCGAGGAACAAATCGAGCAATTAGGTAGCGGTGAGGCGGCCAGCTTCACCATCACAGGAGCCGAGTCTGT
>NZ_JAALFM010000011.1:0-126293 GCF_011800295.1 Paenibacillus sp. EKM301P | reverse complement strand
AACTCTCCATTAAAGACGTTACAAAGTAACGTCAACCTGTTTCATCTTCATCCACTCCTATGAGAAGAACCGAAGATGAAACAATATAGAAAGAGCGATTAGCTCATGTTGAAACTGACGAGAAAAAATATCTCTTTTGGATTTTATAAACAAAATCCGTACTCACTCGTTGTTCAGTTTTCAAAGATCAACTCAACAGCCGTTTAACTGGCTGGATATATAATTTATCACGTGTATACCCATCAAGCAAGTTGTAATTTTTCCCAGTAAATAATTTGTGTTTCTACGCAGTGTAATTTTTTACTGAACCACGCCTACACATAATGATTTGTCTATAACAACCGAAGGTATAAACGTTATAAATCATAAAACCAGAAGCTCTTTATTGATGGAACTGCTGCTTTCGCTTTTTTTACATAAAATCCTGAAATGATCGCTTAGCTTAAAGCTGTAGCTAGATCTTCTATTAAAAGTTCAGCAGGTTCATGCCCTACAGCCAAGCGTATTAACGATTCGGGCATGTGTTGTTTTTTTAGACTCTGCTTATTGAACCCGTAGTTCGGTGAGATCACCTGGCTCTCCATAGCCCCCCACGATACACCGATCCGAATTAGTCTCAGTTTATTGATCACTCTGCATATATCCTCATAACCCGAATCTTTTAGTTCAAAGCTGAATAATCCGGCATACCCTTTAAGCTGTCTACATGCCAGCTCATGCTGTGGGTGAGAAGGAAGTCCAGGATGATTTACTTTAGAAATGGCCGGATGATCTGATAGAAAACGGGCAACCAACAGAGCATTCCTTTGATGGGCTTCCATACGGAGCGGGAGTGTTCTTAGCCCCCTAATGAGTAGCCAGGCTTCAAAAGGGGCTAACGAACCGCCAATCAATTCATATTCTTCAGCATACATACGATTTATTATCTCTTTAGAAGCGATTACTGCCCCTGCAATTAAATCATTATGTCCCCCCAAGTACTTGGATGCGGAGTGAACGACGATATCAACGCCCCATTCCAATGGTTTTTGGTAAAGGGGTGTAGCCCATGAATTATCTATGATTGTGCGTATACCCTTCGCTTTGGAAAGTGAAGTTACCTCCTGAATATTTACCATATCGAATGTAAACGAGGTAGGAGACTCCATAAGAATAGAACGAGTCTGCGGTTGGATGGCATTAGCAACTGCTTCCGTAGAAGTCGAATGTACAATGGTGTAGTTTATATCGAACTTCGTTAAGTATTTGGCTAGGCTGACGGAAGTTTCATATATATGTCCGACCAGAATCAAATGGTCCCCTGCGGATAAGCTACACATTAGAGCGGCACTGATAGCAGCCATTCCGGAAGCAAAACATTTGCAGTCCTCCCCACCTTCTAGCGCAGCAATCATTTGTTCTGCAATCCGAACGGTAGGATTGGTTCCTCTCGAATAGACATAATGCTCCTTCTCATGATTAGCCGCTTCAGCATAGTCTTCGTAGGTATCAAAGAAAAATGGAGCAGTCTCATAAATAGGAGGAGCAGCAGCCTTAGCAAAATACCCTAGTTCGTCCTCAAATCGGAGACAGATAAGCTGATCATCCGAGAAACTCAAATCTGATCACCACTTTCTAAAATTTCAAAACCATAAGAGGTAGTCTCCTCAATCCGGGACTCAAATATTCTATAAGTCAAATTGCTTTGGACCTGTGCTGTTTAATTTTCGAAATATGGGGAGTTATGAGGCTTCCAAATGTCTTTCACTAAGTATCCAATTCATAAAAATAGCGTATATTTTTGGGTTGCAGGGCAAAGATATGCTTTATCAATATAGAGGGGGTTTACTTGTGTTAACACGTTGGATTAGAAATGTTCTGAAGCCTGGAAAAAGGTACACACAGGATATCGAAAAATCCAAACAGCAGGCCTCTTCAGAACCCATAAATCCATCATTAACACATACACTATCTTTACTTAAATTAAAACTCGGACAAAGCTCTGATTTTATCATTCGTGATTTTTCCGAAAGTTCTATCCATGCTGGACATCTCGCCGTTTGTTATATTGAGGGGCTGATTGACCAAAACTTGCTTTCCGATTTAATGGAGGGCTTAATTACAGAGTCGGTCTCCGCAGCTTCTTTTAAGCTTGAAGAAAATACCGCAGTTTCGCTAATAAAAAGAACAATCCCATCAGGAAATATTCAAATGATACACTCGCAAAATGAAATTTATCAATCCATCCTCTCCGGCAATGCTGTCATTGCTATCGATGGAAGTACATATGCCCTGGCAGTTTCCATCGGCGGCGGAGTAAGACGAGCTATTCAGGAACCCAGTACCCAAACCGTAGTGCGGGGTCCTAAAGAAGGATTTACGGAGGATATCTCAACCAACATCACACTGATCAGAAGAAAATTGCGGACACCTGACCTTAAATTTGATAGTCATATTATTGGGCGATATACACAAACTAAAATCATTTTAGCTTACATTGAAGGTGTCGCTAATCCAGAAGTAGTGCATGAAATTACTAAACGGCTTCAATCCATTGATACAGACAGCATACTTGAAAGTGGCTACATCGAAGAATTCATACAGGATGAACCACTTAGTCTCTTTCCCACCATGCTAAACTCAGAGCGTCCGGATACAGTCGCAGGTAGCCTTTTAGACGGACAAGTAGCTGTTCTGGTCGATGGGACGCCATTCGCTCTGATTGCACCTGTAACCTTCTTTAATTTCTTTCAGACGGCCGAAGACTACTACCAGAGATATGACATTTCAACTTTTTTAAGGGCTCTTCGTGTGGTATCTTTTCTAGTCTCATTGTTGCTTCCCTCTCTATTTATAGCCTTGACGACTTTCCAACAGGAAATGATCCCCACCACGCTGTTAATTACGCTGATGGCTCAACGGGAAGGAACTCCTTTTCCTGCATTATTGGAAGCTTTAATGATGGAATTGATGTTTGAAGTGATTCGTGAAGCAGGTGTGCGAATGCCACGGGTCATCGGACCAGCCGTTTCCATTGTAGGAGCTTTGGTTATCGGGCAGGCAGCGGTGCAAGCCGGACTGGTCTCAGGTGCAATGGTTATCGTTGTTGCCTTCACTGCTATATCGAACTTTGTCATCCCGTATTTTGGTATGGCTTCAGCAGTCAGGTTGTTGCGTTTTGCACTTATGCTACTGGCAGGGGCTCTGGGCTTATTCGGTATTCTGATAGGAATTATCCCCCTTCTTGTTCATCTTGTATCTCTCAAATCATTCGGAGTTGATTATTTTGTGCCCTACAGCCCCACCTTTAAATCTAATATGAAGGACCTTATCATCAGAGCTCCGTGGTGGGCTATGAAAACCAGACCTAGCGAAAAAACGGGACATAACCAGACAAGACAGGCAGCTCACCAATACCCTGCTAGTTCGGATGAAATCAAAAATAATGACAAGTCTGATACCCAAAAATAGGAGAGATCAATGGTGCGGCAATTAAGAGTTAGTTATGTTCTGTTTATTGCAGGATTATTACTTACAGGGTGCGTAGATCGTACAGAATTGAACGAATTAGCCATCACAACAGCAACTGGAATTGATGGACATAAAGGCGACTGGATCAATACCTATCAAATTATAATTCCATCAGCCATGTCGACTGGATCAGGTGGTTCTTCCACCGGGGCATCGCAAAGCGCTGTACATACCTTTTCTACACATGGAAAAACATTGAGAGAGACCGTTATGAAGAGTAGCCTGGAATACCCACGTAAACTATATTTCGCCCAAAATAATATACTCGTTATTGGAAAAAAAGCAGCAGAACAAGGCATTGAAGAGATTATTGATATTTACCTCCGCAACCTTGATTCACGAGAAACTGTAAAAGTATTCATTGCCAACGGAGAGGCTCGTGATTTTTTGAGAAAGCTTGTACCACCAGAGAAAATTCCTGGTCAAGCTTTAGAAAAAATTGTAGAAAGAGATAGCAAATTAGGATCGATTTATCCTGCACTATCCATGTATGAATTTATTTCAAAAATCAGCTCCGATAGTGGTGCAGCCGGAGTTCCAGAAATATCTCTTGAGGGCACCGAACCCGAGAAACTAGATTCCGTTGATGTTTTCAAGGAAACCTCCGCCAAAAATAAACTCAAGTTATCGGGCTTAAGTATTTTTCAGAAAGACAAGAGAGTCGGCTTCCTAAATGAAAAGGAAAGTATGGGGGTTTCATGGTTAAACAACCAGATTAAAAACACTACTGTAAACTATGTGGATGGAAATGTTATGTCCGCTTTCCTCATCCGGAAAGCCAAGGTTAAGGTTACGCCAATCAAGAATTTAAATCATTATTACCTCAACGTTGACGTTAAAGCTACTGGTGATCTTCTGTCAGCCTCTTCGCAAAGAGAAATGAAAGATATGCAAAGTATACATCAATTGCAGATGCAAGCAGCGGAAATAATCAAATTACAAATTCAGGAAGGCTGGAAAGCCTTACAGCAAAAGAATATCGACCTTATTGGTGTTGGAAATAAAATTCATCACAAGTATCCAAAAGACTGGAAAAAAATAAAAGAGACATGGCCTGAAGAGTTCGCAAACATGGATATAAAAATAGGTGTGAAAATGAAGCTTGCACGTCCGGGATTATTCGAAAAATCTTTTAACGAACTGTTGAAAAATGAATAAGCAGGGAGAGGTGAATTGAAGCAATGCGTAAAAATACAATCCGAGTATCCGAGCTGATCATTTGTATGTCTTTGTTTGAGGTTGGAAGTACAACTTTGTTTTTAATGGGAGCTGAAGCAAAGCAAGATGCTTGGTTAGTTATGTTGGTAGGAGCTTTAGCAGGACTTCTTCTGCTAAAGCTCCATCTTGCTATTCACCATCAAGATCCTGATTTGGATTTGTTCATGTTGTTTCGCCGTTACACAGGGAAATATGTGGGTACAATCATTAACTTACTTTTTGTGATGTATTTTACATATGAAGCATCTCGAAACATACGCGATTTAGGCGAGGTAACAGTAATGACTTTGCTCCGCCAAACCCCTTTGTGGATCATCATCTTGATCACAATCGTGGTCGTATCCAACACGGTTCGTTACGGCTACAAAGCATTGTTCTTATTTTGCTTGTTCCTTTTCCCTTTTTTTGTACTTGGATACGCCATAATTAGTATATTAATTCCGGCAACTGGTCTCTTTCACTTGGAAAATTCTCTTCCGGTTTTAGAGGAAGGATGGAAACCCATATTTAAAGCCGCTATTCCTGAGCTGATCTCCTTTCCATTCGGACAAACTGTGTTATTTCTTGTATTTTATCCGCTTGTACATAAAGGCCGGAATCTCACAAAACCCGTTTCCTTTGCCTATATCATGACCGCACTTGCTCTAACATTTGTTAATCAATTGGATATTTTTGTTCTCGGACCCAAGATCGCCGCCAATAGCACACTTCCTCTTTTGGAAGCCGTTCAGTTGATTGAATTAGCAGATCTGTTCGAACGAATGGATGCCCTTTTCACCTTGCTTCTTTTTCTTGGCTTGATCATCAAAATGTCTTTATTTTTTAATGGTGCTGTGATAGGACTAGAAAAAATAACCGGAGTCGGATTTAAAAAATGGATTCTTCCCCTGGCAGCACTTATTTATGGTCTTTCTTTTTTGTCCCCTAACTATATTCATCACATGGTAATCGGTCGAAAATTTGTTCTTAATTCCTGGTTTCCTATTTTTCAAATTTTCCTCCCTTTGTTACTGTTTACCGTTATTGTTATTAAAAAAAGAAAAAAGACAAATAAACAGTCCTCTTCATAAGGATACGGTAGTTCAATACTCCGAAGTTATGCCTCTATCTCAGCAGCTACACCATACACGGTAAGAAGCGCAGAACTATAGTATGTCTATCATTCAAGTATACAGCCTCTTTTATTGTGCTTTTTCTATTTCATCGGCACGATGTGAAGTGTCCCATCCTCGCTAAATTCTGCATAGGCAATCTCGTCGATACTATCATATCCCTGCTCTCGCACCTTTACTTTAATCTGTTCAATATCGATTGACTTCCCACGCATAGATTCATTTAGCAACCTTCCCTTATCAATGACAGTAACAGAAAAAAGGTCAGGCTGTGCATCGATTCCCATATCCTGAGCGGCGGGTGGCTCGTATTCGGGTTTGCGCATGACTGACAATGAGCCGTTCGTCTCTAGAGTAGCGTACCAGACCTCACGCAGAGTAAAAATATTTTGCTGGCGTAGCATGGAGAGTAGCTGTGTAAATTCTATATCATATTTCTCCAGCATTTTTTGATTAACCTGCCCTTTATCTACGAGCAGCACTGTTCGACCTTCTGCCATATATCCAAATTTCACAAAATGGGTCGTCGCTTTCTCGAAAAAGTAGGCCAGCGCGCACCATAGTGCTAGAGCAAACAAAAGATGCCAGATCGTCACCTTATCGTCATATAACGTATTCCCTACAATTTCGCTTAATACCAATGAGGTCAGAAAATCGAGCGGTGTTAACTGGCTGAGTGTTTTTCGACCTGTAATAAAAGTAATAAGCCATAGGCCAAAAAAGCTGATGATCAATTTGACACCAATTGTGACAAATACCTCCATACATATACCCTCCGAAAGAAGTTATTTCTCTTATGGGTTATTTACACTCGTATACTTCTGTATAAACAGAGGCTTATTCCATTCCTAAAGTTGTCCGAAAAAAAGCCCGCCGCCAGATATAGGCAGCGAACTTTTTTAATTACGGCTATTATATATTCTTTGTTTTCGTGTATTCACATAATTATCTACTTTTCACCAGCAGCTGAATTGCTTCTTTAACCAGCTTATCTGTATCTCCTCCAGCTTCTCGCTCTTCCAATATACAACGTTGCAGATTTTCTGCTACAATTTGGGCTATTGCTTTATCTGATGCGTTGCGTACAGCTGATAGCTGGCTGACTACATCCTTGCACGACTTTCCCTCATCCATTAAACGAAGCACCCCACGCACCTGGCCCTCAATCCTCCTCAAGCGCGTTTTCAGTTCATCACTGTAATTGTAATCCATAAGTAATGCACTCCTTTTCTGACTTACCATATACACGTATAGGTATATTATAAACCAAAAAAGTAAATAGAATACCCTAAATAAATAGATTCACCTTCCCCTGTGAAGCATCCCCCAAGTAGGCGGCCACTCCAGCATACTCCAGACCATCTATTAGCTCTGCTTGCTGCAGTCCTAATAGATCCATTGTCATGGTACAAGCAACGAGCTTGATGCCCTGCTCTCGTGCCAACTCTATAAGCTGCGGCAAGGAAAGCGCATTGTGCTTTTTCATGACATGCCTGATCATCTGTGGTCCCAGTCCGACGAAATTCATTTTGGAAAGTGCTAGCTTTTTCGGTCCACGAGGCATGATCCAGCCAAAGGCTTTTTCGAGCATTCCTTTATTGGAGCGTATGAGTTCATCCTTACGCAATATATTTAGTCCCCAAAATGTAAAGAAAATAGTTACTTCATGATCATATGCCGCCGCTCCATTCGCAATAATGAATGCAGCAAGTGCCTTATCCAGCTCGCCGCTGAATAATATAATCGTTGTTTTGGGCTGAGCTTGCTCTTGATTCTCTGCATAAGTTCCTGCTGCTGTACTCATATAGAATCGCTCCCCATTGTTTCTCCTGCCCAGTCGGATATGCCTGAAAGCACAGATTTGACGTTTTTAGCTCCTTTGTCTGCCAACAAGCGGCAGGCCCTTTCACTGCGTGCTCCAGCTTGGCAGATCACTGCGATCTCTTCTTCCAAGTTAAGTTCAGAAAGTCTGTTCTCCAGTTCGCCAAGAGGGATATGTTTAGATCCAGGGATATGTTTAAGCGCGAATTCGGCGGGTTCACGAACATCGAGCAAAATGAAGTTCTCTTTTAAAGAACATTTTGCTTGTAGCTCTTCATGGCTTATCGTAGAAGAAAATATTTGCTCCTTCATCACTTCAGCCGGATTTGCTTTGCGTAAATAATGTCGCATTACATCTCCTTCTTGGAGAGTGCCCAAATATTGATGTCCAGTGTTTTTAGCCCAGCTCTGAAAATCGGCTAATGAACCTTTGTCAGTCGCTTGAACCTCCATAATCTTTCCGGGAACGAGGTCATTCATAGCCTTTTTTGTTTTTACAATAGGCATAGGACAAGCTAGCCCTTTGCAATCAAGAATATGATCTGCTTGGATATTGTTAATTGATGACATTCTATAACCTCCGCCTTTTTTTGTGGGTTAGTCTAGCACTATTTTCTTTATACATATACCCCTATGGGTATAAGAATAACGAGACTCGCTTCCCTTGTCAACCTAGTTAGCTCCTTTCGCTCAGAAACTAACGAATTTATGCCTTGTACTAACTAAAAGCAAACAAAAAAAGCCGCACAAAAGCGCGACTCTACTGCATACATAAAATTAATCGTCTATTTTCATCAGTTCTGGTAGATCCAGCGACATCGAGATATTACATAGCATGCCTCTGGCGAGAAAAAGCATCGTTTTTTCCATGGCTTGTTCAATATCTGCCTGCCGGAAAGCATTATAGACCGTCGTATGGATCTCACGTAGCCCCTGTTGCATCACGGTTACAACCACATCCTCACGGATCGTCTGCGCCTGCATTTGTAAGAGTATTTCATTGCGATAGTCCATCATAATTTGCGAATAGGCTGCAATCAGTTCTTGCTCTAACTGCTCAGACGAAGCCGAATGAATGACCTGGTGAAAAGAGTTTATGATGCGTGCAAATGAAACCTTCAACGCTTCAATAAGCAAAGCTTCCTTGGTAGCAAAAAAGCGGAAAACATAGGGCTGAGAAATATTGGCCCGTTCCGCAACTTTGGCCGTTGTAGCTCGATAGTAGCCCATCTCTGCAAAGACTTCGATAGCAGCAGATATGATTTCCTTTTGGCGATTTATTGATGTTGATGTAGCTTTAGCCATATTTTCTCATCCTTTGTTTGTTACATTTTCCTAGTAGTGATTAATCAATTACTAATTAGTATAAATGTCACACTCTAAAAATGCAATCGACCAAAAAAGTCGCCTCCCTAATCATGATGGAAACGACTCCTTTGGCACACTCCATTATGGCGTCATCGTGTTAAAGTATAACCGAACATAATTGACCTTTTGCGTTTTGATTTGATAAGAAAATACTAAATAATAACTAAGATCTGACGTGTTGTTGATCGTATAATTAGCTTCTGCTGTGCCGGATGTGTCTTTAGAGGTGTCAATTGTTTCTGTGGGCTGGCCTAGTTCGCTAATAACTTGATTAATAAGCAACTTTTTATATTGTGGGTCGAAAGAAGTAATTTCTGTAACTTTGTCACTTCCATCCAGTATGAGATCTGTATGATATTTGGCGTAACTTCTCATAGGGCCTGTAGAACCAGAATCGGATTTCCCCCATAGCTCGAACAACAGATCGCTGCTCGTTCCTAGACCAAGACCTTTAGGCAGATGAGGCAACGTCCCCTGCTTGGCTGCGCTCATTATAGCAGTCGCGGAGCCGTGTTTACTGTCAGGTGTGGCTGTACTACTAGCAGGTTTCTGCTGTGTCGAGGTTAAACCTTGATCAGACTTTTTTCCAGGTTTCTTGGAATTTTCTGCATCCGCACTAGGCTTACTGATATCTGTATTCGTCTTGTTATTGGGAGTATCTTGCTCATTTGTATTGATGTCTGTGTTCTGATCTGTTGAATTACTGGCAGATGGTGTGGCTGATTTTGTTGTAGATGGAGCAATTGAGCTTGCTTCTCCACTATTGCCGCATCCTGTCATTACAGCAAAACCGATTGCTAATAAAGCGCTGGTAGTAACTAGCTTGCAAGCTAACTTTTTACGATTGCGAGATTGATGTATAGGTTTCATTATGAGATCACTCTTTCCTTGTTCTTGAGTACAAACCAAGTGTAACCGAACCTCGTTTCGAGAATACCTCTACTTGTATCCAACTTGTAAACAATAGCGTTATAAATTTCTAATACATCCTACCTGCGATCGTAAGCGCCTAGCTGTTGTTTAGAAAAGGCGTAAGGGGAGTCACTCTTCTTCAACCATATATTCCCTTTCACAATAAAAATGTATATAGCAAAAACAAAGTAGATTGTGCCTGCAATCCAGTCTATTGCCGTAGGAATGTCTCGCTTTACAATTTCATGGATATACCAGATTCCGACAGGGACATGCAGGAGAACTGCCGTACACAAACCGGGATTATATACAGTTTTTGCTTTGAGATTGACAACAATTCCGTGCCAGATGACCTGAAAAAATCCCATCAACACAGGTGCGAGTCCAAGCCAGATTACGTGGGGAAACCAGACGGGGAGTAGATAAAATACATAGGCAATTGCCACATTAATGATCATCGCTGATTGAGTGTTCAAGGGGTAATGATCCGGGGCTTCACTTTTAAACAAAACATTGTTAAATAAACCCGCAAAATATCCGGGCCAGCGGTATTCTTCAAATTGGTGAAACAAAATTGCCACAAAGCTTAACCACAGTATGCCTGATAGATCCGATAAGATGGCTGAATTCATAAGCAAAACAATACATACAGCCACTCCAATGATGCCTCCTGCATCTTGCCAATATTTTCTCAAAAATTCCATGGTATTCACCCCTGAGATTTATTTTTGATCAAAATATCTTTCAAACAGCAGGTTTAATTGTTCCTCTATTGTAGGCATTTCCACAACTGCTCCAGATTCAAGAATTGGACTCATCAGTGCAGGCAGAAAAATGGCTCCGAATATTTGCAGCATCATAGCTAACAACCGCTCTGGCTGTTGCTCACCTGTTAGCTCCTTGATTGTGTTCTGGACCTTTGGAAACCCCATTATGTTTAAAAATCTTCCGTATTCCTGTTGAGATGTAAAGGGCGTGCTGCCCATCACAATAATTCGTGATAGTAGCTCTGGATATTGGCGAATGACCTGTAAATAGTTAAGTAAAAATTGTTTCAGTCTATCTTGCGGGGGCATCGCTGTATTGTCCAAAACAGAAAATGTGTGCTGAAAGCTGTTTAGGATCACTTCGATAGCTTCGCTGAGCAAATTTTCTTTGGAGCCAAAATAATAATTAACTAGAGAAATATTAGTACCAGACAGGTCAGCAATTTTTCGGATTGTAACCGCCTCGAAACCTTTCTTTTGGATAAACTCCAGCGTAGACTGTAGAATTTTTTCTTTGGTCTGTTGTTTTTTGTCTGGGTGACTCATCTTTTTCCTCCTCCTGTTTAGTTTAATCCTAAGGACAAATGAAACGGACTACTTTAAGCAAAACAACAATTTAAGCAAAAATTAAAACGATATTTAAAACACTGTTTAAATTATTGTTTGAACTTAGCTTAGCACTTTACATTTCACAAAACAAGTAAAGATATGAGAATTAGGCTATGAAAAAACCCGCAAAACGAATCAGATCGTTTGCGGGTTGAGTGAAGTGAGATTAAGAAAAGACTAAACTAAATTGCCCAATTTCCTTTGCGGAACACAGCCTCTGTGCTTCCGCCTTGCAGTTCACCATCAATATCCAGCTCGGCTGAGCCGATCATAAAGTCAACATGAGTCAGGCTGACATTGGCACCGTTCTGGAGTAACTCCTCCCGGTTCATTTGTGTCCCATTTTCGATATTAAATGGATACGCACTGCCTAGGGCCAAGTGACAGGAGGCATTTTCGTCGATACCTGTATTATAAAAGATGCGATTGAGATTGGAAATCGGTGAATCGTGCGGCACCAGGGCAACTTCTCCCAGATAGCAGGCCCCTTCATCTGTAGCGAGCAAATGAGTGAGATGCTGCTCGCCGGATTCTGCTGTATATTCGGTGACCTTACCGTCCTTAAAGGTAAACGTAATGCGATCTACCAGTTGCCCATTTAAATTAAGTGGCATGGTACTTGTGATGTGGCCATTGACACCTGTACGCTTAGGCATTGTGAACACTTCTTCTGTCGGCATATTTGCCACGGTATAAATTCCTTGGGCGTTTTCACCGCCGCCACCACGCCAAATATGTCTTTCGGCCAATTCAATTTTCAAATCTGTTCCTGGTGCACGATAATGGAGGCTTTTATAGTTTTTATGATTCAGCTTGTTTTGTAGCTGTTCGAGATTGTTTAAATGCCCCTGCCAATTTTGAATTGGATCGGAGCCGTCTACACGATTCATTTGGAAAATCGTATCCCACATGACACGAATTCGGTCCTCTTCTGCTATATCGGCAAATACTTTATCTGCCCAAGCCTTCGTCGGCGCTTTAATCAGGCACCAGCTAATCTTAGCATTCCGCGTATAGTGAGCATAGCCTTCTCTCGCCGTAGCCGCCGCCTTTGTTGCGCGTGAAACGTGTTCCGGGTCAATACCTTGATATAAATCCGGGTTCGGCACTTTAATCGTTAGCGTAGCTCCACCCTCTTCGGCGAATTTCTCCATCATGTCTGCTTTCCAAGCAGGATAGTAATCAAAGCTGGCTTCGTCACCATGTTCAAAACGACTGCGTGTAATGGAATCGTCCTCAAACTCTACCTGTACATATTTAGCGCCTGCTTCATAGGCTTTGCTGACAATCAGGCGTGTAAACTCAACAGTTTCCAGTGGTGCAGTTACCAACAACGCCTGTCCTGGCTGAATGTTGACCCCTACTCTTACGACCAGTTCTGCGTATTGCTCCAACAATGATTCAAATGTACTCATTTTTCCACGCTCCTATTCCGTTTTGATTACACTAAATGATTTCATCACTATAGTACGGATTGCTTCTCCAAATCACGCAGCTCTACTCTCCGTATTTTGCCTGAGCTGGTTTTAGGGAGTTCCTGGATAAACTCTATTTTTCGTGGATATTTGTAAGGTGCCGTCCATGTTTTCACATGATGTTGCAGTTCCTTCACTAACTCCGGTGATCCTTCTACTCCGGCTTTGAGCACGATGAAGGCTTTTACAACATGTCCACGGATTTCATCCGGACTGGCTACCGCTGCACATTCCTGCACAGAATCATGCTTCATCAGCGCTTCTTCTACTTCAAAAGGACCAATGGTATAGCCAGAACTGATAATGATATCATCACCGCGTCCTTCAAACCAAAAATATCCATCCTCGTCCTTTCGAGCCCGGTCTCCTGTAACAAAATAATCTCCATGCACACTAGCTAATTTGCGTTCTGGATCATGATAATACGTATGAAACAATGCCGGCAGATCAGCACGCACTGCAATATCGCCCACTTGCCCTGGAGCCAGCGGAATACCATCCTCGTCTACGACCTCAACAAGTCCCGGTGCAATGGATTTGCCCATCGAGCCTGTGCGCAGAGGTGTGTCTCTTAGATTTCCAATAATTAGCGTACTCTCGGTTTGGCCGTAGCCATCACGAATCGTAATGTTGAACTGCTTCTGAAACTTGTTGATAACCTCCTGATTGAGCGGCTCCCCCGCAGAAACTGCGCTGCGCAATAGGGATAGATCGTATTGATCCAAACCATCCATTTTTGCCATAATTCGATATTCAGTTGGCGTACAACATAACACTTGGACTCCGTATTGCTGCAGCAACTGCAAATAACGACCCGGACGGAACGAACCATTATATACGAATCCAGTCGCCCCATTTCCCAGTACCGATAAAAACGGACTCCAAATCCATTTTTGCCAGCCAGGTGCGGCTGTGGCCCATACTATGTCTGAAGCTTGAATGTCCAACCATGGTGATGTTATCCGCAGATGGGCATATCCCCAGCCATGGCTATGTACAACAGCTTTAGGATTTCCTGTGGTACCCGAAGTATAGGCCAGAATGGCCATGTCGTCACGGTGTGTCTTCACAGCTTCAAAAATATCTTCTTGTCCTTCCATCAGCTCATCCAGCACAAGCCAACCAGGTGCATTTGCTGTGTGGTCCCCGGGGACTACAATGCGGTGAGCCAAAGCAGGCAAATCATCACTTATTTTATCTACTTCACCTGTTACTCCGGTCCAGGCAATGACTGCACGCGCTTCCGAATGGCGAAGGCGATATGCAATATCCTTGGCCCGCAGCATTTCTGAAGATGGGATGACAGCAAGCCCCAGCTTCAAGCATGCCAGATAAATGACATATGCAATAATACGCCGTGGTACTACGACCAGAACTCTATCTCCTTTGTTAAATCCCAGACTTGCAAGTCCACCAGCCAGCCGATTTGCCTTTTTCAACAGCTCTCCGTAGGTGATTTCTTCGTATTCCCCTGTCTCACTTAACCACTTGAGTGCGGTCTTACCAGCCTCATGGTGTTCCATTTCCGAAGTCATATTGTAATATTCAGGCGCAAGCCATTGTTGCTGATCAGTCAAGTTATACCTTCCCCTTTATACATAAGATAAGAGCAACTTCCTTTATGTAGTATAACACGTCTTAGTACCAGGTTCTAATACCAGAATTAATTTATTTGGAAAAAAATAAAATTTGTAAAACAAACGACAAAAAGAAAGAGCCTGAATACAGACTCTTTTCTTTACTATTATTGTAATCTACAACTCAATGTCTACCACTGTAGAAGCCGCTTCCTGCCCGTTTACGAGCAGCACAATTCGGTGCGCTCCCGCATAATGACGACGAGTTGTCAGGTCTGCGAACCGGTGTGTTCGTGTACCCGTTAGACGGGTTCCTCCAGGAACCGTTTTGTCAGAAAGCAAAAACAGTTTGCGTGAAACTTGTCCTCTCGCCTTTACAAAGTCGATGCCATATTCGATGCGAACTCGTACAGGTTCACCTTCTCGAAGCTGAAGCACATAGCTCAGTTCACTGTGATCCCCGATCTTTAATACGGCAGGGTCTGTGGTGAAAGAGGCTGCTGTGACCAGCGGCACCCCATCCGTATCATCCGCATAGCCGAACATGGCCATCACTTCAGGGATGGATTTGCGAATCAGGGATCGACAGCCATGACGCACAATCCAGTCGGTATCAGGATGTGCGCCCTTCCACCGTTGAGCCGTTGCGATGACAATATCGGGATGATCCTTGGCAATATCGTTCAGGTTGTTGGCTACACTTTTACGTACATACAATGATGGATCGGCCTTCAGCAGTTCTAATACAGCCAATACCGGAGCAGGATCACGTTTGAAGACAGGCAGCGCCTGTCCCCAAGGCAGCCGTGGACGACAACCTTCGCTGGCAAGACGGCGGACGTGTTCACTGGGGTGTCCCGCCCAGGTCATCATCTGCCGCATCATCCGTTCTGGTTCACGCAGGAGGAAGGGTCTCACAGCGAACTCCGCAGAGGATTTTGATGTAAATCGCTCCAGTGCATTCATGGACAGGTCCCAATGCTCTTCTCCCTGCCCATATACCTCTACGAAATCAGGGAAAAACAAGTACGGAAATCCGCTACAGTACTCATCAATGGCAAATAATATAGAAAGAGCTTCTTCATAACTACTGGGCAAAAACGCCCCTAATGTTAACGAAATACGCCGTATTCGTTCTTTTAGCTCCAGTTCTCCCCATTTTTTATCCATAACTTGATGGATAAATCCGTCAATGTCGAACGGACTGTATGCAGCCTGTACTCTTTCACCGAATAGACGAAGGAATTCCTCCGTGTACATATTTTTTAAGGGTTCAGCCATTGTATATCTCCTTTTAAATATGAATGTAAGCAAGAAGCGATGAACGAACAATATCTTCGTATATGATAACCATAAATCGTGACCCAGCACCAGCACTAAATGGGGTTAAGAGAATGGATATAAGACACATTAAAAAATGCCAAGTCCTAAGATTAGGACCTGACATTTTTCCATAATCACTACAAATCGAATGAGACTTATATTTTGTGTTGGACAAACCAGTCGGTAATACGTTGCAGTCGTTCCACGCGAAGCTGTGGGTGCCCTTTACGTGAAAGCTCGTGACTCGAAGCTGGGAAACGGACAAATTGGGTGGGCTTTCCCAAACGACGCAATGCTGTAAACAGCTGCTCTCCCTGCTCAATAGGGCAACGTAGATCCTGCTCTCCATGTAATATGAGCAGCGGTGTATTGATTTGCTGTACATAAGCCAACGGGGACTGCCTCCACAAAAGCTCGAAATCATCCCATGGATTCCCGCCAACTTCATCTTCCGTAAACGAGTACCCTATGTCACTCACCCCATACATTGACAGCCAGTTAGATATGGAACGCTGGGTCACAGCTGCGCGGAAACGATCCGTATGCCCGACAATCCAGTTTGTCATAAAGCCACCATAGCTGCCTCCCGTGACACCCAGTCTTTCTGGATCGATGAATGGGAATTGGCGTATAGCCTCGTCCACGGCGCTCAGTAGATCGGTGTAATCACGTCCGCCGTAATCTCCAAGGACAACATTGGTAAAAGACTGTCCATACCCTCTACTTCCTCCCGGGTTCGTATAGATGACTGCATACCCCTGAGCCGCCAGCAACTGAAACTCATGAAAAAAGGAATTGGAATACATGGCATGGGGACCTCCGTGAATTTCCAAAATGGCAGGATAAGCCTCCCCCTCCTTAAAACCAGCAGGCTTCATCACCCATCCCTGCACGCGTCGACCATCCTCGACCTCCGTCCAGAAGCTCTCAGGCGCACTGATCTCAATCTCATCAAGCAGAGCATCATTCACTCGTGTTAGCCGTTCCTCGGTCCCTGAATGGATCGCAATCCGAAACAAATCGCCTGGTAAAGCGACATTGGTGGAAGCAGCAATGATATGCTGCTCATCCGAAGTAAGCTCGAATTGGTAAATTTCCTGTTCTCCTTGGGTTAAAATTTTAAAAGTTCCATCAAGCGCAAACTGATATACGTGCACATTTCCTTCAATGGTTACCAGCGTATACAGGGATTGACTGTCCGCACTGAAGCGTGGTGGTCCTACATGAAGATGTGAACGCATGTCGCTCATACCCGCATTACCGAGGTGAGCATCAAGTGTCTCACTAACGCATACTGCCGTCCCGCCACTGGAGGGAACCGTATACAGTCGAGTCTGAGTAGCGCCTTTGGCATGACGATCATGACCGTAAAAGGCAATCAATGTACCATCGGGAGAGAATGCAGCGCTCTCGATTTGAAGCTCGGAATGAGTCAGCTTAAACGGTACTGCCGCATTGCTATTAGAAGTCGCAGGAGCTACCGTAAACAAATCATTTTGCTTGCGTAAATCCGTATCCTCTTTGGAATGCTCCGCTATTCTAGCCACAAATAAAATCTGTTGGCCATTCGGTGACCAGACAGGCTCCGCCACATCATAAGCGCCGGATGTCAGTTGAACCGTGTGCCCTGAAGTCACATCAGTTACATACAAGTGATCACGAGTATCATCCCACAGCCCATAGCCGTCGAATTTAGCTTTTGTTCGATTAACCACTCGTCCCTCAAGCTGTGTCTCCTGCTTTCCTGCGTCGCATGTAGGACTTGACTGGTTCTCAGCAGTTTTAGCTACAAACGATATGTAGGCTCCATCCGGCGACCAGGCTAATGAACGAACATTGTTCCCTACGTGCGTAAGTTGTCGGGCTTCTCCCCCGCGTGCTGGAATAATCCATACCTGGCGCTTGCCGTCTGCCGAACGGAGAAAAGCAAGTTGTGATCCGTCCGGTGACCAGACAGGTGTTTCATCTTTCGGTCCATATGTAAAGGGTATTGGAGCTTTACCTTCGAACGGCAACAGCCAAATAGCCGAGTTGTAGTCTGTCCGTTCTTTATTAATATACTGCTCTACGTAAGCAATTTCGCCACTCGTGGGATGAACAGCTGGATCGCTAACCCAGTGAAATCGATATAAATCGTCAGCTGTTATACGGCGTTTGGTTGTGCCAGATTGCGAGTTGCTCAAATAAATCCCTCCTTAATATTGTCAGATTTGTACAACTTCACATTCAATTAATCCGATTAATTTTATATGAATTTAAATATACAATTACGTTACTCCTTTTTATGTATCTCTGTCAATTTGTCCAAAACTCAAAGAACCCTCTCTCAGTCATAATGACTCGAAAACACCGCGCTTCGGTTGCTTTCTTGAGAGAAGGTCATATCTGTTATCGTTCTTCTGTACCGTAGGCATTAAAGCCAAGTTCCTCTGCAAGCACAGCCTGCCTGACGATATTTTGGAATTTCTACTGTGAACTCAGGCTTCTCCAGTGATCGTGTCTAATTTCGGTTAGCAGTCTCGGCTTCATTCTTTTCATGGATGTAGGTGGAGAATAATTCAGGATTCACTACTTTACGCAGTAAATGCATCGTCCCGTCCCCTGTTCCATGGTCAAAAGCATGGATACGTTCATATCCCCAACGCTCGTACATGGATAATAAATAGGGATGTTTTTCCGCAGTGGCTAATGTCACTGCAGGAGCTCCAACCTGATCACGAATAATCGTTTGTTCTACCCAGTTCAGCAGTTTTTTTCCATATCCTTTGCCCTGAGCAGCCGGATCTACGGCAAACCACATCACAAACGGAAGATCGGTTATAAAATTAAGGGCTCTATTTTTTAAATGACTAACGGTAGCCTGGATGACACCATCGACTTCCAGCACATAGCAATCATTATTTTTAATGTTTTCTTGAATGAGAGCGACGTCTGCCTGAGCGGCAGGCCATTTAAGCTCCAACTGCCGAATTGTTTCATACGCCTCATACGTTATATACTGCAATCTTTCTGCATCCTCTTGACGTGCCAGACGATAGATCTCGCTCATAGTTCCCCGCCTCCCTATAGTATTGTAATAATGTGCATAATTTTTTTCAACTAATCCTATATTTTTAATCAGAAATGAAAGTTAACATAACTGTAGCATGCTCACCATTCAGCGACAAATTAATTTTTTCTATACCTTCATTTAAAATAACAATATCCCTTGAGGGTTGGAAAGTCCGCAATTCAAATAAAAGCAAAAAAGCCCGAAAGCCGGGCTCCTTTACTTTCTAGACCAATAGAATGCTGTCCCTGACTCTGGGGCATTCAAACCAACCTGTACGCTGTGTTATTCCGCAGGGGCAACAAAGCTGCGTTTGGCAAACTCGCTGTCCAGCATATAAAAGGCATTGCTGTCTCTTTCAATGCGCTTAAGCTTCTGGATAACACTATCGAACAGAGCTTCCTCTTCGACTTGCTCATCAATAAACCATTTCAAGAAATGGATCGTTGCATGCTCTCGTGCATCGAGGGCCAAGTCAGCCAAATGATAAAATTTTTGTGTGTTTTGCTGCTCATGCTTGTAGCCATGCTCAAATACGTCCAGCATGGAATCGTAGCTATTTTTGGGCTCCGGTAATGCTGCCAATGTAGCGCGTCCTCGACGGTCGTTAATGTATCTATACAGTTTCATGGCATGAAACCGTTCCTCCTCTGCTTGTACCAGGAAGAAGTTTGCAAACCCATCCAGACTTTCACTAGAGCAATATGCAGCCATCGCGAGATATACGTGAGCGGAGTAAAATTCAAAGTTCATTTGCTCATTCAGAGCCTGTGCCAAATTGTCATTCATGTCTTAGGTCACCTCGGTCAGATATGTAATGATGTAACGTTCTTAGTGTACCATGAATTTGATCACAAAAAAACGGACGGAAGTGAATTCAGACACACTCACGTTCCGCCCGCCTTGCTCAACATTTAGTTCACAATCAAGGCTCCAGACCCCAGACACGTTTGTCGTTTATATACAAAGGTGTTTTGTCCCAATCTGTATAAGAGGTCTTGGTTGCATCATAGGAAAAATCGTCACTTTCGTTATAGTTGCTCCAATCCGTCTTGTTCATGCGAATCTGAATATCCCCCGTGTTTTCCCCTGCTGCCAGACTTCCCGCACCGGCTCCAAAGGAGATCTCCAAATAATAATCTGCCCCAGTTACGGCCTTATCCAGTTTCACAAACCGTCCCTGAACATTGCCGCTGCCCAATTGTGCATAATCACAGTGAAACTCCTGCCCCTTATCGCCATCTACAGTATAGTAGTATCTCAGCTTGACGTTTTTCAGATCAAGAGCCTCTTTACCCTTGTTTACGACACGGAAGAGTGGTCGAATCTGGTTATCTCCCGGGTTGGTGTCGCCCACACGGTATTGGGCAATTACATCTCCCTTCGCCGGAATCGGGGCTGCTGTTGGCTTGGCGCTGACCTCAGCAGAATCCGGGCTGGTTCCTAAGGAATTTGTTGCACTTGTTACATAATAATAAGTGGTTTCATTCACCACCCCTGTATCCTTGTAAGTGGCGTCAGTTACCGTTGCTACCGTGGTATACGGGCCACCACTGGTTGTGGAGCGCTTAACCGTGTAGCTATCAGCACCTGTCGCTTTGCTCCAGGTTAGTGTAACTTGTGCATCTCCTGCACTCGCCTTTACATTTGCCGGAGCTTTGGGAGCTGTAGGTTCGGCTGGTCCACTACCATTAATCAGACGGTCATACTCTGCATAAGCAGTTGCCATATCTACTTGGGACCAGAAACGGTGATACGTAAATTCTGGCGCACCTTTATCCCATTTTTTGGTCTGTTTGTTCCATGAAGTCGTGTATTTGTCTTTAAGATAGGACCATTGCGGATCTTTAGTGATATTAGGGCGGATGTCGCTATAGCTGGAATACGTACCATTCCCGCCCTTGGACGGATCAGACGGTGTAGCGTCTGTGCCTGGGATCGTGTTGCCTTGCCCAGTCTTACCACTCCATCCGCTCGGGATATATACTTCTTTAGTAAAATAACGATAATAATCCTCACGCGCTTCCTTCGTTGTAATTCCTATGCCGTCGTTATAGCCCCATGCTGCATCAAGCAAGGCTTTGGACAGATCTTTGGCTTCCTTGCCTAACTCGGTGTAGTCTCCTTTTTCAGCTTTTGTTCCGGCAGCGAAGAAGGTTAGCGCTTTCACATAACTGCCCAGCACTCCTGCATCCTGTCCTGGACTTTTGGTTACGACATGAAGATTGGCATTTCCTTTATGATTGGCAAATCCGCTCCAGGTTTCAGGCTTTCCACTCCATTCCAGATTGCTCGGCAGCCAGAACTCACCTTTAGCCGCTGTAGTGGCTACCTTCGGATTTTTGCCACCCAGAATACGCTTGCCTTGTGCATCCAAATAGTAACCCTGCGCATCAGTTACAGGCCGTTCGTTGGCAAATACATAACTCTTGGACCAAGCGATCCAGTTTTCCGTCACTTGTTTAGCCATTTTAAACTGCTCCGACGAAGTGTCACCTTTCTTGGCCAAAATATAGTACAGCTCCGCTATCCGCTCGACAGGCCAAGCCTGCATGCCAAACCAGTTGTTGGACGGTGGATCTTGATATACAGGAGCCCCTGTATAAGCCATGCCATAAAAAGTGCTCGTACCAGATGGATACGCCTTGTAGGCACCATCCCAGCTATTCGTTGCTCCACCTGCAATGGCCCCCTCATCAGATTGCAGCCAAGTGTAAAATTCCAATTGGCGCTTGAGCGAGGTCGCCCAATCCTGTCCTGCCGTAGGTGAATTTGGGATCAATCCGCTATCCTTATCCGATAATGCATATGCAGCAACGACATTCTGGTAGCCCTGATGCGCATGGCTGGCACCAATCCGCCAAGCCCAGTTGCCGCTTTGGCCCAGTCCGCCGCCCCAAGCCGTATACCATGCCATTAGATAAAGACTGGCATCCTTGCCCGTGCCAGCAATCGGACTTCCATTGGAAGCGCTCCCTACTTTCTGGAAGTATTTATCGTACATGCCGTAACGCAAGAAGTCTCCCATCTTTTTCGCTTTGTCCAAATATACCTGGTTGTCATAACCGAGTTCTTTTGCCCAGTACATGGCTTGAACCGCCCGTGCGTCCGCATCCGTGGCATTCGTGTAGCGCCATTGCTGTGCAGGAGCATTATTTTCCTTGGTGAACAGGCTCATGAAGCCTTCATTAGGCTTGCCAAACTTGTGATTATCCTGCGATGGATGCGGTACAGCCTCCCAGACCGATTCCTGTTCCCCGCGCTGGAAGGTGTTCACATAGGTCGCCGTATGTGACGGATTCAGCAGATTGCCAAAACCGTACCAATTGTCTACATCCAGCAGCCAATGCATCAGGTAGGTCTGATTGTTGCCATAGGTTGCCTTCAGCTCAGAGTTCAGCGGGTCCTTGCCAGCACCATACTGACCACTCAGACGGCTTGGGTACTGATCCGGCTGTGGATATTCTGCAGCATAAGTGGCAGGGCTGTTCGGATTATAGTTACTCATTGTAGGCTGCTCTTCCTTACCGTCACCCTCATTAACAGGAATGATATATTTCTCCATGTTGTCCCATGCCGATTCCAAATGACCCCAATCCCCGGTATAATGACCATAGAGAACTTCTAGCCACATCCAATAGCTGTATGCTTCCGAGGTCGTTAAGTGTCCATAGTCAGGCGCCTCACTCATAAGTGTTTCAACGGAATGATAAGGGATACCTTCTTTAGAAAAGTAACCGCTAGCTGGGTCCTTCAGTTGTTTATACATTTGCAAAAAGCGTGTTGATTCAGGGGTTGCGGCTGATGCACGGTCGGGTTCGGCCTGAAATAAACCCAAGCTTAACGGAAGTACCAAAATGGCTGACATGACCATAGAGACAGATTTTCTGAACACAGATTTTCTACTGATCACTTTTGCATTCATCCTCTCCATTATCAATATTGGCTTTACTCAAAATTTGGTTCCAAAAAACGACAGCACAAAAAGACAGCGCCATCACCTCACTTTCCCGTTATAAAGGTGGAGGACACGCTGTCCATAGCTCCAAATGCTTCACATTGGCCCTGGCAAGAATATACCACACTAGTCGCCAAATGAGAGTCGAAAAATTCTATATGTTTAGAGTTGCACAAGGAAAATTGACGAAATCGATAGGAATCGGTACTATTTCACAAGGAGGCGTTAAAACATGAAAGTGTTGCTGTTGCTTGGCTGTATTGTGATGTTTTTAGCTGTAGCTCTGGGAGCATTCGGGGCGCATGCGTTGAAAAAAAGACTTTCCGCAGACATGATGAGCATATTCCAGACAGGAATTCAATATCAAATTGCTCACGGTTTGGGTTTGTTGCTGCTGGGAGTTCTTGCAGGCAACATTGCCCATTCTTCTCTTATTGTAACCGCAGGTTGGGTTATGCTGGTGGGCATTCTTCTGTTTTCCGGCAGTCTGTATGTTCTTAGTGTGTCTGGTGTGAAAAAGCTTGGAGCCGTCACCCCGATTGGCGGGCTGGCTTTTTTGGCAAGCTGGGTCATTGTGATTGTGGCGGTAATACAAGGCTAAACAAATAAACAGAGACTTGGAAAAGTAGGCGCTTCCAAGTCTCCTGAATCATGGTCGAATTATTGATGAATATGAACGCGTCTATGATTTCATTTGCACTTGCTGTGCTTTCTGAGCCGCGATCCGATGACCTTCGATATAGCGTTTGGATTGAGCCATTTCATGCTCCTGAGCAGCTTCCATAATAATATGGACCCCTGGCTTGTACTGCTCCAGCAGTTCCATATATAGACCATAGTTCATGTCACCAAAACCCGGCGGTACGGTCTCGATCTCACCTGATGATGACAAACGTCGGTCTTTGGCATGCGCTGCGATAATCCGAGGTCCCAGCAGCTGAAAAGCTTCGCGGATGATCTCATCCTGTCGCTCTAGGTTTTCCGTTTTTAGCAAATTACCTGGATCAATCACAACGCCTATGTGTGAAGACGGTACTTCCTCCAGAAAGGTAGCCAGTTCTGCTGCTGTTCCGACCAAATGATCGTTAGCAGCCTCCAATCCTACGAATACCCCCCATTTCTCCGCCTCATCTGCTAATTCTCGCACAACTTCTTTTACAACTCTCCAATCTCGCTCCGAATAAGGGGTCCCATCCTCATTGCGTCCGACTTCAGCTGCAACCATTGGTGCTCCTAACAGACTTGCGTATCGGATCAGCTCTTTGAAACGCTCTACATTTTCACGTAACAATTCCTCATCCTGTACAAAAAAATGCAAATAGCACCCGAGCACTGATATGGATACTCCGTACTTACGAAATTCCTCAGCGATAGACAATGCTAATCCCGGATTGAACTTGCCAGGTTTATTAAAATCGACATCACTGATCGCTCTCCACGGAGCGAGCTGAACATGAGTAAAGCCCGCTTCACCTACCTTTGCAGCCAACTCGCGATAAGGCAACTTGCCAAACAAATGTGCCAATACACCTACTGTCACTAAAAATCACCTCTTTTTATTTTTGTATTCTACTAATCGCCGTACTCAGCTCCAAGGACTCATTGATGATTTCTGTAATTCGTTCTACTTCATCATGAATAAAGAAGTGTCCTCCCTCAAAGGTAAACACACGAAATTGCTGATCCGTATGCTGTGCCCACGCCTCTGCATCTTGTAGGGCCACCGTGTTATCAGTCAGTCCTGTCAAGGCGGTGATAGGGCAATGTAAAGGCGTGGCTTTGCTCATATACTTATACATCTCGACTGCTTTGAAATCTGCTCTTAATACTGGCATAAAATAGTCATACAATTCCTGATTGTCAAAAATGGCTTCCGAAAGTTGACCATACCTCTGCAAATGCGTTCTGAATTGATCTGCAGGCAGATCATGTAACCACGGGAGATTTCTTGGGATATGCGGCGCCCGTCCACCCGAAACAAATAGATGAGCCGGCTGGCCATATCCTCCAGCCACCAGCTTATAATACAGCTCGAATGCAATCATCGTACCCATGCTGTGACCGTATATGGCATAAGGATCACCAGGGGCTAACTCATGGCTGATTTGATGCAGCAGATCCTCGCTCATCTCCTCAATACTATCCTTAAGCGGTTCCCCCGAACGAATACCTCTGCCCGCCAATTCCAAAGGGACAAGTTTAATCTGTGGAAGCAGCAGCTTTTTCCATTTGAAGCTGACTGATGCCGATCCGCCTGCATATGGGATGAAAAATAATGTGATAGGTGCCATTCTTGCAACCTCCTGTGTTGCGGAATTCTAACTTTTTTATTTTAGCACAAAAAGGTATATTTACCCATTTCAAATATTTTGCAAATTCGAAAAAGAGGGTTGACGAATTCAAGCACATTTTGCATAAAGCAGGAAATGTATTTCTTAAGGAAGAACTGCTGTATGTTTGAATATAATCATGTGTTGGGTCTTTTATTTTTCCAATTTGAGAGGAGTCCTGCGCCATGAAGTATGGTTTCTTTGATGATGCCAACCAAGAATATGTCATCACCACCCCTCAAACTCCGTATCCCTGGATTAATTATTTAGGTAATGAACGATTTTTTGGACTCATCTCCAATACAGGCGGCGGCTATGCATTTTATCGAGATGCTCGCTTACGTCGCTTAACACGTTACCGGTACAACAATATTCCTGTCGATAACGGTGGTCGCTATTTTTATATTTATGCTGATGGAGATTATTGGACTCCGGGCTGGATGCCGGTTAAAAGGGACCTGGAGCAGTATGAATGCCGTCATGGACTTGGATATACCTCAATTATGGGGGAACGCAGAGGGATTCGGGCTACGCAACTAGCTTTTGTGCCCCTATCTTTTGACGGCGAGGTCCACCAGGTCAAGCTTCAGAACACATCGTTACAAACTAAAAAGATCAAACTCTTTTCATTCGTCGAATTCTGCCTGTGGAACGCCTATGACGATATGACCAATTTTCAGCGTAACTTGAACACAGGCGAAGTTGAAATACAGGACTCTGTCATTTATCACAAGACAGAATACCGTGAGCGCCGCAATCATTATGCTTTTTTCTCTGCGAATCGTCCGCTGGCGGGCTATGACACAGACCGTGAAGCTTTTTTGGGTCTCTACAACGGACTGGATCAGCCCCACACCATCACCGCAGGGCAAGCGTCTAACTCGATAGCCAGCGGCTGGTCCCCTATTGGATCGCATTGCATTGAGATTACACTGGAGCCGGGCGAAGAAACAAGCTGTAACTTTGTACTCGGATATGTGGAAAACCCAGAGGAAGAAAAATGGGAGTCCCCCGGTATTATTAACAAAAAACAGGCTCATGCTATGATCGCGCAATTTGCGGATGAAACCGATGTGGACCGTGCGTTAAGTGAGCTGCGAAGTTATTGGAACAATCTGCTGTCTAAGTACACCCTTCAAAGTCACGATGACAAGCTGAACCGAATGGTGAACATATGGAACCCGTATCAATGTATGGTTACATTCAATATGTCACGTTCGGCTTCGTATTTTGAATCCGGTATTGGACGTGGTATGGGTTTTCGGGATTCAAATCAAGACTTGCTCGGCTTCGTCCACCAAATACCGGAGCGGGCAAGGGAACGGATTATCGACATCGCTTCTACTCAATTTGAAAATGGCGGGGCATATCATCAGTACCAACCGTTAACCAAAAAAGGAAATCACGAGCTTGGCGGTGGCTTTAACGACGATCCGCTGTGGCTTATTGTCGGTACCTCAGCATATATCAAAGAAACCGGAGACTTTGGCATACTGGATGAACAAGTTCCCTTTGACGGGAATATAGATCGTGCCGCTTCGCTGTTTGAACATTTGAAGCGTTCTTTTTATCATGTTGTAGACAATCTCGGTCCGCATGGTCTTCCGCTCATTGGTCGGGCTGACTGGAACGACTGTCTGAATCTCAACTGTTTTTCTGCTACACCAGATGAGTCCTATCAGACGACACAGAATTTGGAGGGCCGCATAGCCGAATCTGTGTTTATCGCCGGACTATTCGTGTATACTGGACCGGATTTTATTGAGCTTTGCAAGCGCAGAGGTTTGAATGAAGAAGCAGTCACCGCTCAAGCACATGTGGATTGTATGCGAACAGCCACATTGGAGCATGGGTTTGACGGGGAATGGTTCTTGCGGGCGTACGACCATTATGGTAACAAAATAGGGAGCAAGGATTGTGAGGAAGGGCAAATTTTCATAGAGCCTCAAGGCTTCTGTGTAATGGCAGGAATTGGCGTTGAAGAAGGCTTGGCTCATAAAGCTCTCGACTCTACACGTGATCGGCTGGAAACTCCCTACGGCATTGTACTACAACATCCGCCTTATTCCCGCTACTATATTAATCTGGGTGAAATCTCTTCCTACCCTCCTGGGTATAAGGAAAATGCAGGTATTTTCTGTCACAATAACCCCTGGATTATGATGGCAGAAGCTGTCATAGGACGCGGTGATCGCGCTTTTGAGCTGTATAGCAAAATTGCTCCCGCTTTTCTAGAGGACATCAGCGACATTCATCGTACCGAGCCGTATGTGTATGCTCAAATGATTGCGGGCAAGGATGCGGTTCGTGAAGGTGAAGCCAAAAATTCCTGGCTAACAGGTACTGCGGCTTGGAATTTTATAGCTATTACTCAATCCATCCTCGGTATTCAGCCGGAATGGGACGGTCTGCGTATTGATCCGTGCATCCCCAAATCCTGGGGAGAATTCACAGTCACCCGTGTCTTCCGAGGCGACACCTATGTGATTCATATCACGAATCCACAGCACGTCTCCAAAGGTGTAGCTACAGTTACCGTAGATGGCACTATTCTAACGAATAATATTCTGCCAGTTGCAGGAGATGGAACTATTCATCAGGTAAAAGTGTTGCTGGGCTAACGAGTTCATGTCCTTCAAAAAAATTAGCTTCAACTTCACCACATAGTATCTTATAATACGAGAATGGCTATAGATACATTAAGTGTGGTGACATCATGAACAAGACAAAACGGCTTACTCAAACCATGGATTACAGAACAAAGCAAGCCCGCTGGGTGCGCAAAATGTTATTACTTTACTGGATGATTATAACCGTACATTTTATCGTCCAGTTGGGCAGCTACTTATTCCTTGATTATTCCGCTTCGCCTTATGAATTTTACGTTGGGGTCCTTATTGTTCCCACACTAATCATGAGTGGATCCAACTTACTTGCAGAACTGGCACATTTTAAATTTAACAGGTATTCTTTTGCAATTCTGTTTATGGCAAGCACCGTTATTTGTTGGATGATTATTCGCCTTAACTATGACATCCGGATTATTCCAGCGTTGTGCTTGTTGCCTATTTTCTCTTCAATCTTGTTCTTCAATCGTCGCTTAATATGGCTTTCTTTTGTATTGCAAGTGATCGTCTTCTTTCTATTGCTAGCAATAGATGGATCATTCCGCAGCTATTTGTCAGACTTTGATATCGTGGCGATTCCGACATTTTTGATTATGTCCACCTTTATTGCCCTCATTATTCAGGCCAGCGGCCGCGATTTGTTAGTGGATTTATACAAAACAAAGCGTGCTCAGCAGGAATTAATGATCAGTAACGCGATTATTAGTAAAATGTCCATGACTGATGGTTTAACGAAGCTATACAATCATTTGTCTTTCCAAAACTTTTATGAAAAAGCACTGGAATATGCCGAACAAGGCGCGATCATCCATCTGGCGTTAGTGGATATTGATAATTTCAAGAAGATCAATGACACTTACGGGCATCAGTTTGGAGATAAAATTTTGGAAGGCATCTCGCAAATTATTACAGAGCAGATTACAGCAAATGACATTCCGGCCCGCTATGGCGGTGAGGAGTTTGCTATTTTGATGTTCGAGCATACTTTTGAGGAAGCTTATCAGATTGTAGAGAACATTCGGCGTGAAGTGGAGAAAATGACCTTTCAGGAGAAAATGCAAATCGTTTCTGTAACCGTAAGCATTGGATTAAAAAGCTATACCGAGGATATGAACAAAGACAAAGATGTATTTTTCCAGGAGACAGACGACTATTTGTATCAAGCCAAGCGCTCCGGTAAAAATAAAATTGTTGCTCTTAACCATATCGCTTAATGTAAAAATGCATTTAATGCAACTCCGGCATATAGTTGTCGGAGTTTTTTTGTATGTAGAAACTTAAAATTGAGAAGAGTTGACAATTTTATGGATTGCAAACTAAAATGGTTACACGCGGAATGGTTATTTACTTACGAAAAATAAGCTTTAAGGAGATGGTTTTACATGTCAACACTCGTTATTGTTGTTCACCCTGATCTTGCAGAGTCTCGCGTTAACAAAAGATGGATGCAAGAACTCAAGAAGCAATCCAGTGTGACCGTTCACAACCTGTATGAAGTATATCCGGATGAGCAAATCAACGTTGCCCATGAGCAAAAACTGCTAGAGCAGCATGATCGTATCGTTCTGCAATTCCCTTTTTACTGGTATAGCAGTCCTCCCCTGCTGAAAAAATGGCTGGATAAGGTTTTAACCTACGGCTGGGCTTATGGAAGCGAAGGTGACAAGCTACAGGGCAAAGAGTTGTTGATCGCCTTGTCTGCTGCTAGCGTGGAGGAAAACTATCAACATGACGGACGAAACAGATATACGATCGAAGAGCTGTTGAGACCTTTTGAAGCTACAGGCCTTCTGATTGGTGTCAAATTGCTCCCTTATTTCGTGCAGTATGGTGCCGGAGTTTTGACAGATGAGCAGTTGGAGCAATCTGCACAAAAATACGTGCAGGCGGTTATTTCTTAATTTACACAAAATACCCCTTGGAAGGTGCCCACACCTGCTTGCCCTACAGCAGACGTTGGCTCCAACCAAGGGGCTTTGCTGATAGAATTACATTTACAGCGTAACCAAGTTGCTGGTTACCTGAGCCATGCTTTCTTTAATAATATTGCAGCCCTTGCTCAAGTTCTCCATACTTATCGTTAACGCTGGCATAATTTTAAGTACCGTATCGTTACGCCCAGCTCGCTCAATAATAAGCCCCTTACTAAAGCAGAGAGTTGCAACCTCCTTGGCGAAAGCTTCTCCCAGATGGGTCACATCAATTCCCCAGATCAGTCCCAAGCCGCGGATTTCAATAAGTGGATCCATTGTTTGGATATGTTCACGCAAGAACTGCTGAACAAAAGCTTCTTTTTCCTTCACTTGGGTTTCCAACCCAACCGTGTCTCTGAACTCCAGCGCCGCCTTTGCTCCGACAAACGCTAGCTGATTTCCACGGAAGGTGCCGTTATGTTCACCAGGACTCCAAATATCCAGTTCTGGCTTAAGCAGCAACAAGGACATTGGCAGACCGTATCCACTGATCGACTTGGACAAGACAACCATATCAGGCACAATGCCTGCTCGCTCAAACGAGAAGAACGAACCAACTCGGCCGCAACCGACCTGAATATCGTCAGCAATGAGCAAGATATCATGATCATCGCAAAGCTGTCGCAAATCACGCAGCCATTCGTTATCTGCAATATTAATACCGCCTTCAGCCTGTATCGTTTCCAAAATAATCGCAGCAGGCTTCTCCACACCGGAATGAGTGTCTGTTAAAAGCTGTTCCATGTACAAAATGGTATCCATTCCGTTAAATGTGCTGTTATAAGGTATAAAGGTAACATTATTCAGTGGGACTCCTGCGCTCTCTCGCATGGAGTTATTGCTGGTAATCGATAAACTACCGAGCGACATACCGTGGAACGCGCCCATAAAAGCAAAAACACCATTTCTTTTTTTTACCTTACGCGCAAGTTTCAGTGCTGCTTCCACTGCATTGGTTCCCGTCGGTCCGCAAAATTGAAGCTTATAATTCAAGCCCTTAGGCCGGAGAATACGCTCGGAAAAAGACTCTATAAACTCTTGCTTGGCCGTGGTGTACATATCCAGACCATGCATGATCCGATCGGAGGTTAAATAATCTAGTAACCGGTTTTTCATAAAGTCATTATTGTGCCCATAATTTAGAGCCCCTGCACCGGCGAAAAAGTCAATATATCCCTCTCCTGCCTCCGTGTACAAAACATCGTTTTTCGCTTTGTTGAAAACAACTGGAAAACTCCTGCAATAAGACCTTACATTGGACTCCAGTGTTTCGAATGTGTTCATAAATATTCGTCCTCCCGCTGACCTGATTTTTGAAAAATACAAGCATGGAAAGCAAAAAAAGTGTAAATATGTAATCTAAAATGAGTAGACAGTCTGAATTCACAATGGGATATCCACACCATAAAATCTTGAGTACGATCACAAGAACATATAGAGTACAAAAGAATACAACAGAGATGCACATTGAGAGTAAGATGAATAGAAGATTAAATAGTGGGGTTTTCTAAGAGGTCTGTCAGAGGATGTCAACTCCTATGTAATAAAATACCATAATTTTCATTAAAGTCAATGCATGTTTCTGAGATCTTTTGTTAATTTATTGTAATTTTAGGACATTTCCTTGCAGTATATTGTTAAATAAATATGAAATATGACGTAATATAGTAATAAATCTCAAAAATAGTACATTTTCATATCAAATAGATATATATCTAGATCGTCCGGAGACTGGATTTCCATAATAAAGCTGAGCTTTTGACAGACTGACCAAAGGAGTTTACTCTATCAAAAGAACTTGCTAAATTTAAAAATAGATAAGGAAACACATCATGTCTAATGTTTTGATTATTGAAGATGATAATATGCTGGGTGACACTCTCTCCTTATATTTAACAGGGGAAGGCTACCACGTTACACGAGTGGAACAAGCGACTGAGGGTATTGCCCGACTCGATAGGGTACAGCCCGATATTATTTTACTAGATCTGTTGCTTCCAGATTTGGATGGCGTGAATCCCTGCCCACTGATACGCAAGCATACGGACGTACCAATCATCGTGATTTCTACAGAAAACGACATTTCAGAGCGCATTCGTACACTTACGTTGGGAGCAGATGATTATATTTGCAAGCCTTTTAGTATGCAAGAGCTCAAAGCACGGATCGAAGCTCTTTTCCGTCGGATCAAAATCACACGCTTGCAAGGAAGAGGCATTTCACCTGTAGCTGAACCTGAAACAGGCATTACTTTGGATCTGGCGAGAAGAATGGTTACCGTTAATGGTCAGATGGTAGAGATGACCTATTCGGAATTTGAGCTAATGAAGCTCTTTTATACGAACCGAGGAATTGTATTTAGTAGATATGCCTTGATTCAGGCTCTCCGTGGCACAGACTCCTTTATTAATGAGAGGGCAGTGGACGTACATATTAACCATTTACGTAGAAAGATCGAAAAAGACCCCAAGAAACCGCAATTGATTAAGACCATTTGGGGAATCGGTTACAAATTTATGCAATAACGCAGCTAGATCCAGGGAATGGATGATTTAATTTGATTAATCTCCTTTTGAACCCTACTCAGTTGCTCTCTCCAGTCTGGATACAGCTCTCCCCCTGAGGTTTCATTGCTGCGCTTCAATGCTTTCTCCAGCTTTATCACCTTTGCCAGCAGCTCAGTCGCGCACAGATTCCCCGTTCCTCCCTTCAGCGAGTGAATTAATCGAAGAGCAGAAGATAACTGACCATTGTCCATTTTTCTCACAACTCTTCTATCAAGATACTGGTATTCCTGTATCCATTTATGTAGGGCAAATTGAAAAATATACACCTTGCCATCCATACCGGCTATCGCTTTCTCCGCGTGAATACCATGTAATTCTTGCAGCCAAGCTAAATGAATCCAGCTATTTAACATTCTTGTTGCGGTTAATTCATGTACAGGCTTGAGCAGCACATCATTAATGCCTGCACGTAGACAAACCTCCTGCTCAGGCTGCACAGCATCCGCGGTAAAAGCGATAATGGGGAGTCTGTTAAAAGCTCTGTTTCTTCGAATATGTCTGGCCGTCTCAAAACCATCCATTTCCGGCATATGCAGATCAAGCAGCACCATATCCCATGGGCACCGCTCCAGTAATTCTATAACTTCTCTTCCATTTGTGACTATCGTTACCTCAAAACCACGCTCTGCCAAAAACTCAGTGATCACTACTTGGCTAATCTCGTTATCCTCTGCTATGAGGATTTGATATTTTTGTGTTGAGACCCCAACTTCATATTGGAGGTCCATTGTTGCAACAGCTTCCAGACTATGATTATCTACAGACACTGGCTTTTCCTGCTCAGGTCTCAAGCGGAGCACCTCCAGAAGAGCGCTCCGGGTTACTGGCTTAGACAAAAAGGCATCTACCCCCTGCTCTGTAGCTTTAGCAGCTACTTCTTCCAACTGGAACACGGTTGTAAGCCCAATGACCTGAGTCATTTGCTTATCCAGTATATGAAGCCAATGCCTGCGTGATTCAAGCTCTCTAAAGTCTTCCATCCCCATATCAATCATAACCAAATCAAAATGTTCACCCTTTTGAAAAGCGTCTGAATATTCCTGTAAGGATGAAACGGTGAGTATTTGTAGCCCCAAATCTTGCAGTAGTTCGCTCAGGCTGTGGCTCACCAGTTCATGCTGTGCAATGATTAAGGCTTTGCCGTTGACTGGTTTTTCCAGCTGTGTGCTTCTCACATTAAAATCCCCTATTTCAAGCTCCACATTAAAGTAAAATTGACTATACTCTCCTAAACGGCTTTTCACTTCTACGCTACCGCCCATTGCTTCAGCCAATTGCTTGCTAATAGCCAAACCCAGCCCGGAACCCCCATATCTGTGGGTAGATGTACTCACTTGCATAAAAGGGACGAATAGCTTGTCCATTCCCGTCTTAGAAATGCCTATGCCCGTATCTTCTACCATAAAAGAGACACTCACTCGTCCGTCCTGCTGGCCTACCATTTTTACCTGTAACAATACATGTCCCTGGTCCGTGAACTTAATGGCGTTGGTCAGAAGATTTAAAAGTACCTGTTCCATTCGAAGCGGATCTCCCTTGAACCTTTTAGGTAATTTCGGGTCCACTATGAAAACGATCTCTACTTTTTTATGTTCCAGCAAAATCCCAACGGTATCTGCGAGATGCCGAAGCATGTTTTCCAGCTCAAATTCCGCCTTTTCCAGTTCTACCCTACGGGCCTCCAATTTAGAAAAATCCAAGACATTATTGAGCATGGACAAAAGAGTACGCGAGGAGGCGAGCAGCTTATGGAGGTAATCATTCTGAACGTCAGTCAGTTGAGTCTTACTCAACAGCTTTGAGAGGCCAATGATGCCATTCAGCGGCGTTCGAATTTCGTGGCTCATATGAGCTAGAAAAATACTTTTCGCATGGTTAGATTCACTCATCTCCTTTCTTTTCTGCTCGGAAGCTTTATACTCCGTAATATCCAATACATGACCGATGACATATCTGGTGAGCCCCTCGTCCCTGACAGGATGCAAGGTAATTAAAGCTGAATATTCCCAAAACTCCAATTCAAATACGGTCCGATCACCGAACCAAGCCTGTTTGTAGTATTCGGTAAGCTGCTCCAGTGTTTCAAAGGAAAGCTCCAAAATATCCCCGATACGCTTCACATGCTCCCATTTATTGAAATTGACTTGCAGATTCAGACCCATGCGCTCCAGCAATTCACCATCAAGCAGCATATAATAAAATTCATCCCCCCTTTTTTCCAGCCTGAAGGTAAAGCCAGGTTGAACTCGAAGTAAAGTTAGCAGATCATGATTTTTGTCAATCGAACGCTGTCCATTTGTATACCTGGTGGGGATTAGAGCCTGCCCAAACAGAGTTATGAACAATAGACCAATCCCTATTTCCAACCCGCAGGTCAGCAGTGTTCCATCACTTATGCCAAAATATAAGAACAGAACTCCTGCCAGCCCGTATAAGACGCCCGTGAACGCCTGACGAATGAGCTGACGCTGAAAAATCAAAACTAATAATAATATCACGATCGTATATAGCAACAAATCTCGAACCAAGTGTTCGTCCTCCTTGTAATCTCCCATACGTTGCGAGAAGCTGTATCGGAAATATAAAAAAACTCAGGACAGATTCCTTATGCCATTAGGCTTAAAGAACTGTCCCGAGCATTCATTGTACTATAGATTCCATAAGGTTCAAGCTCGTTTTAATATTTGAAACGACTGATCATCACCTTCAAATCAGCAGCCATATTGGAAAGCAATTGAGCAGAGGCTGAAATTTCCTCCATGGAAGCCAATTGCTCTTCTGAGGAGGCGGCCACTTCTTCAGATGTAGCGGCATTACCGGTTGCAATCGTCGCCAGCTCATTGGCTGTCGCTGCAATCTCTTGTACACTGGCTGAGATTTGCTGGGCTATCGAAGCAACCTCCTCTACCTGAGGCGTGGTCTCTCGAATGCCTTCCATCGCATGATTCAGCTTCACAATGGTCGCTTTGGAAATCTGTAGCCCATCCTTCACCTCAGTCGTAACCCTATCCATCGTCTCCACCGTAGTTTCGGTTTCATGTTGAATTTCGCCAATCAAGTTGGCAATCTGGGTGGCAGAACTCTGAGACTGTTCTGCCAGCTTACGCACCTCATCCGCGACGATGGCAAAGCCTTTACCATGATCACCTGCTCTAGCTGCCTCAATAGCTGCATTCAACGCCAACAGGTTCGTCTGATTGGAGATATCGCCAATGACCTTCGTAATTTCTCCAATTTCATGAGAGCGGGCTTGCAAGGTTTGAATCATCCGGTTGGAACGCTCTACTGACTCGTGAATGGAATTCATCTGCTCGCCTGTCTGCTCTACAGATTTTCGTCCTTCCTCAGCTTGCAAGGCAGATTGTCTGGCCAGATCCGCTACTGAAGTCGAGCGTTCAGCGATTCGAGTGATTCCATGTGCTATTTCATCCAGTGCCACCGAGTTATTTTCCAGCCCCATAGTCTGCTTCTCCGCACCGCTAGCAATTTCTTGCACGGCTTGGGATACCTGCTCACTTGCAGCGCTGGTTTGTTCCGCGCTTATCGTCAGCTCATTCGAGGAAAGAGCGACGTGATCTGCACTGTTTCCTACATTCTGAATAACAGATCGCAAGTTGTTCTGCATATTCTGAAAAGCTACTCCTAATTGTCCAATTTCGTCTTTGCTCATGACTTGAATGTCCTGTGTCAGATCCCCGGCACTCACATTTTCCGCCTGTTCTTTAAGTTTTAAAATCGGTTTAATGATGGAACGGATCAGGAAATAAACAATGATAGCACCAATCACAAGACAACCAACAATGGTAAGCAAAGTGCTGATCAAAATCGGCTGAGCTGCTTCATCGACTTCAGATAAATAAAGCGTTCCGCCTATCTTCCAGCCTGTCAGCTTATTGGTCGCATAGTTCATATATTTGAGCTGACCTTCATATTCATATTCGTATTCACCAGTATCGCTTTGAAACATGCGTGATTCAATATCTGTAATTTTGGTGCCTGCTGTCTTCGTTGGATGAACAATGTAAGTATGGTTGCTATCCAGCAATATGGCATAACCCTCATGGCCTACTTTAATATTGTTCAATGTATCTTTAATACCACTAATTTTCAGATCAATGCCAATAACACCCGATCCATCTGTCGTTGCTCTCGACACCGTAACCGTCATCTGCTTTGAATCTGCCGAAAGATAAGGTGAACTAATCGCTGTCTTTGTTGGTCCCTTTATCGCTTCATCATACCAAGGTCTGATACGTGGATCATAATTATCGGGTAATTGCTTTTGTGGATAGGTTGTAATTTTAGCGTCTTTCGTACCATAATAGATAGATTCTGCTTCTGGGTGAAGTGCAGCATATTGCTTAAACAACTCTTCCAGTTTAGCTGCTTGTTCCTCCGTCTCGATCCGATTGCCTTTTAGTCTTTCTGCAAAATATTCTGCATCATGTATCTTGGGCTCAATGGCACTATCAATGATAAAATTTGTACGAATTATAGCCTGCTCGGCGCTCTCTTCAATCTGGTTTCGAATCTGCTGACTAGCGCTCACAAACGACAGAGCACCCACGATCATGGATGGTATGATCAAAAATGCAATAAAGGCCACCATTAGCTTTGTTTTGAAATTTTTACTGAGCATCCTCGACACCTTCCGTTTTTTTTCTGAAAACTTCTTCATTACTAAGCATCTCCATTTCATCGCCAGAATTTTGTAACCTATGGTGAACTGCTTAAATCTTGTTGATGATGACAGGTCACCTGACAGATTCTTTTTCACGTTTTTTCACATCTCTTGCTGAAATGCTTCGATATAAAAAGATATAAACACGCTAGTTGAATAGGTATATGTACTTATTTTTGAGCTCCACAAGGCTGAACGGAACCGGTTCTTTGATATAATATACCTAAAAATTATTAAAAAAAATGCAATGTAGATGTTAAGAAAATGTTAGTTTCCCCACACTATACCTACCTCTTTACATAAAATAATCCCCTTGAAGGTGGCACACATAAGGTCATTTATCGAAATCACCATATGCTACACCCGCAAGGGGATTAAATACGCTTTATTCCATTCTATCCAGCAAAGCCTTAAAATCGTCGATATGGGTGACCGGTGCCTGACAAGCAAAATGCTCACACACATATACGGCTGGTTTGCCATTCACAAGATCGTAATCATGGATATAAGGAGCTAATTCTGCAATCTCCGGCTGTCCTTTATCCTTAAAAATAACAACCATATCCGGCCTAAAACCAGCTTGAACCACCTGAACGAACTGGGCAGTCTGCGGATCATCCCTTTGACCCACAATGACAATCTCTCTCGTCTTTCCCGTCGCATACAACAACGCGCTGAGCAGCGCTGAGTAGCCTGAGGGGTAATGAGCAACCATCCCGCCAAAAGCCTTAAACTGCTTGGCTGCATAGTCTTCCAATCGAGTTTCCCCCGTTAGCCGCGCAAGCCGCACAAAATTATGGGCCGCAATGCTGTTACCCGACGGAATCGCACCATCATAAATTTCTTTGGGTCTGGATATCAATTGTTCGCTATCTGATCCGGTAAAGAATAATCCGTCCCGTTCTTCATCCCAAAACAGATCAATCATATTCTGATTAAGCGTCAGTGCCCGCCGTAGATATTGCACATCAAAGGTCGTCTGGTACAACTCGATCAAGCCCCACACATAAAAAGCATAATCATCTACATAGCCGGGGTAAGCTGCCTGACCGTCCCGATACCGTGCCAATAGGCGTCCATCCCCCCGTCTCAAATGGTTCCACAAGAACGTCTCTGCCTTTCGAGCTTGCTCAGTATATCTGGTATCTCCAAAAGCTTGCCCCGCCTTGGCCAAAGCAGCAATCATCAACCCGTTCCACGAGGTCAAAATCTTGTCATCCTTTTGAGGATGAACCCGCTGCTCCCTAGCAGTAAACAGCTTGGCCCGTAGCTCACTGACCCGCTGCTCCAGCTCTGGCTCGGTCAAGTCATGCTTGTTCGCATAGGCTTCCAGATTGATATCAATCAGGTTTGGAATATTGTGGCCTTCAAAATTACCGTAAGGTGTGATTCCGTACAAATCGTTGAAAAAAGCGGCATCCTCATCGCCCAGTACAGACTTTATCTCGGAGTCGCTCCAGACGTAAAATCTACCCTCTTCTCCTTCAGAATCCGCGTCCTCTGCCGAATAAAAGGCACCACCTACATCCGTCATGTCTCTTGCGATATATGTAAAAATTTGTTCAGTGATTTGTCGATACAGTCTCTTGCCTGTCACCTGCCAAGCCTCTGTATACGTGATGGCCAACAAAGCATTGTCATACAGCATTTTTTCAAAATGCGGCACCAACCATTTCTCGTCCACTGAGTACCTTGAGAATCCCATGCCTACATGGTCGTAGATTCCGCCCCGTGACATCGCATCCAGCGTCTTCTCTACCATTTCCAATGCCTGTTGATTCCCCGTATGTTGTGCATATCGCAGCAGAAAAGACAAGTTATGTGGAGAGGGAAACTTCGGCGCTTCTCCGAAGCCACCATATTCATGATCGAAGGTGTGGCTGTATTCATGGAAAGCTTTATTCAAGCACTGCTCATCCAGTTCACCGCGATAACCTGCAAGCAAGTCCTGTCGTTCATGCTCGGTAAGTACCTGCTCACTCAGCTCCATCAGCTCATCCGGCTGTTCTTTCCAGCGGATTCCCACCTTACCCAGCAACTCCAAAAGTCCGACACGCCCAAACTTCTGCTCCTTGGGCAAATACGTACCCGCAAAAAAAGGCTTCTGATCCGGCGTCATCAAAATCGTCAGCGGCCAGCCCCCATGCCCCGTCATCGTCTCACAGATAGACATATAGATATGATCCACATCCGGACGTTCCTCTCGATCCACTTTAATGGATACGTAATCCCGGTTTAATACCTCAGCTACCTCTTCATCCTCGAAAGATTCTCTCTCCATTACATGGCACCAATGACAAGTTGAATAGCCAATCGACAAGAAAATAGGCTTGTTATCACGCTTAGCAATTTCAAAAGCTTCATCTGACCAAGGGAACCAGTTTACCGGATTGTAAGCATGTTGTAATAGGTACGGTGAATTTTCTTTGGCTAATCTATTCGGTTTGCTGCTCGTTGACATGGGGCATCACCACTTCCGTAGTTGGATTTTATGCTTGGTATTATTTTACCCTAAATGGGTGGTAAAAGTCGGAAGAACAGAAAAAAGATAATGACTCTCAACCGAATCTATCAATAAATTATTTATTCAGATCATAAGTAGGTATGAAAAAGCACCGTCGGATATTCTCCAACAGTGCTTTGTTTACTGCAATCGTACCTTATTAGCCTTTAGCATTATACTCATTAGCGTTTATATCAAATATGTTCAGAGCTTTCAGTAAGGCGTGTTCACTTGTTCTGGTCCCTTCTTTTGAAAAATGCGCATCTGGAAAAGCGGGAGACATATGATGGTATCCGGGATAAACATGTAATTCCACTAAGACACCATCAAAGACCAGTTGTTTAGCAAAAGATAAGGCTTCATCAATAAATAAATCAACGGTACCTATATTTATATAAGTCGGTGGTAACCCGGCCAATGACTTTGCACGGGCTGGCACATAATACTCACTTACCTCCTCAGAACCCGGTTCAATCCCCAATACAGATTTCCAGCCAAAATAATTACTTTGTTTTGTCCAAATAAACTCTCCTGCGTATGGATGCTCCGGTGCGATACTTGTGCGGTCATCTAGCATTGGCCTCATTAATCTTAGATGATGGATTTCGAATTCCTTCTGATCGCGAATGTACAAAGCTAAGCCAGCCGCCAAACCACCACCAGCGCTACTGCCCCCGACGGCAACTTTCTGAGTATCTATCTCTAACTCTTCCGCATGTTCAATACACCATTTTAGGCCCGAATAACAATCCTGTAACTGACTTGGCTGTACATGCTCTGGCGCTAGGCGATAGTACACAGATACACAACAGAAACCATGTTCTGCAGCAAGAGCTGCATTAGCAGGACGATCCACGACTGGACTTCCTAAGACCATTCCGCCTCCGTGTATAGAATAATATAGAGGCAACTTATTATGCTTTGATTGTTTGGGCTTAATGATTTCTATTTGAATATCTGGACCACTAAAATAACTTGGCACAACCTTTTTTTCCAATGTAACAGGGAACATCTGCGTTACATCTAATGGTTGCATCATTTGAGATTGGTTTTTACGTGATTCCATTAGTGTAGATTTGGTAAGATCGGTTGTTGGTATTAAATCAACTGCACTGATAATTTCTGGATCAATCAGATGTCTACTTCTACTTTTTTGCTCCCCCATGGTAGTCGTTTCCCCACTTTCTTTTTTCAATGACAATGAATCAACACATGTTTCCCTTCATTTATTCAGAATCGGAACCGTTCCAAATCCGTTGTTGCTGTCGTTTATATTCATATTTTAAAGATTAAAATAAGCTTTATAAATGAAAACAACGAGTTAGAATCATTTTTGACATAAAAACAATAATGAAAAAATGAGGTGCAATCCAATCTTTTGCCAAACAAAAAAACGTGACCGGATTGGTTTTTCACCGCGATCATCCAGTCACGCCCTAAGCTCACCATTTTATGAGCCAAAACTAAATTTATTGACGCGAGTATAGCACCACGCCACTTTGCAAATAGGTGTTTTATGTCCACTTCATGGGGTATCGATCGATATTCGCTGGCGTATCCCCCTACTTTTTATGTGAATACACAATTTTTTTAATGGTTTCGGTAGAGAGAAAAAACTCCTTAGCTAATTGCTCAATACTGCTACGATTTTGAAAAGCATTTCTGATCGCGGCATTTCGCTGTTCAAGCAACCTTCTCCCGCCACTCAAACTGCCCCAATCCATATATTCCGTTTTTGGCTTAGGAATATACAGAGTCTCTCCTTGAACATATTTTTGAATTTCCATAATTAGTTTTTGAGGTAAAACTTTTGTAGCATTCGTATATCTCAATTTTGCTCGCTCCTTATTTTGATTTTTTAAAATAAGGTGCAAAGCCAAAAATATTAAAAAAGCTTGTTCAGCGTTAAAAAATTGTTTCGCCCCATACAAAGTAACGCTTTCTCAATAATTGGCTTTGCATGAGTGTAAGAAGTCACAGACAATCCCAATAGATTCTCCATCAGTAGGCACCCCCTTTTACTTCGCAAGTATAGCATAACTCTGCTCACCTGATCTTCATCCATTTACGAGGTGCTGTCGGGACGCTTTTTTTGCTCGACTCTTGTTATTCGTAAGCCGATGTTTTATATTGACATAAGAGTAGGTCAAAAACAAAAGAGGTGAACGGACGAGATGTCTCCACGAACGAAGGAACAAAACGAAGAGATCCGGCTGCGGCGACTGGCACAAATCCGGAAAGCCGCTGCCGATGTGTTTTTGAATAAAGGGCCTTTACTGGAAATCCGTGATGTGGCCGTGCAGGCGGGACTCGGCTATGGCACGGTATACCATTATTACGGCAATAAGGGTGATCTGCTCCACGATCTGCTATGGGACGCGTTGGAGCGGTCCGGGGGATGGTTGGAGGCCCCGCGTGCTTCGGCTTCGGGGCAGGCGCCGGCGCGCGGGCATTTCGGCTTGGCTGTGGCGGCAGATATCGGGAACACGTCTGCCGCGGATTCCCAAAGCAAAAGCCGCGAAACGGCCGCTACCGCAGAGCTTGGCCCCGTCGCCGCCGCTGGCGTCCGGCTACTGCAGCTTTGGGCGGAGGACCACGCCCTGTACCTGCTGCATAAGCTGGCCGGTGAGGGCTTTGCCTCGCTGCCTGAAGCGCGCTCGGCCCCACTCTCGGCCGCTTTTCGCCGGGAGGTGCTCGCGCCGCTTGCCGCTTTGCTGGAGACTGGGCGTGCGGTGGACGAGGTTGCCGCTTCCGGCGAAAATACGGCAGAGTCGCCATATCGGCTACACCGTGCGGAAATGCTGCTGGCCGCCTTGGTCGGCTGCGCCTCGCTTTCGCTTCGTCGCGGAAAGCTGCACGAGGAGGCCAGGGATATCGCCCGGTTTTTAAAATTATAGAATGGATAAGGAGCGAATCATCAAAGATGATCATTTTAAAATCACCAAGAGAAATCGAAGAAATGAGACCGGCGAGCCAGATCGTTGCGGACTGCTACCGCGAGGTGGTCAAACTGATCGAGCCTGGGATCACCACCCGGGAAATCAATGACTTTGTTGCCAGACACATCACTAAGCTGGGCGGCAAGCAGTTTACGAAAGGGTACAACGGTTTCCCTGCCGAAACCTGCATTTCGGTCAACGATGTGGTCGCCCACGGCATTCCTTCGAATCAGGTGCTTATGGACGGCGACTTGCTGAAGCTCGACATCGTCGTGGAATACGGCGGATGGTTCGGCGATTCGTGCTGGTGCTATGCGGTGGGCAATATCCGGCCGGAGGCGCAAAAATTAATGAAGGTGACAAAGGAATGCTTGGATTTAGGGATTGCCCGTGCACTCCCCGGGGGCCGGCTCGGCGACATAACGTCGGCGATTCAACAGCATGCGGAAGCAAACGGGTTTTCGGTCGTACGCGATCTGCTCGCGCACGGGATCGGACGGAGCCTGCACGAGGAGCCGAGCTACGAGCATATCGGCATAGCTGGTAAAGGCATTCGGTTAAAGGAAGGCATGGTGTTTACCATTGAACCGATGATCAACGAAGGTACGTTTCGTATTACGATCGACGACGATCAATGGACGGCGAGAACAGCCGACGGCAAGTTGTCGGCACAATATGAGCATACGATCGCAGTTACACAGGACGGCCCACTGATTTTAACGGCCCAGTAAGAATAAAGATAAACAGTCGGGAATGCGTCATTTTAGGAAATAAGTCGCCAACCCGGCCTGCTTGGTCCGGCGAAAGTTCGTAATCCGAAACGTGAAAAAGCGCTGGTCCCAGGCTGGAACCAGCGCCTTTTTACATGGTTTGTATCTTTACCGATTGACGAAAAACCACATTGTTATGCGTTTTTTTAATTACATTATTTTTAATCAATCTACTAGTTGTTACAGATTTAGACTCTCTCTTGGTTAGCCTGTCTTGCGTGTATTTTTTTAATTGCACATCTTGCTATGGGCTGAGCAATCAATAGCTCAATCCAAAATGCTACACCAAAATTTCTAAACCAACTATGAAAGAAGTTCTGGAAAGGTTCTAGGCTTATTTGTTTCGTACCAACCAAGTTCCTATAATTGTGGTAGGCTACACGAGTCGTGCTAATAATAGTAAAGTATAATCAAGCATAAAACTCATAAAGGAGTATATGAACAGTTGAGCAATTTTCTGAGTGAATTTGAGGAAAGATTTAGAGCAGGATTTTTGGAAGATCTCAAAAGCATACTGGAAGAAGTGAAGGATGAAAAAGTTTACGCTTGCGCGTTTGGCACAGACAGCGATTTTGTCACCTTATTTCTAGCTGTTAATACGGAGGAATCACTTGTTAGACATATCACAAACATGAAAGCCCAAGACCTGTGCAACAGCAAGGAAGATGAAATTTATTACAGATGGGGATTAAGCGAATATCAATATGGCGATACAACACACCTCAATCATATTAGCAAATTTCTGTATGCAACCGACAATGTGTTGGACTATAAAGATGAAATGATAAAAATTATGGCCAAGGTAGTTAAAGAAACCGACGATGTACTTTTTACTCAATTCGGCCAATCCAAAGAAGATATTATTTTTTTCGTGTCCATGACAGATGATGATATGGCCGAGGAACTGGAAGATCAGTCTGTAATTCAGATGACAAATGCCAAATTAGTTGATGGCTTCTTGCATCGTTATCAACAATACTAAATCATTCTCTTTCACATGGTTTAACTTTTTTCCAATCTCAAACACTCACTTACCAGCTACTTATTTGTAACCTTTTGAAGATAAATACGGCGCTGGAAGGTACGTTAAATGGGAAGCAGCGAGATAAACTCCTTGCTTCCCATATGCTTATTTTGCGGTTAAATGTTCTTTCAACCACTGTCTATAAAACTGTAGTTGCTCTTTGGTGTGAAAATAATGCTTTCCACGTTCCATCACTTTTAGCTGGCAATGAAATCGGCTTGCAAACGTAGATATGACGTCATATTCACACAAGTCATCTTCAGAGCCATAAAGTATGGCAGTTGGCTTATTCCATGTATCAATTGGATGCGATTTAACATAGCAGTAATAATCCCAATAAAGTGTTCGCCCAATGGGTGTAGATATTTCTTTTTCAACTTTTAATCTATCCTCACTTACACTGAACCATGTCATCATATTTTTGATTATTCTCTCCATATCTAGCACTGGAGAAAGAAACAGACATTGTTTTAGTGGGAGATGATGATAAGCAAGCAAACTAAAATACGCACCCATGCTACAAGCGAAAATACTAATTTCATGCCATTGCTTTTGTGTGTAACGCATGATGATGTCAAGATCATGAACACAATTTTGAACTTTACAGACGTAGGTTTCTTCTTTGCGGTCACCATGTTCAGGCAAATCAAAACTAATGACTTGATACCCTTGTGCCGTTGCTTCTTCTGCAAATATAACGATCACATCATCTGCCTTGTTTGACATATTACCGTGGATAGCTATAAGTATCTTATCTGATTCACCACCCCACAAAATTGCCGGGATGCCCTCGATTTTCAATTTTTGCTTCATCATTACTTTATCCTCGCTTAATACAGCCTGTTGTTGTCTTCCTTATCAAAATATTCTTTGTGATTCTATCCTATGATACTACGATGATAAGAAAACTACGCCGCCATCATACTTATGGTATCGAAATTCGCTTGTTTTGCTGAGATGTGACTCCAGAGCAACTTATTATTGACGATACTGATCATAACTTCTGGTTCTATTACATCCTGGTAGGAAAGCATAACCAAAGTCGCAATATCTCCCATCTGATATGCAGCCGTTAATGCCCTTAGAAAAGTTTTCGATTTTCCACTTTCTGGTAATGATAATTCGCCTTTTAAGAGTTCCTCCTGAACTGCTCCTAACGATTTTCGTGCCCGATGAAGTGCAACTTTTACCGCTCCCTCTGTTGTGCCCAGTATGTCGGATGTTTCACTAATCGAAAATGCGAACACATCTCGCAGCAGGAAGACAGTTCTCTGAAGCGGTGATAGATGATTCATTAAGGACTGCAACGCTATCTCAATTTCAAAAGTTCCATGATCCGCTTCAGTCACTTTTGCTTGTTCCCTATTCAATATCCGAGTGAAGACTGCTTTTCTCCGTATCTCATCAATCCAGGTGTTTTTAGCAATCCGCAGCAGAAGCGCTTTGGGATTGGTATGTTCGAAATTGTTTAACTTTCCTAATGCTTTTACCCAAGTATTCTGAGCCAATTCTTCCGCATCCCAATTTGATTTCGTAAGCGACAGACAGTAACGCTTCAGGACCGCCTGTAATTCGTCAAAGTTGTGGATGTTCACTGAATTGTCTGTCATCTGTATAGAATCATCTATGTTCATAGGCCTTCTCCTCCACAGTCATATTCTGCCCTCTGCTAAAGCAAAACCATTTGCTACCTTCATTGTAAACGAATTAGGGGTTGTAGAAGTTACACCATATACGCAAATCGTTTTTCTAATAAAAACTCCGTATCTTTTTACAGTCTGGGTTCGTTTACAAGAAGAAATCAATTGAACCAAGAAAATGGGGGTATACAAAATGAGTGTTTATGTTCCTTATGTTGTTGAGCAAACCGCTCAAGGTGAACGATCATACGATATCTATTCCAGACTGTTAAAGGATCGCATTGTGTTTGTAGGAGCAGCCATCGACGATCAATTAGCCAACAGCATTATTGCTCAATTATTGTTTCTAGCGGCAGAAGATCCGGAAAAAGAAATCTACATGTACATCAACAGCCCGGGTGGCTCTACTTCCGCAGGATTTGCCATTTATGATACGATGCAGTACATCAAACCTGAGGTGCATACGATATGTACTGGATTTGCTGCTTCGTTTGGCGCGATCCTCTTGCTGGCTGGCACCAAAGGGAAACGTTCGGCACTACCGAATAGTGAAATTATGATCCATCAGCCGCACGGCGGCGCACAAGGGCAGGCCAGCGATATTGCGATCAGCGCCAAAAGAATTTTATTAACTCGTGAAAAGGCAACCCATATCACAGCTGAACGGACTGGGCAACCTTTGGAAAAAGTCGAAAAAGATATGGACCGGGATTTTTTCATGTCTGCTCAGGAAGCACTGGAATATGGCATTATCGATCAAGTGATAACTTCTTTGTAGAGTATGCACAACGACTTTATGCTTTCCCTGCTCCGGCCAAGAAACTACAAAAAAACACGAGGTGATATCATGTTAGCAAGTTTGCAAGGCAAGGAAGCAACTATTCATTTCATTGACGGAACATGTGCAAGCGACGGGGTATTGGACCAGATTGACGACAAGTACGTTAAATACCTTGCGCAATATCAGACGCTTGTTATTCCTATTACGTCCATTCGCACCGTAACCATTGATATTAAAGAAAGACAACCTTACAGAGTTGGATTCGCCCCATAAATCTACCATAGTATCACAGGTAATCGCCGATCCCACAAGTTTAAGCCATCCTTCCATGATTTGTGGAATCGGCAACCCGCATGGGTGAAAATTTCATTTTACGGAGGCATGGTATTATGGAAATCTCAAAGGGAGTGGAAATGCTTCAACTAGATTTTCATGGGAACAGGATTCATCCCATTCTGTTGTGGGATCGAGAAATGGCAGTGTTAGTAGATACAGGATTTCCAGGACAAATCGAAGATTTACGCATGGCTATGGAAAAGGTAGGCGTGTCGTTTGGCAAACTAAAAGCTGTGATTTTGACACATCAGGATGTGGATCATATAGGTTGTCTTCCTGAGATTTTGCAGGAGTGTGGCAACAATATTACAGTATATGCGCATGAGCTGGATAAGCCGTATATTCAAGGGGAACTCCCTCTTTTAAAAGATGGTCACCTTGAGAATCCCCCGAAGGGCAGAGTGGACAATACCTTAATAGATGGTCAGGAACTGCCGTTTTGCGGAACAATTCGAGTCATCCATACGCCTGGGCATACCCCTGGTCATATCAGCCTTTATTTGAAGCAAAGTAAGATTCTCATTGCTGGTGATTCGATGTACAGCGAAAACGGGATTCTCAGAGGAATTCATGCTCCGACTACACCTAATATAAGTGAAGCTCGTCTCTCATTGAAAAAGTACTTGGATCTCGACATTGCATCGGTGGTTTGTTATCACGGGGGATTAAGTAATGTAGCAGTTAATGACCAGATATTAGGACTTAGCAAAGGATTATAAAATTTACTCTTAGTTACGATATCAAAACTGGATTCCCTTGTAGATCGAAAGGGTCCGGTTTTTTCAGTTATGTGAGATGCCTCCATGTAGCGACTAGCGCAAAAATTCAATAAGAATTAATGATTGCTGCTTCCGTTGGCGGTGAACAATACTATTAAGAAAATTTATATGGTTTAATTCTTTCTAGATCTTTCATAATACAACAAATTGATTAACCCTCGAAACTGTAAATACAAGACCCCACTTTAACGAGATCGGAAGATACTGAATTTCCAATGCATATGCCAATATTTTTCTTCTCAGCTATTGAAGTTGAAATTTGAACCGAGCTAACGCTTAACACTGTCTCAACTTGATCTGCATTTTTAATAAGAATTTTATCTCCTATGATTTTTTTATTTCTGGGTAGGTTAAATGATCCAATTCTTTGTTTGTTCCTACTATGATTGTTCCTTCATCTATTGACTCAAAAGCCAAACTAACATTCATTATTTTTTCCATTTTAGACGTTGCCCTTATCGTTTTTCAATATATAGTCCACCCTTTACAATTTGGATTAGAACAACAACCACCTACTCTTTTAGATAATGTATTTTTTGTATTTTTGCAGAATTCATCTCTCACATTAACCGATCCTCCTAGCAATATGTATTTAAAAAGAACTTTATAGTAATAGTGATGAGAGACGTATTTCGGCTAGTTACTCAAATGATTTGAGTTGTTATTGGCATACTAAACATCTACTTTGATTAGTTTCATAGCTAAATATTACTATTACACCCACCAATCTTTATCAAATAAAAGTTTATCCCTCGAAAGTTGGATTACAGAATGTGTAAACAAACTTTCTCATCTATAAAGAAAGCCATCTGTCTACACGTATTTCCCAAGCCTTATACTGCACCTATGTAATAAAAAAAGTAACTCCTAATGTGAGAGCTACTTAAAAATGCTTAAATGGCATTGCCATTTGTTTCTACGATTTTTGTAAAGATAGTTTATATAATTCACTTACGATTCAATAGTCGTTTTTTCTACGAAGTTTCCATTCTCTTTAATAATCATCCTTGCCAACCTTCGTCCCGCTCTCTTAAAGAAAAATTCGTCAGTATAATTCTCTGAAACTATCGCTGAAATTTGATTTATGACCTCATTCTTTTTGTCATATTCTATTTTCCCCATTACATCCTCGCTCGGTCCATAACTATATACGACTCTTTCCTCGTCTTCGTAATCTTTTAACATGATTATATATACGGCCATTATTCTCACTCCTCGTAAATCTTCTCCCAATTCCATGGTCTTCCAGATTCTACAGTTTTATCATGCGCTGTTCTGTAATTCGTATGAAATATGCCTTCAAATCTCGATTCAAAAAGCTCATGATGTAGTAATTGTACATCAGAATCCACATACTTCCCATCGATTAATCTCTCCCACGCTTGTGATAGCTCAAAGTCTGGGTCAAATCTCCCGATTCCATGATCTTTAATGTGGATATCGTTAAAAACATGGTCTTTAATTCTTTGAATTCTATTTTGTGAAAAACCGGTATTTTTAGAAATAGCTTCTACGTCTTGATTTCCTAAATTCCTAAATTTTTCATACAACTCTTCTGCAATAGCTTCTTCTCTAAAAAATTGGTCTGGAGAAATATTACGAGCACCAGTTTCAGCATAATTAAAATCGTTTGATTTTATAATAGAAGAGCGCTGTTCACTATCTTTTAAGATATTGCTCGTACTTTTAGCGCCTTCATACTTAACGGATCCCTCCAAAAGATTTTTGGGCTTAATCAGTGCTTTGGTCGACGTAGAACCTATCATCAATCCTGCTGTACCAATCATATTAGCCCAGTGTTCCTTTGACCACGCATTGGTAGGATTGAATGCACCCTGAATCATGCCTGTTACTCCAAATGTACCGAAATTGAGCATGTCATTCCATGAATCGTTTTGTTTGGCTGCTCGTTCCATGTACCCTTGATACATTCCTTTTGGAATACCGTACGTCATATAATCCATGAAGCTCCAGAATGAATCAAATTTTTTCTCATATCGTTCTGAATTAGCTACTACAAAATCCTGACCAAGCTCTGCTAAGCTATCCGCCGATTTTTGGAAAGCATTTCGAGTATCTGGAGCAGGAACAGAACATGAATTAGGTGGAGGTGGTAAACAACTGGCGTCAATATTACCCGTTTCCAATAAATCAGTTAATCTAAACTTATCTGCATGATGGCGCAATTCTTTTGCAATAGAATCTGTAAGGGTAACAAATTCATTCATATTCTTCTGGGATGTTTGAAATCTGTAATAGAATTGCTCCTTCGTTATGCCCTCCCAGAATCGTTCCATAAACGAGATATGCTGCGATAACTTACTATTCATCTGCATCACCGTTTGCAGCGCAAGCTCAAACTTCTTAGAGACAGCTATAAGTTGTTCGGGTGTCACTTTAATGGTTGTCATAATGTACCTCATTTTGAGTTCGTTAGGACATAATACCATTATTCTAATTTATGGAAAACCTGCTTCATTCCTAATTGTTATAAGAATCAGAAGACTTATTCCCTATGACCTCTGACTTATATTTATTCAAATACTTCTCTTTTGCTGTCCATTCCTAAAATACATCTTACTTAAGTTATATGATTCACCTTATAAAAATAAGCCGATACATTGAAAGCTCGATCTCTTAGTTTCGGTAGTTTATCCCATCAATTATTTCAATTATCGTCAAAGCCCCTGCTTTGTACCCTGAAATATAATCTGAGGCAGATAATATAGAAATCAGTACATCATTTAAATCGGATAGTTCTTCGATTAATTCGTAATCTTGTTCCGACAATTTTGCTTTTAATGCTTTCATAGAAGCGGATATTTTCTGATGGACTAGCTCAAGCTCAGGGTTTTTAGGTTTGGTTCGTTCGCTTGGGTACCTTTTCCATAGTATAAATCCTCCAAGATACTCATATATTCATCTTCTTCTCCCTTTTAATAAGATTTTGTGTAAATTCCAGAATCGTAGATGCATTTTGTTCCCTGAAAATAGAATATCCCATTGTAATGTCAATAATGATGATTTAGCGAATATATCACTAGAAACCATTAAAAAGCCCTACCCCGTAGGATAGAGCTCTACTTTTCTAATGACAACTTTGACAAAGTTGCATTTTCTACTCTAATTTATCTGATCTAATTGTTCGGGTGATTAAACTAATTTGGCATCGAAGTGTGTTTTGAAATTGGATCGATAATTAAATCCCAGTCGTCATAGTGAATCTCATGTCCGGCACCTTCCAATGCCAGTAAAAACGCACCCGGAATTTCGTTAGCAAGATGTATTCCGTGTTCATAAGGGATAATCGGATCTTCAGTACCGTGTATAACCAGTGTAGGAACGTTTATTTCCCCTGTCCTAGCCAAATAGGATTCTCCACCTGACAGCATTGCGTGATTATTCATACTAGCCATATTATTGCTTCTTTTCCATTCTTCTTTTGCCAATTGATAAACCTTATTCTCATCGAAGGAATGCTTTGAACCTACTAGAATTCTTGATCTACCCACCACAAAATCAACCACCGATTGTTCGTTCGTCCAATCTATTGCTTCCATATTCGAGAAATAGTCCATAACCTTTTCCTCCATCGGTGGAAGATCGGGAGCAAAATTGGACGTGGCTAAAAGAGTCACCGTTAATACTCTGTCTGGATGTCGTAGAGCTATCATCTGAGTCAGCATTCCGCCCATAGACATCCCTACGATATGCGCTTGTTCAATCTTATAAGCATCCAAAACTCGAATCGCATCATCTGCCATGTCTTCAAAAGTATAGTCTGGTTGACCCGGTTCATAAGTTGTAGAACGTCCGACATCTCGGTTATCGTAACGAACGACAAAACGACCTGTATCAGCTAAACGCTGGCAGAATTCTTCCTCCCACCAGATCAGTGAGGATTGAGCGCCCATAATCAGTAATATTGCTGGGTGAACTCGCTCGCCGAAACTCTCACTACAGATTTCTATTCCATCGCTTTTTATAAGTAGTTCATTCATGTAGAATTCCTCCCTTCAATGATATATAACAAAAAAACACCGAATATTACCTTCATCACTTATCCTTATTAAGTACTTCCAGTGCCTCTGCCTTAGACAGACAGGAATTACCGATCTACTCGGTCGCTAGTTTAAGATATTTTGTTGCAAGAAATTTAGAAAATCTCTTTGCATAGAGCCAAGCGTAAGAATTTTTTTGATTATCCTGAACCTACTGTGCTGGCCTTTGATTTTAAATGACCATATTGCAGAAGACAGGTGTCCAGAATGATATTTTTGTTCCTGTAAATCAGCTATTTCATATTCAACTTTTTGTACTACTTTTGTGGAAAATAGATTGAGGAAAAGAATAATAATCCTATCATTATTTAAGAGTAATATGGCTCGACTTGTATAAGCCGAAAAGCTCTGTGGAGTTGAATAGCAGATGAGCATGTCAGATTCTCTATAAGGTTCTGCTAGCTTGTCGATCAATTTTTTTGTAATGAATAGCATGATCAAATCCCTCTCTATCTGGATGTTTAAATGAATTGACAGTAAAGAATATCCGTCAAAAATATTATACTACACAAGCAAACTATTCCAAAAAAGATAGTCATCTGTAGCCTGTTTGAATAATTGGATGAATTGAAATTTGGATAAATTAAGCTCTTTACATAGTATTATTGCAGGTATTGTATCCTCCACCGTTAAAGATGTTATTAATCTTAACGAAATGAATAAATCATGGATTATTGTGGTATTATTTCGGATTATTGTTAATACTACGTATCTGAGGAGGGGGACAATGAAGTTACATACCAAATTTTCAAGACAATTATGCCGGAATATCGAGCTCATTTGTGACTTCATGGGTAATAGTTCGGATTTTGTTGTTCGTGAGATCACAGCTGGTCATTCACACGCCGCTCTTTTTTATTTGGACGGCATGACTGACATGCAAAAGGTACAGGACAACGTGATCCGCCCGTTGCATGATCGTGTCTCCTCTGATGAGATTACTTTACCGTTATTAAAAAACGCAATTTTGGACATTGGTGAAGCAAGCTTCACTCAAAATTTTGAAGATGCTTTGGAACAGATCCTCTCCGGTGGTCTTCTCCTACTGCTGGATGATATGGATGAAGGATTGGTCATTTCATTGCCTGGATGGGAAGAACGCAGCATTTCGGACTCGAAGACACAGCCAGTGGTCAGAGGTCCGCAAGAAGCGTTTACAGAAACTTTGCGTACGAATACGACTATGGTTCGTCGAAGGGTGAAGGATACAAGAGTACGTCTTACTTCAGTAAAAGTTGGCGAAAAAACTAAGACCGATATATCTGTCATGTATTTACATGGAGTCGCTGACCCAAAAAAGGTGCAGGACATGATATCCAAGTTAAAGAACATGCAAGTAGAAGGTGTGCTTGAAAGCGAATATTTGGAAGAATGTCTCCATGAAGATAAGCAATTCACGATATTTCCACTCTTTTATAATTCTGATCGCCCAGACTCCATTGCAGCAGGAATCATGGAGGGGAAAATTGCAATATTTGTGGATGGATCTCCCTTCGTCATCCTTGCACCTGCGGTGTTTGCAGATTTCCTCCAATCCGCAGAAGATTATTATCAGTCCTATGTTTACGGTAGTATCATTCGAATATTAAGGTACATCTGCCTAACAATCTGTATGTTGGCTCCGGCCATTTATGTCGCATTAACGACATTCCATCAGGATATGATTCCAACAGTTTTATTATTAAGCTTATCTGCGCAACGTGAAGGAGTTCCATTCCCAGCATTTATTGAGGCGATGATCATGGAAGTGGTTTTTGAAATTCTGAGGGAGGCAGGTCTCCGTATGCCACGGACGGTCGGTCAAGCCGTTTCTATTGTCGGGTCCATCGTGATTGGCCAGGCAGCTGTAGAAGCAAACATCGTTTCGGCTGTTATGGTCATTGTTGTTGCAATAACTGCCATTTCGAGTTTTGTCATTCCCTCGTACACCTTTGCTATTCCAATTCGGATATTACGTTTCGCTTTCATAGGCATAGCCGCTATGTTTGGTGTGTACGGATTGACTGTCGGTATTCTCATGCTCTTTGTACATCTAAATGGGCTCCATTCATTCGGTGTACCGTATTTGAGTCCCTTTGCCAATTACAAATCGTCGGAGCAGAGGGACGCCATATTGCGTTTTCCATATAAAACTAAAAAACAACGCAAAAACTAAAGGAGTAGACCATCATGAACTCGTACCGATCCACCATTTTATTAACGTTTATGTGCATCTGGCTAATGGTGTTTCTTACGGGTTGCTGGAACAGTAAGGAATTGAGCGCAATTTCCGTCGTGATGGCTCTGGGCATTGATGCAGTTGATGACCAATATGAAGTCAGTTTACAAGTGGTTGACCCATCGAAAATGTCTCAGAATTCCCCTATGGAACGGACGCCAACGATCGTTTTTTCCAAACGCGCCGATACCATATTTGAAGCTATTCGAAAATTAACAACAGAATCGTCTCGGAAAATGTATATGTCTCACTTAAAGTTTGTCATTTTCGATGAAAAAACGGCAAAAAAAGGAATCAAGGAGCCGTTGGACTTTCTATTCCGTGACCATGAAGTTCGGCCTGATTTCTTTTTGGCCGTTGTCAGAGAAAATTCGGCAAAAGAGGCCGTTACATTTGTAGCTCCAACCGAGATCTTGCCTGCAATGGATATGTATAAGGCATTAAAGAACTCTGAAAAAGCATGGGCTCCAACTTCTGCAGTCAATGTAAAAGATCTATTGCAGAAATTTACGGAGGATGGCATTGAACCGGTTCTCACCGGTATTCGACTGACAAACCTAGAAAAAGGTCTAACTATTGATAATGTGACAAAATCGCCCCAACATGTTAAATATTTTTTCACTGGAATTGGTGTTTTCAAGGGCGATCGACTTATCGATTGGATGAATGATTCGCAAAGTAAAGCCTTTACCTATATATCAAACCGTGTTTCCAGTACCGTAGCTTCCATCGATTGTCCGAATTCCAAAGGTAAATTTGTTGTTGAAGTAATCCGTTCCAAAACAAAGATGCGCCCACAAATAATAGATCATGAGCCGCACATTACTCTGATTGTGGATACAGAATCCAATATCGGAACGGTCTCGTGCAAGGCCGACCTTAAGAATGAAGAGACATTTAGAGATTTTCAAAAATCAGCTAAAGAGCATCTGGAACAGTCTTTGAAGGGAGGCATTCGAAACGCACAACAAATGGGTTCCGATATATTCGGATTTGGAGAAGCTTTTCACCGCAAGTTCCCGCATGAATGGCATAGATGGAAAGAGGATTGGCCACAAAAATTCCAAACTCTTAAAGTGGATATTCAGCTCAATTATCGTTTAGTTCGGTTCGGAGACATTACCAGTCCAATTGATATGGGAATACACAATCAGGAGTGAGTACATATGCTTTATGTTATTCTCGTAACTTCCATTTTAGCATCGTTGTATGAGTTTAAAAAATTTAAAGAGAAACAATATGTACGTGAAATTGTATTCAGCTCAATATTGTTGATTATAGGCGTCATATTGATTATCCTACGGATCGTCAGCATTAAACTGCCGACTCCACTGACGGGCATTCAAATCCTATTTCAACCGATAAGCCGGTTACTTACAGAAATGTTATCTTAAGGAGGTATTGGGGTGAATTCCAACTTGACCGTTCGACAAGCTATTATGTGGTTTGCATTATATCAAATAGGAAGCGCATATCTGGTACTCCCAGCGGCAATTACCGCTACCGCTAAACAAGATGCCTGGCTCTCCATCCCAGTCTCCTTAGGGTTTCATCTGTTATTGATACCTTTATATGCCTCCATCGCTAGGCAAATACAGGGAAAATCTTTCGTAGAGCATCTCCGTTGCCTCTTCGGTCCCGTTTTGGGCGGGACGATCAGCATCGTTTTCATTTTTTTCTTTCCCTTTCTTGTGTTCATTATGACGCTTCGAAATCTGGGCGACTTTATCACGATAGCTATTATGCCTGAAACTCCCCCCGACGCGATATATTTCATCATGCTAATAGTCATTTATTTCGCCGTTCGATCAGGCCCTGCTGTAATTGGCCGTTGTGCGGAAATCCTGTTTTTTTTCCTTCTTGTTCTGTATCTTTTGGTCAGGATTACCCTTCTTCCTGAGAGCAACATAGATAATGTGCTCCCTATTTTTGAGTATGGTTTAAACCCTATCGTTCTCGCTTCGTTCAATTTGTTTGCCTTTCCCTATCTTGAGGCATTTCTGTATCTTTTTTTCGCACAGTACATCCCTGATCCAAAAAAGTGGAGAAAGACAGTGATAACATGTGCTTTGATTAGCGGCGGCATGTATTTTTTCATGGTTCTACAAATAATCGCCGTGATGAGTGAAGGTGTTGTATCTAATTTGACGTTTCCTACTTTTTTTATTAACCGAACAATCAGTAGCGGAGAGTTTCTTCAACGGTTTGAAATTTTTGTTGCCGTGTTTTGGTTTGTCACCATTTTTTTCCGACTCGCACTGCTTTTATATGTGTCAGCGCAAGGGCTTGCAGATGCTTTTCGCCTGCGGAGCGCTAACTCTCTCTTAATTCCTCTGATCCTAATTGCAATGGCAATGGTTCATTCTATCTGGCCAAACATGCAGTTTATAACCATGTTTTTTTCAGTATGGCCTTTTTACGCCATGATTTTCGGTATTGTGTTTCCTATTGTGTTATGGCTGATGGGCAAGGTAGGCGGCTCGTTGAAATTACGTAAAAAGTATCACTAAAGTTGCGTTGGCTGTATGAACATACGGTCCTCAAATAAACTTTTGTTGTACTCATTATTGCAATTTAGCAAGAAGTAGCTCCAGTTCCTCCTTCTCAAGATGTCTCCATTGCCCACGTTCCAGATGATCCAAGGTAATATTCATAATTCGAACACGTTCCAGCTTTAGCACCCTGTAGCCCAAAGCCTTGCACATTCTACGAATTTGCAGATTCAATCCCTGTGTCAAAATAATACGAAACTCGTATTCGCTTATATGTTCAACCTTACACGGTTTGGTAATGACGTTCAATATTTCAACGCCGCGAGACATGGTCTGTGTAAATTCATCTGTAACAGGCTTGTCTACCCTCACCACGTATTCCTTCTCATGGCCATGCTCGGAACGCATCATTTGGTTGACAATGCTTCCATCGTTGGTTAATAAAATGAGTCCCTCTGACGCCTTATCCAGTCTGCCAATGGCAAAAATACGTGAAGGATAATTGATATAACGAATAATATTGCCCTCCACTTGCTCCGCTGCCGTACATACAATGCCGATAGGCTTATTTAATGCCAAATATACGGGTTTACTACGGTTAACTGGGATAGTTTCCCCATCAATTAACACGATGTCCTGTGGCTCTACTTCCGCACCCGCTTCACATACTCTACCATTAATTGTAATCCGCCCTGCTGCAATCAGCCTGTTCGTTTCCCGACGTGAGCAGAATCCTGTCTCACTAATGTACTTGTTAATTCGCATGATTCACTTCCTTTACATCGTAGCATCAGATTTATAGATAACTATAGAGAGTAAATCTGTATTGTTTTATTAAAAAAACATCTGATTACATATGCATAATCAGATGTTCGACTTTGAAAACAACCCTATACATGCTCGGCTTACTTACTTCTGCCGCCTCGATTCCCATTTGGCTTGGCAGCAGCGCCTTTTGCAGCTCCGGTCGCTGTATTTCCAGGTGCACCGGTAGCAGCACTTTTTCTCCTTACTGGCTTCGCTGTTTTGTTCCAGCGTGTCCAGCCTTTACTTCCCGTACCTCTGCCGGTTCCGCCACCCTTACTTTTTCCACCCATATTATAATCACTCCATGACTAGTCGTTCAGATTTAACTAAGCTATCATACCATTACTTTGAACATAATGCCCATTTGTTTTGAAAACAGAAGCAATGAATTGAAAATATTTATGTATATCAGTCCTGATCTACTATAAAACTGGATAAGTAGCTTTTAATCGTTTGTTATAGTTATATTTTTTTTGATTTTTAGATTTTAACTTCGCAAAAATTAGGTGTCAAAAAAAGGACAGCATAATCATGTGAAAGCTCACACATGTTAGTCTCTGGGCGAAAAAAATGTTTACTTAAATTCCTTTAAAGGATAATTTTATCCGAAGAAAGAGGGGTGTTAAATGAGTACTGATGTAAAGCTATATGTGGCTCGCCACGGTATTGGAACTGGTAACGAGCCAGATGCTCCACTCAGTTCAGATGGCTTTAATCAGGCGGAACAGTTAGCTGGTTTTCTGTCCCAAATGGAAGATTTACATGTAGACCGCTTGATTTCCAGTCCATATACGCGAGCCTGGCAGACTGCGGAAATCATCGAAGAAAGATTAAAAATCAAACTTGGTCCACCTGGAAACCGCCTTAGAGAGCAAGGAGTAAGAGGTGTTACCGAAGAGGAATCGGATGAAATGGTTATCGCCCGGGTCACTTCCCTAACGGAAGAATTGCTGAAAAGCGATCAACACACCTTTCTGTTAGTCACCCATCGCTTGATCCTAACACTTCTGTTGCATCACTATGCTCCAGATTTTGTTCTGGAGGAGATAACAAATCCGGATCTCTATCTTTTAACGTTTCGTGATGGAAAGTGCCAGGTAAAGCGTTTGTGGAATACGATGCAGCCTGTTGTAGTTTAATTCAAAAAAACTGGGAGGTAAACTAATTATGCAAGGAATGCTGGAAAGAAATCGCATCACTACTGTTACCAAACCGGATGTATCCAACATGTCTCTTTGTATCGAAAATGTGAAGAAGGCTGTGCTCTCCAATCTTCAGGGACCGTCAGATCCTACAGACTATCATCAACTGATGGGAAGACTCCACGCGGCCAAAGCCAAGCTGCCTAAAATATATCAAGAAACGGTTGCAAGTCCGTTTATTAAAGAACTGGACGAGCTCGGGCAACAAGGCTTCACTGAAATTTTAATTCAGGACCCAAGCAGAACTAGAGCTGCCGGACTCATGCTGGATATTGCTCAGAGCATTTTGCAAAATGGAGAAGGGTACAATGTCCTCGCGACCGATGCTTTTCAGGAAATTGTGAGCGACCTGTATGACGGTTTTCTTAGCGCAGAAGATCGCCAAGGAATAAAAGAGCCAGATCTCAGTATCATTCCAGCTCTTGTAAAATGGGGAGCGCCGGAAAATGGCCCATACACATGGCCCGCTGACGCCACAGCCGCATTTAAAGTGCAAGCAGCTATAGTTAGCCTTCCTCCTGCACATGCGACAAACGGTCTAATGGCTTGGTCCAGTATCCCGCATGAAGTATGTGGTCATGATATTTTGCATGCTGATCTGGGTCTACTTCAAGAGTTGGCCAATGTCGTCAGAAACAGATTAAACAGCGAAAATATTGGACAAGGGCTACCGGACTACTGGGCTTCTCGCATTGATGAAACCGCGTCTGATGTATTGGGTGTCCTAAATTTGGGACCAGCAGCTGCCATTGGTTTGGTTGGTTATTTTCGGGGTATGAATGCCGCGTTTTCCGGCAGAGCTCAACTTCGAAATGAGGGACCTGCCCGTGATCCACACGCCGCAGATATTTTACGGGGATACTTGGGTGCCTACGCCACTGCACTGTTGGAATTTGACCAAGCTGGAGCATGGGCGGAAATCATTGAATCGGAAACCGACAAGGATTTGTCCAATATTAAACTTAACGGCAGAGCTATCGACGCTAACACAGCAAAACGTTCTGCACGTATTGTGGCAGAATCCATAATGAAGACTAAACTTATAAGCCTCGAAAACCACAGTCTGGATGAAATCCAGAACTGGAGAAACGAGGATGAGAGCGTCGCCGCACATTTACGAACCTTGCTGCAAACTACAGGTTCGCTTACTGACGAGCACCGTTCCGGCTTCTACGCTGCGCATGTGGTAGCTGCTGCTATCACCGAGGGTCTTTCTCGCGAAGCGGATCTGCAAGTTATATTTAATCGGATGATATCGCTGTTAAAGCTGATGCACGACACCAATCCTGCTTGGGGACCACTTTTCGTACAGCATCCCGGCGACATTTCACGTCATCTGCTCTATCATCCAGCCTCTCCAAACTTGATTTCCATCTAGCCCATCCATAATCATAACCCGCAAAAAGTTTGTTTAAGGGCAAACATCCTTTTTGCGGGTTACTTTCCTTTAAAAGACGCTCCCCCCTTAACGGCTACGTGTTAGCATGTCAGCAAGAGTGTATTTTTGCTTGTGCACAGGTTAATAATGAAAATAAGAAATTAGCCTGTAAAAAATCAGCCAAAAGGGAATGACGCAGATGTCAGTTGATGTTTATCTTAACTTTAATGGAAACTGTCGCGAGGCAGCAGAATTTTACGCACATGCATTTGGGACTGAGAAACCAAAGATCATGACGTTCGGGGAAGCACCGCCCAACCCCGATTATCCTCTACCAGAAGAAGCCAAAAATCTGGTCATGCATACGCGGCTTCAAATTGATGGAAGTAATGTGATGTTTTCAGACGTTTTTCCTGGTATGCCTTTTGTTGCGGGAAACAACATCAGCCTCGCCATCGTCAATAAGGACGAGGAGAGAATTCGTTCGTACTTTCATAAGTTAAAAGAAGGCGGAAGTATAAACATGGAGCTTCAAGAAACATTCTGGAGCAAATGCTACGGTAGCCTTAAAGATAAGTTTGGAATTGAATGGCAATTAAGCTATGATAACGAAATGACCGACAGTTAGGCCTTTTATATTGTCATGCGACAGTGGAGCCTTCGCAAGCTATTCTGATTGAATGCTTTGTGAGGGCTTCATATCAATCGCAGCCTTGAAATTCTTCCAAAACCTTGGATTTGTCTCCATGGATCTTATCCAGGTGATTCTCTCCCCAATAGCATAAATGGTCTAGTGCGGGTTTTAATCCCCAGCCGTACTGCGTTAACTCATACTCCACTTTAGGTGGGATTTCATTATAAACCTCTCGTGTAACAATCTCATCCTTTTCCAGGCTTCTGAGCTGAGTGGTCAGCATTTTTTGAGTAATGCCAGGCATTAACCGACGAAACTCAGACGATCGTTTCCGTCCTGTCATCAGATGGTAGATAATTAAAGGCTTCCATTTTCCTCCCATTACCTCTAAAGCTGCTTCCACTCCAACTTGATACTTCTTTTGAACCCTATTTTTGGTCGGTTCATTCATTCCTTTATCCTCCTTTAGAAGGCTACGTTTGCTAAAAACAACCCATCACTTCAATTCGTGACTCAGGTCAATTTAGGTAATCTACCTAGGGCACTTCCATGTTCCTATGGCACCTGTATTATCCTATAGAACGTAAAAGTGCGTACTTCCAGATTATTTTCCTAATGTTTATAATAGCAGCAAGCATGGAGCATGCCTAGAAGTTAGCCTATTGAGAAAGGTAGTGAAAACATGAAAGTACTAGTCGTTGTTTCACACCCAAGAAAAGATTCCCTGACCTTTAAGGTTGCCGGTCGTTTCGTACAAGGTCTTGTCGATGCGGGCCACGATTATGAGATATTGGATTTGCATGGGATCGGTTTTGATCCTGTTTTAAAAGGAGTAGATGAACCGGATTGGTCCGTTGCGGAGCAGTCTTTTTCCCCTGAAGTAGAAATGGAAATAAGGCGGTTGAAGGAGCATGATGCGTTGGCATTTATTTTTCCACTTTGGTGGTGGCATTTGCCAGCTATGCTGAAGGGTTATATTGACCGTGTATGGAACAATGGGTTTGCGTACGGTTCGAATCACCTTCATCATCAGCATATCTTGTGGATTGGCTTGTCCGGCGTTTCGAAAGAACAGCTGAAAAAGCGTAGATATGATGAAATGATTACTCATTTGCTGAATGTGGGTATTGCAGATTATTGCGGTGTTTCCAACTCCAAGGTTGAATTCTTAGATGAGACTCTGGGTTCAAATTCTGCTCATTATGAAATATTGCTGGACCAAGCTTATCGCTTGGGTCTGAATTATGCCAAGGATTAGGCTTTATTTACAAGCCGCTAACCCATCCATATTTTCCATGGAAGTGGGTTAGCGTTTTTTTCGTTTATTAAACTTTAACTGGCCTTCGACAACAAATAGAGAAAATAAGGGGTAACCAAGATAGTGATTATGATTCCGGTTGGAATATCAGCACCAAAACTGATCGTGCGTGTAAGGGTATCAGCAATCAATATAACGAGCGAGCCAACCAATGCAGTAGTAGGTAACAGCAGCTTATGATTGGGTCCTACCAACCTGCGAGCCAGATGGGGACTAACCATGCCCACAAAAAAGAAATTCCCACCAAGTGCCACGCTACCAGAAGCCAGAGCCACTGCTGCGATCGTCAAGCCGATAAATTCCCTTTTAATGGCTACGCCGAGCCCCGATGCTGTCTGATTGCCCAAATTCAGCGTATTGAGTGTGTTAGACCTGTAAAAAACGTAAAGGCTGATGATCAGCACCCAGGGGAGCAGCACCATAATATAGCTCCAGTCATCCCCCCAAAGATCTCCAGCCTGCCAACGCAGAGCAAAATCATACTGTTGCTTGTCTAATCGGAGCGTCAGTAGCAGCGACAATGCGCTGTAGCCACTCCCCATAGCAACACCCGTTAAAATTAGGCCTGTAGGTGAAATGTCTCTTCCCCGCCTAAAAGCAAACATAAAAATCAAAAATGCTGCTGTGAGCCCGCCTGCAAAAGCCAGCCCTGGAAGAATAATAGGCGATAGTAATCCCTCACTAGCGAACAGCGTAATATATAAAAGCACGAATAACCCCGAGCCCGAGCTGATGCCTAGTGTCCCTGGACTGGCCATGTCGTTTTTGAGCAAGCTTTGCATAATACAACCCGATATCCCCATGCCAATACCCACTAATACGGAAAGCACAATACGTGGCAGTCGAAATTCAAATACGATCAGATTCTGCTTGCTCGTTCCTTCGCCGATGATGACCTTGAAAACTTCGAGTGGGGACAGATTCATTTTCCCGACATTCATGCTGAGTACAGCAACCAGCAGTGTCAACACGGTTAACAGTAAAATAATGCTTATACCCCTGCTATTGCGGGACAGATTCAACTAAACTCCCTCCTTTGCTTGCGCACAAGGTAGAGAAAATAGGGTACGCCGACCAAAGCAAAAATAATGCCTAGCGGCGTTTCATGAGGGCGATTAATCATTCGACCCAGCAAATCTGCTGCCAGTAGAAACACTGCTCCATACAACGCTGAGGCGGGAATAATATATCGATAATCTGTACCGACCAGATAGCGTATAATATGTGGCACGATCAAACCTACAAACCCAACAGGACCGACTACAATAACCGATAACCCCGTTAAAATTAATACGATTAAGGTTGAAAATAGCTTGATTCTATTCGCTCGAATTCCTAGGCCTGATGCCACCTCCTCTCCAAAGCTCAAGATCGTAATGGAGGGAGACAGGGCGATAGCACAGACCAAGCCCACTACAAATAGTGGTGAAATGAAAGCCAGTTCACTCCACTTGGCACTGGCTGTACCACCAGCAGACCAATAATCAAGTGCTTGACCAATCTCATACTTAATTGCGAGAAAAGTGCTGAACGCACCAAAGAGCATAGAGATGGACATTCCTGCTAGCACTAAGCGCTGAGGCGTCATCCCCCGTTTGCCTATAGACGCGATGTAGTACGTAATTCCTGTGGTGGTTGCTGCGCCCAAGCAAGAATACAGCATGGTTTCACCATAGGTGCGCCCTGGCAAAAAGGCCATACATAGCGCAATAGCAAATGTCGAGCCTGAGCTTATACCAATGAGTCCCGAGTCGGCCAATGGATTGCGAGTCGTTCCCTGCATGATCGCCCCGCACACAGCTAGGCTACACCCAACTATGATGTCCGCCACAGTGCGTGGAAAACGCAATGTATGAATAATTTGGTGTTCCGTAATATTGGGATCAAATTGAAATACAGCCCCCCATGCCAGCTTCAAGCTCATTTCCGAAGCACCAAAGGTGATGGATGCTGCGGAAACTATCATGAGCAGAAACACGCCCACAATCATGTAGCTTACAAAATGAAATATTCCTTTTTTATTTCGTTCTTTGTGAGTAGACATTGATTACACCCTTAGTTGGTCAATTATGCATCATTACTTCGTTTGTTCCAGTAATTTGCCAATAATATAATCTAGCTGTCCTGTCATACTAGCAACGTCCGAATAGTAGAACAGTCCTGCATATTTCGCTGGAATTTCGATGATGTGCCCATTTTTGACGGCTGGAATACTGCTCCAGATTTTGGTTTTCGCATATTCGGATTCTTTGCCTTCCTGCTTAAACCACAGGACATAATCGCCAAAGTATTCAGCAGCTACCTCATAGGATAAAGAACCTCTCCCCTCTCCAGAATTTTTAACCAATGTGTTGAGCTTTTCCGGTTTGTGAAGTCCTAGATAATCGTAAATTAACGTTCCTCCACGTGAGCCTGTTTCATAATATATTCCGTAGGAGCCACTGCCCCAGTCCTCAAAAATGCTAAACGTTTTGTCCTTGAATATGTCGGAATTTAGTTTTTCTTTGGCCTCACTCAACTTGCTTTCAAACTGTGAAATCACTTTATCCGCTTCTGCTTCATGTCCTGTGGCCTGACCAAGGAATTTCATCCGTTCCACAGACGTCATCTTACCCTCAGGTATTACAAGAACAGGTGCAATTTTGGACAGCTTATCATAATCTTTTGTATCATATGTAATGATGAGATCAGGATCGTACTTCATAATTTCCTCGGTCTCCCATTTTTCAATAACAGGAATCCCGTTAAACTTATCGTAATAAGGCATGGTTTCTTGTTTCCAACCAAATACCGCAGCTGGCTTGATTCCCAACGTGAATACATCGCCAATATACCAGTTCACCACTACCCGTTGGGGGTTAGCGGGCACCTTTACATCTCCTTTTATCGTAGAGACTGTACGTGTACCAGACTCACTGCTTGCCTCTTCCTTCGCCGAAGATGCAGGTTGAGCAGATGAATCTGAGGAACTGCCAGCATTGCCACATCCTGAAATAACGAAGATCATTACGAATAGTGCACATAAAATCATGTGAAATTTCTTGTTCTTCATATAATACATGTTGTAAATTCTCCTTTGAAATATAGTAATAGCAGAGCATACTTAAAATTAGTGATAGTGATATTGATAATCATTATCACTAATATAAAATTGTAAATTTCTCCTCCAAGATTGTCAACTGTTTCTTTAAGTTTTAGTTACTTTAATGGATTTTCCAACGTTGCCCTTCTATTCGCTTCATGCCATTCCTGATAGATTCCTCCAATTTCATAAAATGCTTTATTTATTGCAGTTGTCAGCTCCTTCATGATCTCCTTGGTATATTTTAGATGAGTATTTCGGTTATCTACTTTATATTTACGAAGCAGATTTAGGTGAGCAATGATATGAATCGTATCTTCGATGATCCAATACATCACATCCTCTACATCTTTCGTAAGCTTATTTAGCATCTGTACGCCTCTTTCATACATTTGGAGCGTGTATCCCTGTTTGCCAACTTTCACATGCGGACTCAGATCATCATAAAAACCTGTACGGAAAGGTCGGCTTACATATTGCTCATACTGTTCTTCGTACATCGAAGTTTGTTCGAGCAGCTTAACGGTCATTTCTATGATTTCTTGTTCATTGTATATTTTTCTCATCCTATTTCATCTTCCTTTTCTATACTAAAATTTAAGTCATCATCATATTAGGTTATAAGTAATGCAATAAAATACTAAACTATTTTTTTACCAACCATTAACAATTCTTTTTACTGCAAACGATAATTAGAATAGAGGGATTTTCCTCGATATTTTAATTGAAGGGGACAGGCAAATGAATAAAGTATGGGCGAAAGCATCGGCTATTTTATTGGTAGTGGTATCCCTAATCTTCAATGGAACGTACGCACTCGCAGCTTCAGCAACATCCACGTATATCTTTACGTTTCAGCAAGCAACCCTGGTCTCGAATGACCATGTAGGCAACGATTGGGCCATCGCTGCCCAGGTGGCTGGTCAGTCCATTAGTGAAGGTAACAGCGTAAAAGTAAAAGCCAAGTCGGGTAGCAGCATTAAGCTGTATGCGTACGCTGAGGAACAAGACAAAATTCCTGATGTAGGCGAAATCACGAAAAATGTAAAGGTCTCTTCGGTTTCTTCCAAAGGTTCTACCGTTAAGTTAAGAGTCACTGTTACTGAAAATCGTGGACGATACTCAGGTCATCAAGCCGTTTGGGAATTCACCTATAAGATTAAGAAACAATCATAAAGCACTATAAATAGACCGTCACTCTCAGGAGCGGCGGTCTTCATATTTTACAAGTCAGGACAACTAGGTAGATACCATTTCGGGATATAGATTTGAAAGCAATCATATGCCTCCAAAACCTCTTCAGCTCGTTGTACCATATCGTCTACCTCTTCTTTGCCAAATGGAATGGCCCAGGGAATCGATGAAAGCTGATTGCTTGCAATATACAGTGCCATTAATCTAAAAAATAAATCCGGTACATCATTATGGAAATAACCGTGAATACGACCTGAAGCAAATAATGGGCTTAATCCTGCACACCAGGTAATACGGTTGAATTCTTCCCAGGGATCACCATAATCCAGCCTATTAAAATCAATGATCCCCAGTTCACCAGATGGGGTAACCACCATATTTCCGACGTGATAATCCCCGTGCTGAAATGTCTGGGGGCGATTTTCTAATAGATGACGGTTTTGCTCAATAAAGCTTATCGTTTGGTCTGCTCCCTTTAAAGCAATACCGCATGACTCAAAGTTTCTAATATATCTATTGATTTTGGCATTATAATGTTCAGCCCATGGGACCAGGTCCTGCTCTGCATGAATCTCATGCAATTTAGCCAATACCTCTCCCGCCTGAAACCCGAGTTGATACTGCTGTTCGGCGTTTAAGGATGGGATAACACCTTCAGCATCTTCCCCGTTGACCCAGGTAAATAAAGAGTATACCGACTGTCCGTTGTTGCATATCCCAAAATCAAGCGGACGGGACATTAGAATATTATCTATATGATGCAGCTTTTTTACGGATTCAAATTCTCGCTGTTTCTTGTCATATTGGGCGATATCCGAAATTCTCAATAGTAACTCCCTACCGTCAGCGGTTTGAATATGATACTTGTTGTCACTGGACCAGCCCTTATGTATTTCTTGCACGTTGCTCCATGCACTGGCACCTGGTATTTCCCTCAAGAGTTGACTCACGCTCGCATCCCTCCACGCTAATAATAGCCTTGCTTGCTATGCCTTCCATAGTTTACCTTCAAAATGAGGAAGGAATCAATCTTCTTGCCAGCATAAACCCAAATAAAAAGGCTGAAAAGACAAATTGTCTCTTCAACCGGATTATAAAATGAGTTGTTACATAAATACCCATCATAATTACCTATCACATATACCCTCAATTTAGTAAGCATAGGAAAACTCATTTTTAAATTCGTCTACTCGTTGAATGGTTTTCAGAATATTCCGACCTTCACGGGTACCATCAATAATACGACGCGCTTGTTTGCTGTCTCCGATGTTTACAACTTCCACTTGATGCTCTTTTCCATATTGAAGCAAGCTATCCATCAGCGGAGTGTATGAACGCATACCCAAACATACGAATCCGAGATCAAAAGGAATCTCAAACACCTGTTCTCCACGCTTTACTTTGAAACGGTCGCTGCACACTTCCGTCAAAGCTGTCTCTGTATGGACGTTCACTTCTCGTTCCTCCACCATTTTCATCATTGAAATGCGGGTAATCATATCCAGGTCCTTACCCAATATAGGCATCATTTCAATGATAGAAACTTCTTTAGCCCCGCGCTCTGCATAATATTCTACAACATCCAGTCCCACGGCTCCGCCACCCACTACAGCAATACGTTTGCCTTCAAACTCTTGAAAGTTCTCCACTTTGTTCAACAGATCAAAGATAGAAAATACTTTTGTACCCGGTTTTCCTAGTTGATCGTGCAGACCTGCAATCGGTGGAAGCAGCGGTTTGGCCCCCGTTGCATTAACAATAATATCAGGGTTCAGAGCACTAATCATCGTCAGATCTGCTCGTGTGCCTGTGACAATATTCAGATTGGTTAATTGCTTGGTGCGCTGAATCAGATAATCTGGGAAGTCATTGATGCGCGTTTTGTCTGGTAAGCGTGCAATATCACGCGCAAGGCCACCCAGTTCTGCCTTTTCTTCAAAGAGGGTTACTTGGCAGCCTACCTCAGCCGCTGTACAGGCCGCTTCCATTCCCGCGGTACCCCCACCGATCACAACGACTTGGACATTGTTTCTAACTCGTTGTTTCCGGTATTCAGCTTCCTTGAACAAATCTGGATTTACCGTACAGCAAATTGGTTTACTTTTGGAGATACGGTGATCGGCACAACCAATGTTGCAGGAGATGCATTTTCTAAGCAAATGCTCGTAGCCGTTTTGCACTTTGAGTACCCAGTTCGGTTCTGCGATCAAGCCTCTGCCCATTGCCAGAAGATCAGCGTCACCTCTTTCCAATATGTCCTGCGCAGCCTGTGGGCTCCGTATATTACCTGAGGTCATCGTGACCTTTCCGAATTTATCTTTTACTGCTTTAGCCATATAAGAGCGCCAACCATCTGGCAGGTTCATCCCGTCTATCTGGTACTGAATGGAATCATTTAGAGCTGCAGAAACGTTCAAAATATCTACCTCATCATTGAGATACTCCAGTAACTCCAGTGTATCTTCCAAGGTATTCCCACCTTCTGTAAACTCCTCCGCACTAAAACGTAAGCAAATGGGGAAGAATGGACCCACCACTGAACGAATTTCATCAATGACTAATCTGGCAAAACGAGTACGGTTTTCTGCGCTGCCGCCAAATTCATCCGTACGTTTATTGTACATCGGCGAAAGAAACTGACTCAGCAAGTAGGAATGTCCCGCGTGAATTTCAACACAGTCAAATCCTGCTCGCTGTGCTCTTCCCGCTGCTTCTCCGTATTTACGCACAATGGCATAAATTTCTTCTTTTTGCAAAGGTCTTGGAATCGCTCCACCCTTTTTAGAAGGAATATTCGAAGAAGAAACGGGTTGAACTCCGTTCAGTCGTCCAGCATAAGCCGAAGCACCCGCATGGTTAATTTGTACAGAAACACATGCTCCGTAAGAGTGCAGAGCTTCTGTTAATCTAAACAGTCCAGGAATAAACTGATCATTATCCATCCGCAGCTGGGTTGTTCCGTTCGTGCCCATTGGGAAATCCAAACAAACATTTTCTACTGTAATCAGGCCGGTCCCCCCTTTGGCCCGTTGTACGTAATAGTCAATATGATCCTGAACAAAGCTTCCATCCATGGCAGCAAAGTTGGTTCCCATCGGGGGCATTACAATCCGATTCTTCAAGGTCATACGCCGTATGGTCAGAGGTTCAAATATCGCAGGATAGTGGTTCATAGTTCTTCCTCCTTGCAGTTTTGCAAATTTCATTCATTTTCAAGTTTCATTACATAACTCATATATGTGATTTTTTTCACTTTAAAGAATATCGAAGTTTTATTGAGTACGATCATTCCTTATGACTTGATTTTATATTATTCGATCTATAAATTCTAATGCTATTTTATACGCTGAATCATAGTTTCAGTCTATAGATAAAATATAGTCCTACATAAAAAAAGGAACCATCCTTTAAGAAATGTTCCTTTCAGCTCAAACCCAAATCATACTTTATTCGTTATTCACCTATGTATCCGTTCTTTTGAAACCGTAGGGCCTACGCTCCAATATACCTTCCCTAACATATCTGTCCAACAGTTCACACATTGTAGCATATCCATTTTTGCTAAATGAAGGTGTGTAGGCTTTGGCTTTAGGAGAGGTGTTCAGATATTGAAGGAAGAATCCCTCATCTATCACCTGCGTATCGTAAATATAAGCTTCAATCGATGTATGCCGTTCTGGGTGATGCTCCCCAATATTCACAAACAGACAATGATCACCATGTAAATCAGCTGACCATATTCCATCTATAATCAAGTCTGTTTCTCCTTGTTCCAGCCATTCAAACTGAGTTGGGAACGGAACGTACTCAGAAGGTCTCATTTGATGGGTTTCGGTAGCCATTCGTTCACATAAACGCTGCGCAGATAGCGTGTACTCGTCCCAAAAGCCCAAAATAGCCATATCTCTTGCGCGCGAGTATCCCCATTCTTGATTTTCTTCTGTCGAAGTTTTGAACTGTGCTAACGATTGGTTTATCCTCTTATGCTTCATTGCTGTTCTCCTTCCTCCGATCTATCACAAGATGTACTCCCATTTAGAAACCAAAAATCCCCCGCTCGAAAAGCCGTGTGAGTTCAAAAAAGAAACATCACGGCTTAACGGCAAGGGAAATATATCTATCTGTATACAGATTATACTTTTAGATCACCATCATAGGTGGCAATCATTTTGTATAGTTCGGGACGACGGTCACGGAAAATGCCCCATTCGATCCGCCCTACTTCCAGCTCGTCCAGATCAAATTCAGCGGTAAGCACTTCCTCATCGGTACGACCAGCCTCTGCCAACTTATTCCCTTGAGGGCCAGCGATAAAGGATGAGCCGTAGAAATTGATGCTGGATTCTTCATCGGTTTCCTTTCCGATACGGTTGGAAGCAATGACTGGAATCAGATTGGAAGCTGCATGACCTAGCATGCAAGTCTGCCAGTGATCCTTAGAGTCAATGGAGGAATCTTGTGGTTCTGAACCAATCGCTGTCGGGTAAAATAAAATTTCTGCGCCCATAAGCGCCATACAGCGGGCCGCCTCAGGATACCATTGATCCCAGCACACGCCTACTCCGATTTTGGCATAACGTGTATTCCACACTTTAAAACCGGTGTCGCCCGGATTAAAATAAAACTTTTCCTCATACCCAGGGCCGTCCGGGATGTGGCTTTTGCGGTATTTACCTAACACTTCACCATCTGCATCAATAACAGCAAGACTGTTGTAACGAGCATAGTTCTTCTTCTCGTAGAAGCTGATTGGCAGCACAACCTGCAATTCCTTGGCAATCTTCTTGAAATGGTTAACCGCTTTGTTGTGCTCCAACTCAGTTGCATATACATAATAATCAGACTTTTCCTTCTGGCAGAAGTATGGAGTTTCGAACAATTCCTGCAGCAAAATAATTTGCGCACCTTGGGCTGCCGCTTCACGTACCAACTTCTCTGCTTTGCTGATATTTTCTTCGATATTGGTAGAACAGCTCATTTGAGTTGCTGCCACTTTTACTTTTCTCACCTTAGTCCTCCTTATAAATGTTGTATCGTTCAACGCTTTACAGCAGGCATCTGCTGGGTTGTACAGTGTACGTTACCGCCTTCACGGATAACTGCCATACCATCTACAGTGCGGATCTTGCGATTCGGGAATACTTTTGACAGCACTTGCTGGGCTGCAAGATCACTCTCAGCAGCAGTTCCGCCAAACACAGGCAAAATAATGCCGCCATTCACAAAGTAGAAGTTAATATAGCTCAGTGTCAGTCGGCTGTCTTCATAATCCACACGCGGCGGTTGGCCGATTTGAATCACTTCCAGCTTACGACCTTTGGCATCCGTTGCTTGCTCTAGAATACGCAGATTTTCCTGCGTGATTTCATAATTTTCATCCTCAGGATCATCACATACTTGCATAATGACCTTGCCAGGAGCAGCGAAGCAAGCAATATTGTCCACATGACCATCCGTTTCGTCGCCACTGAGTCCACGTTTTAGCCAGATAATTTTCTCGGCACCTGTATATTCGCATACGTACCGTTCTATTTCTTCTCGGCTTAATTCCGGATTACGGTTGGGATTGAGCAAGCACTCTTCGGTTGTAATTAGAGTACCTTCGCCATCTACATGCAGTGAGCCGCCTTCCATTACAAGCGGTGCATCTAACCGCGGAACTCCAAGTTTGTCCAGTATTTGCGGCGCAACCTGGTCATCCAGATCCCAGGGAGCATATTTGCCGCCCCAAGCATTAAACTTCCAGTTAATACCTGCCAACTGACCCTGCTCATCCGTCAGAAAAGTTGGACCGTTATCACGTAGCCACGCATCGCTGTGCTCTATCGGTAACAGTTCTACCCGTTCCCCGAGCTCAAGCGCTTTAACGCTCTCCAGATCATCTGGATTTACGACTACGGTAACTGGTTCAAATTCCGCCATAGCACTTACGATTTCGGCATAACCCTTACATACCTCGGCATGCATATCGGGGTAAACCATTGAAGATTTTACAGGCCAGGAAATATACGTACGTTCATGTGGCGCCCATTCAGGCGGCATCTTATAATGTGAATCCTTAATTTGCATGTATTGAAACTCTCTTTCTTTTCAGAATGTAGACTCCGCTCCTATCATACAATAATATGATCTTTGTCTCAATCGAAGCGGAAAAGTTTTAATAATTTACATTGAAATTTGAGAAATTACTTTGAAAAGGTGATTGCTTTCACCGTACTGCCATCAAAATCCTTCACGGTAAATTGTGCTCCCTCCAGCACACCATAAGAGGATGGATAGTTTTCTTTTGGCAATGCGATTGAACCAGGGTTCAGTACAAAGACCCCATTTTCCACATCTGCTACCGGAATATGAGTGTGTCCTTGAATGAATACATCACCCGCTTCAAGTGGCGGTAAATTTCCGATACTAAAACCATGTCCATGCGTGATATAGATTCGCCGTCCTTCATGGTACAGTAAAGCATAATCACCCATCATCGGAAAATCCAGCAACATCTGATCCACTTCTGCATCGCAATTCCCGCGTACCGACACCGCAATGTGAGATTTGTACTTGTTCAGCATAGAAGCCACTTCCGCTGGGTTATATCCTTCCGGTAACGGATTTCGCGGTCCATGATACATGTAATCTCCAAGCAAGACAAGACGGTCAGCTTTCTCCTCCTTGAATTTTACCAGTGCCAATTGCAACCAGTACAGCGAGCCATGAATATCTGATATAAACATTAATTTCATAGTTTTTCCTTCCTTTCTGAATAGGCCATAGTAATTTGGAAATATTCCTCTTACGTTCATTATTACATTATTCCCTGAACAAATCTGTGCAAAAATGTTTCTTTACGTTGGGTAGTTCTCTGTAAAGACGCAAAACTACAGTTCCAAATGAACTGTAGTTTTATGGTTAATTTCTTATATACTTGTGCTTGTCATCTTCGGTAATTTTACGGATGACCTTACAAGGGTTTCCTGCGGCAATCACACCAGAAGGAACATCTTTGGTAACAATGCTTCCTGCACCAATAATTGAATTATCCCCTATCGTGACGCCCGCCAGAACGCAAACATTACCACCAATCCAAACATTATTGCCCACAGTAATTGGAAATACAATTTCCAACCCTTCATTACGTTGCTCCACATCAAGAGGATGACCCGCAGTATAAAATCCGCAGTTAGGAGCAACAAATACATTATCACCGAACACTATTTTTGCCCCATCAAGCATGACTGTATTGTGATTACTATAAAAATTTTCACCGATTTCAATATTATACCCATAGTCACACACAAAAGGCTGCTCGATCAAGAATCTATCCGTTGTCTTTCCTAGTAAAGTTTTGATGAGTGTTTCTCGTTCTTCCATATTTCTAGGATGGAGCTGATTATATTCGTAGCAGAGTCCTTTAGCGTATAAACGTTCCTCAATCAACTCTTCATCATAATTAGCATTGTACAGGAGTCCTAATTGTGATTTTTCTTTTTCTGTCATCGCTTGTCCTCACTCCGTTTATGTAGTTAGATTCTCGTGGTAAATGACGCTCATGAAAAAAATTAGCGACCGCTTCCCCCATAATAAAGCAGAGGCGGTCGCCACGTAAAAACATCATTATGTTTTTATAACTTAGTTACTGGTTTATTTATAAATTAACGTTTCAAGCTTTCACCGTTCGTGGCAATAACTTCTTTGTACCAGTGGAACGATTTTTTCCGGTATCTTTCAAGTGTGCCGCTGCCATCATCATGACGGTCAACATAAATGTAACCATAACGTTTTTTAAGCTGAGCAGTCGACGCGCTGACAAGGTCGATACAGCCCCAAGATGTATAGCCCAGAACCTCTACTCCATCTTCAATCGCCTCCCCAACTTGAACCAAATGATCATTCAGATAGTTGATCCGGTAGTCATCTTCAACCGTTTTTTCACCTTTTTCATTGGTGATAAGCTCGTCCACAGCGCCCAGACCATTTTCAACGATGAACAGTGGTTTTTGGAAGCGATCATAGAATGTATTCAGCACATAGCGCAGACCTTGCGGATCAATTTGCCAGCCCCACTCACTTGCCTCGAGATGCGGATTGCTCACCCCACCGAGGATGTTACCTTCACCTTTGACTTTTTTAGCTTCGTCTGCAGTCTCACAAGTACTCATGTAATAGCTGAACGAGATAAAATCAACCGTATGCTTCAGATCTTCAGCATCACCTGGCTCAAAATGAATAGAGATTCCGTTTTCTTTGAAGAAACGTTTCATGTAACCTGGATATTGACCTCTTGCATGAATATCGGCAAATGCCATGTTTCTGTGATCAAATTCCATTGCTGCAATTACATCGTCTGGATTAGGTGTCAGCGGATAAGTAGGCATACTCAGTACCATACAACCAATTTTGAAATCAGGATTAATCTGATGACCGATTTTTACCGCTCTTGCACTCGCTACCAGCTCATGGTGAATCGCTTGATAAAGATCTTGTTCACTAAGTTGATCTTTTGGTGTGCTAATCCCGCCACTCATGAAGGGTGCTTCAAGAATGGAGTTAATTTCATTGAATGTCAACCAGTATTTTACTTTATCTTTGTAGCGATTAAATACAGTTGTTGCATAGCGCTCATAGAAATCAACAAGCTTACGGTTTACCCAACCATCGTATTCTCTGGACAAATGTAAAGGTGTTTCATAGTGAGATAATGTAACGAGTGGCTCAATGCCATATTTATGAAGTTCATCAAACAAATCATCATAAAATTGCAAGCCTTGTTCATTAGGTTCCAACTCGTCACCTTTAGGGAAGATACGTGACCAAGCTATGGAAGTACGGAACACTTTAAAGCCCATTTCTGCAAAAAGTTTGATATCTTCTTTATAATGATGGTAAAAATCAATACCAATCAACTTCATATTATCTTCTGTTGGTACATCCGTAACCGGCCCCCAACCACCACGAGGAGTTACATCCTGAATGGACCAGCCTTTTCCGTCTTCTTGATAAGCACCTTCGAGTTGATTAGCAGCAACTGCTCCACCCCACAGGAAATCTTTTGGAAACTGTGTACTCATATTTTCTCCGCCTTTGCTGATGTTTTTTCATTAACTAGGACATAAACACGTTACCTCTACGCTAATGTTTATAAAGTACTTCTAATTGAATCTTAAGGTTTGTAACGCGTTTCATGTCAAGTATTATTTTAAAAACTTGCAGAGTCTATAATCGTATTATCTCCAATACTTACTTCCATATTTATAACAACGTCCCCACCCATTTATCCGTTAATTACCAATTGTAACTGGGTGAGCTATTCTTCAAAGCGGGAGGCCTCTATTTTCTTTTTTCCACCAATTGTAAATTGTAGGTCAGGCTTTCAAGGGTAACTGAAATCAACCCATACATGTATTCATCGTGCGTATCGTTTTTTACAAAAATCTCAGGCATATGTTCTTTGGGTACATCTTTAAGACAGCCGTTATAAATATCATCTAATAGTGCTGGCTTAGATAACTCTCCAGTCAAAGCGATCGAGACCGGGTCTATAATCGCAATAATGGATGTTATCGTTTTGATCGCCAGAGGAACAAATTCCTGTGTGCTATTTAACTGTTTAAGCTGTTCCTCTCTCGTTATGCCAAAGGGTAAAAAGGAAACTTCCCCAGCAAATTTGGTATTTCCTTTTAACAAATGTCCATCGACAATAAAACCCGCTCCCGGAAAATTATCCTTGGGAAACGTAACAATAGCAAAGGTTTTGTCCTCGTCATAATTTTGCATGTTATAAAATCCATAGACGGTCAGATGCATATCATTTTCAATGGTGACTTCTAACCCGTATTTATCTTGAAGGCGTGGTCCTACAGGGACTCCTATCAGCAGATCAAGATCACAGACATCAATAACCCCTTGATGAACAACCCCCGGAATGCCAATACCAACGGCTTTGACGTTTCCATAGGTATGAATTAGCTCTCCGACTTGGTCATCTATGACTTCATAATCAATATGCGGCACAACGGATGTATTCTCTGCGATAATATCGCCAAGCATATTGGCCACAGCATAAGTAAGAGAATGTACTCCTCCTTCTGTTTTCACAGTTAAACAAATAATATAGGAATAATCAGCGTTATATTTGTACCGTCTAGCCGGGCGACCACCACTCGACTCTTCCAATTCCATCTCTAATACTTCTCCGGTTTGAAGAAGCTCATTCAGAATATTCCCACAGGTTGCCACACTAAGTCCTGTAATACTGGCTATAGACGACTTGGTTGCAAATTCCTTGGATTTCAGTGTGTTTTTAACTAGCTCTACATTAATTCGTTTGACCCGAATGGTATTATTGGAGACTGGTTGTATTTGAATACACCCCTTTTGAAGTGATTATTAAAAGGTTAATAATAAGCTGTAATATAACGCCCGGTCTGCAATAAGTCAATTTGCACAACCCGTACACAAGAATATGATTCTCCATTCGATTAGTCGATCATCATGATATACTATGGATAAGAGGCAAAAATTTAGTGATAAAACTAACAAGAAAAGGGAGATTCTATTGGCAACTAGCGAATATGTAGCAATCATTGCGTTGATCCTCTCCGTCATACTTTTGTTCAAGGTCTACCGTCTTCAATCTCGACTTAATAACCTGAAATCCGATGTGGAGCGTCTTGAGAACCGTTCAGGACCAACGGAAACATCGATGTCAAGTACAATTACTCCCCCTCCTCCACATTTCCTAGACACAGAAGCTTCAAAAGAAATCAATCAAAGGCTGCTTCTACTGATCAGGGAAGGAAATAAGATTCAAGCCATAAAAGAATTAAGAATCGCTAAGGATCTGTCTCTTAAGGATGCAAAAGATTATGTAGATCATTTGGAAAAGCTTTAAGAAAGGAAGAATTAAAATGAGTGTCAGCAAAACAAACGCCATGCGCATATTAGACGGGCAACACATCCACTACAATATTTTGAGTTATGACCATCAAGATGGAAAAATAGACGGTATGAACGTAGCCGAAAAGATCCAAAGAGCACCGGAATCCGTTTTCAAAACCTTGGTTGCACATAGCAAACAAAATCTGTTTGTTTTTGTCATTCCTGTACATAAAGAGCTTGATCTCAAAAAGGCTGCCAAATCTGCGGGAGAGAAAAAAATTGAAATGCTTCCTGTTAAGGAGTTGCAAAAGCATACAGGATATATTCGCGGTGGCTGCTCTCCCATAGGAATGAAAAAGCTCTACCCCACTTATATCGACCAGTCCGCAGTTGAACTGGAAACGATCGTTGTAAGCGGCGGGAAAATTGGAACTCAGCTGGAACTGAGTCCGCACGATTTGGCTCAAATCATTCAAGCACTGTTTACAGATCTATCGCACACGGTATAAAACTCATCACGTCATCATAAAATCTTTATGCGTATTTTCTCTTAATCCTATGCTTCATCATGCTTCAACCTAGAGAGGAAGATCAAATGATGCATAATGATTGCTCAAAGAAAGTCGGAATCCCCCAACCCATCAGAAGTGATGGTGCAGGGGGCATCGACAAGGGTCCACGTGATGTGATGAGGGATTTACAAAATCCGGATATGCTGGTTCCTCCCGTAACGGACAATGGTCTCATACCGAATATGCGGTTTTCTTTTTCAGATGCTCATATGCAGCTTAATCATGGTGGGTGGTCAAGAGAAGTTACAGTAAGGGAGTTACCCATTGCCACAACTCTTGCCGGAGTGAACATGAGTTTGACACCGGGCGGTGTCCGTGAGCTTCACTGGCATCAGCAGGCAGAATGGTCTTATATGCTGTTAGGAAGTGCACGGATTACGGCAGTTGACCAAGATGGACGTAATTTTATTGCTGATGTGGGCCCAGGCGATCTCTGGTACTTTCCACCAGGCATCCCGCATTCTATACAGGGCCTTGAAGAAGGCTGTGAGTTTTTGCTGGTTTTCGATGATGGCAGTTTTTCCGATCTGAACACCTTATCCATCTCAGATTGGTTCGCCCATACTCCCAAAGAGGTGATTTCTGCAAATTTCGGGATTCCAGAAACCGATTTTGCAGCCATTCCTCAAGACCAAGTCTACATCTATCAGGATTCCGTTCCCGGTTCAATCCAAAGTCAAGCGGTTCCCTCTCCCTATGGGACGTTGCCCCTATCCTTTAAGCATGAATTACTAGCTCAGCCCCCGATCAAAACACCGGGCGGAAGCGTACGGATCGTCGACTCCTCCAATTTTCCGATTTCCAAAACTATCGCAGCTGCCCTGGTTGAGATTGAGCCCGGAGCCATGCGAGAGATGCACTGGCACCCCAATAATGATGAATGGCAATACTACCTTGCAGGGCAAGGACGGATGACTGTCTTTGGCGGTAATGGTGCAGCCCGGACATTTGATTTTAGGGCCGGGGATGTTGGATATGTGCCTTTTGCTTACGGTCATTACATTCAAAATACTGGCTCCAGCACACTATGGTTTCTTGAAATGTTTAAAAGTGACCGTTTTGCAGATGTGTCCTTAAATCAATGGATGGCTCTTACGCCTACAGAACTGATTCAAAGTAATTTACATGTTGGTTCTGATGTAATCTCTAATTTACGAAAGGTCAAATGGCCCGTCGTCAAGTATCCTGGTTACTCTTATGACCCTAAAAATAAATAAAGGAATCACTTCGTCATGATGTCTTCCAGCTGTTTCTGTGGCTCAGAACAAACTGCTCAAATGAGACCGGACAGCGCCCAGTGACAAGCTTAACGGTATCAGTCACTTGGTCTTCACTTCCGTTTTCACGTATCCTTCTATCCAATCCTGCCAGCATATCTGCATATTCTTCAGGCATTCCAGCGCGAACCATGCCCGCTTTCAACTCTTCATCAGACAAAGAGATATGCTGGATCGGTTGGACTGTTGATTTCCCAATAATTTCAGCCACTTCGTTATATGTTAGTGTTTGAGGTCCAGTGATGACATGAGCCGCGTTGTGTGGTTTATCGTCAATAAGAGCCCTCACTCCCACTTCTGCAATGTCATCTGCACTTACGAAGCCTATTCTCCCGTTTTGGGTTGCACTATAAATGGCCTTGTTGTTTTTGATCGTTTCCACATGCTGGCCTTCTGTGAAATTCTCCATAAAGTAGGATGGCTGTAATATAGCCCACTCTGGAGCTAATCTACGAAGTGCTTGATGCACAGGTCCAAATACTGGCCCGTCCTCAGGCACAGATGCGCTGCCTAAAAGCACGAATCTTTGCACTCCTTCTCTCAAGGCCCTCTCAATAAAAGGAATCATCACTTTGGCGGGATTGACGTCCAACACAGGTACTACCAAATAAACTTTATCTACATTCATCAGTGCCTGTGCATGTGTTGATTCATCATACCAATCAAAATATACATAATCTTCTTCTTCCCAATTGCCAGGTTTAGTACGCCCTGCCAAACGTACCGGATACTGAAGTTGCGTAAGTTTGGCAGCTACACGGCTGCCTGTTTTGCCGTTTGCCCCTGTAATCAACGTTATATTTCTGTCTTTCATAAAATTCATCTCCTATTTAAATTTTTTATCTTAGTCTAGATTTTCATATCTCCATGAGGCTTGAACTCTTTCATTCATGATTCCAAGGCTTCAAGAGCGACCAAAGGGTTCCAGTAATCTTTGTAGTGAGTAATTTTTCCGTTCTTCAACTTAATAACAGAAATGTAGGTTTGATTATACGGTTTACCTGTGCTCACAGCCTGCGCCTCACAGGCAAATTCGGTCACGAATAAATCCGGGTCCGTTGTCGTATGGATAATTGGTGAAGAGAAATCCTGAATCCGAAGCATATTAGGAAATTCCTTAATATACTCGTAAATCGCTGCTTTGCCTTGAAGCATTTGTGCAAAATGCTTAGGCGCATAAGGGAACTCGAAAACAGCGTGATCATCAAATAATGAAATCCATTGCTCTATATTTTCTTCTAACATGTTGCACATAAATTTATGCATGACTGCTTGCGCTTGCTGTTTTGCTTTGTCGGTATTCGGATTGATTGTCATGGTAGACACCTCGCATAATTATTTTTAGTTCCTGCTTAAAACAAATTCAAGACAGAAATTAAACATAAGAATTCTAGATTGATCAGTCTATAATACTCAAAAAAATTTTGACTAATTGGTCTAGAATATTCAAAAAATAAACGCTATTAAGCGTTCATAAAGATCACTCCAAAATCGACAGCGTCGTACGCACAACATCTCTAAGCACCTCAGGGCTTGCGCCTGTCTTGGCGGTAAATGTCAGCGATAATCGGGCATGATTTAGAAATCTGGCGATTGACAACAGTTCAGATTCCGTAGCATGAATCTCCCCCTCACTTTGGGCGCGGACTAGGGCGTTGTAAAAAGCAAGTTCAAGCTTTTCAGTGTTTTCAGTAATAAAAGCTTTGATCTCATGATGATGCGGAGCCTGTTCAATAGCACTGTTCATAATAAAGCATTCCTTCGACAGCCTCTTATCCATCAAGACTCTAACAGATTCATTAAAAATCATCGCTATTGCATCCTTAATGCTCCCAGGTTGACTGAGCAGATGTACTACGGCTTCGGTTTTGTCACGTATGTAAAGCTGAATAGCCGAAAAAAACAAATCGTATTTCGTGCCGTAGGTATCATAAAGACTTTGCCGCGCTATACCCAGCTGATCCAGTAAAATGGTCAGAGAAGTTCCCTCATACCCATGCTCTCCAAATACAGCCATAGCTTTTCGCAGAACACTTTCAGTATCAAATTCTTTAGCTCTTCCCAAACCTCATGTTCACCTCCTTGCTTATGATTATAATTTTTACAGACTGATCAGTCAAGAAAATAAAATTGATTTTATATAATTTTATTCACAAAAAACCATCGTACCGAAATACGATGGTTTAGGAATGTTTATTTTATCCAAACGCTCAGGTGTATCCAAACGCTCAGGTGTAAATGATGCAATCCGACTATTCCTCAGAGTCTACGTTATGGTAAACCTGCTGAACATCCTCCAAATCTTCTAATGCATCAATCAATTTATCAAATTGAGCCTGTGCATCTTCTGGAAGAGTAATATCATTTTGAGCAAGCATGGTGAGCTCGGCAACGGTAAACTCCGTTACTCCTGCCTGCTTGAAAGCTTCCTGAACAGCATGGAATTGATCAGGCTCTGCATATACGATGACGGCTTCATCTTCTTCAATGATGTCACGAACTTCGACATCTGCCTCCATCAGCAGCTCCAGCACTTCATCTGGAGTTTTACCTACCAGACCAATAACTGCTGTTGAATCAAACATATAGGCTACAGATCCGCTCACGCCCAGGCTACCGCCATTTTTAGTAAAAGCAGAACGCACATCTGATGCTGTACGGTTTACGTTATTGGTCAGTGCATCTACAATGACCATGGAACCGTTCGGTCCGAAACCTTCATAGCGCAGCTCTACGTAGTTTTCATCGCCAGCACCTTTTGCTTTTTCAATAGCACGGTCAATGATCGCTTTCGGTACATTGTACGTTTTTGCACGTTCTAACACGACTCTTAGGACCCGATTGGATTCAGGATCAGGCTCGCCCTGTTTGGCTGCCACATAAATTTCCACGCCAAATTTAGCATATATACGACTCGTATTAGCATCCTTGGATGCCTTCTTTTCTTTAATGTTATTCCACTTACGTCCCATAATATCCCGCTCTCTTCCTGTATGAATATACACAACGAACTTCATTATATCCTTGTATATTATATCTCCTAAAGGACATACGAACAAGTTCAAACACTCCGTTATGGAAAAATAAACAATTCTGCCTACAATACTCCTCATCTATGGACAACAATCCTATGAATGTCTAAGATGAGGAGGAAGTCTGACTTGAAGGAGATTATTCACTTGGATGTCTTATATAAAAAGTTGAGCAATAACCATGAAATCACGGTATATGAAACCACGGAGCTGTATGGTGAAAAGGGGTTATTTCGTGTGATGGAATTTTCAAATGCGGCTGTCCAAGGTGCGCTAGATTTGAATCATCCGCAACGCATTCTGTTCGAATATCCCAGAGCAATCATCCATCTTATGGAGCTGAACGATCCGTCATTTGAAGACGTGTTTGTTATCGGGCATGGTATAGGCACGATTGCGGGTCACTTTACAGATAAACGTTTTAAGATTGCCGAGCTGGATTCGCAAGTGGTAGAATTCAGCCGAACATTCTTTGGGTACGACCAGAACAATGTGACTATTGGCGATGGACGTCGCATCCTGGAGAAGGAGGCCCCGGATGCTTTTGACTATATTATATTGGACGCCTTCACGGAGCAGGGTACACCCTTGCATTTAGTATCCTGGGAATTTTTCAAGATGGCTAAAGAAAAGCTGGATTCCGAAGGATCGCTAATTATGAATGTAATGGGCAAAAGTGAACACGATCATCTAGTCCATGCCATTCACACAACGTTGCGTGAAGAATTCGCCTATGTCACAACATTCTCTCTACCATCGGAAGGCGTTGCCGACATTCAAAATATCATTATGATAGGTCGAGACAAGCCTATTCGTTTTCAGGCACGTCAGATGGCGGACTTTCATGAGATTACACTTGGAGAAGGTCATATTCTGCGGGATACAGATGCTTAGTGTTGTATGAGACTCAATATTCTTCTCTCTACATCATGGATATGAATCGACTCTTTGTTGCTGTTTCTTCGCTCTACGAATTCTACTTTTCCGTGTTCAGCATCTTTACCAACGACGATGCGCACGGGAATACCTACTAAATCTGAATCTTTAAATTTAACTCCTGGACGTTCGTCACGATCATCTAGAAGAACCTCTATACCGCGATCCTGTAGTTGGCAGTATAGCTCCTCGGCTATTTGCATCTGAAGCCTGTCTTTCACTGAAATCGGAATGATATGAACCTGAAACGGAGCCAGTGCGTGGGGCCATATCATTCCGTTCTGGTCATGATTCTGCTCTACAATGGCGGACAGGATTCGGGAAATGCCAATACCATAGCAGCCCATAATCATCGCTTGATCGGTTCCGGACGCATCTAGAAAGGTCGCCCCTAGCTTCTCACTGTACTTGGTGCCCAGTTTGAATACGTGTCCAATCTCAATTCCACGGTGGAGTTCCAATTTCCCTTCGTCACATCGAGGACATCTATCCCCTTCTATAACATTGCGCAAGTCTGCCACATGCCGAAGATCCATATCACGCCTTGGATTCACATGCTGATAATGGTAGTCCTGCTCGTTCGCGCCTGCAAGACCGCTGGACATTTGAACAACGGCGTAATCCACCCACACAGGGATTGTCAAGCCGCATGGGCCTATGGACCCGGGTGGGGTTCCAGTCACCTTTGTGACGGTGTCTGCATTTGCTATTTCGAATTTTTCACTACCTAAAATTTGTTTAACTTTTACTTCGTTGACCTCATGATCTCCCCTGACAACTACAGCAATAGGTTGATCGTTAGCCATATAAATCAATGTTTTGATGATTTCTTGGGGCTCTATGTGAAGGGTATCAACCAGTTGTTCTATGGTCCGCAGACCTGGAGTATACAGTTTTTCCATTTCATCTGTATCGATAGAAGGATGGCTGTCATGTTCATTTTCATCGGAGACAGAAGATATTCCTATGCTCCCCGTAGAACGTGGCTCTGCCTTTTCAAGATTGGCAGCATAATCACAGCAGGTACACGCCACTATGGTATCCTCTCCTATATCAGCCAGCGCCATAAATTCGTGGGTTTCACCTTCACCACCAATAGCACCAGCATCTGCTTCGACGGCGCGAAAATTCAGACTGCAGCGGGTGAAAATACGTTGATATGCCTGGAACATGGCCCAATAAGTGTGATCTAGTCCCTCCCAATTGGCATCAAACGAATAGGCATCCTTCATCAAAAATTCTCTGCTGCGAAGCAACCCAAACCGAGGACGTCGTTCATCCCGAAACTTGGTTTGAATTTGATACAGTGTTACAGGCAATTTCCGATAGGAATTCACTTCATTTCGTATTAAAGACGTAATGACCTCTTCATGTGTAGGCCCTAATGCAAACTCCCGATCATGTCGATCTTGCAGACGCATCAGCTCTGAACCGTACAAATCGTATCTCCCCGATTCTTGCCACAGTTCCGTTGGCTGTAATACAGGCATCAGCAATTCTCCAGCTCCTGCACGATCCATCTCATCTCGTACAATTTGTTCCACTTTTCTGAGTACCCGTCTGCCCAGTGGCATATAGGTATACATTCCAGCCGCCAATTGGCGGATAAATCCTGCCCGCAGCATAAGCTGATGACTAATCACTTCGGCCTCTGCAGGTGCTTCACGCAAGGTTGTCAGTAATAATTGGCTTTGGCGCATGTGTGGCTTCCTCCTTGTAAGAACGATAAAATGTACGCAAAAAAGACACATCCGTCAGGGACGAATGTGTCGTGGTACCACCCTTCATTTGACCGTAACCATATTCGGCACGGTCCTTCTTTAGATAACGGCATCTGGCCGGTAACGGTTTATCTTACGCACCGCTACAGCTCGCAAGGCAGGAAAACATTCATTCGCGGCGAGAAACCTTTCAGCCCATGGGTTTCTTCTCTGTACAGCGGGTAATTGAACCTTTGATCCTTGGTCTACACTATTCCTATATATTACAATTTTCACCACTTTACACGAAACGCAGATTCAAGTCAAGGAGATAATTGTCTATCTGGGCTCAGCCAAGGACATGAACGATATTTAGATTTTAAGATAATCAAATTCCTTTCATTACCATATTGCAAAATGAGCGGCCAGATTTTAGGACGGATACGCCTGCGAAAACCCAGAACAAATCGGACAAACCGAGGTGAAATATCCCAAATACGAACGGCTTCTTGCTCTACTCCTTTGGGTAGCTCCTTTGAAAATAAAAAACGGTTAAGCGAACGCGTGATAACACCTGATATCGCCTCAATCGTGCTGACATCCATTACGATGATTGTGTCGGAACGCTGGAGTCGCTCGGTAAAATAACGTTCATGATAATTCCCTTCGATAATCCACTCTTCCCCTTGCAGGACTTCACCCAGCTGTTTATGAAATTGTTTGTCTGTGCTCCGCTTCCACTCCGGCCCCCAATACAAATCATCCAACGAAATATACGGCAAATGAGTCCACATCGACAGTCGTTTGGCCAAAAAAGTCTTGCCACTCCCCGGTGAGCCGATTATGATAATACGTTTAGCATGCTGCACAGCTAGAAGCTCGTCACTCACTTCCCCACGTAAGGTTAGCGTTGAATAGATCAGTCGATATAGAAATCCTACTGCCAAAGCCCCTCCCTTTAAAAGCAAATAAAGAAGAAACAGCGGCAGAAAAACAATAGCGTATTTCACACTGTCCATCAGACAACCTGCCCCTTTTATACATTCAATATTTGAGATCATTACATCTGTGAAGCTCTAAATACACGCTGTTGTAGGTTAAGTGTTCTCTTCTTTACTTATGTATTTTTCTTTTTAAAATACACACCCTTAAAAAATACAAAATTTTGCGAATGTGTGCCGTACAGCTCCTGGAACCTAGAATGGAGTTTATTCACAGAAATGGTGTCTGAGACTGTCCGATCCGTTTGTATGGTTAAGTCGACACAACTGATTCCAAACTGGCACACTTGCTCCATAGGATAACCTTGGGTAATTCCATAAATCATCCCGGCAATAAACGCGTCATCTGCGCCTGTGACATCAATGACCTGTTGAACTGGAGGGATAGGGATTTGTCCATGAGTTCCATCCTGAGAAGCAAACAACACATGCTCAGCACTGCAGATAATAATGACATTTTGAACCCCTAGTTTGTGAAAAACTCGAGTTGCGTCCAATATCTGCTGGTCATCTTTAAGTTCCAGTCCCAAATAAGCTTCAGCCTCTTCCGGTTGGCATACCAGCCATTCCACCCCATGCAAATTTCGGGGAAGCTTTCTCATCTTGGAAGCTGACACCGATGAAACGACAAGGGGAACCTGATGTTCCTGACAGACATGTATGGTGGCCGCTATTACGTTCATAGAGAAATTAGTGTCCAGCAGAACAAGTCGGGACGAGGCGATTAAAGGAATATTTTCAAAAATTACTGAAGGACGAATCTGATCATAAATCTCCATTTCTGCTGTCGCTACAATCATTTCACCATGCTCGTTTAGCAAGGCAGTATAAACGCCAGTTGACGACTCACCTTTGACTTGAAGAGGAATCACATGCATGTAACGGCTAGACTGTTCGATGATAAATTCGCCTTCCGCATCATCTCCAACTGCGGTTAGCAGGCTGACCCGTCGGCTCAACCTCCCTAAATTTTCAGCTACATTCCGTGCTACCCCACCGCAAGATTGCAGCCTAGTGCTGCTCGGATTGGAGGTGTGAAGCTGAAATGTACCCTTAACCATGATTTTACGATCCAGATTTGCCCCTCCTATACACAGTATTTGTTCACTAGAGGGCCAAGGCTCGTCCTGTTCATTTTTGTGAATTTTTTTTAATTTCATCATTTGACTCCTTTCTCGACTCTATTCGGCTAGAATGATTTAAATTTGTGCAGAAATAGGCACTCTATAAACCTAACATGTTCTAAATGTCAAATTCCCAAGAATCATGTCGAGTCCGTTAAAATATCAAAAAGTTACACATGCTAAAAAAGTCACCTCTTCGTAAAGATACCCTCCACTTTACGATAAGATGACTAGAACTGAACTTGCAGCTTAGATCCTTCTTCCTAGCATCCTGTTATTTTATAGAGAATAGAGCAGCTCCATGAGGGGGTAAATCTGCGGACAGTTCCTGCACTATAACACCTAAATCCACATGGTTCCACAAGTCTCTCGCACTTGCCTGCCCTTCAATTCCAAGCTCCTGTAGGGATACACGGACTGTTGAAGCTTCATCTCCAGCATTAAATAAAGCCGCATATACGTGACCTTCCTCATTGTGAGAAGTCCAAACGATATGTTCATCCTTTCTGTAGACCTGTCGCGCATTCACACCGTTGTGATGAACATCGAGCACTTCTTTGTTCGTCAGCAATGAAAGTGTCCATGCGTCATTATCACGCAATTCTCCTCCGAACATCAGTGGAGACCGGAAAATGCTCCATAAGGTCATCATCGTCAGCTGCTCATCCTTCGTAAAGCGTGTCCAACGATCATGACTGCCGGAATCTACTGAATCTACCGAACGAATTCCCAGATGCCCCAGTGGCAACATGTCGCAATCCGGCCAGTGACCTGGACCTACATGTCCCGCCCATTTCTCGCAACGCTCGAACATACCATGCAGTAAAGGCCATACATCCCAGAAATCATCAGTCATACGCCACATATTCGCATTTTCGATTAAATCAGATGCATGTTCCAGCGGTGCGGGACCAGGCGATAGACTTAACACCATCGGACGTCCGCATTGGGCGATAGCCCGCTTAATCAATTCGATTTCCGCCAAATGAATACCATAGAGACGTGATGCAGCAATGTCATCTACTTTGACAAAATCGACACCCCATTCCGCATACAGGTCAAACAAAGAATTATAATACTCCTGTGCGCCTTCCTTGGATGCATCTACCCCATACATATCGGTGTTCCAAGGACAAATAGAGTTAGGATGTGCAATTTGTCTGGCCGTAGCTGTAGTTCCCAAAATCGGGGTATCCTGATGAACCGCCTGTCTAGAGATGCCCCTCATAATATGTATCCCGAATTTCAATCCCAAACTATGCACATATTCTGCAAGAGCATGGAACCCACGACCGTCTGCTGCCGAAGGGAACCGATTCACCGCTGGAATCAGACGTGAAAATGAATCCATTTCCAATGAAACAAATGGTCGGTACTGTGAAGATACTGCTCCCGACTCATACCATTGAATATCCACCACTACATATTCCCATCCATACTCCTTCAGGTGCTCCGCTATATATTGAGCATTTCCCCGTACTTCCTCTTCCCTTACTGCTGCGCCATAGCAATCCCAGCTATTCCATCCCATAGGTGGTGTATGCGCTGTCAAAAGATGTTCCATTGAATTCATCCTTTCATCTGTTAGACCTCAACCTGTTACCGCAAATCTCATCAACCCCACAATACCATTATAATGTAACCCCTTACTTTTGTCGCTCGTCATCTTTTCCATTTCCACTTTTTATACATTTATGTTGACTAACTTAAAGAATGTGGTACATTTAAACTTGCTTGTTAAAAAACTTTGACTTGAATCAGAGGGTGATTTTACATGTGTGAACATGCTTATCGAATTTTGTTGTTTTACAAATATGTCAATATTGAAGATCCTGCCACCTTTACGGCAGAGCATCTGGCTTACTGCAAAGAGCTGGGCGTCAAGGGAAGAATCTTGATTGCTGAGGAAGGAATCAACGGAACACTGTCCGGTACAGTAGAGCAAACGGAGCAGTATATCCGTGATTTGCGCGCCAATCCGAAATTCCACGATATCGTTATTAAAATAGATGAGTCTGACGGTCATGCGTTCAAGAAAATATTTGTACGTCATCGCCAGGAACTGGTTACGCTACGTCATGAGGACGAGCTGGACCCTAATGTAATTAGCGGCAAGCGTCTGTCACCAAAGGAGTTTTATGAACAGCTTCAAGATGAAGATGTCGTGGTTCTGGACGGTCGTAACGACTACGAATATGACATCGGTCATTTCCGCGGAGCCATTCGCCCCGAAGTTGAATCGTTCCGTGAATTTCCACAATGGATTCGCGATAATATGACTCAATTTAAGGATAAAAAAATCCTGACATACTGTACTGGAGGTATTCGTTGCGAAAAGCTGTCCGGTCTGCTGATTAAAGAAGGCTTTGACGATGTAGGCCAGTTGGATGGCGGCATTGTGACTTACAGCAAGGACCCTGAAGTACAAGGGCGTTTGTTTGACGGTAAATGCTATGTGTTTGACGAACGGATTTCGGTTCGGATCAACCATACGGATGAAGACGTTATTGTCGGTCAATGCTACCACTGTGAAACGCCAAACGATCATTATAGTAACTGCCCGGTCTGCAATCTCCAACATATCGTGTGCCCAGACTGCGAAGAACAGCATCAACACTATTGCTCTGACGAATGCCGAACCAAAGCAAAAACTATGGCTTCTGCTTAAACCATTAGAATACTCGGTTTCACATAAAAGGGATGTTCCTACTAGCCGTTCAACATGGCTGTGGACATCCCTTTTGTTGTTCTCAGAATAAGTGCGCTAAGCTTCATAGTATATACCTATAACCTTAATTGTTTATCCATCTTGGACGGGCCCAAAAGTAGCGCCTTATAATGGAAAATGTCATTACAGAAAGGATGGGTGGAATTCATGATTCAAATCGTACTTTCAACTCTTTTATCCGTTATCGTTCCGCTGTCCATTCCGGTGATTGCCGGATTTTTACTCGGCAAATTCATGAAGCTGGAAACAAAACCGCTCTCGACTTTGTACTTATATTTTTTAAGTCCTGCCATGATTCTGGACACACTGCTCAAAGCGCAGCTTTCCTGGCATGATGTGACACAGACAGCCGCTTTTTCATTACTCAACCTGCTGCTATTGTGGGGAATTGCACAATTAGCAGGGAAAATCTTTAGGCTGAGCGCCCCGGAAACGGCTGGGCTCACCTTAATTTCCACACTGACCAATAGTGCAAATTATGGGTTGCCGCTCATTTTACTTGCCTTTGGGCAGCTTGGTCTGGATAAAGCCTCTGTATATGTTGTCATCCAAATGATTATGGTCAATACTATTGGCGTTTATTTTGCAGCCCGCTCTGAATTTTCTGTTCAAAGTGCCGTGAAGTCGGTATTTTCTCTCCCTGCAATTTATGCGGCTCTTCTCGCACTGGGACTTCGAGCACTGGATTGGCATCTGCCCTCCGGCATTCAATCGAGTGTCTCAATGATTGCAGCTGCTTATTCTCCGGTTGTGCTGGCGATTCTGGGTACTCAAATGGCTTATGTGAAAATACTCAAGCTGGAGCCATCTATTAAAAAAGCCAGCTACGCAGGACTAACAATCCGACTTCTGCTTTCCCCGCTCGCGGCTTGTCTTGCCATGCTGATACTGGGAATTTCAGGTCTTTTGTTCTCCGTTCTCTTCATTCTGGCCTCCATGCCAGTGGCTGTGAATGCAGTCATTTTAGCCGAAAAATTTAATGCATCGCCAAAACTGGTCTCCACCTGCATCTTGTGGAGCACGCTTGCCTCATTCCTGGTTCTGCCCATTCTGATTATGCTGGTAGCAGGTTAGACAGATAAAAGGCTCTCTACACCATAGAGAGCCATGCACGATCCTGTCTCCAGTCTACTTGCACAGGTGTTTCAAAAAAAGTACTAAGCGTTTCACTGCTCAGGATATCAGTCGTTTTACCTTTGGCAAACACCGTACCCCGGCGAATCAGAATCGTATGTGTGTACATCGGTAAAATTTCTTCAATATGGTGTGTAACATACAATAAATTGGGAGAACCCGGCGTCTCGGACAGCTGACGAACGCTATCCAATAATGCTTCTCTAGAGAAAAAATCCAACCCGTTGCACGCCTCGTCCAAAATCAACAGCTTGGGCGAGGCCATTAACGCGCGAGCAATAAGCACTTTTTGCTTTTCTCCCTGTGAGCATCCCTGATACAACCGATCGACGAGATGAGCACAGCCCAGTTGGCTCATAAGCTGAACGGCCTCTTCATAATCTGTATCCGTCGTCTGGTCATACAGTCCAATGGAGGCAAATTTACCGCTGATGACGACATCCTGTGTACGCTGGCTTCCATTAATCCTTTCTTGTAAAGAGGAACTGACCCAACCAATAGATTTGCGCAATTCCCTCAGATCTACATCCCCAAAAGTATGACCCAATACACTGACACTACCTGTGGTTGGCCATATGTAGCCATTTATCATATTGAGCATCGTTGTTTTGCCTGATCCATTCAAGCCGAGTACAGCCCAATGCTCTCCCTCAGATACCTGCCAATTGATTTGATCCAGTATGGTACGGTTATCTCTCTTCCAGCTTACATTGTTAAGCTCAATGACAGAATTCATGGCTGTACATCCCTTCTATACATCGTATCATCAGATGTTTTTAGGCGTAATAATATATCACGTTTGCTACGTTAATCTTCACTTTCATATAAGAATAGCACAGGGTTGCAGGTTGTTCAATTTTAAATTCACTATATTGCTTTCTACAAAACAATAGAAATAGAATCAAGTTCAATAGCCCGCTTAGGCTAACTTGGAATAAGGTAGTCTAAGCGGGCATTTTAGTTGTTTTAAGATTTAAGATTTAAGATTTCGGAGCGATGAAGACCGATTTATGAGGTAGTTTATGCGCTATTTCTCGAGGAAGGCTCAGATTCGTTGCCAATACATCAACAGGGTTGCCAGCCATCCACTCACTCAAATCAATGGCCTCGTAATGACCACTGTTAAAACCAATCAAAATACGGCATACGTCCGATCCGGTATTTTTAATATAATGCCCGGCTCCCATAGGTACATACCCTACATCTCCGGCCTCAAACTGCTCTGTCACTGCATTCCCTTCTGCCAGAAATACAGTCATTTCTGCTTTGCCGTCCAAATAGTACTGCCATTCATCCGCATTGGGATGCCAGTGCATTTCTCGCAATCCGCCCGGCTCCAGTTCAATTACAGATCCGGCCATCGTCGAAGAAATAGGAAAATCTTCTACTGTAACGGTCCGCTGAGTCCCTCCACCCGGTGCCAATCTGGGCTGTTTGGCCATTAAAGGATAGCGGTGTTTAGTAATCAGATCAGAAGAAATGCGCGGATATGCATCATGAGATGCGGTAGATGGGACAGGCCCTTTTGCAAAATAAGCTTCCTTCTTTGGCAAAAGAGTGAGCTCGTCGGCTGCAAATCCGAGATTCTGCATGACAACATCTGCGGGAGTCTGAGCGATAAAATCAGTAATGCTGAACGTATGGTCCTCCGAAAAATCACCATTATCGAAAATCAGGATAAAATGACACTCTCCAGGACCAAGACCTTGAATGGAGTGACCATAACCACGCGGGAAATACCATACATCACCGGGGTTAAAAATATCGACATAGGAAGTACCGTCTGGATGGATAACAGTTGTCCGACAGGAACCGCTAATCACATAGGCCCATTCAGCTGCATTGGCATGCCAGTGAAGCTCGCGCATTCCACCCGGCTCCAGACGCATCGAAACCCCTGCTATTCCTTCTGATACAGGGAAATCATGGACTGAAGCCCCACGTGTGATACCCCCTGGCCCGGTTCTGGGTTCCTTTTTCTCCAAAGCATACTTAAATGATTTCATCGCGATTCCTCCTTAAAATCATTCTTCCCATATGTCTTTATTCACTTATTGATGCTGTGCAGGTCTATTATATACTTTTAATGTTAAAGAGATCAAATTTGTCCATTTTTTTCATCAAACTATGTCCGAATCGCCCCCTCGCGGTTAGGATTAGGGTAAATAGGCAAGAGAAAAAGGATGAATCATAAACAATTCATCCTTTTTTTGATTTAGTTTCTTTATTTGATTTAGTTTCTTTATTTGTATGATCAACTTTATTTGCATTTTTATCTTTATTCTTGTCGTTATTCTTCTTATCCTTGCTTGGGACTATAACTTTCTTTTTTTCATTAGCCAGTCGCCAATAGCTTATTACTTTTCGGTACATAGACTTATCTGTCAATTGGTTAAAAATGTATGGGTCTGGCTTCGTGTTCACCTCAATGATCCACGGGATAAAGCGATGATCCAATCCAATGTCCACACCAATTTGCCGGAAATTCGGATATGTTTTTTGTAGTTGTGTGGCAATGGTAATCCCCAGTTCATTGAGCTTCTTAACCAGCTCAGCCTGCTTACTTTGCGATAAATGGGATTTCAGTAGCTGTTCCAAGGCCATCGGCTTACCACCACTATGATAATTGGTCACGATTTTACGGGGATGACCCAAGCGTCCAATAATTCCGGTAGATTCCCATGTCCCTTTTACATTACGCTGCACCATGACCCGGATATCAAAATAACGATTTTGATGGCGCAGTAAATGAATTCCCTTTTGAATGAGATAACTTTTTTTACCCATGTGTTTCGATAGGCTGGTAATCAGTGCATCTAACTGTTTGAATTCCAGACGTTTTTCCTCATATTGGTAGGCGAAGCGCTGACCTGCCTCCTGTTCGATTTTCATCACACCTTTGCCAAAGGTACCTCGATCAGGCTTTACATAGACCATCCCATACTTCTCCAACATTGATTTCACAGTTATTTTGCTGTATTTACGGGTTTCAGGTACAAAAGGCTTGATACTGCCATGCTGGAGCAACAATTGGGTTTTATGCCATTTGCTACGCAACGCCTGCGCTTGTGAAGAATTCACTTGCCCCTCTCCTCTCTACTCTCAGGGTAGAACGCTCCTGTTAAAAAAGATCAATCTATCGTATGCGCCAAAACCCCATTCGAAGCTCCATTCGCCCTCTTCTACACAGAATTAGACAGTTGGCCTTGCCCGGTCGAAAGCGCCTGTCCAGGCATACAATAATATGAGATACCGGTAGCGTATATTTACACATATAGGGAGTGAATAACATGTCTGCGCAATCCGATGGGCTACAGAAGGGTTCCCTCTCAATCGATGTTCTAATCCCCGCAATTGAAAAAGATCTGGCTACACTACCACTAGTAATTGACAGTCTGCGCCGTCACGTGCAGCACCGAATTGCAACCATCTATATCGTTTCACCGCAAAGCACCAAACTTCGCAGTCTATGTGCAAACAAGAAGTGCACATTTATAGACGAAAAAACGGTGTTGCCCATCACTAAAAAGCATATTCATTACGGAACAACGCGCTGGGATCGCTCAGGCTGGCTGTATCAGCAATTGCTCAAAATGAATGGCGACAAAATCAGTAAATCGTCTTTTTTTCTCGTCATAGATGCGGACACCATTTTGATTCGTCCACATACGTTCCGTAAAGACGGAAAAACAATTTTTTACTATCGCAGTTGGAGTCAACCTGAGTATTTTCGAACTTACCGTAAGCTGATGGGTGCTAAAGCTCCCTCACCAAAGTCCTTTGTCACTCACTATATGCTTTTTGAAAAAACACGGCTCGCCCAGCTCAAGCAAGTTATTGAGGCCAAGCATGGGAAACCTTGGTACAACGCCATTATTCAAAGTATAGACCGGACAAAACAGTTTGGATTTTCCGAATATGAAACGTATGCCAACTATCTATACAGCAATCAGCCCTCTCGGATGATTTTGCGCAAGTCATTAAATAAAGCGCTTCATAGTCGTGCTTCTTCGCTGTCACAAAAACAATTGGATATCTATGCCCAAAGCTACCGCTCCTTATCTTTTCATCAACGCAAAGTGTACCAGCTAACTCCACAAACAAGGATTCAATCTTCATTGAAATAGTTCCTAAAATAGAAAATCCCGCAATTGTTGATGCAATCTAATGGATTTGCATTGAAGGAGGAAACGTCTGTGCGCATCGTATTGTTATGCGGTGGTGCCGGAAAACGGCTGTGGCCATTATCCAATGATATTCGGTCAAAGCTGTTTCTCCGGTTGTTGCCCGCTCCTGACGGGCAGCAGGAATCTATGCTCGGCCGGGTGTATCGTCAGCTTACCTTAGCCGGACTAGATTCCTCTGCCCTGCTTCTGGCTCATCAGAGTCAGGTAAATCTAGCCTTTCGCCATACAGAAGGTCGTCTGCCTGTTCTTGGCGAGCCGGCTAAACGGGGAACCTTCACAGCTGCTGCACTCGCTGCTGCTTATTTTCACACAAGAGGCATGGGGCTGGATGAAGTTCTCTGTATTGCTCCAGCAGATATGTTTGCAGGCGACGACTTCTTCCACAGCATAGCAGCGCTCTCCGGTCTATTGCTCGAGAGCGGAGCCGATCTAGCTATGCTTGGGACAAGGCCTACCCATGCCTCAGACCAATATGGCTATGTCGTTCCGGGTCTGCAAATGAGGCAGGAAGGGAAATCGGCTTATGCACAAGTTGCTCGCTTCACTGAAAAGCCGGATCTCTCTGGGGCGCAGCAGCTTATTAACCAAGGCGCACTATGGAACTGCGGTATTTATGCTTTTACGTTACGATATATGCTGTCCTGTATGGAGCAAAGTCAATTGCCGCTGAACGATAAAGAACTGTGCGCAATGTATGATAGCCTCCCGGTTCGCAGTTTCGATGAGGAGATTGCGGAGCGTTCTGAACGGGCCGTTGTCCTGCCTTACGAGGGCGAATGGCACGACATCGGCAACTGGCAGACCTTAACAGAGCAGCTAGGAAGCCGAGTGATCGGGCGTGGACAAATCAGTGGTCAAACTCACGGCACACACATCGTCAATGAGCTGCCCTATCCACTTCATGTCATTGGTGTGGAGGATATTATTGCTGCTGCAAGCCTTGACGGTATTCTCATTGCATCCAAAAGCCATGCCCACGCGATCAAGGAACAGCTAGGCAAACTCCAACTTCACCCCATGCATGGTGAAACCTCTTGGGGCAGTTACCGGGTGCTGGACGAATTTGAGCACCGAAGCCCAAATGACATATTAGCTATACGACTGACGGTGTTGCCGGATCATCGCTTGAATGGACGTATTCACGGCAGCGGACTTAAAGTATGGACGATCGTATCCGGTCGGGGAGAGGTTATGCTGAACGGAGAACGCTTTGCTGCGGCAAGCGGCTCTGTATTTAGCATTCCGGTCGATACGTATCACACGATCCGCGCCGATCTGGATTCAAAACTGGAACTAATCGAGGTTCGCCTAGGTAACAGTTTGGTGAGCGCCTTCTATAAATCCGATTCCTGCAACACGGAGTTATAACATCTAAACAGATCGATTTCTGCACGAAGATCACACATCAAAAAAATCGCTCTTGAGCAAGGTGAGTAACATCCTTTGCTCATGAAGCGATTTTTTTTTTGTAATATTACATCTCATAAGGAAACCGTTCTAACCTTGCCAGATAAATAAACCTTGTTGGCCTTAATCATCCCGGCCTCTCTTAAAAAGTGCTGCACGATCTTCATCTGATAGTGTATGCGTTCTTTCTGGGGCAGGCTCCACCCTGTTTCCACGGTTACCGCACGTGCCCCTAAAATACGGTCTGCAGCGGTACGAGAGGAACCTGGGAGCTCATGCAACCGCATGTTGAAATGGCGGTCTTTCACCTTGATCGAGCGATTCATTCGCTTAATAATCCGGCGCGTCGTGGGAATTATCGGGTTGCCCTTATTGGAGATCAGCGTTTGGCCAAGCACCTTGGCATCCTTTTGTGATAATCCATTCGCCTCATGCAAGTCAAGATACCAATCAGGGTGATGCTTTTGTAATAATTTGAATAGAGCAGTGGAAAGCGGTTGTGTTGCCGCCTGCTTTTTCCGGCGCGGAAAGGTTCGATTCAGATCCGGTTTTCCTCTAATCTGCTTGCGGTAAGCCTTTTGATTCACAATTGGCACAATAATAAGCTTACCATGGCTGAATCTCAGCTTTTGCTCATTCAAAAGCTTTACCAGTTTCTCAGCCGCACGTATACTTGCTATTTCATTACCATGTATGCCTGCAACCACCATCGCACACGGACCTTGTTGTCCCTCTATGGCTACATAATAAGGTGTCGCCCAAGAAGAGCCCTTTCCAAGCATATATCGTTTGACCTGCATCCCCTTCACCTCCGTATAGGCTTTCGGTGTCCTCTCTTCTGTTCTCGCCGACGAATGATTTCACGGTATAGTCTCAAGTAGTTGCTGGTCATCTGTTTGTTGGTAAATCTTTGGCTAACATACAATCGAAGCTGCGCGGGTGACGGGTAATTCTTTTGCTGTGCCTTTCGTGCCATTTGTCCAACTGATTTGCAAATCAACTGCGGAAAGCCTGATAGCACCTCGGGAACAGATCCATTTTTTAATGCCAGCACCGGTGTTCCACAAGCCATAGCCTCTACCATTACAAGTCCGAACGGTTCTTCCCACAGTGATGGAAACAACAGACACTCTGCATGTTTCAGAAGCTTCTGTTTCCGATCACCCCCAACTGGTCCCACATAGCGTATATTCGGATTGCGCTGAATTCGTGTCTGAATCTCTCGGCGAAAAAATACAGGGGCTTTGATAGGACCCGCAATAAGCAGTCTTTTTCCTGTTCGCTCTGCAACCTGAATGGCCTGCAATACACCTTTATCCGGTATAATTCTGCCCATGAACAGCAAGTAGCTGCGCTTCTCACTGCTGAACTCGTATTCATGCGTGTTGATGCCGTTATAGATATAAAATCCTTTGCCCCCGCCCATCAGCTGACGTGCTCGTTTACTGACATATACCGGGTTTTTACCGTGTCTTCTCACTGGAAGATGAACGGTACACAATGATGAGCAGGGCAGCTTCCTACGCGCTACAGCAGAACGAAAGGTATGGTCATGAATGATATGTGTGCCGGAAGGCATATGCCGAAGTACATATTGGGGGATCTGACTATGTTTCAAACCCTTGGGATAAGTAATCAACCGCGCGCTGCTCCTGCTCCCACGGGCGGCAAAAAGAGATACATGATGCCCTCGTCTCACTAATTCCTCTGTTAATTCATGCACGACCTTTTCCGTTCCGCCCTTGATGGAGGGAACAGGCTGTGCATCGGGATAGTTGGATATGACCTGCACAATGTTTAAAGGTCGGTTTTTGAATGCTTTGCTCTGCTTTGAAGCCATACGAATTCCCCTTCCTGACCGGAAATACGGTGTGATCTTTACGATGTCAACGGGAATCTGAGCATACTCCCGTGCAGGTTATAAATTGTAGTATATAGGTATGTATGTTTTGCATGATTGCTTGTGCCAATCGTCTGCAAGTCGCTTTTTGTCATACGAGCCTAGTCATAAGGGGGAGTTATTTAATTTGTCAAGCTAAAGTTAAGGAGAAAATTCTCATCGTTTTCTAATAAAGCAGTGCAAAACGTTGGGGTAACAGGATTGTAACCATGAGTGGTAAATTCCGGATATTTTATTTGTGTTATTCTCATTTCAGGACATCAACACAATACGAATAACGGAGGAAATTATATATGAAACGTACTTCTAAAAAATTGTGGATGGGTATTTGCTTTACGATGACTTTGGCACTGAGCGCTGGAAGCTTCGTTGTTGGACCAGACACCACTCATGCCGCTTCGACAAGTAAAGCTGATCGGATTATCTCAAAAGGCTCCCAGTATATGGGCGTCCGTTATGAACATGGAGCTCCAGCTGGCAGTACAAGCTCTTTTGATTGCTCTTCATTCACTCAGTATGTTTTTGCACAAAATGGAATCAAGCTTCCACGTTCGTCCAAACAGCAGTCAACTGTGGGCACTTATGTACCGCGTAGTCAGCTCAAAAAAGGCGATTTAGTCTTTTTCTATGCGCCAATTCATCATGTAGCCATTTACATGGGAGACGGGAAAATTCTGCATACGTTTGGTAAAGGCGGCGTAACGGTTACAGATCTAAATTCCGGATGGTGGAGCTCCCATTATACAACAGCACGTCGTGTCCTTTAGGATCATTTTGGGTGATCTCCCATCCACCGAATGCATAACTTACAAATAACATTAAAAAGGCTGTTCCTTTGAGTAGAGATGTCTACTGGAGGGACAGCCTTTCCTGTTGTTTTTGAGGCAGCGTAACGATGACATCCGTCCCTTCGCCTTCTGCGCTTTCCATGCGTATCGTACCCTGGTGAGCATCTGTTATTGCCTTGGCAATCGGTAACCCAAGCCCGGTTCCTCCGGTTTTACGATGTCTGGAGCTGTCTACTCGATAAAATCGTTCAAAGACACGCTTGATCTCGCTCTCAGGAATGCCAATTCCGTAATCCTTAACGCGGAGGTGGACATCTTTTTCATCTGTAGATAACCATATTTCGATTTCTTCCGAGCTATACTTTAACGCATTATCCAGCAAGATGACTAGTAACTGCTTGATTTTTGCAAGATTAGCATCCAGCCAAATTTCCTTCTCTTCTGTAAAAATAGAAATTTGGCGCTCATGTACAGGCTTGAGATGTGCTACCACCTGTTGACAACAACCGACTAGCTCTACCCGCTCATACGGTTCGGAATCTTGCTGCTGTGAGGAGGCCAATGTCAGCAATTGCTGCGTCATCGTACGCATTCGCTGAGTTTCTTCATAGATCGATTCAATCGATTCCTTACGTATGTCCTCGTCACGCGTACCCCACCGCCGCAGCATGTTGGCATAGCCCTCAATAATCATCAATGTCGTATTCAGTTCATGTGAGGCGTCGGAAACAAACTGCTGCTGGCTCTGAAAGCTTTCTTCCAATCTCTCCATCATTCGATTAAAAGTAGCGGTCATTTGGGATAATTCATCTTGATTAGGACTGCCAGCAGGAATTTTTTTGAATTTCAAGCTTCTTTCGATTTCCTGCATCGTTTGAATACTACTGGCAATGGGCAGCAATATCGCATTTGCCAAAATCGTGCTGCCCACCAGACTGAGCAACATAGCTCCAACAGTCGATGTGATAAGAATTGTATTTAAGATATCGAGATTGTTTTCGAGCGCATCCCATTTTTCTACGATCTCCAGTGTCCCCTTTTGACTACCTTCTGGTGAAAGCACTGGAAGATGGATAATCAGGATTTTATGATCCTGTAGATCCGTTAGTTGAGAGCTTTGAGAAAGGTTAAAATGTATATCGTTCAGCTTAAAGCGGGACTGACGGCTTACTTCATACAAAAGACGAGATTGCTGATCAAATACCCTCAGAATGGTATCCGCAGAAAGTTCATCTTTCAGCTTGGACCCCCAAACATTTTTCAGAATCATCGTGGCTCCTGTTTCGGCAATGATTTCGGTCCATTTATTTTGTAGCACTTCTCTTTCATTACGAGTAGCAATTTTGACAAATAATAGATGAACCGTGACGTCCACAAACAGGAGAATCGTCATCACTAAAATAGAACTAAGCAGGGTAATTTTGGTCCGCAGCTTCAATGCTCTTCCTCCCGGATACAGTACCCAACACCGCGAACGGTTTTAATCAGTTTCTTTTTGTATCCATGATCAATTTTTTTGCGAACATACCGGATATATACATCTACCACATTCGTATCACCGACAAAATCAAACCCCCACACATCCTGAATCATTTGATCCCGATGCAATACCTGATTTTTGTGCTCCATCAGATAGAGAAGCAGATCAAATTCTTTGGGCGTAAGTTCGATACGTTTTCCTTCCCTTACCACGGACCGCGTCTTGGGTTCCAACACCAGGCTATCGACTTGAAGTTTGGACTGCTGCTTTTCCTCTTTTTGCGAAGTAGTAGCTGCCGGCTCCAACTGATTCCTCATACTGGCCCGCATCCGCGCTAATAATTCCTCAATTTCAAAGGGCTTTGTAATGTAATCATTAGCTCCTTCATCCAGACCTGAAACTTTTTCAGGAGTCGTGTTACGTGCAGTGACCATAATTACCGGGGTATGATTGTCCACTTTTCGAATCTGCTTCAGCACCTCGACACCGTTCATCTCGGGCAGCATCACATCCAGTATGATAATATCCCATGTAAGGGATAGTGCTTTTTCCAATCCTTCTTTTCCCGTCTGTGCAATTTCAACTGCATATCCTTCGTGGGATAACTCCAGTTGAAGCAATCTGGATATCTTCGCTTCATCATCAATGACCAGCACCGATTTTTCCATTGCAAAACCACCTATTTTTTATAGAGAAAACTAATAAGCAATGCACATACCATTCATTTTTTATTTGATTTTAAGCTTTTATCCGTATAGTCGCTCTATAATATAACTTTGTAATTTAATTTTTTGAGGTTAAGGAGTAATTTATTCATGCTAATTAATGTAGACTTTGCTTTGTTTCACTGGATCAATGAATTGGCTAATCACCTCGCCTTTTTGAATGGAACTATGCGTTTCTTGGCGCAATATGCACCGTATTTATTTGGAGTGGCTTTACTGCTATACTGGTTCACCTTTAAAATGCCGCATCGGATGATGGTTTTAGAAGCCGTTATAACGGTTTGTATCGGTTTTACAATTAGCTGGTGTCTTGGACATTTGTTTTACAGAGATCGGCCTTTTGTCGGACACTCTGTCATTCAGCTGATTCATCATGATCCCAATGCTTCATTTCCGAGTAACCATGCACTTGGAGCTTTTGCTCTGGCAGCAATTCTATGGCTTCATCATCAAAAATATCGTGTCCTCTGGATTGTCTTGGCTGTGCTTATTGCGATATCCCGCGTATGGACCGGTGTGCATTATCCTTCAGATATTTTGGCAGGGGCGCTCATTGGGGCAGGCTGCGCAGTTGGTGTTCACAAATTCATTCGCAGTCGGAAGCTTCCAGGCATCTTTATCCAAGCAGCTATTATTTTTTATGAAAAATGGGAGCAGAAGCTAGGAATAAAGCCTGTAGAACAGACGAGAACAAAGATGACCCAATCTACTTCCTCTGTGCAAATAAAAAGCAGACGCTAATGCGTCTGCTTTTTTTAACCTCATGATTTATGCACTCATTATGCAGTCGATTTGGTACGAAGTGGTAGCATTCGTTCTTCATACCGCTGGTAGAACCAAATGCAAGCTGCCATCCAGCAACCACTCATGAAATAGCCACCCACAACGTCACTCGGATAATGAACACCCAAATAAATGCGGCTTGTCCCGATCGTTACAATTAGTAGGCTACTGAGCACAACAAGAAGGATACGACCTATCCTGGAAGGAACGTGCTTCCACAATAAAAACGTCAGCGCCGCATACATACTGAAAGCGGTCATGGAATGTCCGCTTGGAAAGCTATATCCATTCGCTTCGATAATACGGTTGATTTCAGGCCTCGCACGCCGAAATAGCATTTTTAGTACCGTATTCAACAGCACTGATCCCAGCACAGCAACCGCTAAAAAAAGCAATTCTCGTCGGTGTCCCAATACACTATAGAGCACGAACATGGCAATTAAAATGATGATTACCACTGGAAGCCCGCTGCCGATAATAGTGAAACATTTCATAAGACGTGTCATGAAAGGCGATTCCAGTTGTCCAATAGCCGTAATGATCTTGTGGTCAAAATGCCGTACTTGCTGGTCGCTAACCCATAATGCGATTAAGCCAAAACCAAGGGCACATACTATACATGTAAGTAGAGCCACGGAAATCGGTAGCTTTGTATATATTTGCTTCATTTTTTAGAGGTCCTCCATGAAATTCATCCCGTGATCAAACAAAATGCAGCATTCACATCGTCCATGTATTTACTTTACCCACTTTTCTTGTATCATTTCATAAAAAGATTAGCTTTTAGAATAAAGCATGGTTAGCTTTTTGGCAAAAGAACGAGGAGTCATCCTGTGATATGAAATCAATTCCCCATTACAGATCACGTGAAATACGCCGTACGGTGTCGGAGACAGTTCCATGAGTAGTGAACGATCTCGTATATCAATAATCTCGGGTTGTATCCCCACAGTCTCAGCTGCTTCAATCACATTGTGCGTGGCTATTTCCAGATAAGGGCATTGATGAGTTCGTAAAATGGTTAAGCCTTCACTAAAATGATCCAGACGTTGAACCCAATTATTAGGGAAATAAGGATCTGAATGCTCTTGATTAAACTTATAAACATACAACTGAAAAGAATATGGAGCATCCTCCACATGCCGAAATCCGTTTTTCAGAAAAATTTCGGGACCTGGCGCCCAGGAGGTATCTATATTTGTAACGACTGCCACTCCCTTCTTCCCCAACGTAATAGCATCTTGAATGCAGCGTTGAATAAGCTGTGAGCCTAATCCCAAGCCGGTTACAGCAATCCAGATACAATGAATCACTAGATATCCATCCGCATGAACAGCTCTCCATGCTTGTTCACCCGATGCATACTCTATAAATCCTGCTGGTTTATTGTCTTTTCTCAATTGTATGTAAGTCAAATTTTGAGTAAATTCTTTTTCTGTCCAATTCATTTTTTGTACATATCCCGGTGCTTTTTGCATGCTTCTCATGCAAAAACAGCCGTCTTCCCTTATTTGATTTTCATACCATTCAATGGTTGTTGTTGAATTTTCCATTTAGTCTCTCCTAACTTTATGAATATTGATATAAGGATTTCATAATGATTACAAAACCGCAAGCGAAATATAGTGAAAAAAACAGCAAAAAAAAGACACCACTCAAGCCTTATTGGCTCGAATGGCATCTGTCATTGCATGTGAGACACTGCTAACACAATTCTATGTCAAACAAATAGCATCTTCTTATTAGGTTGGCGTGACTTCACCAAGTTTAATCTTATTCTCTGCTTCTTCAATTGGATAGCGTTTGCGGAACCACAGCGATTGAAGCAGCAAAAAGGTGCCGCTTACGGTCCAATATAAAGGCATGGCCGCAGGAGCGTTGAAGGAAAAGACCGCCATCATAATCGGTGAAAGATAACCCATAATAGCAAATTGCTTGCGCTGGTCAGCCGTCATCTGTTGCTGAGAAAGCTTAGCCTGTGCCAAGTATACAACTGCGACGACAATTGCCAGAATCCAGTCCGGCTGTCCGAGCCGGAACCATAAGAATGAATGTGACGCCAACTCCGGCGTGAGTCGGATGGCAGTATACATACCGCTTAAAATCGGGAGCTGAATGAGAATAGGCAGACAACCGATATTGAGCGGATTGAATTGATGTTCTTTGTACAGCGCCATCATTTCCTGCTGCATACTCTGCTGGCTGGTGGTATCTTTTTTATTCTCATACTTCTTTTTAATTCGGTCCAAGTCGGGCTGCATAGCGCTCATCTTGCGCTTCATACCCTGCTGGGCACGCGTTTGACGCATCATTAGCGGCAATAAGGCCAGACGGACAATGAATGTCAAAGTCATGATCGCCAGCCCAAAACTTCCACCAAACCATTCCGCCAAATGCTGAATGAGCCAAGAAAGTGGGAATACCACGTAATGATTAAAAAAACCAGGTGTCTGTGCATTAATCTCCGCAGCATTCGCACCACAACCAGACAGCAGCATGACCACCGCCAACGCTACGATTAAACCCAATATCCGTTCTTGTTTACCCCAAAAAGTGAATCCCTTGAATCGCTTCATATGTTCCTCCTCGTTGATTGGCTGTGCCATTTTTCAACAAGGGGGAACAATCGGAAGCATCTTCATCTGGCGCTTCCTTCCGCCGAATGTGACGTGCTAGCCGGACAGGCATGTCCTGTCCGCGGGCAGACATCGGCATCAGCGGAGAAGCATGCGAGCGAACGGGGCCGCCTTCGACCCAGCATTCAGCTACGCTGCCGTGCAAATGAGCAAGATACGTATAAGTCACAGTGCACAGCAATCCGATCGTAAGCAAATAGGGGAGTAAGTCCTGAAGCTCAAACAAGGGATTCACCTCCTTCGGTATGTTGCTACAATTATAGCACGAAACCGGACAATCGACTAATCTTTAAATAGAGATAGAGATCGGATTACACAAGAAAGTACGCTCTACGTAACGGTAAAACTTAACGTATAGCAAGCATACGATTCAGTGCCTGTACAGCGTCCTGTCTGATCTGAGCATCCACACGAATTACGCCTACAGGCTCTCTCCGATCAATCTGTTCCATTGCCCACAGCAAATGCGGAAGATCGATCCGGTTCATGGTCAGACAAGGACACATATCGGGATTGAGCGATTCAATCTGCTGTTCAGGGTGCTGTTGTCTAATTCGTTGCACGAGATTCATCTCTGTGCCAACGGCCCAACGGGTTCCCGGCTCTGCCGCACGGATCGTATCGATGATGAATTTGGTGGAGCCAGCACAATCTGCGAGTTGTACAACCTCATAAGAGCATTCGGGATGAACGATGACTCGGATATTTTTATCGCGTTCACGGACGTTGCGAATATGATCTACCGTAAATTTTTCATGAACTGAACAATGCCCTTTCCATAAAACGATTTTTACGGTTGCCGGGTTTCGTTCAGTCTCCAACTGATCGGTCATAGGATTCCATACAGCCATTTCATCCAGCGGAATTCCAAGATCATGGGCTGTATTGCGTCCCAAATGTTGATCCGGCAAAAATAAAATACGTTCCTTTTGTTTCAGTGCCCAGTCTAGCACCTGCTTGGCATTCGAAGAAGTCACTGTAGCCCCGCCATGCCGTCCTACAAAGGCTTTAATCTCTGCTGTGGAATTTACATATGTTAACGGAATGATCGTATCACCAACCAACTCCTGCAAATGCTTCCACGCTCGTTCCGTCTGCTCCATATTCGCCATATCTGCCATTGAGCAGCCTGCGCGCATATCCGGCAGAACAACGGTTTGCCGGTCGGTAGTCAGCATATCCGCTGTCTCCGCCATAAAATGAACCCCGCAGAACACAATAAACTCCGCTTCCTGATTTTGTGCCGCCATTTGAGCGAGCTGTAGAGAATCTCCTGTTATATCAGCAAATTGGATAACCTCGTCTTTCTGATAGTGATGGCCCGGAATGAGCAGCTTTGAGCCCCATTTTTGTTTCAGCTCGGCTACGCGTTGCTCCATGTCAGCAACCGTCAGTGTTTTATAATGCTCTGGCATAAGTCCACGATTTCCTTGTAAAACGTCTAGCATAGACATTAGATTCCCTCCATATCGTTGCGGCTGACTGTCCCTCGCTCACGAATAGATAACCGCTATGTGTACAAAACATATTTACATGTGTCTTGACACCTATATTTACACATGCCTACAATAATCTCAAGAGTTTTTGGAATGGAATTATTTTTAAGTGGGGAGGATTTGCTGTGATTTACCTGGACTACGCCGCTTCCACACCCATGTGTGACGAAGCTTTGCATATATATAGCGTAATGAATAAGGAAATGTTCGGAAATGCCAGCAGCCTCCATGATGCAGGCGGTCAAGCAGCCTACACACTAGATTACAGCAGGCAACGAATGGCAAAAATGATTGGCGGGCAAAAGGAAGGCATCTATTTTACATCAGGGGGCACAGAATCCAATATGGTGGTCGTGCAATCAATCCTGAACGGGCTGCCGCCAGACAAAAAGCATTGGATTATGAGCGCTTTGGAACATCACTCGATGTACAATCTTGCTACTTTGCTAGAACATCAGGGCTATGAGCTAACTATTATACAACCGGATCAGGAAGGACGAATAACCCGTGAAGTTCTTGTACCCCATCTCAGAGACAACACCGGGCTTGTATCGATACAACACGCCAATTCGGAGACAGGGCTGATTCAGGATCTTGCTGCCTTGTCTCCCCTGCTCCACGAACGTGGTATTATGTTGCACAGTGATGCGGTACAAACATTTGGGAATGTTCACATAGATGTAGAAGCTATGGGAGTGGATGCACTCTCTATATCAAGCCATAAAGTATATGGCCCCAAAGGTGTCGGTGCTGCATATCTCAGACCCGGAACCCCATGGCGTCCGGTGTATCCTGATACACTGCATGAAAACGGATTTCGTCCTGGTACAGTTAATGTTCCTGGGATTGCAGCCTTTGTCACAGCGGCAGAAATGATGACGGAACAGATGGAGATGCATCAGGAGCGATATGCTACCCTGCGAAGATATTTTATTACGAAAATTCAGGAAAGATCCATTCCATTACGTTGGGTCGTAGAGGAAAGCGAAAAAAAAGCAGTGCTTCATCATATTGTAGGATGTTTTTTTCACGGTTACGAGGGACAATATGTTATGCTGGAATGTAATCGCAGCGGTGTCTGTATATCTACCGGAAGCGCATGTGCCGCCGGACATCACAATCCTTCACCTGCCTTACAGGCACTTGGAGCATCTGAACGTGAAGCCTTACAATTTATCCGTATTTCTTTCGGCAGGACAACCACCATCGAGGAATTGAATGTACTGGTAGATATTTTGACAGACCTGACGCATCGACAAGAAAGGAGCTTATCCCGTTGACTGAATCTTTAAAACGGTCAGGTACGGATCGCCGCGAACAGCTGCTATTGTGGCTCAAAAGCGAGTCACCGCTGACCGGGAGCGAGCTGGCACGCAGGTCCTCCGTTTCCAGACAAGTAATTGTACAAGATATTTCCCTGTTAAAAGCAAGCCAAGAGCCTATACTTGCAACGAGTCAAGGATACATTTATATGGAACCTGCGGCTCAAGCCGCTCCCTTAGCCTCTCGTATTATTGTGTGTAATCACCGACCTGAACAAACAGAAGAAGAATTAAAGCTAATTGTAGACTACGGTGTCAGTGTGCAGGATGTTATAGTTGAGCATCCAGTATATGGAGATCTGACTGCTCCAATACGGGTCGGAACTCGCAAAGAAGTGGACGATTTTATACGTAAGATCAGCTCCACCCAAGCCACGTATTTGTCCCAGCTGACCGGAGGCATCCACCTGCATACCTTGCATGCTTCGGATGAAGATAAAATTAATGATGCCTGTGCTGCATTGGAGCAAGCCGGCTTCCTAATGACAGATTGATCTTAATACGATAGCAAAGCAATAAAAATCCTTTCCAGTTTGTGGAGTGCAAATGCACTCCGCAGGGATGGTATGTAAATAGCGAGAAATGAAAAATCCCGGCCCCCTTATAAAGGGAATCGGGAATGGACTAAGCGAGCTTAATTTCTAGCAACTCATATTTGATTACAGCCATAGGTGCATCGACATGAATGATACTGCCCACTTCTTTCCCCAAAAGTGCCTTACCTAAAGGACTCTCATAGGAAATTTTGTTGTCCAGAACATCTGCCTCCGCAGGACTTACAACTTTGTATTCCACCTTCTCCGAAAATTCGATGTCATTCAGAATAACAGTAGAACCGATACTGACCGTTTTAAGATCCAGATTACTTTCATCCACTATCCGAGCTTTGGTCAACATTTTTTCCAAGACCATGATTCGTGTTTCCATAAACGCCTGATCGTCCTTGGCTGAGTGATATTCACTATTTTCCTTCAGATCTCCATAGCTGATGGCCAACTTGAGGCGTTCGGCTAGCTCCTTGCGTTTTACTGTCTTCAGTTCCTTGAGCTCTTCCTCCAGCTTGGCTAATCCCTCTTTAGTTAACAATACTTCTTCATTCGACATGGTCTTATTTCAACTCCTATTTCAGCACTTTGCATAATTCAAGTTCAATACTCGAAGGTACAATATATACGAGCTAAACCGTTAGGGTCCATCTATTGCTAATTGGATAAAGCTCCTGGAATTGATGCAAAATGCTCATTTAGCTTGCTTTATTGTAGTTTACTCTAAATTGGACCAACATGCGAAAAGAAATTCAGGAAATAGCAATCAGCTACCTTCGACCACTGTGATCCATATGGTAACCAAAGCTTTCTTGTTCGCATATCGTATGATCATAACGTATTTTAATGAGCACGTGCAGTGCCACTGCCCTTGTCCCAAATTTCATGCAAATCAGGCAGGAGCAGTGTATGGCGGGAGGAAGATTCAATGGCTTCCTTAGGAAAGAATGGCAATGGGAACGGGAATCGCAAATCCAAATCCCCCCCTAACGGTCAAAAGAAAAATGGATTAAACAGTAATTCGGCTATCTTTTCAGCACTTCAAGGAAAAAATGTAGAGATCCTAGTCGCAGCCCTCCTACTAACAGGAAAACTAAACGTCGATTCCGTGACTTTATACAGACAAGCAACATTATTTTTAGGACTCACAGGAAAATACAAAACATTAGCATCTGCCCCTACTAATGTCGATAATATGGTGAAATTTTTAAATGATAACGGCAATATGACGTTGGATCAGGTGATACAAGCCTTTTCGCAGAAAATAAATAATTAACAGGTGGCGAAAGGAGATAGTTGTGGTGAGTGAGTTTGATGGAGAATCTTTTGCAGAGTTTATCATTATTGTGATTCTAGTTGCCATGATCTTCTATGGCTCCTCAGATATAGAGGGACTTTCCGCTTCGCCAACCCAATCCTAAAATGCTAATTCCCGCAAAAAAGAGCATCTATAGACTCTCGCGAGGTCAATAGATGCTCTTCCTTTTTAACGGCTCATTATTTCGAATTAACGTTCCTTCACTTCTACACTTATGGTTTGACTGGAAACCTCTCCTGCAGCATTGACTAACTCGGCCCGATACTCATATGTACCCGGCTTTTGATTTTGGATGTTGGTCACAGCACTTTGGGCCTGCGGACTTTGGCTCGACAGAACCTGCGTGTCGATCAGCTCTCCATTTTCATACAGGTTGTATTGGGTTGCATTCGTACCCCACCACATGTTCATTGTCAGGGTATAGTTACCGTCACCATCCCAATTGTTATGAGACAACACCGGTATGCCAGGAGTAGCATCGGTCACTTCGACAGTTAACGGGTCGCTAACCGTTTTACCGGAAGCGTTGATCAGCTCAGCAGTATACGTGTAGGTTCCATTGCTCTTGCCTGTAACAGAAATGACTGCATGCTGTGCTTCAGGGGAAGCCGCTTGCAACGATTGGGTTGCAATCAGCTTGTCATTTTCATACAACTTGAGTTCATCACCATTCGTGCCCCACCACAGATTCATGGTGATGTTGTAGTCTCCATCCTTCAGTCCGGTGTCCTGACCGTTATCATGAGACAGCACCGGTTTACCCGGCACTTCACCTACAGTGTTTTTCTCGACTCTAACGGTTACTGGATTGGATACGACCGTTTTACCGTCCAAGGTGACGCTCGCTGTAATCTCGGCGCTCCCCTCTTTTAGGGCCCGAAGCTCTCCATACGTATCCAGTGCAACGGATTCATGGCTGCTGATATACTGAACAGAGGCATTACTTAAATCAGCTTGGCTGCCATCTGTGAGCGTACCCTTGAGATGTGTGGCTGCTGTATCCCCAACGTTAAATGTTGTTTGATCCAGTGAAAGCTCTACTTCCTGCAAAGCTGCGCCTGTCTGAGCTGAAAAATCATCTAGCCCGCGCGGCTTTAACTGATAATTTCCTTTGAAAACCGCCGAAATTCCCTTCAGCTTCACTTGCTGTCCTTCTTGATACGGAAAAGATGTCCGTGTTAAGCCTGTACGTGCATCAACTCGCACATGATGGCTAACCTCACCCGCTACTGCATCAAATTCAAACGAACCTACAGGAGTTGCATCTATTATATTACGAATAATGGCAGTAGGAAGCTCAACCAGCTGTCCTTGATTCGCATCGCTGAGCTCGGTGACTTGCACAGCTTGCGGAAGTTGTCCTTCTCCCGTTTTTTCAATAGCCACTGCATCAGTCAACTCGACTTCACCATTGTACAGTGCCAAACTTGCTGTAATCTTTACTCGATCACCTTGGTGAAAGCCGCTTTGGTTTTGATATACATAAATGCCGCCACTTTCATCCTGCATGTAAAAGGCTTGACCGCCAAAAGCCCCTGGTTCTGTCGTCACAACTCCCTCCAAGGTCACAACTTTGCCAGCCGAAAGAGTTCGTGCTTCTGCGACACTGATACGAGCCGGAATTGTATTGCCTTCCTCAGGCAACGGCTGGGCTGGGACATCTGCCAGCACGACCGATTGGGTCAGCAGGTTGCTGCCATTTTGTCTCAGCCTAAGATTAGCTGCACCGCTGGTACCCGGCTTGATCCGCACCGTCAGGTCCCTATAGGCATGCCCCTTGCTGTCGGATTCCAGACTAAATGTTCCGCTATAACCGTAAGAAGTCGGCCAGCTTCCATCCGGATTTTGAATCTGGGCTACTTGATTGCCGCCCGCTACATAAATACCTGCACTGAATCCGCTAATCGTACTATTGGGAGCCAGTTGGTCGGCAACTATGCGAATTTGAAAAGGCTGTGCATTCGGTAGTTGCTCCTGCCGAACGATGCTGTACACAGGCTGCGCACTGGCTGTAAGTCCGCCATAGGAGCCGGCCTTGAACGTTCGCTGATCCCACCATTTGTAGCCGGCTGCAGGAGCGGACCAAGGCTCGGCTTGCGGTTCCGTGGAAGCCTGAGGAGCTTCAAAAGACAGCAATGCCGTCGGCTGATCTAGCTGTAAGTTTTTTACATCCGACAGGCTGGTATACTCCTCCTTCTTGGACAACCAATCGACGATATTGACCAGTAACACAGCGTCATCCTGCTCCTTAAAGCCGTCATACGTTGTCTTCTTGGTTCCTGTCTCTTCACGCAGATATTTCGGCGTTGCATCTTCAACAGGAGATGAATCCCCAATAAAAGCAGCTTTGCCTAGACCTACTTTTGCTACAGCTGCATAAGGTCCTTCCGCTATACCACCTCCGTTATAAACGCCCTGATCTACTGCATTCCCCCAAGCCTGATTGGTTTTAGGCAGATATACGATCCCCTTGGCTTTGGTCGGGTCAATAATCGCCAATGTTGATCCTGCGTGCATTGCCACATTACTCACTCCTGCTGTAATGTCGAACGCCTGGGCAGGTTCAACAATCTGATTAGCCGTGATATCGCCTAATGCATTGTAGCGAAAGCGTATACCAAACTGGTTACCCAGCCAATCTGAGCTAACCACGCCCTGCATCGCTGCCGAGCCTTTTTCTTCCTCACTCATTCCCTTTGCAGGGTCTTCCCATGCACCACGACGGTACCCATTGATACTTTCCGATCCGTCCCAGCGATTCTTGTTGCGGTCGGCGTTATAATGATCACCAATGAAAAAAATGCTATTGCCTGCTTTAACATACTGTTCCATTGCGGCCTGTTCGCTTTGTTTAAAAGGGATATTGGGCTCCGCTGTCACAAATACATCATAATTCTTTAAATCATTATAAGTAATAGGTGTAGATTGGCGAAGTTCATGAACATCGTAGCCATTGTTTGCAAGGGCTTGGCCAAAATCTGAAAATCCACCATCAATCACCCAATCTGCTGCGCCGGCTGTCTGTCCATGTGTATTATCGAACAACACTTTTTTACCAGCGTTTTCGTTGACCACTTTGGCTGCAATGAAAGGGGCCGGGTCTGCCGGGCCTTCTGCGCGTGCCGGTTGCATGCCGCCCACAACACCGGCGTACAACGATAAAGTGAAAACCATAGCTGTTGCGTATTTGAAGCTGCGGGATGTAAAACGACGAAAGATTCCCATTCTATTCCTCCTGTTAATTGGTTTAAGGCCCCTCTCAGAGGGGCACTAAATATAAATGTTAGCATTCATTTATGTGCGGACATGCGTTGTTTTGTAAATCTTTAGGAATAATGAAAAGGAAGGAAATTCCAATAAAAAAGATAGGCTGTATGCAGCAAAGTGAGTATCGCAAATACAATTTTCCCGGCAGCCCGGACTCTTTTTTCCCCTGTAATCAGCTTGGTGCCATTCACGATCAATACCCACACGGCAATGAGTGCTGAAATGAGCGGCAGCGTGCAAATTCCCCAGATATACCAGGCGGAATAGCCATACACCATCTGATTGTTACCATAGACGACCTGTACCCCGAGAAAAATCGTATTTAGTAACGCGATGTATGCCAGGTTGGACGAAATGTGATTATTCGTTTTGCGGATAACTCTGATCACATATCTTATGATCCATATCAGTAGGGTTGTGACGAAAAATAAGGATGCGGCTGCATAGCTGACGAGTAGCGTCCAGGTACGGTGCCAAAGTGTCGTCTGCTTCATGGTCTTACTATCCGGGGCAATCATCATCCACGTACCCTTTTCCTGATACAGCAAAATTTTAAGCTGGCCCCCCTTTTCCACAAACAGCCCATCACCTGCTGCTTGAAAAACTTTGTCTGTTGCTTCATTCTGATCCGGGTATTTTCCTTTAACAATTAGCGTATGATCATCTTGAATATGAACGGTGTATTTAATGCTTCCCAGTATCCGAATCCATTTTCCCCACCCATGAACAGGAGTAGTATCCACCTGATATACGCCCTCGATCTCTGGCGAAAGCTTCACTTGCGTGACAGAACGAGCCAGTGACTGAGAAGCGGCCTGCGGCTTTGCGGGCAGCATTTGAGCTATCGTATTGATGACTTTTCCATGAAGCAGGGTGTCTGTGTCAGCTGAATTGATGGTCACAAAAATACCGATCTTTTGGGATGGAATCAGTACCATTTCGGAAATAAAATCATCAATTTCTCCAGTAGCCCACAACATGGGTACTCCCGTCTTCAGTTGACCACGGAAAAATCCGTAGCCCAAGCCATCCAGACGGGCATCCGCTGCAAATTGCTGTGCATGCATCACTTTTACCGTTTGTGGCTGGAGTACCGCTTTGCCCTCATACTCTCCTTGGTTTAAATGAGTGATCAGATAGTGGGAAAATTCGTTGGGTGTGACGTTCAACGCTCCTGCTCCCGGCAGATTGATATACGATAAGGGTTGTTTCACATAAGCTCCATGCTTCCACTGATACGATTGCGCCAATTCTGGATGATTTAATGGCAACTCCAGTGTCGCGCTGGGCATATTCATAGGCTGGAATAGATGTGTACGAAAGTAATCATTCAGTCCCTGACCGGTTACTTGCTCCACGATATTACCGATCAGACCGAAGGCGACATTACTGTATTCATACTGAATTCCAGGTTTGCGGATAGGTGGCTGATTTTGAAAATACGTGCTGAGATACTGCTCTGTAGGTAAAACGCCTGCGCGAGTTGAGCTGTTAATGTCGTATATCGCTTCATCTAATCCCGCAGTATGTGTCAGAAGCTGATGCAGATTAAAAGGATGATTTTGGTATTGCGAAGCTTTATAGCTGTGGAGATAGCTGTTCACGTCTTCATTCAAATCAAGCTTGTTTTGCTCGACCAGTTGCATTGTGGCACTTGCACTAAATGATTTGGTTAGCGAGCCAACACGAACAATGGTCTTTGCCGGGTCGAATACCATTTTCCGCTCCAGGTCTGCATATCCATATCCTTTACTAAAAAGAATTTGGTCTTCCTGGGTCACAACGACGGCCGCTCCCGGAATATGCAATTTTTCCAATTCTGTACTCATGATATCGTCCACTGCTTTTTCCACTGAATTAGGTGTTATACTATCTGCTGCCCATGCTGAATTAATGAGCAGATTCCAAAGAAACAACGTTGTTAAGAATGCGGATAGGTAGCCAATACCTCTATTCTTCATATTGAAGTACCCTCCTTACCTATGAAGTTGATTTCATGATTTAAACCGTGCGGTGATTGCATAGCGGAGCAGATATTTACACTCCGTATGGGAGCCATCAGCATGGCGCTATGGAATCATCGCACTTCCCTCGCGGGAGTGCGCATGATAAAGCGAATCCTGATCGAATCGCGTAAGCAGAAGGCTTCTTACCTGTTCGATCAGGATTCATACATTACAGATAAAATTAGTAATTCCAGTTAGTTAAATCATCGAATGTAAGTTTTCAAGAATTATGATGGGCCAATCCTTGTGTCTCGTCTTTGCCCATGTTCCGGGTTATCTTGTGTATTGTGGCACGGATACATTTTACATTTTCTTCGATAAATCCGGGTTCCAGCAGTTCATAATGATTACCAATCAAGCTATGCTCTTCATAGCTTCCTTGTGTAGCATCTTTCCATAAAAGTTTATTATCTCCTGTGCCCTTCACCGTTTCCGATCCAGCGGCAACAAAGCCATGAATATTCGCCTGAACATTTTCTGTGTTCACAAGCTGGTTGCCATACACCGCATAAGCGATCATTTTACGCTGGTACGTTTCATTCAACAGCTCACGATAGGATTCGGGAACCTGTTCCAGCATGGCATGAATTTCCTGCTCTGTTTCTTCATCTGTGAAAGGCAGAGCTTCTGCCCTTTTGACCGAATCGAGCATTAAAATATCGGATACAGTATGACCTTGGTGCTCCAGTGTGCCGGCAACCTTATGCGCCAGATTCCCACCTATAGAATAACCAAGCAGCACATACGGACCTTGCGCCTGCGTGCTGATGATTAAATCAACATATCGTGCCAACATTGCCTGCTCATCCGTAACATCATCTACGAACTCTAATCCATACACAACTGCATCTTGGTCCAGTTGTTTTGCAAGCTCTGCGAACGACAGTCCGTATCCAAGCATAGGAGGAAAGCAGAAGATGGAAACCGGACCGTGTTCATTCAACCGAATGATTGGACTATCGACCTTGTAGTCCAGATCGGCTTTCAATAATGTGAGCGCCTGCTCTTCTATGGTCGGGAACTCCAGAACACTACGGATGGGCAGCTCAATATCTGTAGCAAGACGAACTTTGCGTATAAGCTCCAGTACTTTCAAGGAATGTCCACCCAACGTGAAAAAGTCATCGTGGATTCCCACTTGCGGGATTTCAAGCACCTCCTGCCAAATAGCTGCCAGCAACTGCTCCACATCGGTTCGTGGTGCGACATATTCTATCCCCGTGTGCAATGCTTTGTCCGGCACAGGTAAAGCTTTACGGTCAATTTTGCCGTTAGTCGTTAGTGGAAACCGATCCAGCTGTACAAAAGCGGACGGAATCATATAGCTCGGCAGACTGGCCGACATCACAGTTCGAAGCTCACGGATGGTCAGCTGTTCATCGGCAGTGAAGTAAGCACATAATTGCTGCTGACCTGCTCCATCCCGCAAAGCGATAACAACGCTATCCCGTACAGAAGGTACACTTGCCAGTCTCGTCTCCACCTCGCCCAGCTCAATCCGGTAACCGCGAATTTTAACCTGTTGATCAATCCGTCCAGCGTATTCCAGTATGCCGTCTTCACGCCAGCGAACAAGGTCCCCAGTACAGTACAGGCGATCTCCGTCCACCCACGGATTAGCAAGAAATCTCTCAGCCGTCAGTTCAGGACGATTCAAATAACCACGCGCAACTCCGTCTCCACCAACAACCAGCTCACCCCAGGCTCCGACCGGTTGCAAGTTAAATGATGAGTCCACAACATACGCCGTCGAATTGCAAATGGGACGTCCGATTGGCACAGAATCCAGCTGTTCTTCCGTAATGTGATATGTCGTCGAAAAGGTTGTATTTTCCGTTGGTCCATAGCCATTAATGATGTTCATATGCGGATTATCGCGCAGGACCCGGTTAATATGGGGTGCAGACAAAACATCACCACCAACCAACAAATACTTCACATCACCAAAAAGTTTACTATCCTGCTGCGAAAGCTGATTAAATAATGGTGTGGTCAGCCACATCATGTTGACGTGATGATCCTGTATCGTCTCTTTCATCTTGGCTGCGTCCAAAAGATCATCCTTATGCAAGAGAACAAGCTGACCGCCGTTCAGCAGTGCACCCCAAATTTCAAATGTAGATACATCAAATACAAACGCACATGTCTGCAGCATTCGGGTTGATTCATCAAATGGGACATAATCCGTATTGCGGACGAGACGCACAACACTTCGGTGCTCAACTACGACACCCTTAGGCTTACCTGTTGAGCCTGAGGTATAAATGACATAAGCGGCATGATTACTCGCTCCATCTATACCCGGATTGGAAGCATCTGCACTGTACGACTTATCATCATTCAGATTGACAATCTGTCCGTCAAAATAGCACCGATCCAATAAATCCTGCTGAGCCAACAGTAGCTTGGCTCCCGAGTCCTCTAGCATATAACGGATACGATCCTCTGGATATTGAGAATCTATCGGCACATACGCGCCTCCAGCCTTCAAAATGGCAAGTGTTCCCGTAATCATATCCAACGAGCGCTCCGTCAAAATGCCAACAGGTTCATCAGGTTTGACCCCTGCATCCCGCAGTGTACGCGCTAATCGATTGGCTGTCTCATTGAGCTCCCGATAGGTCAATGTTTGATGACCCAAAGCTACGGCAATATGATCTGGTGTGCGTTCTGCCTGCTCCTCAAACAGTTTATGAATCGTCTGATTGTCTGGATATGCAGAGGAAGTGTCATTAAACTCTCCAGTAATTTGCTGTTTTTCCGCCGCTGTAACCAGTTCCAGCTCTTCTACGCGAACATTTGGGTTAAGCAAAGTTTGCTCCAACAGGTTCACAAAATGTCCATGCAGACGCTCAATGTCTGTTTGATCATAATTTAACGCATTATACATAAAACGAATCTTCACGCATTCTCCCGGCATTACAACTACATTCAGATCATAGTTGGTCTGCTCAAGAGCTACCACGTTGGAAATCGGGGAAAGTTCCTGCCCATCAATTTCCATCTCCTCGACCTGCTCATCCACCGGATAATTTTCAAACACCATAATATGGTTAATTAAATCCTGTTTCTGGTCAGTCAATGCCTGAATTTCAAACAGTGGGTACGTATCATACGCATGAGAAGCCAGCGCCTGTTCCTGCGTTTTCTTCATAACTTCTGCAAAAGATTCCCCTGCCTCACTAAGGATGCGAACGGGAATGGTATTAATGAACAAGCCGATAATACCCTCGACTCCGATAATATCCGATGGACGGCCTGAGACGACACTACCAAATACGACATCACAGTGGTTGTTATATTTTTGTAGCACAATTCCCCATACGGTTTGTAATAACGTATTCATGGTTACCTGATATCGCTTAGCCGTCTCCTCCACCCGGAGGGTAAGCTCACGCTCCAAAACCGTCACCCAATCACTAGCTGTATAGCCTCCACTCTTGCGGCCGGATTTTACAGCTGGTAGTGCTGTTTGCTGCTCATACCCGGATAAATAGCTGCTCCAGTAATCAGTTGCCGCCTTGCGATCCTGTGCTTCCAGCCATTCAATAAAGCGGCTGTACGGCACTGCCGGTGCCAGCTCTGGCACTCTGCCCTCCTGAAGCGCTGCATAGCTCTCAAACACTTCTTTATTTATTAGGGACAGACACCAGCCGTCCATGACGATATGATGGAAGCTCCACACAATATGGTAACTGTCTTCCCCGGTGCGCAAAATCGCTATACGCATCAGGACATCCCGACGCAGATCAAATCCCCTTGCTTTATCTTCCAACTTGAAGTTCTTCAGCCAAATGCCCCTTGTATCGCTATCCAACTCGCGTAAATCTTCGTAATAGAAGCCACAATCCCGATTTCGGTAGACCACCTGCAACGGCTCCGTATCCCGGCCGAAATAAAAATGTGTACGTAGCGCCTCGTGTCGCCGAACCAGCATATTCAGGCTTTCTGCAAAATTCCCGATGTCCATCCGACCCCGCATATCATAAGAAACCTGCTCAAAATACGCGTCATTCGCGGCTGCTTGACTATCAAGCTGGCTGTGAAACAACATCCCTTTCTGCATCGGGGTTAGTGCATATACATTGTCGATCTCACCCGCAGCGCCCATTTCAGATAACAGGCTGTCCAAGCCCTCCACACTCATTCCTTTATAGGAAATATCACTTGGGGTCAGCTCTGGGTGTTCTTTATGGGTGCAATGTGTCAAAATTTCGCGCAAGCTCGATTCCAGTAATCTCGCCAATCGCTCAATCGTCTCTGGTCGGTAGCTGGTACGGCTATAGCTAATTGTCAGCCCCAACTGACCTCCCGAAATGATGCCGCCAAAATCCAGTGTATATGTCCGAGCCATGGTCGGGCTAAGTGGCATCCCCCCCTCATATGGGGATGACTGCAAGTCGTTTCCTTTCATATCCTGATCGAACTGTCCCAAATAGTTAAAACTAATTTCAGGAGCTGTCGTAAATATGGCTGAAGGTCCCTCCGATGCCTGTGTCTGACGGTCGAATAAATATTTCAGTGCGCCGTAGCCGATCCCTTTTTGCGGGATACTGCGCAGTCCTTCCTTCACATGTTTGATTCGCTGTGAAAGAGCAGTCTCTTCTGGCATATCGAGTAAAACAGGATATTGGCTTGTAAACCACCCTATCGTCCGGGTAATATCCACCTCTGATAAAATGGGTTCACGTCCATGTCCCTCTAGATTTATCAGGAAACGATCATTTCCGCTCCATGCCTGTAACGCCATTCCTACCGCAGTCAGCAACAGGTCATTAATTTCTGTACGGTAGGCACGATTGGCCTGCTTGAGCAGTTGCTCTGTCTCTGCATTTGTCCATAAAGCAGTAACCGACTCACTATCGCCAATCAATGGCTTATCGTGCTCGTTATGTCCGTAATCCTGCGGCAAAGGAGCCAGTTCCGCTTGTGCAAGCTCCTCCCAATACGCCCGCTCACGTTCCATGGCCGGACTGTTGGCATAGGCGTGCAGCTTTTCGGCCCACGTTTGGAACGAATCCGTCTTGTGAGGTAACTGAATCACCTGCTCACCCTTGGAGGCTTGCTCATAAGCTGTCGCCAAGTCCTCAAATAAGATGCGCCAGGACACTCCATCTACCACCAAATGATGAATTGCGACCAGCAGATGATCCCCATCCGGGCAACGGAACAGGCCGAGCCTCATCAACGGCCCTTCGCTTAGAGAAATACCAGATTGAATTTCATTGCATTTGGCTTCAATTATCTTCGCCAAGTTCCCTTCAATAGCATCACTGTTCCTATAGTCAAAGCACTCCAAATGGTACGGTTCGCCTTCATCTACACCTCGGTTCCATGCTGTATATCCGTTCTCCGACGACCGAAAAATCATACGCAATGCATCATGATGCGTTGTAATCTGATGGAGCGCCTGCCGAAGTGCCTGTTCGTCATAGCCTTCCTGCCGATAGAGCATGACCGATTGGTTGAAATAGTGTGGTTCACCTGTTGGCTGTTCAAAGAACCAGCGCTGAATCGGTGTAAGCACAACATTTCCGGTAACCTCGCCCTGCTCGGCTACTCGGTTAACTGGCTGAATATAAGTACTTAGATCCGCAATTGTCGGGTATTTAAACAAGTCTTTCATTTCCAGCTTGTATCCAGCCTGAAACAAGCGAGACGATACTTGAATGGCCTTGATGGAGTCGCCACCCAAATGGAAGAAGTTATCCTGTATCCCAACCTTCTGAATACCTAGGATGGCGCCCCAAGCCGCAGCCAGTGCTTGTTGAACATCCGTTTCAGGTGCCACATAATCCATGCCTGTATCGAGATTATGCTCAGGCAGAGGTAGTGCCCTGCGGTCTACTTTGCCATTTAGCGTCAAAGGCAGTCTGGAAAGACGTACAAAGTAAGAAGGCACCATATAGCTCGGCAGATCCTGTGATAGAGCGTTACGTAAGTCACTAGCGCTTAGTTCGCTGTCTGTTACAAAATAGGCACACAGCTGCTTTTGCCCGTGATCGTCCTGCCGTACTATCACAACCGATTCCTTCACACCTGCAATCGTGGACAAACGGGTTTCAACTTCACCCAGTTCGATGCGGTAGCCGCGAATTTTGACCTGCTCATCCATTCTTCCCTTGTACTCCAGTACGCCATCAGCACGCCAACGCACCAAATCCCCTGTACGATAGCAATATTCTCCAGGCCGGAATGGACTTTCAATAAACTTTTCTGCCGTAAGCTCAGGCCGATTCAGATACCCGAGTGCCACGCCATCGCCACCGAGAAATAGTTCGCCCCATGCCCCCACAGGCTGCAATTTTAACGAACGATTGACCACATAAACGGTGGAATGATTAATCGGACGGCCAATGGGAACACCTTGAGTTTGCGGTTCCATAATTTCATAGGTGGTGGAAAAGGTTGTGTTCTCCGTCGGCCCATAAACATTACTCAATCGAAGGTGCGGGTACTCCTTCAGCACGCGGTTAGCGTGTGGTACGGACATCACATCACCACCCACGAGCAATTCCTTCAGGGATGCAAACACTTCAATGTCTTGCTGTGAATGCTGATTAAATAAAGCCGTGGTCATGAACATGGTGTTAATCCGATACTTATTCATCGCCTGTTTGAACTTGGCAGCATCCAAAATAGTGTCATGATTTACTACATATAATTGGCCACCGTTCAGCAGCGTTCCCCAGATTTCAAATGTGGAGGCATCGAATACAACTGCACCCATTTGCAGCATACGCGTATTTTCGTCAAGCGTGGCGTAGCTAGTGCTCCTCACCAATCGTACGACATTACGGTGATTGACCATAACGCCTTTCGGCTTGCCTGTCGTACCAGAGGTGTATATGACATGCGAAAGATCTAAGGCAGATCCCCCATTTGAAATGGCATCTGATCCATGGGTATGAGTGTAGCCTTCAAATTCGCTGCTCCATAGTTGCGCATCGCTCAAATCGATGACTGGAATACCTGGTTCAAAAGAAACCTGCTCACGTCGCTGTGACAGTAACAGCTCGGCACCGGAATCCTCTAGTAAATATCGGATGCGCTCTTCCGGATACTCGGGATCAATAGGAACGTAAGCCCCCCCTGCCTTCAAAATAGCCAGCATGCCCACGACCATTTCAATGGAACGCTCAGCCACTATCCCTACTCGCTGTATCTGAGTTCCGGACCCGTGCCGTATCCCATGGGAAGTAAGGATGCATGCCAAACGATCGGAACGCTCATTCAGCTCGCGATAAGTGAGCTGTGTGTCCGCAAAGGTGATCGCTAGTCGATCTGGCGACTGTGCAACCTGTTCCTCGAACAGCACATGCATTAATTGATCCCGTGGATACGGAGAGTCTGCTGCTGTAGTGCTGAATTGCTTCACCAGCTGCTCTTTTTCTTGAGTCGAAACCATTTCTATAGCCGCAAGAGCGATCTCCGGCTGTTCGATAACCACATTGATTAGCTGCTGTAAATGTACAGCCAGTCGTTCGATGGTTTCGCGTTTGTACAAACGGGTTCCGTATTGAAAACCGCAGGCAATTTGTTCCCCATCCTCCTGCGCGAACAGACTTAGATCAAATTTAGCCGTCGTTTGTTCACTTGGATAAGGTGCTAATTGCAGCTCTGCCAGCTGCTGCTCTGTTTGTTCCAGGTTTTGTAGAGCAAACATGGTATCAAATAACGGATTGCGGCTTAAATCTCGATCCACACCCAGCTTTTCTACCAGCTCTTCGAACGGATAATCCTGATGTTCAAAAGCCTTTAACGCGTTATCCTTGACCTCCAGCACATAATCGCGGAATGTTTTCCCGCCTTCCGGATAATTACGGATTGCCAGTGTATTGACGAACATACCGATCAGATTGCCAAGATCAGCATGAGGCCGTCCCGCGATTGGTGAACCGACAATGATATCCTCCTGCCCGCTGTATTGGCTAAGCAAAGTCGTATAGGCAGCCAACAGCACCATATATAAAGTCGATTCGGTCTGCATCGCAATGCTTTTTAATCCTTCGCTTTGCCGTTGATCGAGCGTAAATTCCAGTACATCCCCTTCAAAGCTTCTCACCGCCGGACGTGGATAATCAGTCGGAATATCCAGCACAGGCAGCTCTCCTGCGAAGGTATTGAGCCAGTAGTCTTCCTGTTCTTGATAGCGTTCACTTTGTTGCTGCTCCCGCTGCCAAGCAGCGTAGTCCTTATACTGAATACGCAGCGACGGAAGCGTATCCCCTGCATATAAGTGGATGAAGTCCTGAATCAATACATTTATAGAGGTGCCGTCAGAAATGATGTGATGCATATCCAACAGCAAAATATGATGCTCTGGACTAATTTCAATCAGACCAGCCCGGAACAGCGGAGCCTGCTCAAGATTGAATGGCTGGACAAAGCCATGCACCAGCTCATCTGTCTCCCTCTGGTCAGCTCCGGGGGCATGAATCAACTCCACGCGAAAAGAAACCTCGTTATGTACTCGCTGGACAGGTTCACCATTCATGGTCTCAAAGCTCGTTCGCAATGTTTCATGGCGGTCAATAAGCTGACGGAACGCATTATCCAGTGCCTTATGATCAAGTGAACCGATCAGTGTCAGGGCTCCGGGTATGTTATAGCTAATTCCCGCTCCATCAAGCTGATTGAGAATATACATCCGTTTTTGGGCCGAAGATACCGCATAAAATGGCTTATTCTCCGAAACAGGGATGGATTCATAGGTGGTTTGCTCCAGTGCTTCAATAACCTGCGCAAACTGTTCGATGGTTGGGTGCTGGAATAGATCCTTTAGCTGCACATTTTTATGCAATTGCTTATGGATGAGTGATATGACATGTGTCGCCCGCAGGGAATGTCCTCCTGCTTCAAAAAAGTTATCCTTAATGCCAATACGTTCAATTTCAAGCACTTCTTTCCAGATGCTGACCAGTTGTGCTTGTAATTGATTTTGAGGAGGTACATATTCTGCGCCTGAGCTTATGCCTCCCTCGGGTCGCGGCAACGCCCGGCGATCCACCTTGCCATTAGGTGTCAAGGGTAATTGTTCCAGCTGTACAAAATACGACGGCACCATATAACTTGGTAGCTCTCGGTTCAAAGCACTGCGAAGCTCACTTAACTGTACATCCGCATGGGTTACCACATAAGCGCAGAGCTGCTTTTGCCCCTGCTCATCCTCCCGTGCAATCACAACTGCTTCTCGGACTGCCTCCAGCTTCAACAGCTGCGCTTCCACCTCGCCCAATTCAATCCGATAGCCCCGGATTTTCACTTGTGCGTCGATCCGCCCTTTGTATTCCAGCGTCCCGTCCGCATTCCACCGCACCAGGTCCCCTGTTCGATAGCAGCGTTCGCCGTTACGAAACGGACTGTTGATGAACTTTTCGCTTGTCAGGTCCGGGCGGTTGCAGTATCCACGAGCCACCCCGTCACCGCCAACGAGCAGTTCTCCCCACGCTCCAATCGGCTGAAGCTGCATCGAACGGTCCACGACATATGCCGTTGAGTTATGGATCGGGCTGCCAATGGGCACGGCTTCTGATTGGACGCCGGTAATGGCATGCGTAGTAGAAAAGGTCGTATTTTCTGTAGGACCATAGCCGTTAATGATCCGCAGGTTCGGATGAGCCTTCAGTACCCGGTTAATATGCGGTACGGACAGCACATCGCCACCGACCAGCAACTCCTGTATTCCCTCGAACAGTTCCAAATCCTGCTGGGAAAGCTGATTAAAGAGCGGCGCGGTCAGCCACATCGTGGTAATGCCATGATTACGGACAGCTGCCTTAAGTCTAGGTGCGTCCAAAATGACATCCTGGCTCACCAGTACCAGCTGTCCACCGTTCAATAGCGCCCCCCAAATTTCGAAGGTAGACGCGTCAAAGACAACAGACCCGGTCTGCAAAATGCGCGTGTCCGCATCCAAGTGTGCATAGTTTGTATTTTTCACCAAACGCACGACATTGCGATGCTCCACCATAACGCCTTTGGGCTGGCCTGTTGTACCAGAAGTGTACATAATGTAAGCCAAACGATCAGCTGCGTAAACCGGATGTATTGGTTTAGCATGTTCTGATTGCGTAGCTTCTGTTGGGGTGGTTGTAGTAGAAGCAAGTTCGGAACTGGCGGAAATAGAGTAAAACGGATTTAGGCAGTCCACGTATGCCATATCAGCCATATCCGTATTTGTTCCATGATCATTCGGCAAGATTGGATCGTAACGATCTGCATCATCCGTTCCATAAATCGCGGCATCACTCAGGTCAAGCACCATTCCCTTAAAATCAGTGGGCCGATGTTCTATTTTCTGCACAAGTAGTATTTCGGCACCGGAATCCTCCAGCAAATAGCGCACGCGCTCGTCCGGGTATTCAGAGTCAATCGGAACATACACCCCGCCCGCTTTAAGAATCGCGAGCATACCTACGATCATCTCTATCGATCGTTCAGCTATAATGCCGACCGTCTGCTCGGTGTGAATTTCCTGCTTACGTAAAGAATGAGCCAGTCGGTTAGCCTTTTCATTTAATTCTCCATAGGTCAGGCTATCTTGTCCGGATACTACTGCCACCTGGTGTGGTACCTGCTTCGCCTGCATCTCGAACAATTCATGAATGGACGCATGACTTGGATAATCCACAACTGTATCGTTGAAGGTATGAACCAATTGCTCCACTTCTTGCTCTGACAGCACTTGTGCTGTGTAAATCTCCAGCTCAGGCTGATGCAAAACAACGGTGTACAGCCGTATTAGTTGCTCAACAAAGCGTTCAATCGTCATCTGGTCATAACGGTCGCTACTGTATGTCACATTCAGGGAAACCACTGCATTTTCCCATTGAAATTGAAAATCCAGTTCAGATTGCACATGATTCATAAAATAAGAAGTGTGGATATTTTGCAGGGATGCAGTGGTGTGAATAAGAGGCTTATCGTTCTCGTTACGTGGAATTTCAAGCCCCTCGGTATAGTTCCAAAAAGGAATATTTTGGTGTTCAATTGCTTCGCTGACAGAAGTTTTGATTTGGGACAGCAAGGTTTTGAAGGTTGTCGAGGAATCCAGCGTGTTTTTCAGTAAAATCAGATGGTTAATCGGCTTTGCAGTACTGTTGCCAGACTTGGCTACTGGAATGCCCAGCAGCACACTTTCCTCACCTGTGTATTTATACAATAAGCTTTCAACTCCAGCCAGCAGAACCATAAACACGGCCCATGGAGCTCCACCTGTTATAGATAATATTCTTTGGGAAATTTCAGATGGAAATGTGAGCGTGTACGTAAGAAAATTAGAACTCGTTGCAGCTGTATCCTTGGACACATGATTGGTGTATGGCAAGCAAGTGATATGATCCTCAGATTCCAGCTTATGACTCCAGTAGTTTTTTTCCTTCTCAAATAAGGCTTTCAATGACATCCCTCCTGCTTCATGGGGTCTGTACCCCTGTTGGAATGGTGCTTTGTTACGTAATTGAGCAATGTGTCGGAAAATTAATACTTTGCAGGCAAGGGCAGTCGGACAAGCCGCCGCCCTCTGCGCATGCAAAGTGAAATCATTTCTTTTTAGAAAACTGATTTAGAAAACAAAGTCGATGGAATCTGGCGAGAAGCCTTCCGGCTGCTCGTCCGAGTTCACCTGAATTTCGCTTAATAGCAAATCTGGATTGGCTCCAACCTGTGACAGGATCGCTATCAAATCTCCGGTTAATCGTTCAATAGCATCTGCGCCAAACAGCTTTGTGCAATATTCGAAGGAACCCTTGATCTGCCCGTCTTCATCACTCACGGACAAGGTCAAATCGAATTTGGAGGTCCTGTGTTCCTGAACATACGGACTAAAGGACAGTGTTTCAAGCTGCGCTTCCTGTGACTCCGTATTTTGCAGTACAAACATGGTGTCAAACAACGGATTACGGCTTGCATCCCGCGCTACATCCAGCTTTTCCACCAACTCCTCAAGCGGATAATCCTGATGCTCGAAGGCTTGCAGCGTACGTTCTCGGGCTTCCAGCAGGTAGCTGTGGAACGTTTG
>NZ_JAALFM010000106.1:0-354 GCF_011800295.1 Paenibacillus sp. EKM301P | reverse complement strand
GTAGCGAACCCGTACGTACCGGGTGAACGTTTGTATCGCACCGGCGATTTGGCGCGGTGGATGCCAGACGGCAATGTGGACTTTATCGGCCGGATGGACTATCAAGTCAAAATCCGGGGCTATCGGATCGAGCTGGGCGAGATTGAAACGGCGATCCAGCGGGTACCGGGTGTGCGTCAAGCCGTAGTCATCGACCGGACGGACGAGCGTGGACACAAGTATTTGTGCGGATACATCACGGGAGAAACCGAGCTGCGGATCGAGGAAGTACAGGCCACGCTGGAAGCCGGACTGCCAGCGCACATGGTGCCAGCACGGCTGATGCGACTGGAGACGATCCCGCTGACCAGCAAC
>NZ_JAALFM010000105.1:0-355 GCF_011800295.1 Paenibacillus sp. EKM301P | reverse complement strand
ACCGACGGTGCGCGTAATATCCATATCCGGCAAAATGGCTTCCCGTCCATGCCCCTCCAGATTCACAAGCACCTGACCGATGCCTGCCCACTCCTGAACGGCTGTACCCAGAGCTGTGAGCAGCAGGTCGTTTGCTTCTGTACTGTAGGCCCGATGAGCTTGTTTCAAGAATTGTTCCGTTTCTTCGACCGTCCACGCTACGGTCAGTGTCCGATCATCGCGAAGCTGTGGTTTGGCCTGAGACTTACGAGTGTAATCCTTAGGCAATGCCTCTTGTGCAGCACCAGCTCGCTCCACCTGCTCCCAATACGCACGCTCCTTCTCTAATGCTGCGCTAGTCGCATAGGTTGACAGC
>NZ_JAALFM010000104.1:0-362 GCF_011800295.1 Paenibacillus sp. EKM301P | reverse complement strand
GGCGTCAGCGGGAAACGATCCAGCTGTACCACATACGTCGGGATCATGTAATCCGGCAGCTTCGGCTGCAGCGCATTCCGTAGTTCTGGTAGACTTAGCGACTCCGAAGCTACGATATAGGCACACAGATCCTTGTGCCCGTCTTCATTTTCCCATGCTGTGACTACAGCTTTCTGAATGCCGTCCACGGTCAGCAGCTGTGCTTCCACCTCGCCCAGCTCGATCCGATACCCGCGAATTTTGACCTGATGGTCGATCCGGCCTAAATACTCGATACTGCCATCCGGCAGCCACCGTGCCAGGTCGCCTGTCCGGTACATCCGGTTTGCGTAAGTGCTGTCCGCTGGATCAGCGGCCGTCGC
>NZ_JAALFM010000103.1:0-367 GCF_011800295.1 Paenibacillus sp. EKM301P | reverse complement strand
TTCTCCTCCGTCAGTTCTTTCCGATTCACATATCCTCGGGCTACGCAGTCCCCTCCAATATGCAGCTCGCCCGGTACACCTATTGGCTGCAATCGGTCTTTATGGTCCAAAATATACAATTTCACGTTATCAATCGGCTTCCCGATCGGAATACTCTCCGGTTCCTGTTCCGCAGGACAGTCGTAATACGCCACCTCTACCGTCGCTTCCGTCGGTCCATACAGGTTGTGCAGCGTGGCTCCTTCGGTCCCCAGCAAACGGTTAAACCGGCGGACATGCTCTGTCATCAGCGCTTCCCCGCTGGCAAATACTCGCCGTACACTCCGCATTTTCCCGGCGGCTCCGCTGTGCTCGATATACTCCAGGA
>NZ_JAALFM010000102.1:0-381 GCF_011800295.1 Paenibacillus sp. EKM301P | reverse complement strand
CAACCAGGTGAAAATCCGGGGGTACCGGATTGAGACGGGTGAAGTCGAAGCGAAGCTGCTGAGTGTAGGTGGCGTGACGGAAGCGGTCGTCATCGTCAGGGAAGATCAAGAAGGTCAGAAAGCTTTGTGCGCTTATTATACAGCGGAAGAAGACTTGACGGCGGCGGACCTGAAGCGGGCGATTGCCAGCGAGCTGCCGGGGTACATGATCCCGTCGTACTTCGTGGAGCTGGAGTGCCTGCCTCTGACGCCGAACGGAAAGATCGACCGGAAGGCGCTGCCGGCACCGGAAGGGGGAGCAGGCGGAGGCCGCGAATACGTGGCGCCGCGCACCGAACTGGAGGCGAAGCTGGCCGCCATTTGGCAGGATGTGCTTGTTCG
>NZ_JAALFM010000101.1:0-389 GCF_011800295.1 Paenibacillus sp. EKM301P | reverse complement strand
CAGGTCTTGTAAAATCCGTTGGCATATCCAGCGCCGGGATTTCACCAGACATGGTTTTCAGCCAATAGCTTTCTTGCTCACGCAGACGTTCACTTTGCATATCTGCATGCTGCCAAACGGCATAATCCTTGTACTGAATCCGCAGTGGCGGCAGTTCCTGGCCTTCATACAATTGAGAGAACTCCTGCACGATAATGCCTTCCGTCACGCCATCCGAAATAATATGGTGCATGTCATAGAGCATGACGTGACGCCCCGGTCCATTTTCGATCAACTGAACCCGCAGTAACGGTGCTTGTGCGAGATCAAATTCACGTACAAAGTCCTGTGCGTACTGCGGTGTCTCTTCTTCACTTGCTTGCACATATTCCACGCTGAATGGAGCGCTG
>NZ_JAALFM010000100.1:0-390 GCF_011800295.1 Paenibacillus sp. EKM301P | reverse complement strand
ATCCGATCCTCTTTCGGACAGATGACCATCGTGCCGCCGTTATAAAGCGTCCGTGCAATATCGCCGACGAACACGTCAAAGGAGAAGCTGGCCAGTTGCAGCAGTCGTACCGGGAACTGGTTCAGACGGTAATCCCGGCGATACGCCGCAGCCGTATTGACCAAGCTGCGATGCTCGATCATGACGCCCTTCGGACGTCCCGTTGTCCCGGACGTATAGATCACATACGCCAGATCCTGCGGCTCGTTGATGTGATCGACGTCTGTGACATCTCCGGTATACAGCGACTCATCGTCTAATGCTAGTACGGTGTGCAGACGCAGCCCTGTTGCTGGCTCGGATGCTGCTTCGCGGTCAGGTGGCGAATCTGATTTCAAGCTTACGCCTTCA
>NZ_JAALFM010000099.1:0-400 GCF_011800295.1 Paenibacillus sp. EKM301P | reverse complement strand
CGCCAATGGCGCGGTTCCAGGCTTCATACCCGTGTTCGGTAGGACGGAAAACGATCCGCAGTGCATCGTGATGGCTAACGATGTGGTCCATCGCTGTGCGCAGTGCCGCTTCATCAAAACCATCCTTGCTATGCAGCATGATGGACTGGTTGTGATGATGAGCATCCGCCAGGTTTTGCTCCAAGAACCAGTGTTGAACGGGTGTCAGCTTCACCGCGCCCACCACTTCGCTTTGATCCGCCAATCGGGTAACGGATTGGACTTTCGGCGCCAATGCAGACACCGTTGGATGGCTGAACAGGTCTTTCATCTCCAGTCGATAGCCTGCTTGTAGCAAGCGGGACGATACTTGCAGCGCTTTGATCGAATCGCCGCCCAGCTCGAAGAAGTTATCCTGCGT
>NZ_JAALFM010000010.1:0-141475 GCF_011800295.1 Paenibacillus sp. EKM301P | reverse complement strand
ACAATTGATGAATCGTCTTCTCCCTTGGATAAGGCGCAGCCGTCCCGTTGAATTTCTTCAAAATCACTTCTTTTTCTACCGTTGTTAATAAATCTGTATCACCTATCGTTTGTGTGCTATTAGCTACAAAAGACCTTAGCACCACCACCATATGATCCAAGAAGCGTTCGACAGTGTCCTTTTGGAACAAAGCACTGTTGTACTCCAAATTTAAATGAAGGTAGCTGCCTGTTTCTTCCGCGCTCAAGGTTAAATCAAATCGGGAAACACCTGGATTGAACGGAAACGGTTTGAATTCCAACCCACTAGATTGTAGGGGTTGCCCTTTTGTATTTTGCATAACAAACATGGTGTCGAAGATCGGGCTTCGGCTCACATCTCTCCGCAGCGCAAGCTTTTCGACCAATTGCTCAAAGGGATATTCCTGATGCTCAAAAGCAGATAAAACCGCTTCCTTAACTTCATCCAAAAAAGCAGAAAGACTCTTCTCCGATGAAGGGCTAGTACGCAGTGCCAACGTATTGACAAACATGCCGACGATCTTTTCCGTGTCTGGATGTCTCCTCCCAGCAACCGGCGTACCGATGACAATGTCATCTTGTCGTGCATGCTTGGACAAAACAACGTTATATACAGCCAGTAAAATCATGAATAATGTACTTTGAGTTTCAGCTGCGAGTTTATGAAGTGGCTCTGTTATATCATCGCCCAGAATTCGAGATACCGTGTTACCTTCATAGCTTTGAATAGACGGTCTTGGAAAATCCGTTGGTAGCTCCAGTACAGGTGGCTCATTTTTAAAGATGTCCAGCCAGTAGGATTCCTGATCTTTAATAAATCCATGATTTACTTGCTCATTATGCCAGCTAGCATAATCTTTGTACTGAACGGATAGAGGCGGAAGTGCTTGTCCATCATACGATTTTACAAATTCATCCATAATAATAGACATAGAAACGCCATCCGAAATAATATGGTGCAAATCAACCAGCAGCATATTTTGGTTCTCTGTCAACGGAATCAGCTCGCCTCTTAATAAAGGGGCACGGCTCAGGTCAAACGGTTGGACAAATTCACTTAGCACCGTTTCTATTTGCTGTTCCTCTAAATCCTCTTTGCTGGTCAGACTATGAATCTTCAACTCAAATTCTACTTCGTCATGTACGCTTTGAACTGGCTCTCCGTTGATCCATGAAAATGAAGTGCGCAATGCTTCATGCCTGTTAATCAGAGTGGTGAATGCCATTTTCAACCGCTCCTGATCCAGATGGCCTTGAACGAGCATGACAGAAGGCATATTGTAAACCAGTTCCGCTCCTTCAAGTTGATGCAGTATCATCTGACGTCTTTGCGAGGAGGAAACCGGATAATAGGTTTGACCAGAAAGTAGAGCAATTTCGGTAAATGTACCTGCCCCTCTCCCGATGGTACGTTCAATGAGTTTGCTCATGCTTTCCACAGTTGGATACTCAAATATTTCACGCATAGGCAACTCGACCTGGAATTCTCGAATAATTTTCCCGATCAGTATTGTAGCCTTTAGCGAATGTCCACCCAGTTCAAAAAAATGGCTGTGTACACCTATTGGGCTCACATGCAGAATATCCTCCCACAAACGTACTAGACGAGTTTCTGTATCTGTACGAGGAGCTACAAACCCCTGCTCCCGAATCACATGATGGGGCTCAGGAAGCGCTCCTCGGTTCACCTTTCCATTAGTCGTAAGAGGTATCGCAGCAATCTGTATTAGATGAGCAGGTACCATATACAAGGGTAGAGACGCTTTCAAATAGGATCGTATTTCCTGTGTTAAGAGTTCACGGTCAGACACAATATAAGCGCATAAATACGTTTCGTCCTCTTGGTCTTTTCTAGATAGAACAACGGCCTCTCTGATGTCATGATGAGAGAGCAGGACCTTTTCGATTTCTCCAGTCTCAATACGATATCCACGAATTTTCACCTGATGGTCTGTTCTTCCGAGATACTCCACATTGCCGTCAGGAAGCCACTTTGCCAAGTCCCCTGTTTTATACATGCGCTCTCCGATAACGAAGGGACTATCTGTGAATCTTTCGTCCGTTAGATCAGGTTGATTAATGTAGCCTTGGGCTACTCCTGTACCAGCAATATAAAGTTCCCCCGGAATACCGACAGGAAGCAGTCTCCCCTCCTGATCCAAAATGTACAACCGGTTATTGTCAATCGGCTTACCGATTGGAATACTCTGCAAATCATCTCCATCCGGGCAATCAAACCATGTTGCATCCACTGTTGCCTCTGTTGGTCCGTATAAATTATGCAGAGTTGTGCCATTCGGCTTTCGAAGCAGAGTATTAAACCGTCTGGCTTGCTTTACTGTTAGTGCCTCCCCGCTAGCGAAAACTCGTTTAATACTGCTGAGTTTTCCCTCTGCTTGGTGCTGCTCAACATACTCCAAAAAAACAGACAACATGGAAGGTACAAAATGAAGGGTTGTAATTTTCTGCTCTGCCACCGTGTTCACCAGTAGCTTGGGATCCTTCTCCCCATCAGGTGGAAGAAAGTAGACTGAAGCTCCGGCTATAGCCCACCAAAATAGTTCCCATACAGAAACATCAAAGGTGTAAGGTGTTTTCTGTAAAATGGTATCGTCCACACCAATCGGATACTTTTTTTGCATCCAATGAAGTCGATTCACTATAGAGGTGTGACGAATCATAACCCCTTTAGGCTTACCTGTAGAACCGGAAGTATAAATTACGTAAGCTACATCCTCCGGCCCACTGTAAGGTTCAAGATTAGTTTTTTCAGTTGCCCAGTCTGCTCCGATCGCAAGCACGCTGATATTCTGTGAAAGATCCTTCAATGTAGATTGGATTTCCTGCTGCACCAGCAGGATGGAAGCGCCGCTGTTACCCGCTATATATTGAATTCGCTCCAGAGGATCCTCTGGATTGATTGGCAAGTAAGCTCCCCCTGCCTTAAGAATAGCCATGATCCCGACTAGCATCTCCGGTGAGCGATAGGCTGCAATCCCAACAATCTGGCCAGTTTGCACCCCTTTCATCCTCAAGACGCGAGCCAATCGATTAGCCCGTTCGTTCAATTCCAGATAAGTTAACCGCCCATCAGCAAATGCTGCTGCCAAACGATTCGGCGTCAGCGCCGCCTGCTCTTCGAAAAGCTGTTGAATCGTTTGACTTTGAGGATACAAGGCATCTGTATCATTAAAATCTCGCAGGATTCTGTGTTTTTCCTCGCCAGAAAGCAAATCAATATCGTCCACATCCATGTGCGGATTAGAGACTACCTGTTCAGCTATTTGTTTTAGATGCAGTTCAATTCTTTGAATATCTGAAGCTTGATAAGCAATACTGTTATAGCCGAACTTAACTTTCAATTCTTTACCAGGAATGACTCCAATATTAAAATCATAATTCGTTTGCTCAAAACCTTCGGTTTCCACAATTGAAACAAGCTGTTCTCCTTCTCCACCCGCAAGCTCTTCAGTAATTGGGTAGTTCTCGAACGCTATGATATGGTGGATCAAGTTCTTACCCAGTGGGGTTAGCATCTGGATATCAGCCAAGGATAGAAAATGGTACTTCCCCGATTCCATCATGTTCTGCTGAAATTGTTTAATTATTTGAGAAAATGTTTGTGCTTCTTTATGACAAATACGTACAGGAATCGTATTAATAAATAATCCAACCATTTTCTCCGACCCTTCCAGCTCAGCTGGACGGCCGGAAACAACGGAACCAAATACCACATCCTTGGTGTCATTGTATCTTTGCAGCAACAGACCCCATATCCCGTGAAATACAGAACTTAAGGTTACCTGATTTTGCTGTGCTATCATTTCCAAACCACGGGTTAACTGCTCATCCAAGGTAAAAATATGGTTGTTCAGCTTGTAGCTTCCATCCTCAGTTGACTTGCTGCTAAGAGGTAAGCCACTTTGCTCTTCCACACCTGATAATTGTTGTTCCCAATAAGCAAGAGCTGTCTTCTTATTTTGCTGCCCTAACCAACTGATATATCGGCTATACGGAAATACAGCGTCCAATTCTGGCTTCTGCTTGATGGAATAAGCTCTGTAAATTTGGAACAGATCCTTCGCAATGGTACCAATACACCAGCCATCCATAATGATGTGATGAAAGCTTAGAACCATTTTGCAGCTTGTATCACTTAATGCAAGAACACTTATCCGAATCAGGAGATCCTTTTCAAGATCAAAACGCATTTTCCGATCATTAATCGTAAAATTATCAACATATAAACGTTGTTCTGCTTCATTTAATTCTGTAATGTCTCTATAATCAATCGTTGCTTCTTTATTAGCCAGCACGACTTGTAACGGTTGGTCTGTTTCTTTATAAACAAACACAGTCCGTAACACATCATAACGGTCAATTAGGGTTTGAAAGCTTTCCTTCAGCGTCTCTGCATTCAACCGTTCATTTATGGTAATGACCGTTTGATCAAAATATGCTTCTGAGTGCTCGTCTAAAATGGAGTGATATAGAAGCCCCTCCTGCATGGGTGTCAATGGATAAATGTTTTGAATGAGTGCGTTTCTCATACGGCTCACCACTTTGCTACAAGTTTAGTTTGTTACTTAAAAGTTGGGACAGGTTCTGAAACTCATCGATTGACAACTTGTCATAGAGAAAATCAGTTGGACTTTGTTCCGTTACTTGTTTGCTGCAGCAATGGTCGATTAGATTCGTCAAATGTTTTTGGAATAAAAATAATAGTTGTTCAATGGTTTGTTGCTGGTATTCTTGCTTGTTATAGTTGCATGTAATAATTAATTGTTCGCTTTCATTAATAATGCAGTTGATATCTAACGCTACAGATCTTTCCGTGAAGGGACTAGCCTCTTCTCCTGAGGAAAATTTAGAAAGTGTAAATACATCTGTATCTAGTTCCGTATCAAAACGCCCCATATAATTAAAGGCAATTTCAGGAGCGGCCTGAAATGCAGTCACACCAGACTCATTCACTTGAGCATAGTTTAATACCCCATACCCAAAGCCCTTGTTCGGTATCCTTCTAAGACTGTCTTTGATGTTCTTAATCTGATATGAGAGATCATGCGCATTGTCCACTTCCAGTAAAAATGGATACATTGTTGTGAACCAGCCAACAGTTCTGGAAATGTTCATTTCCTGAAATACTTCTTCTCGCCCATGCCCTTCAAGATAGATCAACACACGAGACTGCTGAGTCCATTCTTTGATACTTAATCCAAGAGCAGTGAGCAAAATGTCATTAATTTCAGTATTGTAGGCCTGGTGCACCTGTCTTAACAATTTGCTAGTGTTCTCATTATCAAGTGATACAGTTACATTTTCACTATCACGCAACATGTTGGTTTCATAGGAGCTGTCTTTAGGCAACGCTCCAGACTGAGTTTGCTCCAGCTGTGCCCAGTATTCCAGTTCCTGCGCCAGCTCCTCGCTTGTTGCATATTGGCTTATTTCTTGTGCCCATGAGCGGTAAGAATCCGTTTTGTCTGGCAAGTGTAGTGCTGTCCCCTGCTGATATTGCTGATAAAGGGACGTAAAATCTTGTAAAATAATTCTCCACGAAACCCCATCAACTACCAGGTGATGAACCGCAATGAGCAGGTGATCCCCTTCAGCAGTCCGGAATAATCCAAGCTTCATTAAAGGACCGGTGGTGAGATCGAAACTACTTTGAATAGCCGTCGCTTCTTGCTCAATCCATGCTTCTGCTGGTAGACCTTCAGGCAGTGATTTTATCGTCAAGGATAGTGGTTGATTGTTTAGTCCTTCATTGTATTGAACGATGCGATCTTCTCTCTGACAGAATGTCATCCTTAAGGCATCATGATGTTTAACAATGCAGTCAAATGCAGCCATAATCCCTTGCTCATCAAAACCGTCTTCAGAAAATAGCATGACGGACTGATTAAAATGCTGAGGACTTACCTTCTGTAGATGGAAGAATCGCTGCTGTATTGGCGTTAAAGGCAGCTCTCCCTCAATGGCTTCCTGACTAATCTTCCGACGGATCACCTTAACGAATGGGCTCAATTGTCTAATCTGAGGGTACAAAAATAATTCTTTAATGCTTAGCTTGTAGCCATGCGTGTTCAAACGTGAGACGATTTGCAGACCCTTAATAGAGTCTCCTCCCAAATCAAAGAAGTTGTGAGTCGCACTTACGCCTGTTACGGCAAGCACTTCCTCCCATATGTGGGCCAGCAATACTTCAGTCTCACCTGTTGGTTCCACATACTCTACTTCTAAGGCACCGCTCCAGTCAGGTTCAGGTAATGCTTTACGGTTAATCTTTCCGCCTGGTGTTATGGGAATCATGTCAAGCGGAACATACACCGAAGGTATCATGTAATCAGGAAGCTCCTTAGCCAACTGTATTTTGATACGATCCGTATCTACTGGGTTAGCTGATACCACATAAGCGCATAAATAAGAACTTCCCTTATTTTCTTTGACCATCACGACAGTTTCCTGAATTTCAGCTATGCCTAAAAGATGATATTCAATTTCACTAAGTTCAATCCTGTACCCGCGAATTTTGACCTGAAAATCGGATCTACCCAGGAATGCAATATTACCGTCAGGCAAGTATTTAGCTAAATCCCCCGTTTTATAGAGCTTTTCATAGCCAGGCATTGAATAAGGATTATCTATAAAGCTGGCCTTCGTTTTGATCGGATCATTCAAATATCCAATCCCAAGTGGTGTACCTGCAATATACATTTCTCCTGTAACTCCTACGGGAACCCTCTTTAGTCCAGAGTCCAATATATAAATCTTAGTATTGGCAATTGGCTTTCCGATCGGAATTCTGTCTTCATCTCCTGTCACTCGATAAGCAACACAGCCAATACTTGCCTCCGTTGGACCATACAGGTTCGTGATTTGAACATGAGGAAAAATGGTTAAAAACGTATGAACTGTCGATGGCGTAATTTCCTCACCACCAAGAATAACTTGTTGAAGAGAATCCAATTGCTTAGTTCGAGTTGAATTTTGATCTAACTGGTTGACAATAGCATTAAATACGGATGGAACGAAGTCTGTAAAAGAAATACGCTCCTGTTCAATAATATTTGTCATGTACGTAGCATCCACTGTCATGCCTGTTTCCGGCAAAACAGTTGTGCCACCGTTCATTAATGGCCAGAACAATTGCCAGACCGCGCTGTCGTATACATGATGAGTCGTCTGGAGAACACTTTGTGCAGCCGATGTTCCAAAATAGTCATTCATCCATAGAAAACGATTGGTGATTCCTTTATGGGCAGCAATAACTCCTTTTGGTTTGCCGGTTGAACCCGAAGTGAAGATGACATAGATTGGTGATTCCATATCTACATCTACTACCGGGTTACTGATAGCGTTACTCCTCTTTTCGACTACAGAGCAGTCTATAGCTAGATACTCTCCAGCATTTATTTCTGAACTGATAGGAGTACTTGAATTGACCAGTAGGATAGAACTTCCCAAATCCTGCAAAGCGCTCTGTAAGCGATCAATAGGCCACTCTGTATCAAGAGGCGAAAAAGCAGCCCCTGTTTTCATAACAGCCAGTATGGATACTACCAGTTCCAGGCTCCGTTCCATGAGTATAGGTACATAACTTCCAAGTCCAATTCCTTTAGCCAACAAATCGCCTGCTATCGCATTCGCCTGATCATTTAATTCCTTATAGGTCAGCACCTGATCTTGATAGATAACGGCTCTAGCATCAGGTCTTTTGCCAGCCTGCTCCTCAATATAATGATGTATAGGTCTCGGCTGTGGATAAGCTATATCAGTGCTGTTATAACGCTCCTCTATAGCAGCCGCTTCTGTTGCGCTTAGGAGATTAATATCAGTCAATGCCATATCAGCGTTTTGGACTATTTCCTCTAATACATTTAGGTAATGCTCGACGAGAAGCTCAATGGTTTCTTTTTTATACAGTTTTGTACTGTACTCAAATTCTAGATGAACTCTCCCAGCCTTTTGTTCGGCATTCAGTACAAGATCGAATTTGGAAATCCCCGTTTTGAATGGATATAACTCAAAGTAAAGGTTATCAGCTTGCCACTGCTGTGCATCCGTGTTCATAAAGGAGAACATCGTGTCAAATAACGGATTTCGACTCAAGTCTCTCTTGATGGACAGCTTATCAACCAGTTCGGCAAATGAATACGATTGATTTTGCAGAGCTTGTAGCGTGTTTTCTTTTACTTCGTTCAAAAAGGTTTTGAAGCTCTTATGACTAGCCGGATGGTTCCGAATAGCTAGTGTATTAACGAATAACCCTACGATCCCGTTGGTATCTGCATGCGTTCGTCCAGACGTTGGAATACCAATTACGACATCTTCTTGTCCCGCATATTTCCCCAACAGCACATTATAGGCAGCAAATAAGAGCATAAAGAGAGTGCTATCTGTTTGAAGACAAGTGAGGTTCAACTGTTCTACAAGCTTTTCGGACAGCTCAATTTTCACCATATCTCCAACAAAACTCTGCAATTGTGGGCGCTGATAGTCTGTAGGTAGATCTAGAACGGGCAGTTCTCCCTTATATTGCTCAAGCCAATATTGTTCCTGCTTTGCATGAATTTCTGTATTCGATCTGAGCCAAGCAGAGTAATCTTTGTATTGAAGCGGTAAAACGGGCAGTTCTTCTCCCTTGTACAGCTTGTTCCATTCGTTAATAATGGTGTCGATAGAAGTACCGTCGGCTATCAAATGGTGCATATCAATAAGAAGCATACATTTATCCCGATCCATTTGATGAAGCTCCGCCCGCAATAGCGGGGCTTTACCAACATCAAAAGGCCGTATGAAATTACGAATCAATGTATCTATACCCTTTGTCGTAATATCACCAGCAGCCCGGGCAAAGCCAAGTTCAAAGCTTACCTCTGGTTGTACAAATTGCACCGCTCTATCATCCACATATCCGAAAGAGGTCCGAAATGCTTCGTGCCGGGCTACTAATTGCTCAAAGGTACGCTCCACTCTTCTTCGATCTACATGACCTTCGATCATCAATGCTGCCGACATGTTGTAAGCCACACCCGTCTCATCCAGCGGTAGCACGGCCAACAATCTGGATTGTGCTGGAGAAACCTCATAATAAGCTTCCTCAGTCACTGCCTCAATTCGTCGATAATCTGTTGGCTTGGCAGCAAGTATTTTCTTGGAGAGTGCTTCGATTGTTGGTGCCCCAAATATATCTTGAGTCGAAATTTCGATATGAAAGACCTCGTTGATTTTCGCAGTCAACAGAGTAGCTTTCATCGAGTGCCCACCTATTTCAAAAAAATGATCGTGTATACCAATCGGCGAAATCTCCAGCAGATCCTGCCACATTTCGATCAATAGCTGCTCCGTTTCATTATTGGGCCCAACGTGCTGTAATTCTTTGTGGAGATGATCACCTGGTTCAGGCAATGCATTTTTACTAACTTTACCATTTGCTGTCAGCGGCATCGCATCCAACAAAATTACATGGGCTGGTACCATATAGTGAGGCAGGCTTGACGACAAATAGTCTTTCAAAATATCTACTGTAACTGATTCCCGCAAAACGGCATAAGCGCATAAATACGGATTGTCATCTGTTCCTTTAATCACTACTGCTGCCTCTTTTACCGCTCTGTGAGCCAACAATGTGCTTTCAATTTCACCTGGCTCAATCCGGTAGCCTCTGATTTTAACTTGTTGATCTGCTCGGCCAAGATACTCTAGCGTTCCGTCAGGTAACCATCTCACCAAATCTCCTGTTCTGTAGAGCTTCATATTGTCCAAATAAGGATGCGGGATAAATTTCTGCGCCGTAAGCTCAGGGCGATTACGATATTCTCGCGCAATACCTTTACCCCAAACACATAATTCTCCTGGAAGTCCTATTGGTCGCAACTGCAAGTATTGATCCAGAATGAGAACACCCGTATTGGGAATCGGCTTTCCAATACACCCCACTTCTTCAGGCCCCATATCTCGTAACATCGTTGTAACTACGCTATTTTCTGTTGGGCCATATTCATTGAACAATTGAATGCCGGGATGTTTGGCTTGGCTGGCTTCTACCAACCGTTTCGTTGCTTTCTCACCGCCTAACGTTACAACCTTGAGAGACATGGCTTCATCTGGAGCCAGACCCTCTATAACAGACATGTACATGGAAGGAGTACACACGAGATGTGTAATATGACTTGATAAAATTAAGGCCTTCAGAGCCGATAATTCACTCAATTCCTCATTCGTAGGCAGCACCACCGTACTTCCAGACAGCAGCGGAGTAAAAAAGGCACCCACAAAAGCATCAAATGAGCTAGACAGCAATGGCAGGATACGGTCTGTTGCTTCTAGTGCGTATTCATTTATTCTCCAAGATAACGTATTTAATATCGCTCGATGCTCAATACAAACTCCTTTAGGAGTACCGGTTGAGCCCGATGTATAGATCACATATGCCAAATGACTTGAATCCGATTCCCACTTGGAAGACAACTTGCTTTCTGTTTTATACCACTCATCATCGTCCATATTTAGGACTAAGCCTTCATAAGTAGTAGCATTGTAATTAGATGAGTCATTCAACAACAGGAGCGGAGCCCCGCTATCCTCAAGCATAAAGTGAATTCGTTCTTCTGGATAAGAACTGTCGATTGGAAGATAGGCACCACCGGCTTTTAAAATAGCCAACATACCCACGGCCAAATCTAATGAACGGCCCGCCATTAATCCGACTACAGTGTCTGCCCCTACTCCCCGCTTCATTAATGCCCTCGCCAGCTGATTTGATTTCTCGTTCAGCTCTTTATAAGTAATCACATGTCCCTGATGAACTACAGCTACTTGATCCGGACTTTTGAGGGCTTGCTCTTCGAATTGCAAGTGCAGCGTTTCTTGTTTCTTCACTATCGATGAAGATGGCGGATCAAAAGTGTTAAAGCCGTGTATTAGCTGTAACTTCTCTTCCTCAGGCAACCATTCCAACTTCCCAATCTCGCTCCAAGGTTGTTTCAAAATGGAGCGTAGTATTTGTATATAGAGGCTAGCAAGGCGATCAATCGTTTCTGATCGGAACAATTGGGTACAATAATTGAAGCGTAAGGCCAGACCCTCCTGCCATTCGTCAGCACTTAGTACCAAGTCGAATTGGGAAATCCCTGGATTGAATTCACTTGGATGAAATTTTACTCCATTGGCTTCAAGAGAACTCATCTCAAAATTCTGCATGACAAACATCGTATCAAACAAAGGATTGCGTCCTTGGTCACGACGGATATCCAGTCTCTCAATCAATGCTTCAAAAGGATAGTCTTGATAATCCATAGCTCGTAGAGTCGTTTCTTTGACCTCTTGCAAAAATGAATGAAAACTACGCTGAGGAGACGGACGGTTCCGCAAAGCTAACGTGTTGACAAACATCCCCATCATCGTTTCCGTGTTCGGATGCTGACGCCCTGCCACCGCTGTTCCTACAATAATATCTTCCTGACCCGTATACTTTGCGAGCAGTATATTATAAGCCGCAAGCAGGATCATAAAAGCTGTAGTCCCCGTATTTTTGGCAAGCTTCTTTAATTCTTCTGTCATCGCTGAAGTGATGTTATACGACAATACAGCCCCTTCGTAGCTTTGATGTAATGGTCTAGGGAAGTCCGTAGGCATTGCCAGTATAGGTAATTCTCCGTTCAAAACATTTTTCCAATAATGTTCCTGTTCAAACAAACGATTACTGGTATACTGTTCCTTTTGCCATGCAACAAAATCTTTATATTGAATTTGGATCGGAGCTAAAATTTCACTCCGGTACAGTTGTACGAGTTCATTAAGGAAAATGGATAACGAAAGCCCATCTGCAATACTGTGATGCATATCCATGACCAACATATGTTTATTAGCCTCAAAGCGAAACAATTCTGCTCTGAAAAGTGGCCATTGGCGCAGATCAAACGGACGGACAAACAAGCGACTCATCTCGTCTGCATCTTTCTCCAATATTTCTGTGACTTTGATTTCAAAAGTCGGCTCATCATGAATAACTTGTACAATTTCGCCATCCACGATATTAAAAGAAGTACGAAATGATTCATGACGCCGGATCAAATCCAGGCAAGCCTTCTGAAGACGAGGGATATCTAGATCCCCATCAATACGCACCTGACCCGTAATATTGTAGGCTGTACCTATCCCCATATCCTGTAAGACAAACATACGCCTTTGGGCATCTGATACTGCATAATGCGTACATTCTTCGAGCTTTTTAATAGAAACGGCTGTTCCTTGTTTGGCTCCTTCGATCACCTTGGCCAAGGTCGAAACTGTCGGTGAATGGAAAAGTACATTCAAAGGGATTCGTTTGCCAAACTCTTGATGAACTCTGGCAAGCAAGAGAGTCGCCTTCAACGAATCTCCTCCTAGATCAAAGAAATTGTCATCAGATCTAACACGATTTAATCCCAGCACCGTTTCCCAAATTTCTCCTACTTTTCTCTCCGTGCTACTAACTGCCTCAACAGGTTCTTTGCTAACAGCTTGTTTCATAGTAGAAAGCTGCGACAAGTCTACATATCCCTGCGAATTTAAGGGCATGTTTTCAAGCTGTACGATCTGTTGAGGTACCCATTGGTCTTGCAAATGATTTCGCAATTGCTTGCGAAGAATTTCCTCTATTCCATCATTAATACTCGTAACATAAGCAACCAAATGTGTGTCTGCTCTGCCGTCTGTGCTCTGGGCTATCACTTGGCATTCGCTAATTTGTGGAATAGAGGTAATAAATCGTTCAAGCTGTTCAGTATATATGGCATGTCCTTTTATATAGGCTCGCTTCTGAACAGGTCCCAACAATTGTAATTCACCGTTTGCGGTTCGCAAAGCCAGGATTCCTGTCGGTAAATATACTAAATTTTCGGAAGGCGATTCGTTTTCCTGTACTACATGCAATTCCCCGATCGTCCCCACAGGCGCAGGTTGCAGATAATGATCCAGTAAATAGATGGCTCTTGGTGAATCATTGTCCGTAATGTCGCTGGATTCGAGTTCCACATAGTCCCTGTAGTTTTTAGCCCCATATTTCAGTTCATCCTGATTTAAGAGTGAGATATCTACAAAATCCCGTTCCTGCCCATCAGCAATCGTGTTCAGGATGTGCAAAAAGTACTTTGCCCAAATCTGCATTGTTTCTGATGCGGCCAAGCTAGCTTTAATATCAAAATCAAACCAAAGCTCTCCTTCAACCTCCATCACATTGAGAAACATGTCATATTTGGAGTACAGGATCGGTGTCGGTATCAATTCAACATCCAGTCCATGAAAATGAAAATTCTGCATCGGTCGATCCATGTTGAAGATGACATTCATTTCAGGAATCAGTATGTTTTCTATACGCTCAATTAGATCAGCAAAAGAGTAGTTTTGAAGCGGTTCGACTTCCTGCATGACTCGCTTAACTTGTGTCATATACTTAAATAATGATTCTTTGCTGGTAATATGGCTCACAATCGGTAGCATATTAACACAGTTTCCGATCAAATTAACTTGTTCCATTCTAGACTGACCAGAGGTAGGAATACCTACTACTATCGTGGTGTTTCCCGTTAAACGGTGCAGAAATACTTTATATGCTGTCAAAAGTGTGACAAACAGACTGTTACCCGCTTTAATACTAAATTTTTTCAATTTTCTCGTCAGCGTACTGTCTGCCCGAATATTTATTCTTCTTCCACTATACGCTGGTTTCTTCATACCACCGTCCTCTGACGGAATGTCCATGGCGACAGAGACGGAATCCAATGTCTGTGCCCAGTAAGAAACTGCCTCACTCACTCCTGCACGCTCTAGTTCCAACTGTTGCCAAGCTTGAAATTCCCTGAATTTTGGCGGTACAGGCAGCTTGACTATATTTTCACCTTTGCAGAAAGAAGTGTAGACTTGCTCCCATTCACGGATAAACACTGCCATTGACCAACCATCCGCAATAATATGATGAAACGTGAATACTACAATATGTTCATCCGGTTTTAAACGTAAAATGTGAGTTCGGAACAATGGTTCTTTGGACGTCAGATCAAACGTTCTTTGCCCCTCTTCCTCAAACCATTGCTTGACCTTTTCTTCATGCTCTGATGGAGGAAATCCTGAGAAATCATTCAGGGAGATGACCACATTCACATTCTCAAGAACATGCTGTTCTTCACCATCGGGGTCAATAACCGTCCGTAGCGACTCATGCCGATTCACAATTGTCTGTACTGAACGTTTTACAGTATCAAGCTGCAGTTGACCCTGCATTCGCAATGCTGCTATCTCGTTGAATGCAGTAGATGAATCACTTCTGGATTGCGTAGCAAACCAAATTTGCTGCTGCTCCTTTGTTAAAGGGAACGATGAGGATTCGAGGGGAACCACATCATTTTTTCGGCTTCCATTTCCATCTGGTGATGGCGTATGGTCAGGTAGGAATCCCCCTTTTCTCAATTCCTCCACACTTTCCTTTACAGCCTGTGTAATTTGTTGAAGGTCTCCATCTGTATGAGAAGTCGATAAAAAGCAATTGCGACCTTCCCATATGTAAATTCCCTTGTCAATCAGCAGATGGAAAAAGAGCTCAATGTCGCCAAACGAAACAAACCGGAATAATGAGCCATAGTTCACCATGTGGATAGGCACACTATTTTGTTTAAAATAAGTATTCAGCTCTGCTACCCATTCGTTGGTTCTTCGGTTCAGTTGTTCCTGAAGATTCGGTCCTTCAGACTTCAAATATTTCAAAGTGGCTAGAGCCGTATGCATGGTCAGCGGATGTGTACAGAAAGTACCACCTACGAACGTTTTAATATTCGTGTTTTCTGGATAGGAGTTATCTCCGAACGACCACACACCTCCATCTACGGTGTCCATAAATTCTGAGCTTCCGGCGACTATGCCAACAGGCATACCTCCGCCCGCCACTTTTCCGTAAGTAACTAAATCAGCTTTAATTCCAAACCAGGCCTGAGCACCTCCTGGATGAATTCTAAATCCTGTGATTACTTCATCAAAAATAAGTGCCGTTCCCGAATGTGCTGTTATTTCGCGAATTTGCTCCAAAAACTCCTTTGGTTGCAAATCCGGTCTTCGACTCTGTACAGGCTCCACCAATACGGCGGCAAGTTCATGTGCATAATGTTTGATAGCTTTTATAGAATCCGGGTGATTATAAGGGAGTACAATTACATCCTCCATCATGCTCGAAGGGATTCCCGGTGCCATGGGCAAAGCCTCTCCCCCGCTTGAGTTCGGATCAGACACGGCAAGTACACCATCGAATGTTCCATGATAAGAACCAGCAAATAGTACTATTTTGGAGCGTCCTGTAGCTGCTCTAGCCAAACGTAAAGCGACCATAACAGCTTCTGACCCCGAATTGTAAAAGGCAACCCGCTCCACACCTGTCAGCTCGCTAATCAAGGCAGCAACCTCGCCTGCTGTATTCGACATAGGGCCGATCGAAGGCGTACGGTCGTGCACATTGCTCCGTAAAGTATCGGTTAGCCAAGCTGGATTATGACCCAATAAATGAACCCCGAAGCCCATAGTTAAATCAATGTACTCGTTCCCATCCACATCCCATATCCTTGAACCCGAAGCGCTCTCTGAAATGATAGGATATACAATTTCTTTCCAATAGGATCGGAACCCAGACACATGACGATTATTGGCATGAACCAGTCGACTTTCCTGTGTGTATTTCTTGGACCCAAGGGTTCGTTGAGTATATCGTTTAATAAAACGCTGTAAGAAATCATTTTGCCGCGCACTGTATCCACTTTCCTCACCGATCAGTAGAGGTTGATAGGGTACAAAGGGTTTGGATTCAGTAGTTGGATTCACTTTAATTGTAGAAGTGATAGGCACGTCAGTTGCCACAACATGCAGAGATGTAGGCTGAACACTGACTGTGTCTTTGTTTGTGGTTAACGGTGCTGCCTGAATAGTTCCTCCTTGACCGCCACTAAGCATCTCCAGTTGTTTGGTCAACACTTGAGTAAGTCCCAGCTGTTGGTTGTTCAGTAATTCAATTTGTTGAGAGAGTAACTTTTCCAGGCCACCCAACTCGGACGAAGGCTTTGCAGCAACCGTATTTTCCGGATTGACTTCTGTCCGATCATCGACCGTATTTAGAGCATCCGCAGCCGCAACTGATTGGGTGGTATATGTCAAATCTGAAATAAACGTTGTTAGACGATCCAGGTTTGTGACACTTTCAAAAAAGTGGTTCATGGGAACATCCACATTAAATTGTTCTCTAATTTCTTTTTGAACTTGAACTAGCATAATTGAATCCAAGCCCATTTCTAGAAAATGCATCTGCTCATCCAGTTGTTCCACCGTAAAACCAGAAACTTTACTGATTACATCTTTTAATACTTTGGAAATATTCGCTGTGTAGTCGATCTGATCTGTAGCTTGCAGCTCTTTTGGATACGCGGACTCCATACGTCTCTCCTCCCTGCCTACGTTACTTATCTGCACTACTTTTGGAGTAAACCAGCAACGATTTCGTTCAAAAGGGTACAAAGGCAGCGACTGGATTATTTTGATCTCATCCGCATAAAGCGCTTGCCATGGAATAGCCATACCTTTGACGTACAGTTCACCCAATTGACGTAGAGCGTGAATATCTGTATGTGCACTTGCTCTGATAGCTGTAATCAATCGACCTACCGTATCATCTTTTTCCCGTTTATGATCAACGCTCTGTTTCTGAGAACCTATATACATATCAGGTACATTCTCTTGTTGGTTCCCGGAAGTCCATCGCTCCAACTTGTGTAATAAATCTTCTAGGCTGGAAGTGATAACTGCTAATTTATGTTCCATATGAGCTCTGCCGATATGTGTGGTATAGCACATCTGCTCCAAGGAAACCGCTGGATTTAGGCGTAAATAGTCCACATATTCCTCAACCAAATGATGCAGGCTTCGCTCATTTTTTGCAGAAACCGTAAAAAGATGAACACCATCCGGCGTGTTTACAGATTCCTCATGTGTTCGCGTTTCTATAAACTCCTCCATAACAACATGAGCATTGGTTCCACTGAAACCAAAAGAACTTACTCCGCAGCGAAGTGGGGCATCATTTGAACTTAAATCTGCTACTTCTGTCGTCAAATAAAACGGCGACAATTCAAAATTAATACGGGAGCTAGGTTTCTTAAAATGAACCAACGGAGGATTCTTCCTCGTTTGCAGCATCAGAACTGCTTTAATAAGACTGGATACTCCTGCTGCTTCAAATAAGTGACCAATATTGGGTTTGACGGAACCGATTGCACAAAATTGTTTTTTGTCCGTATATTTTTCAAAAGCTTGTGTCAATCCCGCAATCTCAATAGGGTCCCCCAGTTTAGTTCCCGTTCCATGGGCTTCGATAAATGACAGAGTTTCCGGGTGAATAGCCGCATCATTCCAAGCCGCCTCCACCACTTCTGCCTGTGCGGAAGGACTAGGCGCAGTAATTCCTACCGTTGTACCATCCTGATTCACCGCACTTCCTTTTATTACTGCATAAATACGGTCTCCGTCTTGCAAAGCTTGATCGAGAGGCTTCAACAGAACCGCTGCAACCCCTTCTCCTACACCTGTTCCATCCGCTTCTGCATCAAAGGTACGAGCTCTGTAATTTGGCGATTCCATATCTAGTCCCAGCTTCACTGGTAATAGCATCGTTCGGATTCCTCCGGCAATCGCCATCTTGCAATCCCCCGTCGCTAACGCCTTGCAAGCCATATGAATCGCGACAAGTGAAGAGGAGCACGCCGTATCTACTGTTACTGCTGGACCTTTTAAATTAAGAAAGTAAGAAATCCGACTTGCCAGCACTGACGGTAAATTTCCAACAATATACTGGTGAAATTTGTCCGGTTCTCCTTTAGAGAGCATCCGCTCATAATCGTAGCCCACTTTTGAGAAGCCGACGTAAACTCCTACCTTTTGTCCATGAATCCGATCCCCTGCATAACCCCCATCTTCAAGTGCATGCCATGCCGTCTGAAGGAACAATCTCTGATTAGGGTCCATATAGCTAGCTTCCACAGGACTCAGCTTGAAGAACGCATAATCAAATTTATCAATTTCTTCTAGGAAGCCGCCTTCTATAAACTCTTCTTCTCCCTTCCTTTGATCCACAACTGATAAATAATCGATGGCGTCTTGCTTACGTTGAGAGCCTAAGTTCCCGATACAGTCATCGCCTTGGACAATATGATCCCAATACTGTGACACAGATGAAGAACCAGGTAAGTCCAAAGAGAGCCCAATAATAGCCACGTCCTTGCTATGATTGTGATCCGTATCATCCGTAGGAATATGCTGTTGTTCAGAATCAGTAGGGCTCGCTAAAAATTCTGCCAAGTGAGCTATTGAGGGATGATCAAACAAATCGGTAACTGCAAGCTTAATCCCCAGCTGATTTTCAATTTTGTCTGTAATCTGAACCAGTTGTAGGGAATTGGCTCCTAAATCAAAATAGCTGTCTCTCGTATCAACCTCTTGCCTAAGTAATACCTCGCAGCAAATATCGTGAAGTACTTTTTCGATCTCAAACGAAAGTGTAGGCAATTTTTGATTTTTGTTTTTTTGCTCCATAATCCCTTTTAAAACTAATGAAGTCTCCTGATAATGTCCCGCTTCATACTGAGCCGCAAGCTTATACCTCTGCAACTTCCCACTGGTCGTTTTGGGCATTTGCTTAATAGGTATAATATCGTGAACCGCCCATCCTCCATGACGATACAAATGTTTTTTTAATTGAGTTGCAATTGGAGAAAATTTTTCTATCGTCTTTTTGGATACGACAAATACCACAATTTCCTCTGATTCCATCCCATTAACACGAACTCCACACGCCGCCACACGATTAAGTTCGACTCCTTCTACTTCCTCAGCGATACGCTCGATGTCATGAGGGTAAACGTTCTGTCCATTTACAAATATGATATCCTTTGCTCTCCCTGTGACGACTAATTGACCTTCACGGAAGAACCCCAGATCGCCAGTTCTCACCCATCCGTCTAGCGTCAAAAGTTTGGATGTCGAATTCTCGTTGTTATAGTATCCCTTTGTAACATTTTCACCTTTGATTTGTATATGCCCAATAACGCGATCTGCGACTTCCTCATCCTCGTCATTGCATATTCTGATTTCACAATAATCTAACGACTGACCGACTACAACAAATGGCAGAGCATTATGAAAAGTCTTGTCTACCTCCAAGACAGACTCTCCAATGTTTAAGTGCTTACGATCAACATAAACGGTTATATAGTCAGCATCAATTGGCGGGATAGCAACTCCAACCGATGCTTCTGCTAAACCATATGATGCTCGCATACTCGTTCTTTTTAATCCAAAAGGAGCTAATGTCTCAAGAAATGCGTCACATAATTCAGTAGAGATAGGTTCAGCACCATTGATGATGGTACGGATCTTGGACAGATTCCAGTTCATTGCTTTTTCGGATTTGAAAAATTGCATGAAATACTTATATCCGAAGTTTGGCGAGGATATAATGCTTACTTGATGTTCACTAGCTTTTTTTATCCAAAGTACTGGCTGACGAATGAACAGCGAAGTCGGCATAATGTACTGATTCACTCCAGCAACTAATGGGGTAATATGATTGTAAATTAAACCCATATCATGGGTTAGAGGCATCCACTGCAAGAACGAATCTTGCTCTGTGACGACCGTCCTATTTATAATTCCACTTGTGTTATGAATGAGATTATGATGTGTAAGGATGACTCCCTTAGGATCACCTGTGGAACCGGAGGAAAACTGAATAAATGCTATATCCTCCAATTGAGGGGTGTGTATCTTTGCAAAGGATTGCTTAGGTTGTTCATGGTCTTGAAGAAGTAATTGATGACGATGGCGGATATTTTCGAATAGGTTATTCTGATTGGTTTTCAGGGTATATTTCTCAAGGTCTTTTAATATTTTAGGCTCAATGAGTAAAAAAGGATCGTTAAGAACATCCCAGATTTTAAAAAGCTTCATTCTATGCTCATCATTGTTACCGATGCTGACAGGTACCGGGATCATACCACCAAGAATGCAAGCCCAAAACGCTTTCACAAAATGACGATTATTTTCTATTTGAAATACGATTTCCTGTCCCTGCTTCACTCCTGCATTCTGAAGATTCTCCAGAAACGCTAGAGCTTCCCAATATAAATCTTTATAAGTAAGTGTTGTTTCGTTTTGATCCGACTCAATAAAGGTTATAAATTTATGGTCACTCTTTCCCCGTTCTGTAATAACATCAACCAGGGTTTTGAACCTTTTTGTATACATGCTATTCCCCCCGTATATCGTAAGATTTATTAGCTTCCAGTTAATAAATTTACAATTTCCAACATCATTGATGAATCTTATTTAGATCATATTAAGAATCGTCTGTTGTTCTTGCTCGGGCACTTGCTTGGTAGTGAGAATAGTACGAATGAGCTCTAACACCTCTGTATTAACCGCATTATAAGCGGTGTCATTTTTATGATTTTGAAGTTGATTGATCCTATTTCGGATCTGCTGACTAGGGTAAACAACTCCCTCCATATGTTGTTTGTAATCCCCGTTTCGATTTCGTGCAATAAGCGCTGCTGCAAAGCCTTCCTCCAGACGCTCAAGTGTAAATTTGCGTGTAGTTTGCTGCTTACTTAGCCACTTGTCCGCTTCTTTTAAAGAAGAACTGGTATTAATAGAAAAAGTGGAGATACTAGGATATCTTTCTTTCATTAGCTGTCCAAGTACTTTTCTCGGACCTAATTCTAACGCAACAGTAATACCGTTCTGGTATAAATAATCCATCGTATCTGTCCAACGTACAGGGCTTATCATTTGCTTGTACAGCAAGTCATAAATTGAGAATTCATCATGTGGTAAGGCTGTTACATTGGAAACAACCGGCCACCTTCCCTTGCGTAGCGGGATTTTTTTTAGTTCTGCGGCAAGCTTATCTGCTGCAGGCTTCATCAGAATACTGTGAAAAGGCCCGCTTACTGTTAAATAGTTAACCTTACTATGTTCTAGACGTTTGATTTGCTCCACTATTCGAGCCATAGGTTCTGTATGTCCCGATAGCACGTACTGATTGTTTGAATTGTGACAGGCAATAGATATAACATCACGATCCGTAGATATCTCTTGACATAAGCTCTCCAGAATAGAAGCAGAAACATTCGCAACAGCAACCATAGTCCCTACCCCGTTGGCTGTAGCCTGCTGCATGAACATTCCTCGTTTTCTCACGATTTGAAGTCCATCTTGAAGGGAGAAAAAACCGCTGCACACCAATGCTGAGTATTCTCCTAAACTATGACCGGCCAACAGTTGAGGTTCCAGTTCCAGTATTTCTCTGCTAGCATAGTATGCAGCAAGACTGGCAGTAAGTAAGGCTGGTTGGGCATTCATGGTCTGAAGAAGCTCTTGGGAATCTCCTTCAAAGCAAAGTTTTGAGAGTTTTACACCTAAGATATCATCCGCTTCATCGAATAAACGCTTTACCACAGTAAAATTATCCCATAGTTCTTTACTCATTCCTACATATTGCGAACCCTGCCCAGGAAAAATAAAAGATACTTTATTCATCTGAAAACCTCTTCTCCAGTGAGCTTCCTGAATATGTGTACTTTTCAAATTTAACTTCTGTTGCAAGTTATAACCTTTATAGTATTAAAGCAGAAATTTATGATCGACATAATTAATGAAAAAAAGAATCATTTTAAAAACAAATTAAATCATATGTAATCACCGTGCACTAGCATTTAATAAGCTTGTATTAATAATTTATCAATCGTTATTCCAACCCATGTTTTACTCCTTTTACGAATTAAAATAACGATTTATTTCAACAAAGTCAATGAATAAGTCAACCTTCGAATGTTACATTTTTGTAAATAAAAGGTCGCAAAATGTAGAAATTTGTTGATTATCATTAAATAAAGTCGTTTTCTTGAAAGAATAGCTTTTTTCATTATTTTCACTACATAAAAATAAATAAAATTAAATTATGCAATTGTTAAATATTTTTAAAAGATAAACAAATATACACACTTATTATATTATTGTATTTATCCAAATTATGATATTATACTCTTTTTTGAACCTTGCTCTTAAGCTCAGATTGCTCTATGTTTGAAAACATAAATTAAAGACACTACATGAGTCAGATGTCCTTTACTCCATGAAATTGCTGCTTAAATCATAAATACTATGTAACAATTAAATAACTCTAATAGAATTTTAGATTAGAAATATGCGCACGAAAAAAATCTACAGATTTTACCAACTGATAAGTTTCGCAGTCTTCCACTGCCGCTCGCTTAGTCTTGAAAAAGTCTGTAGATTTTATAGATACTCGTATTCACGTTATGATCTCTCACTGCTCAAGACCTAGTTATAATCCTCCCAATAGCGATACTTCATTTCATTCTCACCTTTGGTGACGATGATCATGTTCTCGACATGCCCAGTTTCTTTATTTGTCCGGTAGATCATGGTACGGGTTTCTCCCTCATCAGGAACAGAGAACAGCACCTTGTCACTGATCATACCGCCACCAATGCCGACAACGTGTTCCCCCCAGCCGGAGGCTGCGCCCGAACCTGCTCCACTGACGCCAGTCCCGCGCGACAAAATAAGACCCATTCCATATCCGGTAACAGTCTGGGCCGTTTTACCTAGAGCGTGTTCTCCGGCTGATTGAGTATGCTTTTGGACCCAGTAATCGTATTTGTCCGTATTTTGCTCATAACTTATAATATTTCCTTTTTTATCTATAGATATATCTGTTTTGCTTCCGTCTTTACCTGTCAGTTCAGTGACGGCAACAAGGGAATCGGATGTGATCTTGGAAGTCTCTCCTGTATTGTAATCTGTGCGAGTAACCGAGTCCTCGTATTGCAGCCTCAGGACATTCATCTGGTCGTGGATTTTCTGCATGACTTGCTTGTCGCCGATGGTCTCCGCGTTTTTCAATAGTTCCTCATATTGATGATATTTATCCGCGTCTGCCTGCTCCCACTCGTCTATATTTTTGGGTGAATTCACGATATCTTCAGCATGATTTCCAGCCTCTCCGCTACCCGCCAGCGCTGCACTAGCGTTCATCGCTGCTGCCAAGGCTGACCAGAAGCCACGTGTGCTTCCAGCATCCGCATTTCTAAACTTCAAAGCAATGCTTTTCAGCTCAATTTCAATGGATTGAACCTTATTTAATATAGAAGAAAGCGTATATTTAGCTGTACGATAGTCATTATAAAAACGATTTCTCTCCATACCATCCCACTGGCTGTGAAGGCGGTTCATTGTGCTATCCAGACCGTTCAGCTGGTTATACAGTATGCCGTGGGCATTGGCAAATTGGGAGGCCACGTTATCCAGCTGCTCCGGTGTGACTTGGATTTTTGTCATGGTGATCACATCCCATCTTCGAAAATAGGAGATAGACATTAAAGTTTACAGTAATCCTTATTTCATATTGTAAGCTATAGAGGTCGGACATTCATGAGGATTTATACGTATTTGTGTATCCAGAAGCAGTTCCTTTGATATAATGAATCCATATGAGTTTATTTCGACAATATATTATTGAAAGTCAGGTGTAAGGACATGTCAGACAAAAAAATTATTTTTTTTGATATCGACGGTACATTACTGGACGATGAAAAGAAGATGCCGTTAACGGCAGAAAAAGCAGTCTTTGCTTTGAAAGAGCAAGGACATGAGGTAGCCATCGCAACAGGACGTGCGCCTTTTATGTTCAAGGATATCCGCGAGCAGTTAGAAATTGATTCCTACGTTAGCTTTAACGGGCAATATGTGGTGCTCCGTGGGGAAGTCGTCGCTACCAATCCGCTGAATCGAGAAGCCTTGCAAGCGATGACTGATCTGGCACTCACACATAATCATGCTCTCGTATATATGGATCATATGGACATGAAGGCCAATATTCCTAACGATGAGCTTGTGGAGAAATCGGTCCAAACGCTTAAGGCCAAGATTTCGGTTGGGTACGATCCGCTCTATTTCCAAGGGAGAGATATTTATCAGACGCTGTTGATGTGTACAGCCGAAGAAGAGCCTTACTATGAAGCGGTATTCAAAGCATTTGACTTTGTACGCTGGCATCCAAGTTCAGTGGACGTTGTTCCTCACGCTGGCTCCAAAGCAAAGGGAATCCGCGAAATTACATCTAGACTGGGCATTGCCGATGAGAATCAATACGCTTTTGGCGATGGATTAAACGATGTGGAGATGCTGACAACTATACATAACAGTGTCGCGATGGGGAACGGTTGTGATGAAGCCAAAGCCGCTGCTAAAATGGTCACAAAACGCGCAGATGAAGACGGTATTTTATACGGACTGCAAAAGCTTGGTTTGTTAAGCTAACAGAATTGTTTGACACGCTGAGCATGTTTCGGGAAAAATCAAGTCGGTTTAATGACTTAGATATGAGAAAATAGGAGGTTGTCGTTGGTATGGAAACGGAAGGCTTACGCAATGTCGAACAGCTAGCCCTGAAGAAGTACAAAATTTACAAGCAAAGCCTGCTCCGGTATTTGGCGCGTTCCATGCTGGCGAGTATGTTTATCGGATTCGGCGTTATTGTCGCCTTCAAGACGGGTAACTTTTTTTACATGGAGCATTCTCCATTCACTTATCCCATGGCGGCGCTCACCTTTGGGGCAGCCATCATTCTGATCGCGTACGGCGGCGGTGATTTGTTTACTGGCAACACCTTCTATTACACCTATGCTGCGCTCCGTAAAAAGCTGCGCTGGGGTCAGGTGCTTCGATTGTGGACTGCCAGCTATGGAGGTAACTTGTTAGGTGCGGGGGTATTCGCACTCCTTATATACCTGACAGGGCTGTTTGACTCCTCCAGCGTGAACAGCTTTCTGCTGAACGTAGTTGAGCATAAAATGGAAGCGCCTGCAATGCAGCTATTCTTCCGCGCTATTTTGTGTAATTGGCTGGTCTGCCTCGCCTTTTTTGTGCCGATGTTTATGAAGGAAAATGGCGCAAAGATGTTCGCTATGATGCTGTTTGTATTCTGCTTTTTCATTTCGGGATATGAGCATAGTGTAGCTAACATGTGTACTTTCGCCATTGCGCTCGTGCTGGACCATCCGGGTACGGTCTCTGTCGCTGGCGTCATCCATAATCTCGTTCCGGTTACGCTTGGGAATCTGGTGGGTGGCGTGCTGCTTATGGGGGTTATGTACTATTCGGTGAATCTCCCGTTTTTGGACGAGGAGGAACATTAAAAAAGAAGCCGTGGAACCTGAGTTCCATGGCTTCTTTGCATTCATTTTGAAAATAGCGTATGCAGTGTCTGCAGGTGCTTCTTTGCTGTTTATTCTGCTTGAGCAGGAAAATGAATAAATTCCTCCAACTCCTTGAACAGCTTTTTGGGATTGACGTTGTCAGGTACAACCAGAGTTAGCGGCTCATCCAGCTTGAGCACATACATGCCTAAAATGGATTTGGCATCTGCCATGCCGCTTTTGCCATGAATCCAGATGTCATACGTATAATTGGATACGATTTGATTGATCTTCTCAATATCCTTAACGTTTTTTACCTTGATCGGTGTCATCATTGCACAGCACTCCCCTGCGTTGAATTAGGGCTTACGAAACAAGCCTTAACATCACTTTACCCTATTTATAAAGAACGTTGCAAAATCTTAATTTAGAAAATAACATGCGGCGCGGAGCTAACCTTCCAGTAGCTGCCGACCTTTTCAAAATTCACGGTGATTTTCTCGTTTGGCTGTTTGGCTTCTGCCGGATAAGGCACGGTCAGCAGGTAGCTGCGCTTCACCGGAGTCATGGTTACCATTTTCGCCGTAGCCCGGCTAAACTCTAGCAAATTGCCGCCATCTGCATTCAACTGAGCTAGTCTGCCATTGACCTCAACAAAAAATTTACTGACAAATTGCTCACTGGCCTGTTTGGTATAGGCCTGCGTCAGATAGTTGATCAATTTGGTCTTCGTGCCGATGTCCTCGGACAAATAGCGGTAGCTTTTACCATTCAACTGGAACGCTTGGCCCAACGATTTGCCACCGCTGGTGGCATACTGATAACGAGACTGTGCCTCCAGCACAAGCGGAATCGCACTCTCATGGTTCAGCTTGTCCAGCTGGATTGGATTCACGCTGGTAGCCGTAGCTGCAGCTGGCGCCGAAGTGGACGGCTGCTGCGGCTTGGACGGCTTGGCAGTCGATGGTACGGACGGGACAGCCGCTGGCGCTACCGACGTAGATGGGCGCGGTGCTGGTGCAGACGGAGCTGCTGGTTTAGCCGTTTGGACGGAACCTGCGGCTGGGGCTGTTGTTGCTGGAACTGACGGCGCTTGCGCAGGAGCCGGCGTCGTAACAGACACAGATGCTGCTGGTGCTGGCACCTGGGCCGGTACGGTAGCTGACGGAACGGCGACGCTTGGTTGCGCTGCGTTCGCTGGAGCGGACACAGCGGGCGCAGCAGCGGCAACCTGTGCCGCGCTCAAAAGTGTGGCCGCAACACATAGTGCGGATAGTTTCGTATTTATTTTCATACTTCTATACACCTCCATAATCATATGTCTGCATAAACTGCACACGTCTCTATTATAAGAATTTTGTTTCTCGATTGGGTTGCTAAATTGTTTCTATTTGCCTTTTTTTGTTCATTCTGCGCGAAGTTTGTCCGTATTTACCGGGAGCGTAGGTTCTGACCGCTTCTCCTGCTTTTCCTCGATCTCTTCCAGGGATCGTGACATTTGCTTCATAGATTGGTCCAGCTGCTCCAATCTACGGTTAAGGGTGACGAGAATGTATTTTAACAGAATCAGGCTTAATGCTGCAGGGAATCCGACATTAGTTACGAGCTCGATCATGCTTTCTGTCGTTAAAGAACTCACAGATTCCGCCTCCTTTTCCATACATAAATTACCTTGATAAGAACTAATGTTCCCATTATTATGGAAATCATACGTACTCTTCTATGCCCATAACAAAAAGAGCCCCGATTAGCCTGGAGCCCTATCTGATACTATTCATTTAACCTGCACTCACCCCACTATCGAGCTGCTGCACATCAAGGAGTGTATATGTTCGGCTGCTGGGGCTTGGACATCCCTTCTCCCAAATAAAATCCGGTGTGCGGTGGCTGATTATAGGCTACGTTCTGCCAGGCCACACTCAGGCGGTACACCGGATCATGCATAAGCGTGTAAAATCGGTGTTCTGACTCATAAGGTGTTGTATAGATACGAAGCGCCGAATTATCACTTTTGCGCCAAATGACTTCCTCCCGCCAGTCACCGAACAGATCAGCCTGCAGCGACGGCGTTCCTTTGGTCCCGTTATTGGAACTCGTCCCTGTGGCCGTAAGCAAGTTGGAAGTCGTCGAGTTCGTATAGTTCCACTTGTCGATTTTACCAGCGCTTGAGGAGGTATGATCCAGCAGTTCACGGAGGAGATCCCCATCCCACCAAATTCCGAAGTTAATGGAGGACGGCATCGTGTTGGTAATGAGCTCTCCCTTGGCTGAACGTAACCCAATGCCCGGTGCCCACTGCTCGTTTCCTTTGGTACGCGGATCAATGTCTGCCGACATGCCTCGTCCGGTATCCTTGCCTGTTTTTACGCCCCATAAAATGTTGCCATTACGCGGATCATACATGGCGGCTCCGTAAGTGGCATTTTTGTCCTCGTTCACCTTGAACACTTCATAACCTGAACGATCCGGGTCCAAATCGCCTACATGAAGTGCATCGCCGTGTCCCATCCCCGTGTTAGCCAGCTTCGCTCCGTTATCGTCTACAACAAGCGAGCCATACACGATCTCATCCTTATCATCTCCATCCACATCTGCCACGCTCAAGCTGTGATTCCCCTGTCCAGCCGTCCCGGCATTGGTGGAGCTATTGCTGTCAAAGGTCCAGCGGCGGCTTAGATTGCCGTTCCGCCAATCATATGCGACTAGAACGGTGCGCGTGTAGTAACCACGTGCCATCACTATGCTGGGTCTTACGCCATCCAGATAAGCAACCCCGGCGAGAAAACGATCCACACGGTTACCATAGTTATCTCCCCAGCTGGACACCGTTCCGCGCGGAGGTACATAGTCAATCGTGCTAAGAGCCTTGCCTGTATCACCTGAGAACACAGTTAGAAACTCGGGACCTTTCAAAATATATCCACTCGTGTTGCGATGATCAGCCGAAGCGTCGCCAATCTTTACTCCTGTACCATCTACCGTGCCGTCTGCTGTCTTGCATACAACCTCTGCTTTACCATCTCCATCAAAATCATAGACGAGAAATTGCGTATAGTGTGCACCAGCCCGAATATTCCGTCCCAGATCAATTCGCCATTTGCGTGTTCCATCCAGCTCATATCCGTCCAAAAATACATTTCCCGTATAACCGGATTGCGAATTATCCTTAGAATTGGAAGGGTCCCATTTCAACACAATCTCATATTCGCCATCCCCATCGAGATCCCCCACACTGGCATCATTGGCATTGTACGTGTAGTTCACATGATCCGGGGTTGTGCCTCCTGCAGGCTGCTGGATGGGAACGTCCAGATAGTTGTTGTTCCATACCTTTACCGCTGGAGAAGCGGCCTGCTCTGCTCCATTGACCACGGCACGAACGGTATACGAAGATGATGTCGTACCTGCCTTGTCCAGAAAGTTGGTTCTCGATGTAATCGGCGCATCATTCACCTTGCTTGACCCTCTGTACAGATTGAAGCCAACCGAACCCGCTTCCGTACCCAATAAACGCCAGCTCACCAGTATCCCCTCTGGTACCTTCACTGCGACAGTTCCCCTGTTCAGCTTCTCCATTTGCCTCGTAGACGCAGCTGAGATTGGGCTATCCATTGGAGTGACTACTCCACACAACATGACACCGAGACAAAGCAACACAGTATGCCGAAATTTTTTGTTCATCTGATCATTAGCTCCTTTCATGGTTTGTATTTTCAATAAATTTATTTTATATGACTGATAAGTTATGGTTGTTTAAATCTTATGATAGCGCTTACATCGTTGTAAAGGGACGATTCCGTCCTTTTTGTTCAAAAATCCGGGCTAATGCTTTAAAAATCAGAGGTCCATGAATAATCGTTCTTCGTCAGCTATGCTTTGGATATCCTCTGAGCTAATACTGATATATTGATAGCCTTCTGCCTGTTGTTTTTTCAATGCCAGTTCCTTCATAAAACGTGGGCTGCCCTCTCCGGCATCCTCATCGTACACAAGCAATAAACCGTCTGTTTTGCGGAAAAGGAGTTCATCCCGTGCCTTGAGTTGCCATATTCCCTGATACGGCTGGCGGCTAACCACTCCCACATAGTCAACTTCGGCACAAATCTGCTGAAAATATTCCTTTTTATCCTCTTTCCATTTTTCCTCCATATTTTGATAAGCCATCATAATAGAGCATTTTAAGTGAGGATATTGCTCCTTTAATGCAATGACGACCTCGCAAGCCCACAAGTCCACCCCGTATTGACCAGGGGTAATCACCCATTCCAGCCCTTCTTCGATCAGGGGAATCAGTCTGCCTGCAATCGCCTTTTTAATGTATGGAATGCCTTCGTGCTTTTGACTAAAAATATTCAGCTCATGGGCACGATAGCCAGAAACGAGCAAGTTTTTCATCATCTCATCGTCCTTCTGAAATTATCATAAAGATTATTGTAAAAACGAACCTCTGCCCTATGGGCTTAACAAGGTTCGTTTTTGGGAAGCTGGTGTTAATTTAGCATTGCTTTTTGGTGCTTAATATTTTTATTACCTCCGCATATCACGCCTTGGACGAGTTTACACGCCGATCTTGAATTCTAACATTGCTGCTCAATATACCAGCATCGCTACTTACTTTGAACGATGGGTAACTTGGATCTGCCTCAAGCCGCATTTGGCTATCGAACTGCTGCTCCTGCTGCCGATCTACCCAAAAAGAATACGAATCGGACTGAATTGCTGTGTCGGTTGCATTCGGTGCATCGATCACCAAAACGGTAAGTACGCCGTTGCATCCACAATCCTCTGTATCATAAAACAACTTGAACATGCCTGGCCGTCCTGAAAGGACCATTGCTAGCCTTTCAACCGACAAGGAATCCAACTCTAAATGTATACTCATGAAATGAATTCTCTCCTTTGTAATTGAAGTGTTTGGATATATTAGGACTCTACAACTTCAAAAAGTCTAAATATAAACTATATTTTCATTATAATCATCTAAAAACTTTAAGTACAAGGAGATCATTAATGATCGCATTTACAAAAGGATACACTGCACCTAGCTTGGCAGCAGGTATTGCCTCTCTCCTGTTAGGTATGGTGCCTAGTGAAAAAGAAGCTCTCAAAAGTAGGATTATTAATGGTTAGTGGGAGATGGGATATCTTCAAGACTTTTTGGAGGACAACCGAGGGAAATATGATTTGATTGATGTCAAATTTTTATTTATTAAATATGAAACAGAGGGAGTCGCTCTCTTACTTGTCGATCAGTCAGTCTACTTGCTACAGATACCCCGGCTGGTTAAAACCAGCCTTTAGTTTCAAGCATGTATTAAAAAGGGCTCTCCTGAATTTCTCCAGAAACCCCCTACTTCTCAATCAATCAGCATTGCAGCTTCAAATGTAGCGTTCGTTTTTTTGAATGAAAACAATTCAAAATTCTGATATGATATCCACTACCTGCCGGGATACCATCAAAAGATCTACTGTACCAGGTACTAGAATCTTTTTCAGAACTGTTTCCAGATACCTTCTGTGGAACACTCCATTCTTTCCATCCATTCCATACATCTTGCACAATCTCATATCTATTAACAGCTTTTACGTCACTAATACCTGTGTCTTGCCATCCTTTGATTGTCGCCGAATGGGATGAACCAACAGAAAATGCGTCGCCCCCCATTAGTACAGTTCCATATTGAACCCCACTAAGTAATAGTCTACAGCCGCATTTGTAGAAATTTCAGATGGATTCAGTGCTTTAACGGTTGCAGGATTGCCATCACCAAGAACTAACTTCCACTCTTCACCATCTTTGATTACTTTCATATTTTGTTTTTCCCCATCCTCTTTGACTGTAACTGCTACACTCGAATTGGACTCTTTTTGGGCACCAACAACTTCAATTTTGTCAAAATCAGTTCTATTACTGCATCCGAAAAATTCTTTTCGTGCATAGCAGTTAAGTATTTTGTGACAACTTTTTGAGCCTCTTGCTCAGATTGATCGACAGCAGTTTCGGATGTAGCTTGATCTTTTGTTAAAGCTTCAGAAGCAGAAACCGAAACTGAAGTATCAGCCGACGGAACAACAGGTGCAGCGGATACAGAAGTACCTAATGCAGCCACCATTGTAAGTGTAGCAAGTAGCGTAAACCATTTTTCTTCATTCAAAATTCCCTCTTACCATTATTTTTTGATCTTTAGAAATTTAGGAAAACAGTTATACATCGTTTAGGGTCTTAATAAGGAGGAAATAAAAATGGAATTTTTAATCTTAGTACCACAGTTTTTAATCCAGGTGTTTACTATTCTCATCGCTTTAGTGATATAGATACATTTTTCATATGTATTGTATGCCTCCATAATGTCGTAGACTCTCGAATGGTCATTGTTTTCTTCTTTACGCCCTCTGCTAACCATCCCATGATATATCCCCCGATATGTTTTTTATTGTGGTTTTATAACCTTAAAAGCCCCCTCTTGTATTAACAGAGAAGGCTTTTAAGCGCTAACAGATGTTTTTGATTACTTATCGTTTTCCACATTTGCAAGTTTTCTTGATTTTTTTCACTTTCTTCACAACGCTGCTTTTACCACTATTTTTGCGCGAGCTGTTGTTGTTTCCGTTATGGTCTACTCTGCATTCCTCGCAAAGATCCCAGTGGTCACCATACCAGCAAGCTCTGCGACATCTTCTGTGACATCTGTGTTCTGGAGAGTTATATTGCGTTATTTTCTTTTTTACTGGACGACGTGTATTAGCCAATTGGATTCACCTCCCCTCATGCTCTATTACATGCTAAGAGGATGAAAAATGCTTGTACTAATAACAGAAGACAAATCAATCAAAATTGATAACGGATCGCTACTTCAATTGCATTGAGGACACGAGGGAAGTTAACAGAGGCAAAAACGATTTGGTCACAAATATAGGAAAACTACATCATAAAAAAATACCTGGCATAAGCATAAGTAAGTAAAATATTAGACTAGATATACAGTTCCAAGCGTCTTTTCAATTTTCAAAATCGGCAAACTCGATAAAATAAGTATCCGATTGTCCCCAAAAAAAAAGACAGCAGCAGCCTTGGACGAGAAATAAAGTCCTAGACTACCGCTGTTTGATTAAACAAACGTTTCCCTTTATAGCTTAATGCCAAAAGGAGTAGAGACCGCGAAGGAAAACTACTCCTTGGAGTGTTGAACTTTCATTCAAGGATACTATAATTCTCGCTCATTGAAGTCTTAATCTTTTGTTACAATTCTTCCATTCTTGTGTTAGCCGGAGAATATGACCCGGTAGATTGATGGGAAACGTTGAAAAGCAAGCTACTGCCAAGCATCACTCATGCATAACTACACAACTTTCTCCATTAGAAGCATCCAACCAAATCTGTATGGAAATCTCTAATTTTTACCAAGCAATCCTTATAAACTAACTTCGTAAAACTAAGTTCACCAAATGTTGTAAGATACATACGATGAAAACCTTCAGCTTTTCTGTTCGAAGTTTTTTTGCCTCCCCCCAATATACACAATTAAGGTGTATGCCTTCCCACATATTGATAAGTACCTTTCGGGTATGCAATCCACTCATTCTGCTGATTAAAAACAGGCGATCCGCATGTTATACCTTGTTTACGAACAAATGTCCCACCTTGAGGAAACAATTGATCCTGCGAATGAGGCTCCCCAAGCACATCTACCACAGTTCCATGATATTTTAGTACATATGCGACCGTATTAAATTCGCTTGGGTTATAGAAATGACCCTCTTGATTAAAATAGGAAACATTTGTAACATCCATAAAATCGTAAAAGATGCTGTTTATGATCAGATACGGTATTAATGGGTTAACCGGATATAGCGCTATGCTGGACACGTTCATGCAGTTCGTATTTTTCATGAATTGGTGAACCTCCAGCTCATATCCTTCTATTTTATGAGAGAAGTCACATTCTCGGTTGTAAAACAATTGCAGCACGATGCGACCGTCTCCACCATCGACATATTGTGAAAAGAACAAAAAAAATGCCTCCTGTGGTTCCTAATGAACCTGAAATATAGTCGCTCTGCCAGGCAGTACCACTAAATACAACGTGAACGTCCAGCTTTGTAACATCTAATTACGTCAAAGTTGAGCTATAAGTAGAGCCAGTGACTGTATAGGTGAAAAACACGCTCGCTCTACCACCTTTTCCATCCTTTGCTGTCACAAACACCTGTGTGCTTCCTGCTGATTTTGGCTTTAACGTAAGCTGTTGGCTTGCTATTTCTGCTTTTACTACGTTTACATCTGAAGTGATCGCATGATACGATAGCTCATCCTGATCAGCACCAAAAAATACATTTTTTAAATCTACTAGAGTATCTCCAGAACCTACAATGCCATATTGATCGGGAGGAACTGTGGCTGTAACAGGTACATGGTTAGGTGTGGGTGTTGGATTCGTTATAGAACTGCCACATTCCTCATGACTCACCGGAGCACCCGGGTGGAAAACTCCCGTTGGGTCCTCAGTCATTAGACCTGCCGCACGCACCGCCTCTATATAAGGAAGGGCCCAACTCCCCTGTGTGTCATTAAAAGTTACTGCTTTCGCCGTTACGGCAAGCTTAAGTGCATTAGCCAGCAAAGCGGCCATTTCCTTACCCGTCAGTGGTTGATCTGGCTGAAATGAGCCATCTGGATAACCGGTGATCAGCCCTTGCTTCACAGCCTCCTGTACCACCTGCAACGCTTGGGACGACATATTGGATTGATCGGTAAAAGATACTGTATTCGCTTTACTCACAATTACTGACGTGTCCCCTTTCTTTTCCACATGAACAAAGCTGTGGTCTTCATGCCATACCTGCCAGCAACGTCACGATTAGCGCCTTCTGCCATTCTTTATTGGTTCTTGATCACCAGTTTTTCCTCGTACACGGTTCATTCTTTTGTTAGTGAAAAGATCTTATCATCCGCTTCTGAACCGATTCTGAACAATATTAAAATTTTATTTATTCACAATTGGAACTTGGTAGAGAAAAAAGAGCACTTAGCCAGTTAGGGCTAAGCACTCTAAAATTTTTATAAACATTGATGTAGAGACCGTATCAGGAAGTTGTAGGCTCCCATTGAAAGGTAGCTGCTGACTTGGATGGAAGGGTTGATTTGAAAACTTGATTTCCCTGCCGAACCTTAAATGTCTTGGTGTTCTCTCCCGTATTGGCGGCAATCAGGACCAGCGTACCGTCGGGGTTACGATAAGCGACTGTTTCGATACTTCCACTATAATGGGTAGAATCAATACGTACCGCACCTGGACGAACAAATTTGCTGGCATGTCCAATCGCATAGTATTCTACATTTTTTGTAACGGCACCGCTTAACGGGTCGATGGTCACTACACCTCTGCAGTTGGTACATCCACCATTGGCCGGACCGCCGGATGGATCAAGTGCAATATTCCAAAAGAGGACGTTTTGCGACCAGTTTCGAGGTGCACCAATAATCAGCTTGGACATATCCCAGCTTAAATCATCTCCAAAGCCTGGGCTCCATGCTCCTCCGCTGCATTCTGTCATATAAACAGGCTTATCCGGAAAAGCATCGTGCACGTCTGTCATCGCTGTCGGCTCTCCTTGGTAGCAATGAAAGGCTGTTCCGTGCGTATAGCTTCGAGCCTGTTCGTCTCCCAGCACGTTCTTGGCATATTCACTCCCTGTATCCCAGTTATGGTCAAAGGCAATAATGTGGGTAGACAAATCGTTTCGACTTAAAGCAGGGCCTAAGTATTGCTTGATAAATTTCGCCTGCTCCACTGCTCCCATACTCATGCTGGGATACTTGGACGTGGTGAATTCCGGTTCATTTTGAATGGAAATCGCCTGAATTGGGACTCCCTCGTTCGCATAGGCTTGTATATAACGAACAAAATAGTCAGCATACGCCTGATAGACACGCGGATCGGTATAGTCCAAATACCAGCCGTTATATATCTGCTCACCATATTTCATCCAGGGCGGGGCCGTCCATGGAGTCCCCATAATCCGTAGATCCTGGTTTCTTCTCAGAATTTGCTTCAGCACATCGATCACATCCCGATCCTTGGCAATGGAAAAATGATTTAGCTCATAGTCCTTGCCGGTTGCCACATCATCGTAAGTATAGCTGCTAGGTTGTCCCTGTTCATCCACTGAATAATCTGATGCTCCAATGGTATGGCGAATATAGCTTAATTGAATGCCGCCAGCTGTAAACAAATCATTGAGCAACTGGTCACGCTGATTGGCAGACATGCCATGATTCATCAGATATGCGGACGAACCGGATACGGCTGCACCAAACCCTTCCATCGTCTGGTAACGAATATTGGGTCTAATCTCAACCGTCAGTGTATCCGCACTCGCTGCAGCTTCGTTACTGTCGTCTATTCTCCATGGAATTGGGGCTTGCTGTGTTAGACGATTCGCGGGGTCCGGTGTGGTTAGCCACATACTGACATTCTTTTCGCCTGCCGTGTTCACACCATTCTGCATAGCCAGACTGACCAGAATAGCACCAATCAAGATGATAGCTGCAACTATAAGCAGCAAGAAGTCAGAACGTCGTTGTTTTTGGAGTTTCTTCATCTATATCCTCCTCTCTCTATAATCATCCTGTCTCCATCGTTCCTACTATTACAGCTTTCACTAGGTTTTCCCTTTGCATACCTATTAGATCCTATTAGAATGGTTACCTACTTATAGCAAAAAGAGAGCCGGTGCTAGTGCCCGTGCTCTCTTGAAATTTAACCACTTTAAAAGGAATATAACGGGATTACTTTTTTGCCTTTTCTGTAGAGGTTGCCGGAATCGTAACACTTCCTGTCAGTCTTGTATCCTGAGAGGAGCTGCCTACATAAATCGGAACTTCACCAGATGGCATAACCCATGCTTTGGATTTTTCATCCCAATAAGAGAGAGCTTTCGGGTCAAGCTCAATGCGGACTTTCTTCTCTTGGCCCGGCTTTAATTCCACCTTGGCCCAACCTGCCAGTTGACGGGATGGGGTCTCTACATTGGTCGGGAGCTTACCGCTGTATACCTGTACAACCTCAGCTCCAGCTTTTTTCCCAGTGTTTTTCAATTTAAGCGAAACCTCGACTGAACTTGTACGATCGGATTTCTTTCCACTCGCATGCTGTTTTACCTTCAAATCACTGTATCCGAAAGTCGTGTAGGATAAACCGTGTCCAAAGGAGAACGCAGGTTGGATACCCGATTTTTCATATCCACGGTAGCCTACAAAAATACCATCTGAATAGTCACCCACTCCATTGACACCCGGAAATTTCTCCGGTGAGGATACAGGTGTAGACTGCTCGTTAACCGGGAAGGTTACCGGTAGCTTGCCAGAAGGATTTACATCCCCAAACAAGACGCGCGCTATGGCATTCCCTTGCTCTTGACCAGCAAACCATGCCTGTACGATCGCAGGAACTTTGTTCTGCCAGGTGTCCATCTGCACAGCTCTACCGCTCATTTGTACCACAATGGTTTTCGGATTGGCAGCGGCAACCGCACGGATCAGCCGATCCTGATTGTTCGGCAGCTCCATATCGGAACGCTCCACATATCCTTCGCTCTCATACGTACGTGTGACCACAATCGCAACATCCGATTTTTTGGCCAGCTTTACAGCATTGTCAATCAGCTTGTCTGTCGTATCTGCCGGAGGCTCCCAGCCCAGACGAACCATACCGCCAGAATCGCGACCATTTGTTGGATAATCGGCACGATATTCAATACGTATCTTATGTTTTTCCCCCGCTTTGAACGAGATGTTTTTCTTCGTTGTTTCCAGCTTCGTACCCTGATTATCTACAAATAGCTTGTCATCAATATACAACTTGCTTGATCCCAGACTGGTTAATGACAATGCATAGTCACCATCCTTGGGAGCTGCAATAGCCCCTGTCCAGCGTGCAGATATCAAACCATTCAGGGTCGTGGGTGTATTGGGAACTTTAGGAGACTTCGCATTGAAACCCTGATAATTATAAAAGCCAAGGTTCATATTGACTTGATCATCATTGCGCACAAGAATCGGATTGCCTTCCATCTTGTTATTCTTCCAGTATTCGCCTCGCAGTCCCTGCTCAGCATCGCCATAAGTTGCATATCCAACACTGATATTCTCTTTCTGATCGGATGTGGTCAGCAACGAAGACGGAACAGCTGATGGACCTGGCATAATGTCCCCCGCAGAAATAGGATCCGTGCCCGGTGCATACTGGACGGTAACTCCTTTGCCTACACGATTACGAATGCCCTCCAGCGGACTCACCGTGTACGTCGGATTCACCAACGAACTGCCTCCGCCTGCCACGGTGCCGTTATCTGCATCTGGACCAATCACAGCAATGGATTTGAGTTTATCTTGAGACAACGGTAATACGTTGTTTTTATTTTGAAGCAGCACCATACTTTCCTCAGCCAATTGACGGGCTGTTTTACCATGGTCACGGGCATCAATTTGATTATTTTGAGCCGGGTGATCAAACAAACCTTTACTGAACATCTGCACAAGAATACGCTTAGCCTTATCATCAATCGTTTGTTCACTTACTTTACCAGTCTTGACCGCATCCAGCAGCTGATCTCCCCATTTACCATAAGGGGTTCCCGGTGTTTCCAGGTCCAAGCCGCTATTTGCCGATTCGACTGTACTCAGATTCGCGCCATAATCACTCATCACGAAACCCTTGAATTGCATTTCCTTTTTCAAAAGGTCTGTCAGGATGGTCTTGTTCTCACATGCCGATTCGCCGTTGACCTTGTTAAAGGAGCACATAGCTCCGCCCAAATCTGCCTTGGCAATAGCCTCCTCAAACGGGCGTATGTAAATTTCATGCAGCGCACGGTCACTGACTTTGACATTTGTCGTGAAACGCTCCGTCTCCTGATTATTCATAAGGTAATGTTTCGCAGTCGCCAAGACAGGGTGGCTTTGTACACCTTTGACATAAGCGGTCGCCATTTGCGATTGGAGTAGCGGGTCCTCGCCCATAGATTCAAAGTTTCTCGATCCCCATGGAATGCGGGCAATATCCATCCCCGGTCCCAGCACCACATTATGAGTTGTATTAAAAGCCTCGTCTCCAAGCAAATCTCCATACTGTTTGGCAGCTTGGGTATCCCAGGTTGCGGCCAGTGCAATAGGGGCAGGCAGCGCCGTCGATTGCTTGTCCTGCACATCCGGATTGGCGATCCGCACACCCGCAGGTCCATCTGCCATCTTTAACGCTGGAATACCCAACCGTTCCATCGAATTATTATAAAATCCATAATAATTGTTGACCTTACCAGTCACCAGATCTATTTTTTCTTCCAACGTCATTTCTTGTAACAGCAATGCTGTCCGTTTCTCAGCCGACAGGGACGTGTTCATCCAAGGCCGATCTGTCCGGCTTCCTGCCGCTCCTGCAATATGCATAGGTCCGATCACAACAGCCGCAATGACTGTCATCATCACCATACGGAACACCCATGTTGATTTTACTTTCACGTTTGTAATTCCTCCTTGATGTTTGGTCATGAGGTGAATGCCTATTCAACGCTCACAGGCTTGCAAAGGCTCTCGACCCTGCGAGCTCCAACAAAAATCCAGAGCCACGGGATAAGCAAGCAAATCAGCAAAAGCCGCAATGGCTCAAGTGACACGTTTACCACCCTACCGCACATTTTCGGAAATTTCATTGAAAGTTTTTGGAAGAAGAACACTAGGACCTTCATTCTTTCTCATAAAAAGAGAACGCTAACAATTCAGTTAACCAATCATAAGATTACACTTTTGTAACTTTTTAATGACGTATTTTTAACTATTTATAATCATAAAAAATGATTCATATGTCCCACACTTTGACATGCTTCTATGGTCTTTTTTAGCGTGCGACCAAAGCCTCTATTTTAGGAAATTGGGAATACTTATGTATAAAAAAGTTTGGGTAACAAAAAAATCCAGGAACCTGAACGGTCCCTGGAAGCACTGTGGATTCAATGTGATTATTCAAACGGATACCGAAGTCCCCACTGTGAACGAATCTGATCCATCAATTTCATAATTCCTAATGATTCATCCAAAGAAATAGTAGAGCTTTCGAGCAAACCTTCGTTCAAGCAGCGCCCAACTTCTTCTGCCTCAAAAGCATAGCCTGTAGAGGAACGATCATCCTGAAAGTTTTGCGCCTCTTCACCGTCCACAACTAAAGTAGCCGATGTACCATTCAGGAACGACGGAATGTGAATATAGCCCTTGGTTCCATGGATATAAGCTTCATTCGTCAGTCCGAGACGAACTGCCCCATTAAGCATAGCTGTACGTCCTTTTCCATAATCCAACATGATTGAAAATGTCTCATCAACGCCCGTTTCCCCGATATAAGCAGTACTCCATACATGCTCTGGTTCAGGGCCAAACACCATCGAAGCAAAAGAAACGGGGTAAATTCCCGCATCTAATAATGCCCCTCCGCCCAGCTCGGGATTCAATAATCTTCCCTCTGGGTTCCAATCTATGCGAAAACCGAATTCCGCCTTCACCAACTTCACTTCACCAATACGTCCCGCATGTAGCCACTCCTGCACTTGGCGTATCGGAGGCAAAAAACGCGTCCACATTGCTTCCATCAGGAATAGCTTATGGTCACGGGCGTAACGGATTAGTTCCTCCAACTCTTTGCTGTTGACGGTGAAGGGTTTCTCACACAAGACGGCTTTGCCCGCTCGTAGAGCTGCTAGAACATTTTCTTTATGAAAAGGATGAGGAGTCCCTATGTAAATAGCATCGACCTCGGAATCTTGCACTAATTCCTCATAGCTACCATAAGCCTGTGCCATTTGATGCTTGGCTGCAAATTCGGTAGCGCTTTCAATATTGCGTGATCCAACGGCGTATCCTTCTCCATTCGTAACATGTTGCAGATCGGCAACAAACTGATCTGAGATCCATCCCGTACCGACAATTCCCCATTTAATCTTTTTGCTCATACTTGTATCCCTCCCAGTTGTATAGTTAACATTGGCTTACACGGTCTTCTTCATTCTAGCAAACACCTGTCCTAAACAAAAGAAATTCCTGCTCGGCGGCAGTTTGTATTGCAGCTCGGCAGGAAGGCAGCGAGGCGAGCACGAAGTCAGTTTTGAGCAGGAATTTCCTTTAGGATCGTCTTGGTTCAGGCCATTTATTGAATGGTGTATTTGTAAAACTTTTTATCTACTTTCATAACTGGAAAGCCCATTGGCAATTCATCAAGAGCTATACTAACAAATCCATTCTTCTCATAAAAACGATGAGCGGCTACGAATTGCGGTGTTGTTCCAAGATATATTCCCTCAACAGACCGTTCCTTGGCCCATCCTATGGCATGCTGAAGTAATTGATTTGAAACATTAAAGGCTTTGCCTCTATAGTTTTGTTTTACAAACATCTTTCTGAGCGCCGTCTTATAGTTTTCGATATCTAGTAAGGCAACCGTCCCTACTACGATTCCTTCATGAAGAGCCACCCAGAAGTTGCCGTTACCATGCTGATAAAAGTTTTTAATATCAAGCAGATCAGGCTGATCTTCTTTAGTGATGGCGATATTATATTCGTTCTGTTGAATATGTAAAATTAAATCGACAACTTGCGATTGATACTCGGTTGCGTACTCTTTTAAAAGGATGCTATTTACCATCGCTGTATTCTCCTATTATCGTCAATTGTGATGTCGTAAGCTTCCCTTCAAAACCAGGAACAACTTTTTACGCATATCTCCTTATTCGAGCTCGATTCATACCTGATATTAAATAACTCAACCTCCGCAGCTAAACTTAGCTTCCACTTGCACAGTCGATGATTTGAAGCCTTGTCTAGATGCGAACGTTGAGTTAATTATGATTTTCTTTATATTACAATTTCTATTCTACGCTTGAAGCTGTTCAAGAATTTGTGGGTCCTTGATTTTCTGATCATCAGCCAGCAACGCTATTTTGGATAGAATCTCGGCTGTTCTTGGATCCTCATCCAGAAACGGCAGGAAGATGCGACCACGATGCTGCGAATGCACCGGAATAATGTGCAGTGCTCCCTTGGCTTGCTTGTAGACCCCACCGCTTCCGAGGTGCACCGCATACTCGCCAAGATTCCCATCTATACGTGCGTAATTCCCATCTAAGCGTACATTGCTAATTTTCAGCAGACGAAGGGATTCCTGTACAATGACCTTACGCATTTCAACGGTTGTCAGACTAGCCTCTGGATCAACGCCGCCTACATGAGCAACACTGACGACCAGATCCACGTCCCGCATAACTTCAGAGAACAGAACAGGTGGAACCTCCTCCAAAGGCACGCTCTTATATGTTGTCCGATCAAAGAACTGCACGGTCTCCAGTGTAGGAGCCTCAGTATCCGCTGGTGAGAACCAATCGGCCATGGCATACAGGTTCGCAATCAGATTCTCGGCATAGTACACCTTCTGGAGTCCGTCTTCATAGCTGACTGTCCATTGGCGACTTTTTAGTAAGGATACCGTTTTATTCGGCTGTACCTGATGTCCCGCATACCGACGGGAAACTGTCGCGTTGGCACGTTCATCAGCATTCAGCAGATACAGCTCACGGAACACCTGCTTAAATGGCTGGCGTATCTGGCGGTCGAATAAGTCCTTCTGGAATTCGCTCCAACGACCACTTTCGTACAAATGAAGTGGATGTGCAATAACCAACTTATCCTCTTCTCCAATAGTATGCTGTTCAGCAGAAGGAGCAGTCAACACCAACGTATCCCCATTAAAATAACCGAGGTGATCACCAGCTTTGAAAACCAGTGTCCTCACCAGCGGAGCAAGCACAGGATTGCCTAACAATCCTCTTAATTCCTTCACCATAAAGGTCGTACCAGACTCCATAGAGCGTTCCAATTCTTTGCGAGCTCTGCGATATTGGTCTACCAGATCTCCTTTAAGCTCTTTCAACGCCGTAACATACTCATCCTTCTTGAAACGAGCCGGAATGGATTTCAGCGTCTTCCCTTTGCTGACAATTTCAATATCTGCCGTTCCTTCATCATCAATGACCAGTTGTATCGTTGTAGCCTCATCTAAGGCATGGGGCTCAAAATAAGAGCGGAGATCATCCAGCTTGCGAGCTTCCATGTCCCAGACGAGACGGGTTACGTCATCATAACCTGCATTACGTGCCAAATTCCCGAGCGCAATCCGTGAAACCAGTGCCTCACTAGCCTTACGCTGTGCCCCGAATTTCTTGCTTTGTTCCAGAAACTTCTGGATAAAATCATAACGTTCGCGGACATCTGGTTCAGGCGGCTCGGCAAGTGGAATCAAACTGTAGGTCAACAAATGGTCTTTGTTTCGCTTGTCTTCCACTGATTTTTCCATTTCACTTCGTTTCAGCTTACCCAACGTCGCATCCGCAAACAATTGGGATCGACGATGATTGGCTCCAGCCGAAATATACTTGGCACAGTCGTACAGCAGATCAAATCGTTCCTCGCCCAGCGTCTCATAGGCCTCATGAAACCAGTGAATATCAAAGGCACCATCATTAAAATCCTGCGGAGCTATCGGTGAATAATGAGCTACAATCGTTTCCTTCTCAGCCGAAAAGCCTTCATTGATATGCGCATGGAAGTACCATGCTGCACTGCGAAGTCCTTCCCACCCGAGATAGCCTGCTACAATCTCAATCCATTGTGGGGCATACATTGCCGCCTCCAACAAACGTTTATCTGTAATTTTAGTTTTCTTCAGCTTCTCCTTGAGTAATGCAGCATCCTCGCCATCACTTGGATAACATGCCTTGAGCAAGTGGCTGAACGATTCTTTTTTGGTAATACGATCACCGTAGCCATACACATAACCACGCACGAACGTTTCCTTGTCGAGCCCCTCCAGAATACGGATAAAATAATCCATGCCTTCAATCCGGCTCAGACCCATCACCTTTGACGTGGCTTCGGTAGGCAAATCGCCTCGAACCAATTCAACCTCTAGCAGTCGATCAATAACCGTACGACGTATCTCCAAAAATTCTGGCTTGCTGGAAATCCATGTATTACGAGCATTGGTTAAGGTGCTCATATGCCTTCTGCTTTCACGACCGGCCAGCAACTCCCGATACACTTCACCTACACTGATCAGCCCTTTTTCATAGGCTTTGAAGTAATCCTCCAGATCCAGCGGAGAATAAAAACGATTTTCCATGCCTGGCCATTCTGCGTAGTTCACAAAGGTATGGAAAAAGCGCTTAAAGGACTCATTATCATGGACTCGCCCTTTCTCCAATGCCACCCACGGGCCGGACAATAAATGAAACATTCCCATATCCTCTACAGGTCTATCCTTAGGCATGCTCTGCATTAGTGAATTGAAGGCAAGGTCGATTACGTCAAATGTTTCGGAACCGGATGTGTCCATAAAATAAGCATTAATTAATGTGCTTACCTGATCGGAATAGGTCAGCTCTGCCATCCACTTTTGAACCTCGTTAATCCGCTCTAAAGGATACATTTGTTCGGCGAAGTCTTTACGCCATCCTTCTAGCAGCTTTTGCTTGCTTTGTTCTGAATAGCCAAAGTTAAATGAGAAATATCGATAGTAGCGATCCAACGTTTGGTCCATTGGCTCCAATCGATCATAAAAAACAAGCTCCAGCAGATCACGTGCTTCTATGCCGCTTTCCTGCAAATAACGTTCCCATTCCTCATAAAGAGGATATAAAGACAGCCTGGAATCTACTTCTTCATCGACCTGAACCAGTCGTAGAGGGCGAAGATTCGTCCCAATAAGCAATGTATCTTTGTAGCCTGAATAATACTCCGCAGTATATTCCACATCACGATGATGATGAATAAGCTCATCCAGTCCACTCAAAAACTGCTTGAGCTTCTCCAATGGACTAGCAAAAACATCGGCCATTCGGAAATCACCCAGATCAACCTTCTCTTCCAACCAAGCTTCCTTGACATTCGGATCGTACAAGCCAAAGCCGTTTGTCCCTGTATAAGCATCCTCCTGTCCCAGCTTGGACAGCAGTTGCTCCTCTTTGGCGGTGGGTTGCTGAATGATATCCGCTAAAGCCCGCAGGCTTTCATACTGCTCGGCACGATCCGGGTCTGCATATATCTTCGTCAATATTTCCAGTCCACCCAATCGTTGCAGTTCCGCCTTCGCACGAAGCAAGCGTTCCAATGAGCCTGCAAGCGGCTCTTCCGCTTGTGAAAGCAACACACCGATGACACTTTGTCGCAACGAGCCTGTCTTGAGCTTTAATAAAGCTTCCATTTGCTGCATTTCTGGTTCCGACAGCGTCAGCTTACGTGCCTTGGCCACAGCGAACTCACGGATACTCATGCTTTTGTCTGACAAGCTGGAAAAGATAAAATCACGCTGTACCGTATCCTCAGGGTTCTGCACAAAATGATTCAATATCTCGCCGCGCAGATTAGGGCTAATCTGATCCTTTAAGGCTATAATTTCCCCAATCCAGGAAGCATCCATATCATAACCAGCGAGATACAGCATTTTTTGAATAGGTGCATCCGAGCGGTGATACAGGTTTACATAATCCAGCACCTTGGAAGGCTCGGTAGACTCACCCTTTTTCATATGTACAAACAGATTATGAAGTCGTTCAAAATCCTTACGACGCTCCTCTTTGCTCTCCAGCAAAGGAGTGCGCGCCACTTTAACGATTCGATCCGCGACCGTCCCGCCTTCTACCCATTCATAAAAATAATCAGTTGTATAGTTCGTCAGTATCCAATAGCGAAGCTCCGGGTCCGTCTCATCCAGATATTCTCTCGCAATTCCGAGGCGCAGATCCTTGTTTTTAGTATTAGACAGTACATACTGTGCTACAATCTTCTGGTATGCTGCTCCCTGCTCCATAAGTTGGCGAACCTGTCCATATAAATCACGTTCCTCATGTACTGCCGTAGCCCACAAACTCATATATAGTTCGTTAGCATTTGAGCTGGTCAGCCATTCCTGGCGCTGTTCAGTGCGAGTTAATGCTTCATATGCCTGCTCGATCAGTTGGCGAACGACTCGCTGATTGGCGGATTCCAGGCCCATGCCCGTCCAGACTGCAAGCGCCCGCACTACCGAACTGTATCGAATGAAGCCTTGGTCGATGATCACCTTTAACAGATAAATGAGAGCCTGAGGAGTTCCTTCATCCATTTGCTCCACAATGCTTTGGCGTAATCCCTCTTGAAGCCTGGCCGCTGCCAGCAGCTCGCCAATCATGTGATAATTCTCATCTTGATGGCTTAGCAGCATGCCTTTAATCATATTGCGCGTAAGTAGCGCCGCCTGATTATCCCCATAAATAATAGCTTTTAGCGCCTCTAGCACCTGTGAATTGCCGTTGTCTAGCTCGTAAGCAATCCAATCCCCAATCGTTTCCTGAATCCGGTAATCCCTGCCTGGTTCGTAATCCTTTTTCGTTAAATAATCCATTATAGAGAATCCGATACAGTCCATTCGGATCAACTGCACCATTTTTTTATAAACCCGGGAAGTATGAGCGGTAATATCCGAAGTGCGAAACGGTCTGCGCTCATACCCAGTGCTGTAAGGATATTCGGTCACATGCTCGGTTAGATGTGCAAACACATCGCCAGCTGTTTGTCCAATTAGAGAACGCAACACTTCTGCCAGTGGCTTGAACAGCGGTTCTCCGCTTTCTGCCGCCCGTTCTTTCAGTATTTGCTGACATTTGATAAATGGCTCCTCAACCTCTTGTATGTAATGAAGCTTACCCAGTTCCACAACATACTGAGCCAACTCCTGTTGTTGTCCACCCAGTTGCGTCGTGCGCTCTTTCAGTGTGGCGAAATATTCTTGCTCATTGTTCTCCTGATGCATATTTCGTCTCCTCCTCTACCATAGGCCTCCAGCCAACATTGTGAAGCGTATAAATACAATCTCATCCCCTGCATGAAGTGACAAAGGAGCGTCCAGTTCAATCGCTTCCTCATCACATACAAAAACCCTGTATAAACCATCCTCAAAGGCCTGCATCGCCGTGTTCACGGCAGCCTCAATATTAGGAACACCATCATTATATATGGAACCGAATCCAACTTTGCCTGTCTCGCCTTGTGCCTGAATTTCCTCTCCCGTGAGGAACGGAATCAGCGCGACACTCTCCTGCTTTTCCCGTAGCTTTTGAACATTCAGGGCAACGGTTGCTGTAATCAAATCTCGCAATGTTTCTGGAGTAGGGCTCAGCTCTATTTCCTGTTGTGCGAGCGCGGGTTTACGCTTTCCCAAACTTTTTACAGTTACAAACAGCTTCATATTGTTTCCCTTCCTTTTTTTATTGACGCTTTTGACCCGTTGTCAGCTGAATTTCTCGACCCTCCTACAAACATCGTTAATAAAACATAAAACGAATGTTTGTTCGTATATTTATTTTAATAGGTTCCTTATCATTACTCTATCACCCTTTATGACCAAAATTCACAGTGCTGTAATACACTAAAATCTTAAAAAATAAGACTTTGTACCCTGATTTCGATGAATTTTACCCATATTAAGGATGAAAAAGAAAAAGACCTGCACAAGGGAGACCATCTGCTCTTCACAGACTGCACTCCATTATACAGGTCAAATATCATCAAAAATAATGTTTCAATACTTATTTATTTAAAATGCTGGAACAACGCTATCCTTGTAATTGTCCTCAAAAAATTTGCGTACTTCCGGTCCGGTCATTCGTTTTGCCAGCTTTTGAATGGCATCGGAATCTGCATTATCCTTACGCGCTACCAAATTAATGGCAAAGTGCGTATCATCTTTTTCGGTAATCAGCGCGTCCTTCTTCGGTGTCAGACCGAGCGGCTTGGCATATGCGGGATACATGGCAGCCATGTCCACATCATCCAGCGACCGCGCCAGCATCAACAAATCCACTTCTTTAAACACAAACTTTTTCTTATTCTCAATAATATCAGCCTGTGTAGCATTATAGCCTACACCTTCTTTAAGCTTGATTAGACCGTTTTGCTCCATCATTACCAAAGAACGTCCGGTATTGGCCGGATCATTGGCAATGGCAATCGTCGCACCTTCGGGCAGGTCTTTAATGTTCTTGTATTTTTTGGAGTACGCGCCATAAATGGCGTTGTAAATCGGTTTTACCGCTACCAAATCAGATTTGTTGCTTTCATTATATTGTTGCATAAACGGAGCATGCTGAAAGAAGTTAGCATCCACTTCACGGCTTGCCAATGCGTTGTTCGGTTGGATATTGTCTGACAGCACAACAATTTCCAGATTGACTCCGTCCTGTTTAAGCAGTGGCTTCACGATATCCAGCACATCTGTCATCGGTGGGATCAGCGTGGCTACTTTCAAGGTCACTTCTTTTTGGGATGTTGCTTCTTTAGTTGTTGTTTCTTGTGTAGCCTGCTTCTGACCACCGCATCCGGCAACCAGCAGCATAACCACTGCAAATAGTGTAAGTAATTTCAAGTTCGTTTTCATGTTGTTTTTCCGACTCATTCGATGATGAACCTCCAAATTAGTTGTGATTGGGAAGATAAAATATGAGTTACAGTGGGAGATTCAGCCGCTTCGCGTGCAGATTGTTCTTCCGATCGCTGTTGAAATGGGATTCTCTCATTTAAAGTGATGATAGGTTAGAATCCCATTTCAAAGGCGAACGCTAACGCTTCTCCAGAACAATTCTGCCCGCTCCGCTTTTGAGGCACTGTAAAGTCATTTTTATTTCCCATAGTGAGTTGTGCAAGTGTTAATAAAGAGATTCATAAACCTCTTACCGCTTGTCGATCCGGCGGGATATGGTGCTTCCGGTGAACTGGATCGTTTGTACGAAAATAATCATAACGACGATGGTGAACGCCATCAAGCCTGTTTCAAACCGCTGGTAACCATAGCGAATGGCAAAATCGCCTACCCCGCCGCCGCCCACAATGCCCATCACCGTGGAGTAGGAGATGAAGCTAATGGTGGACGTGGTCAAACCTAGTACAAGTCCAGAACGGGCTTCCACGTATAGAAATTTAAAAATAAGCTGGAGGGTGGATGCTCCCATAGACGTAGCGGCTTCAATCACACCCTTGGGCACCTCAAGCAACGATTGTTCCACCAGTCTCGAATAATAGGCGATGGCTACCACTGACAAGGGAACCGTAGCTGCCATCGTGCCCAGCGCCGTGCCTACCACCAAACGTGTAAATGGAATCATAAACACCACGAGCAGCAAAAACGGAAACGAGCGGATGACATTGACCAGACTGTTCAGTATGGTGAAGAGCAGTCGATTTTCATATTTTTGCCCTTTACCACACAAATATAAAATCGTTCCTGCCGGAAGCCCTAACAGTACAGCTGCTGCGATAGAAATCCCCACCATGATAAACGTCTCCCCGATGGCTTTCCATATCTCTGACTGATACTGTGCAATGATGTTCAACATGTCATTCATCAGCTTCACCTGCTTCCAAGGTTGAATCTACCATAGGGTCAGCTACATGTTTCGTTGAAAGTAAATGCCCGTCCCGCATTTCGGATACACGGGTACAAATATTGCGTACCACGTCCATATCGTGTGTGACGATTACAATGGTAACTCCCAGTTCACGGTTGATCTCCCTTAACACGCCCAGAATATCAGCGGTCGTCTGCGGGTCAAGGGCTGAGGTCGGCTCATCACAAAGCAGCACCGCAGGACGATTCGCCAGTGCTCTGGCAATCGCCACACGTTGCTTTTGGCCTCCGCTCAGTTGTGCCGGATACTGTTCTGCCTTATCCGCTAAACCAACGAATTGCAGGCATTCGCGCACGCGTTCCGCTCTCTCTTTTTTCGCGACACCTGCCAGCTCCAACGGCATTGCTACATTTCCACTTACCGTCCGATTATGAACAAGATGATAATGCTGAAAAATCATCCCTATGGATCGCCGCGCTTCACGGAGACGTTTTTCCGGCATGCGAGTCAGATCTTCCCCGTTCACAACCACGTTTCCCTCATCCGGCCTTTCCAATACATTCATCAACCGGAGCAACGTAGACTTGCCGGCACCGCTGGCACCTATGATACCGTGAATTTCCCCTTCCTCCACTTGAAGAGACACGGATTGAACCGCATGAAATGGGCCGCTTGAGGTGGTATAATGCTTGTTTACCTGATGCAGCGTAATCATGAAACTTGGCCTCCTGATGATCCATTACTGCGGGAAAATGTAATAAGCCCGCCAGCCCAGGCGGGTCTGTACGAGCCGTCAATTCCCATTGCATTAATATACCACAGAGCAGAAATCGGGCAAAGCCTTTTGACAACAATTAACGTACATCCCATACCCCCACATAAGGAAAGCAGATACCAAGTCCCCAAGCCAGCATCAGCAACACCACAAAATACAAAATAAATATAATATCTACAGCCGAATAGCCGATCGCATAATAATACGTACGCTTGGTTTCATTAGCAAAGCCCTTGGCTTCCATGGCTATAGCAATGCGCTGCGCACGCCGGATACTTTGAGCGAGCAGCGGAATTGCGTACCTGCGCAGCGTGGCATACATATTCCATTTGGACACATGCTGGTGCAAACCTCGAATACGGTGGGCATGTCTCAAAGCCTGAAATTCCTCCAGCATCATCGGCATCAACCGCATAGCTGCCAAAAAGCTGTACGCATACTTGGGAGGGAGCTTCCATTGCTGCATCAGTGAATAAAAAAGGCTCACCGGACGAGTCGTTAAACCAAACAGCAACCCTGCTGCGGCCATACTCAGTGCACGAAAGCCCAGATGCATCCCTCGGTAAAAGCTTTCCTGCGTAATATGGATCAGGCCCCATGTCCACCAGGTCGTCACTCCTTTGCCAAACATCATCATGCCTGTTGAGGTTGAAATAAACACCAATATAAAGGGAGATCCGTACAGCAGCAGCCGCTTCCATGGATGGCCTGACCAGACAAGCAACAGCAGCATAGTACATGTAACATTAAACATAACGTTCGGATCATGGATGACTATAACGATCACAAACAGCAGGGAAAACATCACTAGCTTTAGGCCCGGATTCACACGATGCAGCCATGTTTCATGATGAGGAAAGGACAGGCTCATACCGTAGCTCTCCTTTCTGAATCCGCCATATATCGGTACAATATCGACGGACAATTTCCGGGTCATGCGTAACCATCACAATGGCCGTGCCTGCCGCTCTCAGCTGTTCCAACATATCCAGCATGACAAAGGTATTACGCGCATCCTGCCCAAAAGTCGGTTCGTCCAGCAGCAGCACTTTCGGCTCACGGATCATAGCCGTAGCAATACTCAACCGCCTTTTTTGGCCCAGCGAGAGCTGATACGGATGGCGTTCATCCAGTCGCTCCAATCCGAACTGCATAAGCATTCGATCCACTCGTTCTCTGCACTGTTTAGCGGTAAACAAACTCTTGGGTAACGAATACTCCAGTTCACTTCGCACGGTGTTCGCTACAAATTGCAGCTCTGGATTTTGGAACGCGAACCCAATGCGCTCAGCCAGTTGCTCCGTATTGCCTGCCTCAGCTCCGCACACGCGATAACGCCCCTGCGTGTGAAGTAAGCGCATCATAGAGAGCAGAAGCGAGCTTTTGCCAGCCCCGTTTTCACCGACCACACCAATCCAGTCGCCAGGCTTCACCTGCGCTTGCTCCACATAAATGACTGAGCTCCCTCCCCGAAGTCCGCTAAAATGTTCCAACTCCAGCAAATTTGTTGTACATGCTGAAGTGGACGGACTATCCGCAAGCAACGCATCATTCTGCTGCGTCATAGAATCATTCCAACGTGATGAAGACGATTCATCCCATACTCCCGGATACCACACGCCATACTCGGATAATGCCTGCCGGTGTATATAAAATACTTCTTCCGCCCTTCCGTCCGCAATAATCTCCCCTTGAGCAGAAAGCACCACAATCCGATCCACATCCTGGACAATTTCATTAATTTTATGCTCTACAATCACCAGCGTCTGGTCTGCCGAAATGTTGCGAATGGTATCCCACACCTGTGTAGTGCCTTCCTCGTCCAACAAGGCTGTCGGCTCATCCAGAGAAAGCACTTCCGGTTCCATAGCCAGCACCGATGCAATCGCCAGCCGCTGTTTCATTCCTTGTGACATGCTGGCAATGGGCAGATGTATATCATCCGTTGGAAGACCAACCTGCATTAGCAGCTCGCGAATACGGGATGGCATCTGCTCCCTTGGAACCTGCTTATTTTCCAATACAAAAGCCAGTTCCTCGTCTGCATATGACATACAAAACTGTGTGTCGGGATCTTGAAATACAATACCAGAGAGACTCGGGATCACGGCAGCATCGCATTTCATAGGCACTTCTATCGTGCGTGGAATCAGACCGCTCAGCACCTGAAGCAGCGTTGATTTGCCGCATCCGCTCGGCCCCAGTAGCAGCAGCTTTTCCCCTTTGCGAACAGATAAGGACATATTGTGAAAAAGCAGCTCTTGCTCACCGGGGAATTTCAACCGAAGACGGGTGATCGAAGCCACCACATCTTCGTTGGTCGGACTCATCAATCCAGCCCCTTATAATCTTGTTCCGTTGCCGGTCTCAAACTTCGCGTAACGCCGGTTACTTCCAATGCCTTAGCCAGATAGAAAGCGAATATTCCAGCAATCACAATACTGCCAATCATCCGAAATCCAATATACAAAACATAGTTCCAGGTCGATAGCTGATCAATATACCCATAGCTGAAGTCTAAAATCAGAGAAGTGACAGCCGCTCCTGCCGCAGCTAGTGAAGCAACCCACAGGTTGGCGTTCCGATACAGAAAAATCGCAAAGAACAGCTCCGCTCCCAAGCCTTGCAGCAAACCGTAGTACAAGGTGGACATGCCCCATTCACTTCCCAAAAAAGCACTGACGGTTGCCGCGGCCACCTCTGCCAAAATCGCGACTCCCGGTTTGCGAATGATAAGATAAGCGAACGTGCCAGCCATAAACCACATGCCATACATCAGTTGCTCGGCGTGCAGACCCAATGGTTTCATCAAATCATAGGCAGGTCCCCATATTTTGTAGACCAGCCCGAATACCACGGAGATTACAATCGTGACCAAAATATCAGTCAGCTTCAGCCCTTTGGACGCTCTTACATTCGTATTCATTGTTGATACGCTCCCCTTTTTCTTTAAAATAGGCCATTTGGCCATAAAAAAAAGCCTGTCCGGAGCTGAATCTCCAGGCAAGCTTTATGCGCAGTCATAAAATGATCACCATACATTATCAGTTGTCGACATATCTCATATAGCACAGCAGTCTACTGCACTGAAACCAAGCCAAAGTCAGGTACAGAACAAGACACGCTTGTCCGTCTGCAACTTTTTACAGACTGTAGCTCATTAACTTGATATAGGATATGAAACGTATCCATCGACTAGCCGCCGCTAATCGGCGGTATTCCTGTTTCTTGTAAGGTGTTCTAGGTTTCTCTACGCTGGCATTACCCAGATCAGATTTCACGGTCGGCGGCAAGGGCCACCCTCTCAGCCTGACTATCTCAAGCTCCCGACAATGCTTTTTAATTCACTATAATATATACCACATCCATGGCTTTGACAATCCTATAATCCGAAGAAACGTTTGGCCGTTTCCGTCGTCGCAATTTCGATCTCCATCATGCTGCGGCCTGTGCACTCGGCAATCGTAGCGGCAATGTGAGCGAGATACACCGGCTCATTACGCCCTTCTTTGGGCTTCACGGGCAAATTACGCGGGGTCAAAAATGGAGCGTCCGTTTCAATCATCAACCGGTCCAATGGAATATCCCTGACCAGTTCCCGCAGATGCTTGCCGCGCCGTTCATCACAGATCCAGCCCGTAATACCGATATACAGTCCCATCTCCACATACGTATGCAATTCCTGTGCAGTACCGGTAAAACAATGCACCACCGCTTTATCAACAAGCCCCTGATACTCTCGCAACATAGCGACAAAGTCCTCATGCGCATCTCGTTCATGCAGGAATAAAGGCATATGCAGCTCCCCCGCCAGTTGAATCTGCTCTCCGAACCATCGGCGCTGTACATCACGCGGAGAAAAATCACGGTTATAGTCCAACCCGCATTCCCCTATGGATACGACCTGCGGCTGAGCCGCAAGTTGGCGGAGCTGCTGAATTGTATCTGTGCTGCAACTTTTGGCATCATGGGGATGCACGCCAGCCGTCGTGTACAGTTTACCCGGATAACAAGCCGCATACTGAGCAGCCTCCCGACTGCTCCGGACACTGGTTCCGGTAATAATTAACGGTGTAATTCCTGCAGCCGCTGCTCTCTCTACCACCTGTTCCCGATCTGCATGAAACGAACGGTGCATCAAGTTCACACCAATATCAATTAACGGTGTACTCCTATCCATCTCAATCCCTCCTTCGCAAACTACAATCTCGGATCAATCGGCTCCGATTCCAGAGATAGCGCAGCAAGGACGCATTCATGAATACGATCCACCGTATCCTTGCGGACAAAACGTTCTACGCCCTCCATACCAAGCGCTCCTTCCATCAGGGCATGACGCTCCTTTTTGTTCGTTCGGCGCTGCTTCAGACGCTTTAAATTCTCAGGGGCAAGATAATCCATACCGTAAATGATATGCAAATACTTCCGGCCTCTCACCTTGATTGCAGGCTGAATCATCTTGTCCCGATTTTTCATCAAAAAGCGTTCCGGCTTGATCACAATGCCCTCATGACCATCCTCTGTCATCTCGTTCCACCAGCGGATAACCTCTTCCTCGCTTGCTTCGTCCGTGATGACCCGATACTCTGTCTCCATAAACAGCGAGGACAGTCCTGCCAGCTCCCGGTTGTGCTCCATATGCCAAAGATGAGATTGGTCAAAAAACGTCCGGCCGCTGTGGGCCAGTGTATGAAATGGTGCAATACGAATTTCATCCAGACCGTCTACATCCCAGCAATATTTTTGAAAAGCTTCTTGGAACGTTACGGCATTGCCATATTTCCGTTCCATTTCCTCCAGCCAGTCTCCAACCTCCCGACCTGCAGCCTTCGCTTGCTTCAGCTTGTCTACCAGCTTACTGCGATCCAGCAGAGCTGCTTCACCCACATGCGCATACTGTGCAGCAATCAGTTCCCGAGCCTTGAGATTCCACGGTACTATTTCTGCATCCAGCAACACGAAATCCGTCTGATTCCGCTCAAAATACCCGGCAGTCTGTAGATCGGCATTCAGCTTTTCCAGCACCTGCTTCGCAAGGCCTGGTTCAAAGAAAGGGCGGCCGCTGCGGCTGTAGATCGTGCCTAATGTCGGGTATCCTACATACTCGACAGCAGCCTGTTCGTTTTTGAATAATAGCAAAATCGCCCGGCTACCCATATGCTTTTTCTCCGCTACCATCGTTTGTACGCCTTGACCACGATAATAAGCCAGCGCCTCACGCGGATGCTCCAGATATCCTTCTTCTGCGGAAACCGTGGGAGCAGGACTCATAGTTGGTGGAATGTACACCAGTTCCTCCATCGGTACTGTCACATGTGACACGGTATCTATAGCCGATTTGACCCATTCTCCTTGTACGCGCACTTCGCCATACGATTCCGTTAGTACACTGTAACCAGCGATGAGCTTACGTAAATTCGGCGGGGAAAACCGTTTTTTCTGCCACCGGACAAGTGGGCTATCGGGGTCATTCGCATAATTCTCATGAGCCGGAACGCTGACAAATTCCTTTTCCGGATAACGATAAGCGGTCAGCATACCGCCAAATACCACACCCTGATCAATATTCACCGTCTGGTTCACAATCGTAGGCTGCGGTCTCGGATCATGTCCCCATACTACTATTTCTCCCGATTCATGGTCTACGAACCAATCTTTGCGGATTGGTTTTCCGTCTGCATCCTGACCATCCGTATCTCCATAACGACAGTAATCAGAAATACGTGCCGACTGTTTGCCAATAAAATGATCCTTAATCCCCGCATGAGTCACAACCAGGTGTCGCAACCCATTTCTGCCGAAAATAAGATGAGAGGGCGCATGTAGCAGAAAATCCCTCAGCTCGCCTCTAAGCTGTTCCGCTGCTGCCTTACCCGCTTGTTGTTCATATTGAACCAGTTCCTCTGCGAATCGTTCATCTCCATGATTGAGAGTTACTTTTCTTCCATCAAGGTAACGACCGATTTTCCAGCCATGATTGCTGTCAATCATGTAGGCGAGTCCGGCATCCACGTGCTTTTTCCAAAACTGCACCGCTAGTAACGATTCTGGGCCACGGCTCATCACATCCCCAACGGATACCAGTCTTCTGCCTTCTGGATGATGGTATAGTCCTTCCGTATCTTCCATATATCCGAGCCGCTCTAACACCTCCAGCATCTCCCGGTAGCACCCGTGGATGTCACCAATGATATCAATGCCTGCACCTATATCATGAAACAGCGGCTGAGCACGGCGGGCGAAGTTAAGCTTTTCTACATCCTTGAGGACATAACAAGCGTTAAAACCTTCTTCCCGGATACCGCGCAGGTTCCGCTTTAACAGCTGTGCCTGCTGCTTGACCCGTTGGCGACCACGCGGATGCGCCCTACCTGCATCACGTTCCAGCAGCACAGATTCGGGCACATCCAGCACCAAGGCCATCACTGGTACATGCGCTTTGGCTGCCAGCTGTACATATTTCTGGCGATCCTCAGCATACAGATGGGTGGCATCCACAACCGTCAGCTTATTCAGACGACAGCGCATAGCCAGAATGGTATCCATCGCTTCAAACGCCTTGGCTGACATCTGCTGGTACTCATAAAACAGCACGTCCGATTCCAGCCTTGGAAGTCCGCTCCAGTCTATAAATTCCGTATCTCCGACCAGCTGGCGAAAATGATCTGAGGATACCACTTCCGTTTTCAATAGAATCCCTTCGCTCACCAACATGTCCAGTAAAGTGGTTTTGCCACTATTCGAGGCCCCTACCAACACAACCAGTCCAGCATGCGGTAGATTAATCGTTCGTTCGGATGAAATGCTCATGAATTCTTCGGCTCCTTTCTGCGCGTAAATACAGCCATTTGGGTCGGTTGTCCAAAGCCTTCGACCTCTTCTCCGATCCCTTCCAGCGCTAATGAATAAGGAGCTTCCTCAATCCAATGCTCGCATCGTTCACGAAACTCGCTTCTGCTCCATTCAAAACGATGATCGCCATGCCGCAGCTCTTGCTGATCCATACGATACACCTCATTATATTCGCGATTGGGAGTCGTCACGATCAGCACACCCGGCTGATATTCTGTCACAATCGTATCCATCACCCGGTTCAGACGATGCTCATCCACATGCTCAATGACCTCACACAGGATCATCACATCTTTTCCCCTCAATTGTTCATCATAATAAAAGAGAGAGCCCATCATAGGTGTAGGGCGAATTGCATCGGCATGCCTTTCCAGCTTGGCAAAACGCTCCACAGCCCTCACCTGTGCATATGCAGACGGCTCCACAGCCCAAATCTCTTCAATGCCCTTGATTCGAGCCATCCGAGCCGAAAGCTTCCCTTCCCCTGATCCAAAATCTACGATTTTCTGTCTTCGGGGCAGCTTGCGAATCACATCCATAATGGCTTGATACCGCAGCTCATTTAGCCGCATTACAGGCTGTTGCTTTCCTTCCTCCAGTGACTGATCTTGCTGCTGATCCTGTTCGTGATTATGGTTTTGTTCTTGGACCGCATGTTTTTCAGTCTGTGTAGCAGCAGAATCAGATTGCTCAAATTGCTCAATCAGATTGGTAAAATGAAGCGTGCGTCGAATGATGAGCTCGCGCATCGGATGCTCTTGCAGCCAGCCTTCACCGTAACGTTTCAGCTTATCAAACTCTTCTTCGCTAATATAGTAGTGCTTATAATTATCCAACACTGGAATTAACAGCAATAACTGACGCAGCGCATATTGCACCGTCTGATGGCCACTTAGCGTGACATATCTGACGGTGCTTCGATTTTTCAGCTGAAAAGAATAATCCGCTTTCCCTCGTTCGATGGTCACTTGATAGCCCAGCGGCGCAAATAGTCCCTCCACCACAGCATCCGGCAAATCTGACGCAACAGGCCCAAACGATAACTCCAGCGCAAAAGGATGCGTCACCCATGCTGCATAGTCTTCCTTGGGTTTGCCGTTCAAGGCCGTGCCAAGCGCGCCGCGAATATAGGTGCAAAACAAGCTGCTGGTTACAAACTCCCGATCATTAATATATGTTGTAATGTCATAGCTATCCGGACTATTTTTGACCAAATCTATCGAATCTGGCGAGGCCTGAATGACGATTTCTGCCTCTTCCTCCGTAAAAACGGTGTACACCATGCGTACACGAGCACCCTTTTCCGTGCGATCATACGTATTGTAAGGGTTCTTGGCGAGCAAATGCGAAATCATCCCGGCATTGTTTCCGGTTGCTTTTAGCGTGATGTGCATACTCCACTTCTCCTTCCCAGCTTATGTTTTCCATACTTCATTCACCGCAGCGCGGAACATCTCGTCCAATTGCTGATCCCGTCCGCCCTCCATATGCTGAAGCAAGGGCGCCTTCTGTTCAAAATAAGCAATTTGCTGCTCAATAAAATCATTCACCACCGAAAGCTGCGGCTCCATATCCAGCTCCTCGCCCGCTTTTTTACGCTCCAGCAAATGCTCGATCACCTGATAAAGTTCGGTATCTACCGGAATGAATTCCGCTAGCAAGTCTACGAATTTGATAGGAGGCATACTGTTGTAACGTTCAATCCAGCCACAGGCCAGCAGCGGACGCAGCACGTAAAAATATTTTTTAATTTTCACCTGTTCACCTTGCAAATAGTCCCGATAGTTTCCCCGTGCCATATTCAGATAGTGATACATACAGGACTTCGGAGAGAAGGTTAACGGCGAGATTGCACGGATCTGATCGGCCACTGAATATTGCTCCAGATAGGGAATCGGAGATTGCAGCCATTCCAGCAAAGGCGGATTGGATTTGCGAAATAAATGGAGCGCCTTTTTCAAATCCCAACCGTTTATATCCAGCATATTGCTGATTGGCCGCTCAATCACATCCCGCTTATCAAAAATAGATAAATACCATTCTATGGGTCTTACATAAATAAATCGTACATCATAGTCACTGTCCTGTGAAGGAAACCCCCATGCCCGACTGCCTGATTCACAGGCGTACACAATGCGCACCTGCTCTTCCTGCTCCAACGCGCGCAGCTCACGCAAAATCGTTTCGCGCATTTCCGGTTGAATGAAACCCTGCCCATGCTTCATATCTGTCATGTTGTTCCCTCCCTTATCCTTAAAGTATTTCCCAAATCTGTTCTCTGATCGACTCCTCCGTTTCAGCTTCCGATAAGCAACGAAGGCGCTCTATCGTTGCCTCTCCCCACATCTCAGAAGGCCATTCCTTGAGTACATGAAGCGCTGCACGGCGATTGGAGGTCACCGGGCTCCAAAGTCCGGTAGCAACTAGCTCTTGTCCCATTCCTTCGTAAGAAGACAATAGTTGCAGCAGCATCCCCAGACATTGATGCGCTTCATACTCTGGTCCAAAGCCCGGCACATCAGCAGGACCGGAAGCTATCTCTCCCAGAGGCAAGTGCTTTTCTGCAAAAGCCACCAGCTTACATGCCCGCTGTTCATCCTCTGTCTTGCTAAGTTCAAAGTACAGATTAGGCTTGACTGGGTGTTTGCTTAATTGATCAAATAGCACGGGCCATACATCTAGTACTAGCATTCGAGCTGCGCGAATGGCACAGTGAAGATGCGGTGAATCTGCATGATGTAGTTCCTGCTCTACCAGCTTCACCCACTGCGGATCGTCCATCATCTGCTGGCATACCGACGCGTAACGTTTACGTAATTCCGGCGTCCATTCATGCTCATAACGTGCCTCCCATGAATCGTCTTCTTCATCGAGGAAGTCCGCAATATCCATGATGATCGTAAGATGCTTCACAGTCGTACACATAGTCTTAGCATGACGAAGGTAGTTGCCTATGACCATAGCGGCATGCTCATAATCGTCTATACTTTCCGCAGGTCCGCCTGCTGCCAGCAAAGCCGACAGTATATCGCCTGCTCCGTCAAACAACTCCCGATCAATGTGCGGTACAGCCATGGCTGTATGCAGCTCGCCTTTATGAGCGCATTCATAAGCAAGGTACTCATACATGACATTGTTACGGAATCCTTCCCGTAATAACCAATCACGTATTTCCTGCCGCGCCGGCTCCAGTCGTTCCACGACGTGAATACGTCCCCAACCATGTACCTGTAAGGCTAAATTATACAACTGCTCATTGGCCTGATCCGAAATATTACGGATAGCTACAGCCGCATATAGCGTGAATTCATCATGCTTGGCTAGCGTTAAAATAAGCTCGTGGTGCTGCTCTGTCTCCAGCAATCCGAGCAGCGCAATACCGACCTTCACCACATTGCGATGTGCTCCGTGTTCGGCCAGCCAACGCGCTTCCTCATACAATCGATCCGGCTGAATTGCTGGATGTTCGCGCACCGCATCTAGCAGCGGATCAATCAGGCTGAGCGCATTTTCTTCCATCAAGCGTACATACGTCTCACGTCTTGTTTTCATCCCTGGCTTGCGGCATTGTCTGGACAACAAGTGTGCTAGCTCCTTAATTTTCTCAGTCTCTCCATCTCCACCAGCGCCGTGATGCCCAAACGCTCCATCCAGCCCCCCTGCCACCCAACGCATCGTGTGACCTGCCCAGTATTCTTCATCATCCGGCAAATGATCATCCGTAAGCCTTCCCTGAGGGTCCAGTCCCTGCTTAATCGTTTCATAAATCGAAAGCTTACCTACCCATGGATATAACACTTCATTTTTAAATCGTCCAAACATGTTGCATCACCCTTCTGTTATGTATTGCTTCTTACTTATCGTGCTACCTTATATCCCTATAATCCTTTATTTTGGAAGTCATGAACATGGTGAAAGTATTACAAAGATGAATAAATTACCTTTTTCCTGCATCCCTTCCCTGTTAGAATAAAGGGATACTTGTTTTCGGAGAACGGCTACAGAAACGGGGAATGCATCATGGCGAGAGAGAGTTTTGATAAAGAAATTCAATTCCTGCGCATGCTCACACTAACCAGCGGCGCTTATAATCGGCAGCAATTTGCAGACAGACTTGGCATTTCGGTGCACACCTTTGATAAAACGATTCGGCGTCTCAAGGAAATTGTCCAATCCGTACAACAGCAGTTGCCTGCGGAACAGGGACATGATTTTAATGAGATGCTGCGCTTTAATTATTACGAATCCGCTGATCCGTTATTGTTATTCCTGTTTCGGGCCAAATCGCTCAAGGAATCGGAAAGCGTCCGCTTATCCCTTCTGCTGACAGCGCTGCAATCACAGCCTATGACCACCATGGAACTGCTGGACGCTTGCTGCAATGGGCTGCCTTCCGACAGTGCACTGCCGGATGAAAAAACAATCCGTTCTGATCTGAAATATCTGGTCGAAGTCGGCGTAGTTCGTAAGGAGCCTGGCGGCAGACCCTATCGCTATGCTGTCCGTAACGATCTGGTGACAGAACTGACGGACGAGGAATTACTGGACTTATATGATTTTGTGGACATTATGGCCAACACTCAGCTCCCCTCTGTGCAGGGATATCTGTTGCGAGATCATCTTAAAAAGGCCATGCGCCGTCAGCTCGGAGATCGGGAGATGGCAGAGCCTTTTTTATATAAATACCATTATTATTCACGCATTCTGGACGAAGCCCATATTCATCCGCTTCTGCATGCCATTCGGCAACGCCGCTGCGTAAACTTTTTATATTTTTCGGCATCCAAACGAAGCATGTACGGGTCACAGAACACCAACCCACGATTTGAAAAAGAGACTGAAGGCCGTGAACATACCATTCTGCCCTTGCAAGTCATCTATGATCATCAATATGGACGTTGGTACGTGCTTGGTCATGTGGGCGGCAAAGGAATCATGAAGTTTCGTATGGAGGGCATGACCCAATTGGTGGAGGGCAAGCCTGTCCCAGAACAGCTTTATGCCGACCTGTTAGCCGTGTTGGAGGAAAAAATGCGGTACAGCTGGCTTGTTGATACGGGTCGTCCCGTGAAGGTAAGGGTACGTTTTTTTAATCCCGAAGGGGCAAAACGCAACTTTATTCGGGAACGTGTGCTGTCACAAGGACAATGGGGTACGATTACGGAGGAAGAAAGTGAATCCTTTATCTACGAAATCACAGTGAATGGAATCACTGAGATTAAACCGTGGATTCGCAGCTTCGGATCAAGCTGTGAGGTATTGGAGCCCCAGCGGCTGCGTAAGGAATTCAGACAGGAATGGAAGGAGCTGCAAGCCTATTATGAGCCTGTTCGAGAAAATATTTAACTATCAGATCGTCTCACGGCTGGATGAATCGGGCGCTTTTGCTACCACATCGCAGGAAAGAGTCTGGCTCAAGTCCATGCTTACAGACTCGGCAGCGACAGCGGCTTTTACCCCGCCTACACTTGATAAGCTTTGGCAATTACTTGCAGACGACGAGCCTCTGGAGGCCGATGGCAGCCTGCGGGAAAAAGCAGGGGTTCCTGCTGCTTCGGTTTATCATCCACTCCTGCGTGAATTGCGTTCCATTCTGCGATCCCGTTCAGGCATCTGTATGACCTACAAACTGCGCAACGGACGCCTACATGAGCGAATGTCCGGATTTCCTTATAAGCTGGAGTTTTCTATGGTCAAAAAAGAATGGAGCCTGCTGTGGTATAATCGACGGCACCGCGCATTCATGTCCACTAAGCTGTCCAACATCGTAACCGTCACGGAAGATGAGATTCTTCCTGAAGAAGCCGAGAAGTTTACCCAACGAATACTCGGTATACTGGAGTCGCGCAAAGAACAGGGCATCATCGAAATTATTCCTGTATACAACGGTGAAATGTCTCGTATTTTATATGCTTTTTCCTGTTTTGAAAAGGAGGTCGAATATGATCAGGAAGCAGATACCTATCGCATTACACTCACTTTCCAGGCAGACGAGTGTGAATATGTGTTATCCAAAATCCGCTTCCTCGGCAAGCGTGTCAAGGTCGTCCAAGGCTCACGGCTAATCTCACGAATGAAAGAAACAACAGCCAAAGCCCTCGCACGGTACGAAGAGGAATAGCTGCTGAAGACATATAGGATGTAACCACGTAAAGGCCCCCCTCCGTCTGTTAATGAGACGAAAGGAGGGCCTATTAAATACAGTACGTATAAACGAAACGAGGTCATGTACTTACATCCGCACACGTCTGCTGTAACAAGCTAGTCCGCAGTACCAGTTACGGCAAGGCTTGCCCGCGCGCACTTACATACAATTGATACCACTCTTCACGGGTCATCAGTTCGCTCTGGCGTTCGGCATCCTGACATGCTTGGATTCGTTCAGGATTGGCGCTGCCAATGACAGGCTGAATCCGTGCCGGATGCTTCATAAGCCAGCCCAGGACGATCGCTTCACGTGTCGTCTCCTTTTCAGAGGCCAGTTTTTGTACCAGCTCTGCCGTCTTACGGATATGCTCAGGTTTTCCTTCCAGAGAACCTCCGCTAAAACGCCCCTGCGCCAGCGGTCCCCAAGCCTGGAGCTGAATATCCTCGGTTTGGCAATATTCCAGCAAACCTTCGCCAAAATGTACATTCGTCCCTGCCTGCTGGTTCACGTGTACGGTCTGATCTATAAAATGCAGATGTGCCAGGCTCATCTCCAGCTGATTAGCAATCAGCGGCTCCGTTAGGCTGCGCTCCAGAAAACGAATTTGGCTTACATTCATATTGGAAACGCCAAAATGCCGTACTTTGCCGGATGTCTTAAGCTCGCTGAACGCCTTTGCTACTTCTTCCGGCTCTACCAGCGGATCGGGGCGGTGCAGCAGCAGGATATCCAAATATTCAGTACTCAGACGCTTCAGGATACCGTCCACGGACTCCATAATATGATCATATGAGAAATCAAAACGACCCGGGAGCGTACCATCCGGCAGAAAAATTCCGCATTTGGATTGAATGACGATTTGTTCACGCAAGCCTGGCTGTCCCTTTAAAATCCGACCGAAAATTTCTTCCGCTTTTCCCATACGATAGATATCCGCATGATCAAACATCGTAATTCCGATGGATTGTGCAGCATCTACAGCTCTCTCCGCTTCAACAACATGCTCCTGTGTAAACGGTGCATGGCTCCATTCTCCACCAAAAGGCATGCAACCGAGCACCAGCCGACTATTGGAGATCCCTCGTTTCTGTATAGGCATAATCTTCATGCTGCTCCTCCTTCAATCCTCAAATATTTCGTGCTATCAATATTCAAACAGCTTTTGAAACCGCTATCACACAATTATTTTACCACTTACTTACGGTCATGTATCACTTTGGCCCCGATTCGCGTCTATTTATCCGAATATCCCCATGCTCAGATAACGCTCTCCGGTATCCGGGGCAATACAGAGTACCCGTTTGCCTGCTCCCAAACGCCGAGCTTCCTTAATGGCCGTCCATATTGTAGCTCCGCTGGAGGGCCCGACGAGAATCCCTTCCTGAGCAGCAATTGCTCGTGTCACAGCAATCGCATCCTCATCGGAAACCTGGATGATTTCGTCATACACCTCCGTATTCAGCACGGTAGGAACAAAGCCCGGACTCGTTCCCACCAGCTTATGTGGACCGGGCTTTCCCCCGGACAGTACGGGCGAACCCTTAGGCTCGACCACAACAATCCGCAGATCCGGCAAATGCTGGCGCAGCACTTCACCTGTTCCCGTAATGGTCCCACCCGTTCCCGAAGAAGCGACGAACACATCCAACTTTCCTTCCGTCTGCTCTAAAATTTCAAGTGCTGTGGTTGTACGGTGGATATCGGGGTTGGCCTCATTTTCAAACTGATGTGGGATAAAACTTCCTTCAATTTCTGTCCCCAGTTCAAGAGCTTTGCGAATCGCTCCTGGCATCCGTTCTTCCGCTGGTGTCAGTACGACCTCAGCCCCGTAGGCTTTTAAAATATTGATCCGTTCCTTCGTCATATTCGAAGGCATCACCAAAATTGCGCGGTAACCTCGGGCTGCCGCATTCATCGCAAGACCAATTCCCGTGTTGCCACTGGTCGGTTCAATAATGGTGCCTCCGGGCTTTAGATGCCCCGCCTTTTCCGCCTCGGCAATCAGGTTGCCCGCGGCCCGATCTTTAACACTACCACTTGGATTAAAATACTCCAGCTTCACATATACTTCCGCATCCTGCGGTCCTGTGAGCCGTTGCAGCCGCACACAAGGCGTATCCCCGATTAAGTCCGTAATACTATGTACCACTTTAAGTGTCATCGTTATATCCTCCCCGGATTATTCCTTACAACGTCATTCCCTATCTTCATATCATACTACCAAAATAACATAATTGGCTCCTTCCAACCTGTCGCTTTTGTAAATTACACAAACCTTATCAGCTTAGTATGTAAAATTCTTGCAAAATGGGTCGCCAGATGTCGCCTGGAATGATATACTCGCATTACTATTTTTTCAGGAGGATACAAGAAACTTATGAGTACTCAAGAAAATATGACAGCTAATCGCTTTCCCCCCTCCTTGCTATGGTTAACCCTTGGTGCCTTCGCCATCGGCATGACCGAATTCGTCATTATGGGACTTCTGCCCAATGTAGCCCATGATCTTCATGTTACGATTCCGCAAGCCGGGCAATTAATCACCAGTTACGCGCTTGGTGTAGCCATTGGCGCACCTGTGCTTACTGTATTAACCCATAAGGTTCCACAAAAGAAGCTACTGTGTCTGCTGATGTCCATATTCATTCTAGGGAATCTTTTTTCCGTCATTGCTCCTAACTACGAGCTTCTGATTGCGGCCCGTATGGCTACTGCGTTATCGCACGGAACCTTCCTGGGTGCCGGTTCCCTGATCGCTGCCCGGCTGGTCCGTCCTGATAAGCGGGCAGGGGCCATCTCTATGGTGCTAACCGGATTGACGGTAGCGAACATTATTGGCGTGCCCTTCGGCACCTTTATCGGACAGCAGCTCGGCTGGCGCGCTTCCTTTGGAGCCATTGTTGTGATCGGCTTGATTTCTCTCTTCGGAATTATTCGTTACATTCCGGTAATTCAGCAGGACAAGCCTTCCAGTCTCAAGCAAGAAGTCAAGAGCTTATTTAATCCAAAAGTGCTGCTGATGCTGCTGACAGGTGCAGTTGGCTGTGGTAGCTTGTTCACTGTCTTTACGTACATTACGCCCATGCTTACGGATATTAGTGGCTTTGCCGAACACAGCATTACCTGGATTCTCGTCCTGTTCGGCCTAGGTGTCACGATTGGCAACATCGTTGGCGGCAAGCTCGCAGATTGGAAGCTGCTTCCGTCCTTGGTTGCAAACTATGCTGTACTGGCCATTATTCTGGCCATTCTGACGTTTACGCTTCAAAACAAGGTACTGGCCGTGATCACTGTCTTTATCTGGGGGATTGCCGCATTCGGCATCATGCCGGGGATTCAGGTTCGTATCATGAATCTGGCCTATGAGGCTCCTTTGCTAGCCTCTACCTCCAGCCATTCCGCATTGAATCTGGGCAACGCAGGCGGTGCTTTTATCGGAGGAGTCGTGATTAACCAAATGGGGCTACCCGCCATTCCATGGGTTGCATCACTCATTACTGTCGGCGGTCTGCTACTGATGCTGGTCAGCTACATGATGGATCGCAAGACGGCTCATACTGAAGCGATAGCAGAGATACAGTCATAAGAAAAAGGACTTTCGTTCATTAGAGCGAAAGTCCCTTTTTTATGGTCTACATCCACGCATCCTGCCTCGTCGTTCAGCTTAACCAATCATCAAAAAAGTCTCGGTATCCCTGCTTCATCACCTGACTCGAAAACTGTTCCATGGCGTATGTCTGATTCTCCGCAGAAACCCGGCGAGGTGAAGCCGCAGCCATATTGACCAGCTCGAACCAGTTTTTCTCATTTCCTGAAAAAGAATGCGTAGAGCTGATGTGCCCATAGCAAGGGTGCTCGGGTTTCACCACGATTTTCCCCATCGCGAGCGCTTCGGTCAGCGGCATTGCGAACGTATCGAATTTGGAGCAGCTCCAATACACCTTCGCTGTGTTCATCAGTGCAAACACCTCGTCTTGCGTCAATGCAAATTGAAGTTTTACATTGTCCGGGATGTCGTACTTCTTCATGCTCTCCTTGTAGCGTTCACCACCAAACACCATATAGACATCCTTGTCAGGATTGTGCCGCGCATACTCAAGCACCAGATCCGGACGCCGATTTTCTTCATCTCTACCAATCCACATCACCCGGTTCTCCACCACTTGTGAGGGATCAAAATGCTTTTCCACCAGCCGCTCATTAAATCCGATCGGGATGACTGTCACATCGGTTACGCCAAACTTCGAGGCCATCTCCTGCTTGAGAAAGGCAGTCTGTACGATAGCCTTGTCCACAATCTGATAAAAAGGCTTCATCATCTCATAGCCTGTCAGTGCCGGATCTGGAAAACTATGCGGAAAGAGTACGCTGTTTTTAAAAAACATGTTCAAATAAGTAAAGCCAGATACCGTATAAATAACGTGCTCAATCTGCTGCTCATGCAGTTGATCCAGTACGATGTCATAATTGACCAGGTCACTCTTTTCATGCTCATAGCCTGGAAGCCAGTCATGGCTGCTTACGTGGCGCTCCGGCGATACAAATACGATATCTACCCCCAGTTCCAATCCGATCTGCTTCAGACGTTCTGCAAAAATACGAGGCCCTTGCGCTTCAGCAAATTGTATTTTTCTCATGACCAAACCGACTTTTTTCATGGATTTATTTCCCTACCTTCTTTGGCTGACTATATAGAATCTGTGCCTTAAGCCACTACTTGCATGGTTGGACTTGTACCCCATCCATCATCGCTGTACATTGGTTTAAACAAGCTAACGTTGCATCCAATTGGGACTCTAATTGCTCTTTTGACCATTTGCCGCTATTTCTATGCAGTTCCGTTCCAATCCTTTGCAAATCATTTGTGATTAATAATAGCATCCAGAGCGAAAATACCACAGCAAACATACCATACTCCTGTATAAATGCCGTTCGATCACCCTTTATCCCCAACAGCTCCAGCTGTTCCAGATAGGTGTCCAGCATACGAATACGCAATTCAGACGTCATACGTCGAGGGAACAACGGATGCGACATGTCGATTAGGTGATATACATCCCACAGCGGTGTGTTTAGATGAGCATGCTCCCAATCCAGCACCCTTAGCCTCTCCCCACTCAACGCATAGTTACCCGGATGAAGATCACCATGAGACAGTACAAGCTGGTGTGAAAAAGATAGATGCTCCAGCTGTGCATAAATACGCTGCATCTGCTGCTTCGAAAAACCGAGTGAGCTGCAAAGCTCTAACATATCTGGCTTGCGTGTGTGCAGCTCGGAAACCATCTCCTGGATGAGCGGCTTCGGTCCACGCAATGGCATCCCGGCAAAACGACCCGGCGGCAAAGCATGCCACCTTGCGACAAATCCAACAGCTTGCAATAGGGTTTCGTCTGCATGTAGATGATGTAACGGACCAACATCCTCAAACACCATCCATTCTCCTCCGCCATCTGCGTCTGTATCGGAACAAGCTAGCAATTGGGGATAGATGGGTGATAATGCTGGAAGCACATGCTCATACACCCATCTCTCCCGTCCCTTCTGATCATCATTGGTCAGGGGTTTAAATATATAACTTTCAGAGGATGACACGTAAAAACGTTCCACATGTCGGCCATTCGTGCCTGTATATAAAATTTCACGATCGCGCACCAGCGTATCATTTAAAGTACCGTCATGATTCACATATTGATGAAATAGATTCATAGCCACCCAACTTTTTTGTATAAAATGTAATAGCACGATCATAACATAGTCCTCGTTCTGAACGAAGCCCAGATCATCTCAGGGTTAACTTAACATACCAAAAAAGGGGCATCTCCTATCAGATCATACGACCTGTTGGACAGCCCCTTTCCTATCCGTACTCCTATCCTACTCTAACAATTAGTATTTAGTATTGCCCGACTCGCTCGTATTGCTAGATTTAAAACCTTTGAACAATTGTTTTACATTATGATAACGAGTATTCGTAATTTTAGCTTTGCTGTTAGGACCGTCCGATCTGAGGATCGAATCCTTAACGTTGGAAATATCCGAGTTATCCAAAGTCATATTCACCCTAAACGTAGAGCCCCCAAGTTGGCGAACCAGCTTACCGATATCATCGGCTCTAAAGTTTTTAATGTTAATCGTGCCTTCGGCATTGATTTGGAATACTTTATCATATGCATGAAACGCTCCACCACCTGTAATGTTCACCGTGCCTGGTTCTTTAAGCGTCAATGCATCTTCACCGACATCCTCCCACGTTACGTTGGAAATGGTGCCATTGCCATATACATGCACACCATCCGCAGCAGGCGCAGCGATGATCACATTTTTCAGCGTTGCATTATTTTCTAACTTAAAGATAGGCTTTTGAGCCTCTTTCTGGCTTCCATCTCCCAAGGTATCGGGGTCAGCCACTACGGTCTTGCCTTTACCATCGTATACTTCTCCAGCTTTAACAAGTATGGTCTTGTGAACGACCTCTGGAGCTGCATGGGCAGAGTAATTGCCGACAAATAACGCGATTAACATACCGGATAAAGCGATACTCATGCCCTTTTTCAATACTTTAGCTGTGTTTGTTTTCATTTCAATTCATCCCTCTCCTAGATCGTTTTTTATTCTTATCTCCAATTCTTCGTTGACTAGAGCGTAAGCGCGTAGACCGTATCACCACCTTCGTACAATGAACCCATTGACCGATACATGTCCGTAAAGTGATATTTAACTATTTGCATATGTATACTTGGTTTTTGGTTCAAAGTAGCTTCTTTTTTATAAATTAAATCAATCACAAATTGTAAATAGAGCGATTACATTTACAATTTGCATAACTCTATTATATTCCTACTTCCAATAATTTCAATACGTTTTTCGGCAAAATATGTCCTTTTTTTCAATTAAGTACACAATATTGCCTCTTTTATACTTGTACAAGTTTGTTTTTCTTCCATTTACGCATTAAATAACATTTGAATACCTCATCTCGTTTACATGCTGTTTATCACTCCATTGGTAATCAGAGTCTCTTTTATCGTATACCTCATTGCTGATGTGCTCTATACTATTGAATGACACGGTTGATGAACGTATAATGTATTTAGTGCTTTGAAGCGTTACATCTCAACATTACTGGTGAGAAAAGAGTGGTTATGTGCAAAACAATAGTGAGATTCCATTAAAAGAACAAAATATTGTGCTCATCGGCTTTATGGGCGTGGGCAAAACAACGATCGGTTCCCATCTAGCGCGCAAGCTGTATCGCGATTTCGTGGATATTGATCAGGAGATTGAACAAGAGTACAACATGCCTACAACAGAAATTTTCAAAACTTACGGAGAGAAGCGTTTCCGTGAGATTGAAAAAGAGCATATTTTGAAGTTGTGCAGCAATACGCGTCTTAAAATCATTTCTGTTGGCGGTGGCGCGTTTCTACAGGAAGAGGTGAAGCAGGCTTGTTTGGCTTCCTCCATTGTGTTCTTCTTGGATTTAAATTGGGATTCCTGGAAAGATCGGCTCAAGATGCTGATTGACACCCGCCCTAATCTGCAAAACAAGACGTTAGAGGAAATTGAAGATCTTTTCCGTTCCAGACAGGACATTTACGCGGTGAATCACTCCAAGATCGATACCGATCAGTTGGATGCGGAAGAAGTCGCAGACTATATTATTCAAACACTGAATCTGGGTTGGGAATTGTATGAACCTACTCGGGGATTGAATTAAGCATTACAAAAAGGAGGACCCCAGCATGCTTATCGCATGGGGTCCTCCTTTTGTGTTCACCATGAATTCCTTGCTCGCTAGTGGGTAGTAATTGCATCTTTTAAGAGTGGCTATGCAGCACCTGCAATATTTCTCTCAGTTCAGTGACAGGAATCTGTCCTGGTGCAGAAGCCTTCTTGGCAGCACCAAAAGTCAACGCTGAACCAAATAGCTCTCCGGTCAGACGGCTCACGACACCTTTTCCCGCCATCGACATCGTGATAATCGGACGATCCGCATACTCTTCTGCCATGGTGCGTGTGGCGTCCAACAAGGTTAGGACATCGGCCGTATTGGTTGGCATCACCGCTATTTTAGGCAGATCGCCACCCAATTCCTGTGCCTTACGCAACCGGGACACAATTTCCTCCTTCGGCGGCGTCTTTTGAAAATCGTGGTTAGAAATAATCACATACACGTTATGCTTATGTGCCGCTTCTATCAGCATCTTCACATCAGCTTCCTCATTAAAAAGCTCTACATCAATCATATCTACTTGTCCCGTTTCGGCTATTGTACGATTCAATTCTACATAGCTTGCCGCACTGATTTCCTTTTCTCCACCTTCTCGGGCGCTACGGAACGTAAATACGAGTGGAATATTGGCTAAAATAGACCGGATCTCATGTAAGGCAGCCTTTACCTTTTCCAGCTCCTCCACATGCTCGAAAAAATCGACTCTCCACTCTACGATATCCAGGTCGAGTGTACGTAAATGGGCAGCCTCTTCCTTCAACTGCTCCAACGTTTCTCCCACCATGGGGACACATATTTTAGGCGCTCCTTCACCGATCCGTACATCTTTTACCTTTACGATTTTTGCCATATCTATCTCACTCCCCAATTACAGTTTCAAGTCGAACATTCACAATAATTCATAGTATAACGCATTCTGAATAAGCATGCAGATGATTAGGTTCAGTCGCTAGTTATTTCGTATCCAGTACAATTTGAGGAGACAATTCTCGTTTTGCAGGAAAAACGGCACTGTAACGAAAGTTAACAAACACCGCCAGTACGATCCCGAGCACATTCACGATAATAGCCAGCATAAACACACTGGAAATCTGAGAATGCTTCAAAAGAAAGCCTGTAAACACGGGAATAAGCGTATAGGACAGCGAAGTTGCGGTATAAATAAACCCGGTAATCTGTCCTTTTCGTTGACTAAAAAATTCGCTCATTACAGTTAACGTCAGCTGAAGTACACCCGATATGGAAAACCCGATGACACTCGCACAGATAATGGCGGCGGCCCCTGATTTGAAAAGAAGAAGCGCTCCAAAAGCCAACAAGGAAATACAGGGATAAATAAGAATAATATGAACAGGTTTAACCCATTTTCTCAACACAATGACCAATACAAACACGGAAACCAACGAACCCATATTGTAATAAACTAATAGTCTGAGAGACTCTGATTCCGTCATGCCAATAAACTGTTGTCCAAACGTAGGCAGCCATAACTGCACAATATACAGCAAAGTAGGTCCCGTAAATCCAAGCAGAATAAGACATACACCTTCCTGCCAAAACCTCGGTTTACTCGCATCATCTGCCTTTAAATTTCCTGTCTGCTCGGCACTAGATACAGTAGTACCGCTCCTTTGCTCCTTGGCGGGCTGTACGCGCATGTCTGGAAACTTCATTCTGAACAAGTAGATCGCATTCAATGCAAATATCAATGCTGGTATAAAGAAAGAGAACCCGTAAAAAATATCGTGATTCATAAAAAAGATAATCATTAGCGGTAAAAATGCCGCCCCAATGGATATAAAACCTCTCACCAACACTGTAGCCGAACCAGAGGATTGGGGGAAAGCCTCGATCAGAGCCGGATAAGTACCTGAATCAAGAAAAGAATTCGCTACACCTGCCAGCACAGCCAGTACCATTGCCATCTCAAAGGTGGGACTCAGCGGTATACCGACCAAGAATACGGCCATCAGCAGCCCTGCGGCCACAATGAACGGTTTGCGACCATAGCGGTCGGAGAGCACGCCGGATATGTACAGCGTAAATAGTCTGCCAAACCCCATCGCGGAAACCAAAAGGCTAATGCCCGCCTGATCTGTATGCAAATGCTCTGTTAAAAAGGACATGTGCGACGCCAGCATAATATTAAACATGCCAAACAAAAGATAGTTCACATACAGACCTGTCGCCACTGGAATAGAAGAACGTTTCATCATGAATTCACCTGCTTTTGTAAGTAAGTCTTGTAGTATCAAAACGTGAATCATTTCACATTGCTTGTGTCGATGATGAAGTATAGAACACAATTTAAAATTTATCAAGTTTAAATATTGCGAGACTCCAGCTTAGACACGCTGATGCGTTTTTAGATAAAACTCCTTGCCATAACTTAGGGCAAAGTTCCGAAACTCTACTACTGCCGGGGATAAATATCTATTTTTAATGCTGGCTAGGTAGATAAAACGTTCGTATTCTGGATTTACAATAGGCAATGTTTTGACGTTAAAATAATCTAACGATGAAATGCGGGGCATAACTCCGATCCCGTAATTAATAGACACCAGCCCAGCCATTGCCGTATCTTCTTCAATCTCGCAAATAATCTGTGGCGTAACGCCTGCCTTGGCGAACAAATTTTCAATAATGGGCCGAACCCCACTCTTTTTGTTGAAGAAGATCACCGGGTAATCCGCTGTATCTTTGAGGTCAATTTGATCCAGAGAAGCCAGCGGATGATCAGGAGAAACAATGACCACCAATTCCTGCTGAGCCAGCGGAATAAACTCTACATCTGGTTCATTTTCCACGTGAGAGCAGAACGCCACGTCATAGTGTTCCTGCTTCAGGCCTTGAATAATATCGTTCGTATTCCCTTGGTGAAACGAAAAGGAAATGTCTTTACGGGCATCCAGAGCTGAAAAGGCTTGGATTATCACTGGAATGAAGTGTGAACCTAACGTGTAAATGAACGCCAAATCTATATTCCCATGGCTTGGACTCACTAATTCCCGTAAGTTATACTCCCCCTTTTCCAATTCATCCATCGCGTGCTCCACATACTTCAGAAAAAATCGCCCGTATTTGTTTAGCCGAATATTCCTCCCCTGCTTTTCAAACAGATGAACGCCCAAATCCTTTTCTAATTCTGAAATCGCATGACTTAAACTGGGTTGAGTGATACATAGCCGCGCAGCTGCCTGGGTAAAATGCTCCATCTCTGCAAGTACACGAAAATATTGTAAGTGCTTCAGATTCATAAGGATGTACGCTCCCTCTTTAATTCATATTTTAAATTATAGATTCAAACTATGAAAAACGATAAAAATATGCATTGGATTTATAATAACACCCCTTATATAATTAAGACATAGACATTATGTGAATATTTTCACTTGTTTGTGGGCGCACTTTAATAGACCTGGACGATGCCTATCTAGGCCATTGATCTAAAATTTAAGTTGGGAGTTACACTTATGAAAAATCCTTATATCAGAATGGCAACAGAGCTTTATATCAACTATTTTCTTCTGGGTATGATTAATGTTATTCTCTCGTCGAATATGAGCTTTCTGACCGTGCAATTGAACACGGATAAAGCAGCCATCGGCTATCTGGTGTCAGCGATTGGAATCGGTAAACTGCTTGCTCTCGGAGTAGCCGGAAAAATGTCAGATAAATACGGAAGGAAACCACTCATTGTTATTGCATCATTTGCTTATTTAATCTTCCTGATCGGCATTCCGCTTGCACCTAACTACACGTTGGCATTCGTGTTTGCCATTATCGCAGGGCTCTGCAACTCTATGATGGATGCGGGGACTTATCCCGCACTCATTGAAGGGTTCGGAAAAAAAGCCGGGTCTGCAACCGTCCTGGTCAAAGCATCCATCTCGATCGGTGCCATTGTTATTCCGTTCATGATTGCATTTTTTATTAACCACGATATGTTCTATGGATATTCCTTCTTTATTCCTGCAGGAATTTATCTGCTGAACGGGATCTTCTTGTCGATGACCAGTTTCCCCAATCACAAAGCAGAGGAACAAAAGGCTCCAACCGAGACTGGTCAATCAACGGATTCGTTCCACAGCGAGCCCAAGTTTTGGCAAGAAGGTTTGTCTCTGATTATTATCGGTTTTACTTCCACTGTATTGTTCATGATCGTGCAGCTATGGCTTCCTACCTTTGGACAAGAGGCTCTGGGCATGGACAAAGCCAGCGCCATTAAGCTGCTTAGCTACTACAGTATAGGTTCACTAGTTTCCGTTATTTTGTTGGCTGTGGTACTTGGTAGATTCATTAAGCCCATTACCGTCATGATTGTGTACCCGCTTATTGCCCTGCTTTCTTTGCTGGCTTTAATTGTATGGCACAATCCTGTCGCTACTTTGATCAGTTCATTCTTAATCGGCTTGTCCACCGCAGGCATATTCCAAATTGCCCTCACGGTTATGACGGAATTTTTCCGCAAGAACAAAGGAACTACGACTTCTCTCGTGAACATAGCAGCCAGCCTATCGTTCATCCTGATGCCTTTGGCTACCGGGAGCATGTCCAAAAGTCTGGGAATTACCTCGGTATTCATTCTGGATATTGCGATTGCCGTAGTCAGTATTTTGCTGGCCGTGTTTGTTGCTTATCGATATAAAAAAGTGTTTCATTAAACTACACAGATCACTTGGAGGCTTATTATGAAAAATGCTGGACGTATTGACGGAAGAACACAATTAATCGGACTGCTTGCTACACCGATCGGACATTCTTTGTCCCCGGCTATGCATAATCTTGCGTTTGAAAAACTGGAGCTGAACAACGCATATATGGCCTTTGAAGTAGGCAATGAACAACTCGAGGAAGTAGTACGTGGGATGCGCGCTCTAAACATACGCGGCTACAACGTGTCCATGCCTAACAAAACAGCGATCTTACAGTACCTTGACGAGCTGGACGACAGCGCTAAATTTACAGGTGCTGTCAATACCGTCGTGAATACGGATGGTAAGCTGAAAGGCTACAGTACAGATGGATCTGGTTATGTTCGCAACTTACAGGAGCACGGCATTGATCTGAAGGGTAAGAAAATAACACTCGTCGGTTCAGGCGGTGCTGCAACGCCGATTGCTATTGAAGCCGCTCGGGCTGGTCTCGCTGAAATTTCAATTTTCGCTCGTAATGACCAGTTCTTTGCCCGGGCGGAAGAGAATGTTCGTATTATTAATGAAGAGATGAAACATACCCAAGTCAAAGCGAATATCTATGCATTAGAGAATCAAGAGAAGCTACGTGAAGAGATTCTTACAAGTCATATTTTCGCTAACGGTACAGGTGTGGGTATGAAACCGCTGGAAGGTAAAAGTGTCATTGAGGATGTGTCCATGCTTCGTTCCGACCTGATCGTGACCGATGTTGTATACAGCCCAGCCAAATCCAAGCTGATGGAACAAGCTGAGTCTGTAGGTGCAACCGCCATTAACGGTCTGGGCATGATGCTGTGGCAGGGCGCACTTGCCTTCGAATTATGGACAGGACAAGAAATGCCTGTCGCTTATATTAAAGAACAGCTTTTTGCTGATCAACTGTAAGATTGAGAGGCACTACATAACTCAGAAGGACTACGCCCGACGAATGATCATTCCTGTCGGGTATAGTCCCTTTTTATTGTTAAATCATTTCATTAATCCTTATAAGGGTCAAACTCATTGGCCCCAGCCATGCATACCCCGATCGGCTTCAGCACATGCATAACTTCCACGGTCTCGGAATGAGCGTCCAGCACCTCACGCAGTTTGCGGTAGACGAACGGACTCTCATCAGTACCTGCTCCGCGCAGCTCGACACCGTAGTTTCGAACGGCCTCCTTCATCTGTAGGTCCGTAATCTGCCCACCGCTACGCGTACGGGTTTTCCAATTCATTTTACCAGCTGCCTGGGTACGACTCATAATACGCCCTGCACCATGAACTGTACTATAGTAGGAATCCCGATTTTCTACCGAATCTTTTCCACGTACAATCACCGAGATATCGCCCATGCTTCCTCCAATAAAGCCCATTTGACCAGGGGCCGAGGGGGTTGCACCTTTGCGGACCACAATGGTGTCGCGTCCATCATGCTGTTCTTTCCACGCGTAATTATGGTGGTTATGCACCGTAAAGTCCGCTTCAGTCCCCATAATACCAAGCACTTGTTCTATCACATAGTCACGTCCGGCATAAGCATAACGTCCGGCAAGGCGCATCGCACGGTAGTACATGTCCCCCAGCTCACTGTTCATATCCAGCAGCACAGGCGGCTGATCCATATGTTCTCCTGGCGCCTTTCCGAGGAACTCCCGTCCTGCGGCCAAATTTAGAAACCCGCTTGCTGTTTTGTGTCCAAAGCCCCGGCTACCGAAATGATTGGCAACCCAGACCTGTCCTGTCACTTCCTCCACAAATACATCAACAAAATGATTACCACTTCCTACTGTACCCAGCTGTTCTCTCGCCAAGGTCTTCAGTTTATTATGCTCTTGCTTCCCAATCGCTGCATATACCGCCCAATCCGGGTCATCGAACAGCTCATGGTCTACCTGAACCTCATTCACACGACCTACGCCAAACGAAATCTGACGTGCAATCTCATTCATCACGGTTGAAATACGCGGCATAATATCTGCTGCAGACAGCTTGGTTCTTACCGCCTTATTTCCACAGCCGATATCATACCCCACACCTGAAGGTGAAATTTGTCCGTCATATACCACCACACCACCAATCGGCTGACTGTAGCCTTTATGATGATCTGCCATCAGCAGCGCCTGAATCACATTGCCATTTTCGGCACATGTGCGGGCTTGAGATAGTGCCCCCGGATCAGGTGCTCCCCATACGCGTACTCCATTCATTTCTTGATAAGCCATCGTTGTATCCTCCCTTATTTTGCAAAAAAATTATCTATGTAAAATTGAATACTCTACTTTTAAACTTTGGACTGTTAATAGCATTATGTACGATGTACCCGCTTCCGAACAGGGCGTAAGTATTACAAGCACCACTTCAGATGTCTCTCTATAAGAAAGTCCCGGCCCTATAAGGAAATGAAAAAGGATATCCTTGCAGCCAAACAGACTGTAGGATATCCTTGTATGATCATTTAGAGACCATTTGGAAACCATTGAATCAAAATATACTAATAATTTTTGATAATCCCGAACTGATCCACAATAAAAGGTTTGGCATCATTTTTGTTTTGATCAATTTCATACGTTACGGCTGTAAGTTTATTTTCGTCTACGGTGATGCCCACAAAATTTTGTACCTGTCCTCGTACAGGTCTACGATTGTCACTCGGATCTGGGCCATAAACTGCCGCATGATTCTCTTCAGCTAGTTCAAAAAGATTATAATACTTATCTCCAAGTTTTTCACTTGGGTTTTTGTAGTAGACCTTGGGGCCAGCGGTTGCCGGGATGACATAGATACTTCCATCCGGATTCACACTATATTCAATCGTCTTTTCATTTAATCTATCTTTTAATTTGGTTGGCGTTGTTGCTTTACCCTCTTGGTTGATTGGTTTCGTCCGAGCATAAATATGATCATGCCCCTGCACGACAAAGTCGATATCAAGTTTGTCCATGAGTGGAGCGATTTGGTTACGAACTCCATTGTTATCCATGATGTCAGCATCTGTTGCATGGTTAGAGGTAGTGTAAGGACCTTTATGAATATTCACAATGATCCACTTTGCACCTGCCTTTTTGGCTGCCGCAGCATCTTTCTTTAACCATTCAACTTGGTCTTCCGAAAAATTGGCATATTTCTCTGAGTCCTCATTGGAGTTCAGGACGATAAAGTGAGCATTGCTGTAATCAAAGGAGTAGTACGCTCCTGTTTTAGTAGCTGAACCAGCTGGTTGGTTAATATTAAAGTGATCATAAAAAGCATAGTTCTCATCCTCATGATTACCTGCTGAGGGAACAATGGTTGTATTCAAAAGGCTTTTTTGTGAATGCCCCAACAACCAGTTCCACTGCTCTTCTTTGGTACCGGTATCTACGATATCCCCGTTGTGGACTACAAACTGAGCATTACCTACGGTTTGAAGAGCTTTTTCGAGCGTCTGTGAAGACAATATGGCTTCATCTTCGCTTTTTGCTTGTGTATCAGCTAGATCAATGAAGGTAAATTCACCGCTCTTAGGAGCTGTTTGAAACGTACCTGTTTCGCTCCATATCCCACGCGCTGCATCACCCACACGATAATAATAAGCTGTGTCCGCTTGAAGACCTGTTGCTACGGCTTTATGGACAAGTTCTTCTGAAGAATTGGTTGATGGAGCGGAAGTACCTTCAAATGTAAGAGCACTCGTAAAATCAGCTTCAGAAGCGGTTTTCTTGGTTACTTGAACCGTGCTCTTCGTGAAAAGTTTTGAAGTATACCAGGTAAATCCTTTGGAGGCTTTGGTGTCTCCATAAAATGTAGCTGTAACTTTACTAATACCTTGATCTGTGTTCACTGGTGACTCAGCATGAACAGGCAAAGCTGACATGCCAGTAATCAAACCTAGTGCAAGAGCAACAGACATAGATGTTGCTGACCATTTTTGAAACTTCTTAAACATGTGTACACTCCTCTGTGCAGTTAATATGTAAAAGTTATAAACATGATCATAACAATCAATTGTTAATACGTTATTTGCTGAGATGCAGTGCTTTGTAAAAATAAAAAAGGATATCTTTACAGTCAACAAGACAGTAAGATATCCTCCTTATGCTATTAGTATAGAAGCTATCAAAGCGCTGATGCTTACTGCGCCGCTGGATGCGTACGCTTAAAATCCTCCTTCACCGCAACCAGCAGGGTTTCATTCACCAGTAGCTCCAAGCCTGACAAGGCTAACGCTTTGGCTCCAGTCACCAAGGCTTCCTCTCCCTTGACAGAACCCGCTGCTTCCCGGAACTCTACCGTATGAGCGATGAGATCATCCGGGCCGATTTTAATGTAAGCATGTGCAGTCGGGACAACATGACTCACATTTCCCGCATCTGTCGAACCCAGCCCGGCACGAGGGCCACGATCCACCTGTTCTCCCAGCGCTTCCAGTTCACGACCGACGACCTCGTCCAGCGTATCGTTCAGTATGAAGTCGCGCACTTCATTTTGAAAACGTTCGATTTTCACAGTGGCTCCCGTTGCCAAAGCAGCAGCGTCAGCTATGTGGCGAACTTTCGTGGAAACCTCCTCTGTGCGCTGCCAAGTGCTTGCCCGAATGAAAAAGCGCGCCGACGCATAATCCGGAATGATATTGGGTGCGTCACCTCCATGCGTAATGATGCCATGAATACGCACATCGGTCGGCAGTTGCTGGCGCAAAGCATTGATCCCGCTGAACAATTGCAGCACCGCATCGAGCGCATTGATTCCCTGCTCTGGTGATCCTGCGGCATGAGCCGCTTTGCCGTAAAAATGAAAGTCTAGCGGGTCAACTGCCAGGCTCGGTGAGGTCAGCCGGGTCACACCTGATGGATGAACCATCAGTGCAGCATCAATTCCTTCGAACAGCCCGTGCTTCACGAAGCTGCCTTTTGCACTTCCATTAGGACCGCCTTCTTCCGCAGGAGTACCGAACACATACACCTCGCCCCCCGTCTCATCAATCACCTGTGCCAAAGCGATAGCTGCTGCCGTACTTGCGGTCCCGATAATATTGTGGCCGCAAGCATGGCCCAGACCGGGCAGTGCATCATATTCAGCCAGATATCCAATTTTCGGACCTGGTCTAGCCGAAGTCTTGCGAGCAACAAATCCGGTTTCGTGTCCCGCTACATTACGGGTTACCTCAAATCCCGCTTGCTCCAAAATACCCGTCAGTGCCTTGGAAGCTTGAAATTCCTGATTGCCGATTTCGGGATTAGCGTGAATAAACCGGCTCGTCTCCGTGTAGAGCTGACGAGACTCCTCAATTTTCTCAATAATCCGCTGTCTTTGGGTATCCACCGTATTCGCTGTACTCATCGCAATCTCTCCTCATTTCAATAATAGTAGTTTTTATATGCTTCCAAGTTAACTTCTATCAGATATCCTTATTTCTTTTGCGCTTTAACATCCGCCACCAGCTTATCCAATGTAGCCTGCAGCTCCTCGGCAGACTGGTCTACTACGACATTAGCTCCTTTGGAATCCTGCTTTACAGCCTCGGCTACATCAGCGTCATGGTACAAATCCACGATCGTCTTGTAGGTCGCATTATCTTTATCCTCTGCACGGGCAGCAAACACGTTCACATATGGCTTCGCTTCTTCACTGCTTGCATCATCCTTGTAAATGGCTCCATCCAGCTTGAGCCCGGCATCCGTAGCAACACCGCTGTTCACGGCTGAGGCAGCTACATCAGACAAGACGCGCGGCGTCTGTTGGGCGACAACAGGAACAATCTCTAGCTTTTTGGGATTCCCTTCGATCTCATCTGGGGTCGGATACAGGCCTGAGCCTTGCTTCAATGTAATCAATCCGGCAGACTGGAGCAATTTCAATGCCCGTCCCTGGTTGGAGGGGTCATCCGGTATAGCAATTTTGGAGCCAGCAGGAATATCCGATACGTTTTTGAATTTTTCGGAGTACAGCGCCATGGGAGCGATAATCGTTGCACCAATAGGGACGAGATTCACATCATTTTCTACATTAAATTGGCTGAGAAAGGCCAAATGCTGAAAGGAATTCAAATCTACCTCTTTATTCGCAAGTGCCTTATTGGGTAAGGTATAATCCGAAAAGCTGATCAGCTCAATTTCAATGTTTTTGGCTTCTGCTTTCTTCTTAAGCACATCCCAATACGTATCCTCTGATCCTGAAACCCCAATTTTAACATGTACTTTTTCATTACCATTGGAGCCTGAACCATTAGCTGAGCAAGCAGAAAGAACCGAGACACTAAGAATAGCCAGCAAACCTAAGCGAAATATTTTTTTCATTTTCATTTCTCCTTTATCATTATGTATAATCCTTGTTTTCCAATTAACGACGTAGGAATTTACGAGACAAGTAGTTCCCCGCATATTGGGCGACCTGTACAAAGACGATCAGCAAAACAATCGTGACGATCATAACCGAAGTATCGAATCGTTGATAACCATAGGTCATGGCCAGATTCCCGAGACCCCCTCCGCCCACAGTGCCAGCCATAGCAGAGAAATCGATCAAGGCCACGGTAATAAACGTCAAACCAAGAATTAAAGGTCCCAGTGCTTCCCGAATCAGCACACCCGTGATGATCTGAAAGGGAGTTGCCCCCAGCGCCTTGGCTGCTTCGATCATCCCTGGATCAATGGAGACCAGATTGTTTTCTACAATTCTTGCAACTGCAAAGGCTGCTACAATAGTCATTGGAAAAATAGCTGCCGAGGTGCCAATCGTAGTTCCTATGACTAAACGTGTAACCGGACTAATCGCCACTAAAAAAATAATAAACGGAATCGGGCGAATGATATTAATCAGCAGGTTTAGAGACATAAACACAAATTTGTTTTCAAACAAGCTCCCTTTTCGTGTCACATACAGCACTAAACCAATCATAAGTCCCAGAATACTAGCAAAAATCAGCGTGACAACAACCATCAAAAGCGTTTCCCCTGTAGCCTCCACGATCTTAGGCCAAAACGTATCCCAATTAACTCTCATGATCGACCACCTCCCTGACTTCCACCGTCGTTCGCAGTTCCTCCACGACCTTGTTAACTTCATCCTCTGCACCGATTAATTCAACAATTAAACTTCCAAACAGCGCCCCCTGCAGCTCATTAATGCTTCCATATACAATGTTGTAATCCAGATTATACTTACGTGTCGCTCTTGAGAGCACTGGTTCACTTGTCGCCCCATCTCGAAAAACAAGTCTGTACAATCGGCCGACGTGATGCTCCCGAATCTTGTCCAGCAGCTTGGGTGAGAGTTGGTCATTCAGTACAGAACGAATAAAATTTTTCGTCGTCTTCGTCTGTGGATTGGCAAATACATCGAATACACTCCCTTGCTCAATCACCCTACCATTCTCCATTACTGCCACACGATCACAAATACTACGAATCACATTCATTTCATGGGTAATGAGCAAAATGGTAATCTGATAATCCTCATTTACTTTTTTCAGCAGCCTCAATATGTCTTCTGTCGTTTCCGGATCGAGTGCTGAGGTCGCTTCATCACAGATCAGAATATCAGGCGAATTCGCCAGTGCTCTGGCAATGCCGACCCGCTGCTTTTGCCCACCAGATAGCTGCTCTGGATAGGAATCCGCTTTGTCCTCCAATCCAACAAATTGTAGCAATTCCTTAACACGGACATCGATCTGAGCCTTAGGCAGTTTAGCCAGTTTTAGCGGATAAGCCAAATTCCCGTACACAGTACGAGAGTTAAACAGATTAAAGGTTTGGAATACCATCCCGATCCGCCTTCTTAAATTCCTCAGCTCCTTGGGACGTATCTGGGTAATATCCTGATCATTAACGACAATCCGTCCCTCTGAGGGACGCTCCAGTAGATTGACAAGCCTCAGCAGCGTACTTTTGCCCGCACCACTAAAGCCAATCACGCCGAAAATTTCTCCCTTTCCAACCGATAGCGATACCTCTTCCAGTGCATTTACCTTGCGATTGGGTAAGGAAAATATTTTGCTAACTTGCTCAAACTTTATCAAACCGCTTCCCCCTTGCGCCTACAATTGATGTATTCCTCCATCTTATTTAGTAATCCGGTTGATTTAATCGGATTTAAAACTTAAAAAAAACTCCCTAATCTTCGTGGACAAAAATGGGATAATTTAACTGATATTGATCATGTATTGTTAACACCTTAAGACATGAAAGAGAATCTGTCAATAAAAAAAGAATACAATCTGCTTACTCTCGTCATCACCATGGATTACCTTTTTAGACCTACAAAGCCAAATAAGGCTAACCGTATATTTGCAAAGTTATGCAAAATCGGCAGCCTTTTGTGCATTGTTAATCTTGATTATGCGCCACAGACTAATGCGCAGAAGTATTTTTCAAATCCGCTTCATAACGAAGGCCAAATTGTTGTCTTGCCTCCTCCATCACTTCAGCGACTGCCAGTGAACACTCCAAAGAGTTAATAGAACTATTGCGTTCCCCACTCTTGATCAGATCCATAAATTCCTGAATTTCATAATACATGGGCTCACGCGTCTGTGCCTTGGTCAAATCCTCAATCGTGCCGTCCCGATAATGAATTTTCACCTCATAGGGCTGGCTGATTTTGTCGATCACCATCGTTCCATACTCACCCTGAATTTCGGCAGGCAAATAGGAATCTGTAATTTTGGAATGCATGACGATCGCATCCATATCCGGATACTTCATCACGATGCTGCCCTCGCCGTCGACACCAGAGGATAACAGCACACCCACCGCTCGGATCTCATCCGGTTTGCCGAACAATGCCACCATCGGATACAAACAATACACTCCCAGATCCATCAAGGAACCATTTGAAAAAGCCGGATTAAAGGCATTCAGCACCTTACCCTGCTTAAAAGCATCAAAGCGTGAAGAGTATTGACAGTAGCTTGCAAAATAACGCCGAACCCGGCCGATTTTATACATATGATCCTTTATAATTTTAAAGTTGGGCATAAGCGTGGATTTAACTGCCTCCATCAACAGAACATCGTTGTTGCGCGCGGCTTCGATCATGCTCTGCACCTCTGCTGCATTAGAAGCAAAAGGCTTCTCACACAGCACATGCTTTCCATGGTTCATACATAAGATCGCTTGCTCTGCATGTAAGGAATTAGGACTGGCAATATATACGGCATCCACCTGATCACTTGCAGCCATTTGCGCCAGATCTGTAAAAACCTCCGGCTGGCTGCTATATTTATCAGCAAAGGATTGGCCTTTCTCCTCTGTTCGTGAGTACACCGCGGTCAGGGAAAATTCGTCTGTCTCTATCGCAGCTTGAATAAATCTTTCCGTTATCCAGTTCGTTCCAACGATACCAAAACGCATCACAGTATCCCATCCTTTCCCGTGAGTCATTACAATTAATATATGTTCCTATTCTCGCATTCCAGCCAAGACTTGTCCACTATACTGCCTGTCATCCCTCATACTTCCACATATTAAAAAAGACTGCGGTCTATCAGCTTAATTTATACTGATTGTACCACAGTCCTTGTATGCTTTTTGGGGTTATATCTCTACTTTGTGGAGATTACCTTGCCCACTTCTGTCAAAATGGCATCCATGGAGGCAGGGTCGTGTACATCGTACTCATCAATGTTTAGACGCAGTACAGGACAAGCATCAAATTCGTTGATCCAATTGGAATATCTGCGATGCATTTGCTCCCAATAGGATCGCTCGGTCTGAATCTCCATTTCGCGGCCGCGTTCTTCGATCCGACTCAGTATGGAGGGCAAGCTGCCTTCCAGATAGATCAGCACATCAGGGTGCGGAAAGAACGGGGTCATGACCATCGCCTCAAACAGGCTAGTATATGTTTCGTAATCGGTAGGGTTCATTGTTCCCTGATCAGCATGCATTTTCGCAAAAATGCCTGTATCCTCATAAATGGAACGATCCTGCACAAAACCTCCACCAGACAAGAAAATGTTCTTTTGCTCCTTGAAGCGTTCCGCGAGAAAATAGATTTGCAGATGAAAGCTCCATCGTTCGAAGTCGTGATAAAACTTCTCCAGATACGGATTATGATCGACTTGCTCTAACGAGGTTTTAAAACCAAGACGACTGGCCAAAGCACCTGTTAACGTGGATTTACCTACACCTACCGTACCCGCTACCGTAATCAGGGCATTTGCAGGAATGTTGTAATTATTCACTATATAAGCTCCTTTACATCGGAAACAATTTGTTCAAATTGTGCCTGGTTTTCTACAAAATCAATTTCATTCCCGTTCACGGTCAATATACGCGGGGCAGGTGACTGTTCGGCGAGAAACTGAATGCCTTTATCATAATCCGTAATCAATTGCTCCAGATAGGCAGGGTCCATCTCCTGTTCAAAGGAGCGTCCGCGCTTACGGATTCTGCTCAGCAACGTATCTAAATCTGCTCTAATATAAACGATAATGTCCGGCTTAGGCATATCATCGGTGAGCAAATGATAGATTTGGCGATATTTTTCGAGTTTTACACCTTTAAGTGTACGTTCAGCAAAAATCAGATTTTTATAGATATGGTAATCTGAAATCACAGGCTGAGCTTTCTCGATATATTGCAGGCCAGTATCCTCTAGCTGCTTATATCGATTGCAGAGAAAGAACATTTCCAGCTGAAAGCTCCACTCATCTATATTTTGATAGAATTTATCGAGAAACGGGTTTTCCTCGACAATCTCTTTGATCATCGGCAAATGTAGCTCGGTTGAAAGCATCGAAGCCAACGTCGTCTTGCCGGCTCCAATCGGCCCTTCAACGGCTATAAACGGGGCTTGTTTCATGCGGTTCTGCTCCTCCTTGTACTCCGGGTCCATCCTGTGGACAACTATCCTATTGTATCACAAGGAAGTACGCTAGAGGCATAGCAAATCTATGGATAAAACAAAAAAACAGAGCAGCTATGTTTGGATTCATAGCGTCCCTGTCCTGCTTAATATTTTTGTCTGTCTCTCATTTAAACCAACCTTTTTCATTAAAACGTGTAACGGCCTCAATCCGATTGCTGACACCCAGCTTATCGAGAATGACTGAAATATAATTCCGCACTGTCCCTGTTGTTAAATACAGTTCACCAGCAATTTCTTTGGTGTTCTTTCCGTCAGCAATAAGCGCCAAAACGGTCTTTTCACGCTCAGTCAGCGGGTTGGCCTCGGCGTAAGCATCATCAACCAGTTCTGGAGCGTAAATACGCCGACCTGCCATAATACTGCGAATGGAGGAAGCCAGTTCTTCACTGGGACTATCCTTGAGTAAATAACCGTGTGTGCCCGCCTTAATCGCTCGTTCAAAATACCCGGGGCGAGCAAACGTTGTTAAAATAAGCACCTTGCAATTCAAGCCTTTGAGTTCCTCTGCCGCATCCAATCCGCTCTTGATCGGCATTTCGATGTCCATAATGCATATGTCTGGCTGATGCAGCTTCACCAGTTCTATAGCTTCTTCCCCGTTGCTTGCTTTTCCGACTACTTTCATGTCTTCTTCCAAGTCCAACAGGGAGGCTAGAGCACCCAGCAGCATACGCTGGTCTTCTGCGATGACGATTCGAATCATGGCCCCACCTCCTCATTCGGCTTTTCAGTGATGTTAGGCACTTTAATGACCAGGGTCGTTCCCTGATCTGAACGCAGTTCCATACATCCGTTCACGAATTCGAGCCTTTCCTTCATGCCTTGCAGACCATTTCCCCGAAGAGCCCCATATTCTCCAGTAATGCCGACTCCATTATCCTGAATCCGCAGGGTCAATTCCTTACGAGACGGCTCAATGGTAATGGAACAAGTGGTAGCTCCACTGTGTTTAACTACATTGGTTACAGCTTCCTTCATACACATACTCAGCACATTTTCATTCATTAATGACGTATGCTCCAGCTTCGGGTCGCCCTCCAAGGTCAGCTCGATGTGAGCAGCCTTTAAAATTTGCCGAATACGCAGCAGTTCATCCTCTAGTCTCATGCCGCGCATTTGAGTAACCATTTCTCGTACTTCTTTTAACGCACTTCTCGCCGTAAGACGAACATCGTTAATTTCGGCATGAGCCCGTTCCGGGTACTGGTCCAGCAGCTTGCCCGCCAAATCGCTCTTCAGTCCAATGAGTGACAGCTTCTGACCCAAGGTATCGTGCAGGTCACGCGCGATTCTTTGCCGTTCCTCCAACTTAATCAATTCCGATATTTTTTTATTGGCATCCTCCAATTGGACCTGAAGCCGATCACTTTTGTTGCGATTAAAGTTCGTAATCGGCAGGAGAATCACACCAATCAGATTGAGCAGGATAAAAGGAATCTGCTTAATAAAAACGGGATTCTGTGAAACAAACCCGTAATTAATTAATCCAATCGTAATCACCATTAAAATAATATACAGCGTCGTAAATGCAGCCTTACTTTTCATATTACCAATCAGATAAGCGATAAATATGGAAAAGTACATATAGCTAAATAGCAGCGTCATCGTAATCGATATAGCAATCTGCACACTGGTCCAAAAGTATATGAGCCAGCCTTGAGAGACAAAAGCCAGTACATAACAAGCAAAAAACACCAAAATAATAGCAGTTCCCAGAATAATATGACTTGTAGATGAAGAGCTAAAATAATAAAAGGGCAAGATATAAAAGACAACCCACACATAAGGGCTAAGTCCCGTATTTCTTTGGAAAATCTGATACCACTTTTGCATCCTGCCACCCTTTTCTACTTTAGATACCCCTTATTTTATCATACCAATTTCCGTACAACGTTATTTTCGTTCCGTGCCTACAACAGGCGTAGGGATTGGCTTTGAAGTGCCAACACGTTTGCTAAGCAGCGGCTTTACTTGTTTAAAGGTCAGAAAGGTCTTGGTACTTTCATCCCATAGTCGGAACTTCAAAGATTCCAGACTGCTACTCACCGTAATCGTGGTCGCCTTTTGCAGCAACGGTGTCGCTTCATGCGCTTTCTCCAAATTGTAATTTGGTACTTTCGGGCTCAAGTGGTGAACATGATGAAAACCAATATTACCTGTAATCCATTGCAATACTTTAGGAAGCTTGTAGTAAGAACTGCCCTCGACGGCCGCATTAATATAACTCCACTCTTCATCATGCTCAAAATACGAATCCTCAAACTGGTGTTGCACATAGAACAGCCAGATTCCCAACATACCAGAGACAAAAAAGATAGGCGTCTGTACCAGAAGGAATGCCTGCCAACCAATAGCCCAGCACAACAGTGCATACAATGCAACAATGGATATATTCGTCACATAAGTGTTTATCTTTTCCTTACGTTTGGCTGTCTTGACATTAAACCGATAGGAAATCAAAAAAGTATAGATTGGACCTAGGCCGAACATAACCCAAGGATTTCGATATATACGATAGGCCAACCGTGTCCATGTGGAAGCTGCTGTGTACTCTTCTACTGTGAGCACCCACATATCACCTGTGCCTCTTTTATCCAGATTACTGCTGGTTGCATGGTGGATCGCGTGACTATTTTTCCATTGGTGATAAGGGCAGAGCGTAATAATACCTGTAATCGTTCCCACCATATCGTTCAGCTTGCGACTTTTGAAAAAAGATTGATGACCACAATCGTGAAAAATAATAAACGTCCGTACCACAAACCCTGCCGCAATAATGGTAATGGGAAGCGTCAGCCAGTAAGAAACCGCTAGGCTAAGATAAGCGGCATACCACAATAGGATCAGCGGTCCCAAGGTATTGAACAGTTGCAGAACGCTGGATTTCGTGTTTATTTTCTCGTAGGGAGCCATATTTTTTTTCAATTGAGCTAACGGGAGTTGTGTCATACCCATTATGATCCTCCTTTAAAATGCAGCCCATACCTTAATCCTGTCAGGCGTACATGTTGATCTAAGCTCAGTATAAAGAGACCGCTGTATCTGCTGTAGTCATAAACGTCAGTTCAGGCATATGACATTTGTCATATAGACAACTAACCAAACCTGTTTGGCAAATGTTCACGGGTTTCTTTTCTGCTGTTATTTTGTTAAAATATAAGATATATAACGCTGTATGTGACTGGCGAAGTCAGTGGAATGAACCACGAGGGAGCATACAATCAAGCGTACCGTTCGCCTGGGAGAAGTATTTGCAGAGGATTCGTCTGTCTTGACGACCTTGTGCAAATACTTTTTTTCGTTTTCGAAGACCATGACACCCTGTTGATTCCATTATGCGATAAATTCAGAGGAGGCTCGGACTATGGCTATTATCATGAAATCCAAAGAAGCAGCTGAGCAAGTGTATGCAACGATCCGTTCCCAAGTAGAGCAAATGAAACAGCAAGGACACCGTCCCCATCTGGCAACCCTGTTGATAGAGGGTGATCCGGCATCTGCATACTATGCACGGACCAAGCAAAAAATAGCAGAGAAGCTGGGCATCTCATTTCATCTCCATACTTTTAATCGTCATGTAAGCGAAGCCGAACTTCTGCACGTGATCGGTACCCTAAATGATGCATCCCATGTACATGGCATTATGCTGGAACTCCCGCTTCCGCAACATCTTTCTGCCTCCGTTATTAAACAATCCATCGCCCCCTACAAGGATATTGATGGAATTACGCCTGATAACAAGCTGGCTACCGTTACGGGTGACGCAGGGCTATACCCCGCTACACCTCAAGCCTGTATTGAACTGCTCAAGCATTACGGCCACTCCTTGGCAGGCAAAAATGTCACGCTCGTCGGCATCGGACAGACGGTGGGACTTCCCCTTTTCCACATGCTGCAAAGAGAAAATGCCACCGTCACCGCCTGTCATGCAGGTACGCGTGATATTGCAGAGCATCTGAGCCATGCAGACATTGCCTTCGTCGCAGTCGGATGTCCTGATGTGATTACGCAGGATATGGTTCATCCAGGTCTGATTCTCGTGGATGCAGGAATTAATGAGACGCTGGAGGGTAAAATTGTGGGGGACGCTGCTCAGGACGTTGTAGAAAAGGTACATGCCATTTCTCCCGTTCCCGGCGGTGTAGGCACCTTAACGACCGCAATTTTGTACAAAAACTTGCTCAAAGCGATACATCTGCAACATTACTCCAGAGAGGTGGTTTATTCATGAGTGAACTGTCGTGGAACCAGTCCATCGGACATTTTCTGAAAGAAGCTGCAAGTGCAGCGCCTACCCCTGGTGGAGGAAGTGTATCCGCGCTGGCTGCGGCACTAGGCGCAGCGATGACCTCCATGACCGCCAACCTTTCACAAGGAGGAAAATACACGCAATTCAGTGAACAAATGGTGCAAGTCATTAGCAGTATGGAAAGATTGTCTACGCATTGTGAGGAACTGATGGCCGCAGACATCCAATCCTTTGAACAGTACATGACCGCGCTGCGTTTGCCCAAAGAAACAGACGAAGAAAAGCGCTATCGTACCCATTCCTTACAAACAGCTGTGATTGCTGCCATTGAAGTACCTATGCGCCTGCTGGAAGTATGCCGGGACGGACTATCACAAGCCTACAATATTGTGGAAATATCCAATAAAAATGTGATCTCTGATCTGGGCATCGGTGCGATTTTGTTTGAAGCAGCCGCTCAATCCGCCCTGCTCACCATTGATATTAACCTTGCCTCGCTAAAAGACTTGGATGTCAAACAATCCTACGAAGCCAAAACAGCCACACTCCTCCGTGAAATCGGACAAATTAAAGAGCAAACCTTGTTGACCGTACGCAGTCGAATCGCAAGTAGTTAGCTCATACTACGCACTAGCTGTGCTAACCCATATATTCTACCTACTTGCTAACAGAAATAACCTCCAAATCCATCTCTATTCGTTGGGTTTGGAGGTTATTTTATTGCAATTCATTATATTTGGAAAACTTTTCTATACTTTCTTCGTCTATGGATTAGGGATATTCTTTAAGATTACTTTTTCTCTTATACACATTGATCAAGAAATGAGGAAAATCGTATGAAAAGACGTGGTCTATTACTCAGTATAATTACGTTATTACTGATCAGTCCCAGGGTGTGGGCGGCCGGAAATGATTCTACATCGCATATTCGCTCCTATGATTCCGGAAGTCTGATCCAATCCGATGGAAGCTTGTGGCTGTGGGGCTATAATCAATCCGTACCGACTCGTGTAGAGGGTAAGCCAAACGTAATAAAAACATTCTCTAATATCATCAACGAAGGTGATCTGCTATTTACCTTGCAAGACCACTCTGCTTGGTATGTGCCTAGAAACAACATTTCTGAATCTGTGAAGTTTGTTCCTCTGGAAGGACTACAGAACCTCGCTGCTGTAAGTAGTTTGAATGATCATGTACTCGCTCTGACCAACGAAGGCAGCATATTTCTCGCTGATCAACTCGAAGATAAAAATACCTTTAGTCCTTTTCAAATTCTGTCTGGCATCGACGAGGTTGCCGATATAGTCAGTTACTATGAAGAAAGACCGGATTATGAGGAACGCTGGATATTTCTTAAGAAAGACGGCAGTGTATGGAAAAACACAACAGCCTTACAGGGCTTCGAACCTATTTCACCATTAAAAGACATTAAGGCAATTGCTAAAAATATAGCCTTAAAAAAGGATGGTACCGTGTGGACGTGGCCCAAAGAATTTGATAAAAATGCAGCTCCGTCCGAAACGCTAGCCGTATCACAAATTCAAGCCTTATCGGGCATCAAGACAATCAAGGCTAATAGGTATTCCAATCTCGCCATTGATCAGCAAGGTCGGCTATGGTTCTGGGGGGCTACAGTTACAGGTGCCTTAGACAATACGACCTATCACAACACTAATATCCCTGTACTGCTAACAGGAGTAAAGGACGTTAAAGACGCCTTTTTCGTTGAGCGCTCCCTTCTTGCTCTAACCACTGCTGGTAATGTATATGTTGCATCTCTAGATGGCGAAAAATTATCCTCCAATGTCCCTTTTACATTACTTGCTCAAAATATTCAAAGCATCAAGGCAGGCCCACGGCACGTCATCATGCAAAAGGCAAACGACGCACTGTGGGGCTGGGGTGTTAACAAACACGCGCAACTCGGCATAGGCGATTATGAATTTCTTTATAATACGCCAGTTCCTGTACAAAAGCCGATTCTCGTCCGTCTCAACAGTACACCTGTCCCTCTAAGCAACGGTGTGATTACCCGCAATGGGCAGGCGTTTATTCCCTTGCGTTCTGTTTTTAACCAACTGGGGGCCGACATCACTTATGATTTCAACAGCAAAATAGCGAAAATGAATCAGTCCAAGGCGGGAGACCATCCCGTCTCTCTAGAAATTAATTTTAAAACCAGCCAAACAAAAGTGAACGGTAAATCTGTAGAACTCACTAATCCGCCCTTCATGGTGAACGGTATTGGTTATCTTCCACTGAGGCTCATCAGCGAGACACTGGGAGCCAAGGTAGATTGGCTACAAAAAGAAGATACTATCGTAATTACGACGAAATAATATATAAAAGACCAGTCCAAACATGATTTATGTTGGACTGGTCTTTTATTGCTATATACTGCGTGTAGTATGCAACTTCCTATCTGCCTTCGACATTTCGTTACAACACAAAATTCACCTATTTTTTAGCTTTATTTTCTTTCTCTCTTTCAACCAGCATATCCACAATCATATCAATCTGTCCGGTAATAGCGATCGGATCATAGCGATAGTACGTATCAAAATCATTAAAGAACACTCTATTATTCTTCACCGCAGGCAGATTGCCCCACACAGCGGACGATTTCAGTTGCTTAAGCGCGGTTCCCTTTTTGTCTGGATCATAGGTTGTCAGGAACATGTAATCTGCGTCATACTGCGGCAGTATCTCCATTGAAAGCTGTACAGTTTGTTCCTTGGAATTAGCTGTCTTCTTCGGCATGTTCAGTTTGAGCGCATTGTATACGGCTTGTCCGCCTCGTCCTGCATTGTCTCCAAAGATCCAAAGTGCGTTTTTGTCCGTCAACTCATACAACCCGAAAGTTGCCTTTTCGTCAATAACACCTTTCAGACGAGCGCGGCCTTCAGCAGCCTTTTTATCAAAGGCGGCAATAAATTGCTCAGCCTTCTCCTTTTCCCCAGTGATATCGCCGAACAGCTTGACCGTATCATAGATATTAGTCGTGGTGCCGTACGGAATATACAGGGTAGGTGCAATTTTAGACAAAGCTTCATAATTCGTATCCTTCATAACCACGATCAGATCGGGTTTGAGTTCCAGCGTCTTCTCCAAATTGGTAGGATCACCCACCTCTTTGGTTCCTTTTTCCTTTAGCAAATCAGTCAGAAAAGGATTTTGAAACGCAGTCGGCTCCACCCCCACCACGTTAGCACCAACAGACAGCAGTTCTCCGCCGTAAAAATCCGTTACAATACGCTGTGGCTTAGCGGGAATCTCAATATCCCCTTTAACCGTTTTAAAGCTTCTCGTCTCTCCAGTAGAAGCCGATTCTTGCTTATCTCCTGAAGTTGAAGCGGTATTACCTTCAGTGTTATTTCCGCCGCATGCGCTGACAAATACAGCCAATACAAGCATCAAAGTAGCCAGCATAAATATCGATTTTTTCCTCAACCTATTAGCCCCCTATGTAATATGGTAATAGCCTTATACCATCATGATAATGATTATCAATATCGTAAGAAATATATCAAGCGTCATCCTTGCTGTCAACTGCAAAGCGAACTTTTCATTATTTCATTTTTAAAATAAAAAGACCTGCCAAAATGATGGTCAGGTCTTTTGGATGCGGCTGCTTCTTAAACCTACAAATTGGAGCTAGGTTGCTGAAGGGCTGCTTTCCGGTGATCGCTGTTTTGTTTTATATTCTTCTCCCCAATCCTTCATCAGATTAATAATCGGGATGAGTGTTTCTCCAAACTCGGTGAGAGAGTATTCAACCTTAGGCGGAACCTGCTGGTAGACTTCACGATGAACGACACCGTCCTCTTCCAGCTCGCGCAATTGGAGTGTCAGCATACGCTGGGTAATTCCCGGGCAGATCCGCCGAAAATCACTAAATCGCTTAGTCCCATACATGAGATGGTATAAAATAATCCCTTTCCACTTGCCCCCAATCACATCCAACGTGTACTCAACAGGACACGCCTGATCATTCCCAGCGGTACATTCACCAAAACCGCCTTTCCGATTGCGCATTGGCCCTTCTCCTCCTTGGTATCATTTTATATACTACAGCACATTAATGTGCGTACTTCAAAAATGGTCATGTATATTCTAATATTAGTCATGCACTTAGTAAGCGTCAATTTCAATCACAACCATAAGGAGTGGAATCACAATGGAAACCTTAACAACCACTAAAGATCAAATCTTGGCTGCATACAAGTTCAGACATGCTACAAAAGAATTTGATAGTCATAAGAAAATTAGCGATTCCGATTTTGAGTTTATTCTTGAAACCGGTCGTTTATCCCCAAGCTCGTTTGGCTTTGAACCCTGGAAATTTGTTGTCGTCCAAAGTAAAGATATGCGTGAGAAGCTGTTGCCCTATTCCTGGGGGGCCACAAAACAGTTGCCAACAGCAAGCCATTTCGTACTTATTCTCTCCAGATTGCCTAAAGATATGGTAGCTTCATCCGATTATATCAAGAATATGATGGTAAACGTGCAGCAATTACCTGCTGAAGTGATGCAAGGCAAAGAGAAGGTATATGACGCCTTCCTAAAATCAGATTTTGCGCTTGAGGAAAATGAAAGAGCTATGTTCGAGTGGGCATGCCGACAAACCTATATCGCACTGGGCAATATGATGACTGCCGCAGCTCAAATCGGCATTGATTCCTGCCCTATAGAAGGTTTTAATAAACAAGAAATTGAACGCATCCTCTCCGAAGAAGGCATTATGGATGCCGAGCATTTCGGTATTTCTTGTATGGTGGCTTTTGGATACCGCCTGAACGAGCCGCGCGACAAAACTCGGCGACCTGTAGATCAGATTGTGGAGTGGGTATAAAGCGCGGAATATCCTTATTAAAGGCAAAGGGCGCTCTCAAGCCATTTCCATGGCTTGGGACGCCCTCTTTACATAAAACTATAGTTCCTAAAAGTGTTGTCACTTCATAACGCCTACTGATAATTCACTTCTTCCACGAAATAGATTTCCTTCAAACGAGTTTTCACACGCTGAATTTCATCTACTGTTAAAGGAGCCGTTGGACATAGCTTGAAGTTCCTTCCAGTGACATAGCTTACGTCCGTGTGACTATTTTCCGGGCTGTAAGCCAGCTTCGGAACCGGTTTTGAGGTATAATCGGTAAAGTCAATAATGGACCATGCCGCATCTCCATCCTCTTTGGATAAAATAATCCGCTGTGAGGCATTTTCAGTCCACAAATAGCGCAGATTTGCCGGTGAATTATTGGAATCCATAGCCGTCTTTATTCCTGAACCTCTAAACATGAGCGTAAACTCAGTATGATCATTATTAGCTCCTGCTACCGATTCATAAATCTGTTTCAGCCCGTCAACACCCACAATCTCGACCTTGCGATCAAGCGGGAAATGATTCACAAAGTTCTCCCATATTGGACCCATGTTATGGGTGTTGGCAAGTGCGTTGATGTCCAAAATAATAGACAAGTAGTTTACCGTATTTATACGTTGATAAGGATTATCCAAATATTGCTGTACTATATACAGTTGTGGTGCCGCATCCGTCTCCGTCACATAGGGATCACCCGGATGAAGAGTCCAGCGTGAGGAATCTTTCGTATAGCGTGACCCAATCGGATCAATCGTAACCGAGTTCATGAATACGGTACCGCTATTATCAGCAATTCCTTGTGCGGGAACAATCGGATTGTCCTTATGGGACCAGTAAGGCATCAAAGGTGAGCCCTCACCATACATACCGTTGACATTATATTGTGTAGCCGACCATCCCATCGCCGATGTAATTCTATAGTGATCCTTAAGCCATTGAGTCTGTTCGGGATTCACCGTAAAGCTGGTCAATGATTTCGGCAGATACTTCCGATATTGGTCTGTATCCATGCTTTCAAACACGGATGGTGATCCCATTGTACCGGATTGGTGCAGCTCATTGAATGCATTGTAACGGTACATATACAGCCACTCGTCCATCCGGGTTTCCCAAATAGGTAACTCGTATAGCTTATTCGGATACCCGGCCAGAATCCCAACTTCATCTCCATACTGATCGACGTAATCCAGAACCTGTTTAAGCTGCGGCCGATTCGCTTCTACAAAAACAAATCCGTTTTCCATTGCCCATGTCACTTTGATGTTGGGACCAAAGTGATCCATCAGCAATTGACGAGATTGCTTAATTTGGTCAACGGTAGTTACGCTTCCCTGCAGCATGATGGAGACAGCAAAGTATTGTTTTTTGCGTTCCCCGGGTTCTACTGTTAATTCCGCATCGGATGTGAAGAGAATCCCTTGGGATGGTGACTCAACCGTGATCATTAATGGAATGACCGAGTTCACTGCTGGAATCAAATGCAGGTTGGCAATCTTTCCATCCTCTTCAAATATTCCTCTGGAATCCTTTATCCGAAGTATCAAGTCTGATGGCAGCATTTCAGGAGCTATAATCTCTCCTTTAGCATTACGAAATACGTAGGACATTTTCCAAGCAGCCGGATCTAAAGCTGCCGCCTCTGAAATGGTATACGTGGCCAAGTATACAGACCTGATTACGTTCGGTGGTTCTGCTGGCGGAGTCTTCCCTTTTACGATCAGCTTGGTCTGAGCTGTAAGAACCCGATAAGGTTTGGCAATGGTGACCTTCATTTCTACCGGAATGAAGCTGTCTACAGCTGGTATTTTCTCGGGATGTGTGATTTTCCCTTGTACATCAAAAACACCTAACCCATCACTAAATGTGTACGTAACATTTGTGACACTGGCAGCAGGAATGCTTACTGGTCGTCCTTCATTGTATAGCTGAAAGGATAGCTGATACGAAGGGTACGTTTCCGGTTGATTTACTAGCTCCTGCGCCTTGATTACGACTTCATCGACCAAAAAATCCGAAGAGTGGTCCGGTGGAATCACCGATGGGTCAACCGGAATTATTGGTGGTTTGGGATTAGGCACCGGTGGTGTGATTGGCGGTTCCGGTTTCGGCTCCGGTGGTGTCACCGGAGATACTGGTGAATCAGGCCTTGGGCGATGCCTTTTAGGCTCCTCAATTTCCGAATTCACAGGTTGTTGCCTAATTTCCGGTGTCAAATCGGCCTCGATCTTCTGCGATTCTTGTTGGCTGGTCGCCTGAGGCATCGTTGCAGCTCCATTTCCTAATGACTCCAGCAAACGCTTGGCACGTTCTTTCAGAACGTCACCGCCTAACCATATCCGATAAGCAACCAGCGTGGCATCCTGCCGACTCACAGACTCTTTAGGGTGGAAATAATGATTTGTATCCCCCTCAATAAGTTCCAACCGTTCCATCAGCCATACGCTCGTTTGTGCATAATTTGATATATTAGGTTGATCCACAAAACTGGATATACCAGCAGATCGGGTATCATCAGTAACACCAAAATACCGGGCATACCAAACGGCCATATCCTGACGAGTCATATTGTGCTTGGCACCGAATAATTGATCACTAATCCCTTTCGTAATGCTTTCTTCCTGCAAGGCCTGTACATAAGGTAAAGCCCATGGTGACACATCCCGAAAAGAAGTTACGCCTCTGTTATTCGATGTTCGCTTTAAGGTTTTAGCGAAAATGCTTGCCCATTCCTGACGCGAGATAAAATGTAAAGGTCGAAAGCTCCCATCCTGATAACCCGTAACATAACCTTGAGCAGCCATGGCCTCAATCGCATCAGCTGCATAGGAATGTTCGATATCGTTAAAGGCTCTGTCCGCAAAAACAGGCGCACTATGTATACAGAACAACCAGACAGCCAGTAAACCAGCCATGTAATGCCTAATTTGTTTTAACTTTTTTTCATAATTCATTATTTGAGATCATTACACCTCCTTTACGAGATAGCACTGGGCCACTTTCACCTGTACCTTCATATCAATTTTGAAAATCATCCTCTTTTGTTTTCAAACGGTTTTTCATTACTGTTAACACCAAACTGTATATACTTGAATTATCGGAATAATCTCCCTAGGATTGAATAAAGCCAGCAAAAAAAGTGGTTTGAGCAATCTGCTATCCTGCTCTTTCACCATATTTTTTAAGCCTTAATTCCCTATCACTAAACAATGGTTTTCATTGGCAATTAAATACTTATCACCTTTTGGGCCTATCATTTTAATCATGTTCACAAAAAAAGAAGAGATAACATCTTGTATCCGCATTCGCTTGGAGAATACAAAATGTTATCTCATTTTTTGTGTAAGATACACTTATTAAGTCCTGGCTGTTCGTTAATCCTTTTTCAACTCAGAACCCTTATAAATATAAAAGTAGCCCTTTAGAGTTCCGTTTTGCGGATAAGCAGCAGGATCTTTGTCTTTTATTTGACTTACCCACTCTCGATTTATAAGCGTAGAGGGGCCTTCCTCAACTAGTGCTTCAGCAGACATTCCCGTGATTGATTGTGCTGTGCTGGACCAGAATGTAACTAAGTAGACATCGTTAGCATTAAAATGATAGCGTCCTTCACTTGGAGTTCCCTCATAAAACAGCTCAGCCAAAGAAGCAGCCTCAGATCCTCTCATAAAAATTCGAATCTCATCAGTTCCGTTCCATGTATGAGGAATTCCGCCTTTTGGATTCACGTATTCTACAATTGCTGGCTCCTTATCGATATTAAAATCAACAATCGCATAATGATAAACCTCATCCGTTACACTTTTGGTTGCAAATTCAGTTGTTTTATCTGTTCGATAGCCACTGAACTTTCCATACACATTTGGAGTTTTGCCAATAGCAGCAAGGGCCTTTTCCTGATCCATAGATCCGGCTCTACCAGCTACTGGTGTCAGCCTGTAGGTCTTGATTTCAGTCCCCTTGTACTGATCCCAAGTGTATTCGTAATAATATTTTGCATAAGATATTCCACTGTTCCAGCCTACAGATACCAGCATGATAATACCTAGCATGAATACTACTGGCCATTTTTTTAACATCATACCCACAACCTCTTTTCTTCATGTACACTCAAATCATCATTAGAATTATAGCTTTTCAATAATTCTACTAACAGTTAAATATTAGAAGGAAGTGTGGATAAATTATGTCTTTTCTGTTAGTTAGTCATGTGACTCCCTATATTATTGTTTTTATGAATATTTTCCGTTCCGGCATCCAATGCAGTTTTGTAATATAAGCATTTATGTTCAATAACCTCCATTGTTTTTTTTAGTTCCTCCATTTGTGCTTCTACAGTCGCTTTTCGTTCGATAAACATGTCATATCTTTGTTGTAGTGTGGAATCTCCCCCAGAACACCAATCAATGAAATTTTTAATTTCTTTGATCGGCATTCCGGTGGATTTTAGACATTCAATTATTTTTAAAGCGTCAATATCGGATTCTTTAAATAATCTTGTTCCGCTAGATGTCCGTTCTACAAAAGGCATAAGTCCCTCCTTGTCGTAGTAACGCAAGGCATATGCTGTAAGATTCAATTCTTTAGCAACTTCGCTGATCGAATATGTCTTCATCATGTATCTCCTATCCTTAATGATATAGACTTCGAGTTAACTCTAGGTATAAAGGGATTCTATCAAGCTATTGGTTGAGTGTCAAAGTCTCCTAGCATAATTTTTTAAAAGGAATATAGGTAGTTGCTTGACTTAGAGTTAACTATAAGGATTAACATTGATCTGCAAGAGGAAAACTTCAATCGACTTCACTTAGTTTTCACTTTGTATTCAATACAATTACTTTCTCTTGAAAAATATAAGTAATTAGGAGGCTATTTATGATTACTGCTAAAGCACGAGCTGTCGACGGCCCAGACAAACCGTTTCGAGCGGCTGAAATTAAACGACGGGATCTTGATTCACATGATGTATTGATTGAAATTAAATATGCTGGCATATGCCATTCTGACATCCACACTGCTCACGGCGAATGGGGACCCGTGAACTACCCTCTTGTACCTGGACATGAAATTGCAGGGATTGTTACGGATGTAGGAGCTGAAGTTACAAAGTACACAGTTGGTGACCGGGTAGGAGTTGGCTGTATGGTTGATTCCTGTGGCGAATGCGAGAACTGTCGTAAAGGAGAGGAACAATACTGCCTTAAAGGAAATGTCCCTACCTACGCTGGTGTTGACAAATACGGCGAGCCTACACAAGGCGGGTATTCTACCCACATTGTCGTAACTGAGGATTTTGTAGTAAGAATTCCAGATAATATTGAGCTTGACGTGGCTGCTCCATTACTTTGTGCAGGTATTACGACTTATTCGCCGTTAAACCACTGGGGAGCTGGCCCAGATAAGAAAGTGGCAGTTGTGGGTATGGGAGGCCTTGGCCATATGGCTATCAAGATCGCACATGCTATGGGTGCTGAGGTAACCGTTCTATCACAAACATTAAAGAAAAAAGAAGATGGCTTGCAATTTGGCGCGGATCACTATTATGCCACAAGCGAGCCAGAAACATTTGAAAAACTGGCTGGACGCTTTGACTTGATTATTAATACGGTAAGTGCCAACATCAATCTGAACGCTTATTTTGCACTACTCACTCTTGACGGAACTTTGGTGAACGTCGGTGCCCCCGGGGAGCCGATGTCACTCAATGTGATGTCCCTTATCGGACATCGCCGTTCATTTGCAGGATCAATGATAGGAGGTATCCGCGAGACACAGGAAATGCTGGATTTCTGTGCGAAACACAATATTGTTCCTAAAATTGAAGTGGTATCAGCTGACCAGATTGACGAAGCTTACAAACGAGTATTAGCATCTGATGTGAAGTACAGATTCGTGATTGACATTAGCACAATGTAAGCTAGGTAAATCAATAAGTTGTAAAAGCAGTTTTAATTTGAAGGTGTCTCCAAGTATAGCTTGGGGATACCTTCGCTTTATTTTGCAATGATCACACCCTTCTGTAGCTCACTCACAGCCTTTCCATTGCTCTATTCCTCTTCATATAAAAAGAAAAGCCGAGTGCAACTCAGGACATCTGAATTACACTCGGCAAATACTACATCTTGAGCAGCCTATTCGTGTTTCTCTAATTCTTCAATTCTCTGCCGCTTTCCTATGCCAAAGACAAAATATCCAACAACGACGATCGCCATGAATGTTGCCCCGACAATCAACGACAAGCGTGTATCCGGATTAAACCACATTCCAACGATTACGAGCAACAAAAAGATAATGGTGATGTAATTACTGATCGGGAAAAAACGAGACTTAAAATTATGATCTTCCATTTCGTTTTTCCACTTTTTCCGGAATTTAAATTGACTGATGGCTAATGCAAACCACGGTACCATACCCGGGAGAACACTGGCGCTGTAAATGTACAAAAACAGTTTGGAATCAGGCATTAGGTAGTTAAATAACACGCCTACCAGTAGCAAGGAAATGGTCGTTATTATACTATTTCTAGGGACACCGCTTGCGGAAACCTTCCCGAAGAACTTAGGAGCTTGTCCGTTCTTAGCCAATGTATATAACATTCTGCCCGCACTATAAATACCACTGTTGCAACCTGACATCGCAGCTGTAAGTACAACAAAGTTAATAATACCCGCAGCAGCTACAATTCCTACTTTGGCAAAAGTCAGAACAAACGGGCTGCCAATCTCGCCAATTTGGTTCCAAGGATAAATCGTAACAATGACAAAGATTGCTCCTACGTAAAAAATCAGAATACGCCAGATGATGTTTTTAATAGCTTTTCGCAGGGTCATTTTCGGATTTTCTGCTTCACCCGCTGTAATGCCTACCATCTCAATCCCCTGGTAAGCCGCCGTTACAATACATAGTGCAAATAGGAACCCTTTTAACCCTCCTGCAAAAAAACCACCATGGCTGACTAGATTGGATAGACCTATCGGTTGTCCGCCGTTACCGAGGCCAAAGAAGATCATCCCCGTACCAACTACTAGCATGAAGATAATAGCGATAATCTTAATCATCGCAAACCAAAACTCAAATTCTCCATAGAATTTCACAGCCGCTAAATTGGCCAGCGCAATAATAATTACACCTGCCAAAGCCGGCAACCATTGCGGGATATCCGGGAACCAGTAGCCCACATATACCCCAATCGCAGTGACCTCCGCCATTCCTACAGTAACCCATAAGAACCAATAGCTCCAAGCGGTCAAGAAACCGGCCAAAGGGCTGATGTATTTATGGGCAAAGGTAGCAAATGAGCCCGTCACCGGTTCAAGAATCAGCATTTCCCCCATGATCCGCATGACAAAAAACATAATAATCCCAGCTAAGAGATAAGCCAACAGCACCGAAGGACCTGCCCATTTTATCGTACTTGCCGATCCCATAAACAAGCCAACGCCAATCGTGCCTCCAAGCGCAATCAACTCAACGTGTCGTGGCTTCAGCCCTCTCGTTAATTGTTTCGATTCCAAAAGAACGCTCCCCTTCGTATATGTTCGTCATCAAATGCTAATGATCCGGAAAACTGCCCCCAAACATTATTAATTTTCAGACTGACGTGGTTGATCGAACGACTACACAGTAGCTCCACGATTCATAAATATACAAAGTCAACCACGTCCTATTTGCCGTCCAAACCTTACTGTTTCTAAGACCGAGTCCGTAGCATTAGATGCATTGTATGACAAAAAACGTCTAAATACAACTGCTAATTAGCAGACATTTTTAGACATGAAATGGAAAGGAAGGAGATTCATTTTACTGAACATTGGTCAATTCAATGTAATGCATTAGAGCGTTGAAGATACGTGTTTTTTCAATGATAAATATCACGATATTAAGCTTGTTTAAAGCCTATATCCATACAGTGTAAAACATAAGCTCCGAATGAAAGAGCAACATTTCAAACATACCCTTGTGATATAACTATGCATGAATTCCAAACAAGGAGATGAAGACATGAGTAAGTTAAAAGGTCAAATAGCTTTAGTAACTGGTGCAAGTCGAGGAATCGGTCGTGGCATTGCATTACGTCTGGCTCGGGAGGGGGCCATTGTCGCAGTACACTACGGAAAAAGGCATAAAGAAGCAGATGAGGTGGTTCATCAAATTGAGCAACTTGGAGGGGCTGCATTTACGATTGGTGCTGACTTCAGTGCCCTGAACAGCATTCATGATTTATATGCGAAATTGGATGAAGCGCTTCGGGAATGTACAGGCGATAATCGGTTTGATATTCTCGTCAATAACGCTGGAATAGGTCAAATTGTCCCTCTGGAAGAGACAACAGAAGAATCTTTTGACGAAGTCATGAACATGAATGTCAAAGCACCTCTTTTTGTTACCCAGCAAGCTTTGCCGCGTCTAAAAGATGGAGGCCGCATTATTAATCTCTCATCGTTTGTTACACGCGTGGCCTCCCCTAGTGTTTTCGCATATAGCATGTCAAAGGGGGCCATCGACACACTAACGCACGTTTTGGCTCATCAACTTGGGAGCCGCCATATTACCGTCAACGCCATCCAACCAGGCATTATCAATACAGAGATGAATAGCGGAACCTTACAAGATCCTGACGGGCAGAAATTTGCCGCTGGCCTTTCGACCTTTAAACGTTGGGGAGAGCCTGAAGATGTTGCAGATATAGCTGCCTTTCTTGCCTCAACGGATAGCCGTTGGATAACGGGTCAATTGATTGATGCAAGTGGTGGATCTCATCTGTAAATGAACAGATTCAAAATAAAAACAAAATGCGTTGGTGAGAGAGAGTCGTTCTTCTCCACCAACGCATGAAATACGTTATCAGCCAATTGTTCAACATGACTACTACAGATCAGGTACCGCAAAATGTTCGGTAAGGACAAGTGGATTCCTCAGGCAATGTAGAGTAAATTTCCTGTTCGGTAGAATAAGCATAAGGGTTCGAAAGAACTTCAAGAAGCTGCTCCATCACTCGGTAATCTTCTCGTTCCACCGCAGCCTCCAGTGCTTCTTCTACCCGATGGTTGCGCGGGATAATTGCGGGATTGCTGCTGCGCATCAGCTGATACGAGGAGGCTTCGGATTCCTGCTGTCTGTCCAGCCTCGCCTGCCACTGCTCGTGCCACTGGGTAAAATCCGCCGTGCTGAACAAAACCGCATCCTCCAGCTTGTTTAAAGTTAGGGCACGGAAGGTATTGGTGTAGTCCGCGCGATGCTTCTGCATGATTTTAAGAAGATCCTCAATAAGGGACTCATCCTGCGGCTCTTCGTTAAAGATCCCCAATTTGGCCCTCATTCCCGCAAGCCAATGATGGCGAAACATGTTTGCAAAATCTGAAATTGCATCCTCGGCCATTTTGACAGCCTGCTCTCTGTTGTCATGCAGTAGCGGCAAGAGAGTCTCTGCCAGTCTCGCGAGATTCCACGCAGCGATATGCGGCTGATTGATATAAGCATAGCGGCCCTGCATGTCGATGGAACTGAACACCGTCTCAGGATTATAGGTATCCATAAAGGCGCAAGGACCATAATCAATGGTTTCTCCGCTAAGGGTCATATTGTCGGTATTCATCACTCCGTGAATAAAACCCACCAGCTGCCATTGAGCGATCAGCTTCGCCTGACGCTTAATCACTTCCTGAAGCAGTGAAAGGTAACGGTTTTCGTCATTGGCAACTTCCGGATAGTGTCGTTCCAATGTGTAATCAGCCAGAGTCCGCAGATCTTGGGACGTGCCCCATGCTGAGACATATTGAAAGGTGCCGACGCGAAGATGACTGGCAGCCACACGAGTCAGAATGGCACCGGGCTGCTCTGTTTCCCGGACGATCGCCTCACCCGTGATTACCACCGCCAAGCTGCGGGTGGTAGCGATACCTAGCGCATGCATCGCTTCGCTGATGATGTATTCGCGGAGCATCGGCCCAAGTGCCGCACGGCCATCACCACGACGGGAGTACGGCGTTCTGCCTGAGCCCTTGAGCTGAATATCAACCCGTTTGCCCGAGGGAGTGATCTGTTCGCCGAGCAGTAGAGCACGGCCGTCTCCTAGCATGTTAAAATGCCCAAATTGATGCCCTGCGTAAGCTTGTGCAAGAGGTGTAGCACCTTCGGGAACCTGATTGCCGGCCAATATCGCTACAACATCATCTCTTTGCAGCGCATTTTTGTTCAAACCCAGTGAGACTGCCAAAGGATGATTTAAAATGATCAGCTTTGGTGAGCGAACAGGATTGGGATTGAGCTTCGTAAACATGGATTCCGGCAGACGAGAATAACTGTTGTCGAAGTTCCACCCTATTTTATCAGCTATTTCTTTTTTCTCCGTCATAGTGTCTCCTTTTCTGCTGTGGTATCTTGGATTTGCCCATTTTAGTTTTTACTTCTATCCATTTATTATCCACTTTTCACCATGCTGTTGTACCTTTCAGCCTGCTTTTTTTATTATAATCGATGATCATACATGAATTGTATTTGGATACCGAACGGGTCTTCTACAATACCGTAGGCTTGGCTAAACACATTACCAGATAAAGGTACAATGATTTTCACTCGCTCATCTGTTATGAGACTATGATAAAAATGTTCAATTTCTTCTCTGTCAGCACTTTGAATACATAATGAAATGTTATTCCCTACGGTATATTCCTCATTGGGATTCATTGGTTCTTCTGCTATCATAACCTTTGTTCTTCCGATCAATAAGACAGAATGAGAAATATAATCTTTATTTTCATCAGTAAGCTGTATTGAGCTGTCACGTTTGGCCATGTCCTGATAAGTAACAAGAAATCGTTCCTCTGCGTTAAAATGTTTTTTGTAAAAAGCTATGGCTTCCTTTGCTTTTCCGTTCATGGATAAGAAAATAGCTACTTCCAGTGTTGTACTCATGGGTTCAATCTCCTTTTTTATCATGCTTTTAGGTAGATATCTTATAGATTTGATATATCACCTTGAATCCATTATCATTTGTAAAGGTATCAAAACATGACACCTTTTATAAGGAGATTTATGTATGAAGAAACCCGAAAGATTAAATGACATGATTAGATACTTAAACAGTCGAGAGTACTTTAATTTAAATGATCTCATGGATAAATACCACATTTCAAAAAGTACAGCCTTACGTGATATTAGTTCATTAGAACAATTAGGTATGCCTATTTATTCGGAACATGGCCGACATGGACGATATGGTATCTTAAAAAATAGACTGTTATCCCCTATTATTTTTACGATGGATGAAGTGTATGCTCTATACTTTGCAATGTTGACCTTAGAAGCTTATCAATCTACACCGTTTCATTTAAGTGTTAATAAACTCAATGAAAAGTTTGAACACTGTCTTTCTAAAATACAAATAAACCAGATTCATAAAATGAAAAAGGTTCTACAATTTGAAATATATCAGCATAATCATGTTAGTCGTTATTTAGATAAAATTCTAACCAGCGTTCTTAATGAGACGTACTGTAAGATTCAATATTCAAAAAATAACCAGAACAAAAGTTATCATGTTCAATTTTTCAAGATTTCCGCTAAGTTTGGCCAATGGTACGCTACTGGAATAGAGTTAAATACGAACAAATATAGGGTTTTCAGATGTGATCGAATCACCTCAATAGAAGAAGAGGAAATCAATTCTCACTTTTCTATAGATGAACTCCTTATTCGTTCATTAGAAATGTATCAATCAGAGAAGAGCATTGATTTTGAAGTAGAAATTGTAGAACAAGCCAAGGATATCTTTTATAAAGAACATTATCCTTCTATGAAAATAGAACAGGGTCATAAAACAGTCATAAAAGGATTTTATAATCCTGGAGAAGAAGAGTTTATCGCTAATTACTTTATGAGATATGGTCATTATGTACGATGCGTGAAGCCTGAATCTTTAAAACAGATTATTAAAGAAAGAGTTGAGCACCTCTTAAACCATTATCAAAAATTATAAGATCATCGAAGGTTTGTTCAAAATGCTCTCTACATTTAGCAGGGAAAAGAAGCCTCAAGCTCCTTTTCCCTGCTAACGATGACATTGGTATTATGGCTTCCGTTTGGCGATAACAGCATAAGATACCGTTCTTGTGGTTCCAGTTGGATTCCATGCAGTAAAGAACCATCTGTCTTCCGCCGCAGAATAGTTATCGAGCAGAAACCCTTGCTGATTTCCCGAGAAAATCCATGAACCGCTAATCAGATTGTAGTCGTTACCGTTAATCGTAGTGCTTCTAAAGCTATTAGGAGAAATAGTGACCGGAGCGAAAGTGAAGCGTGCAAACCCATCTCCAAGTTGAGTTACACGAATGGCTTTTTTAACATTCATAACCACATGGCTTCTTTTTTTCAGTTTTTTCCCCAATTTTGCTTCTGCTTTTCTAATTTTCACTAAAGTTGCCTTTCGCAAAGAAATCATCTCCTTCATTGTTATACTTATAGTTAATGAAGGACTAAATGCTTTTGAATGGACAAAATCCCCGGTAAATTGGCTGGATTTTCTGGAGGTGCTGAAACAAAAAGCCCTTCCTTAAAATAAAGGAGGGCTTGATACCGCTACTTCTTATGTCCTATACCGATTTTGTTAAGCCGATATGGGTGATCATGGTGTCATATGGTTCTAACTCCATGGTTTGTTTGCCATAGTCCGTTTCAATCGTTGTTTTTTGCAGTTGATCGCTATTGTTAATAACAACCAACATTTTACTTTCTGGATAATAAGCACACTCTGTATATAAGTTATCCGTAATATACTTCGTTTCATTGAGCTCATTGCCCGCAAAGCGGATTATATTCAGCAGCAATCTTGTATTTTCCCAGCTGAATTCGAAGGAAGGAAGGTAAATTCCCTTTCCTTTACCGAAGGCATGAGTGGATAGCGTTACCATTCCATTCATTTCACCCGCTATCGCAGCTGCCCCATCCGTAAGATAAATCCTATTCTTCGGCGTTATACTTGCCCCTTCAGGCACCAAACCATGCTCATCCCTAACCTCATATGTCCATCTTCCATGAGCTACTCTGGAGCCTGTATCCTCATCCAGACCGAGGACATGTGCCATTCTGAAAAAGCTGTCATGACCTTCAACCGCCGAAGGCTGATTGATGCCAATAAAGGTGCCGCCCTCATAAACCCATTGAGTCAGTAAGTCTACACATTTGTTGTCATCCCAGTACTTTCCGCCACTCCATGCTGTACCAGCAGAGCCCGCATTAATCACTACATCACAATCCTGTAGTATTCCCTGACGGATATCGTCAAAATCAATGAACTGAACTTCAACCGGCAATCCGGATAAAGCCTCATTGATATGAATCAAATCATGCATATATGTTTCGTGGAAATGACCAGACAAGGTCCACGATCTCAATTTTCCCCAGCTGTGCAGAATAGCTACCTTCGTCTTCATGTGATAGGGTTTGCCTTCATGATGCAGTTCTTTGATTTCTCTGAACTCGTTGGCAATCTTTTCGATGTAATCACAAAAATCCGGGTAAGGCTCTACAAGATGCAAATATCCACCCAGTCCAATCCGGTCAATAGGCTCCCTCAACAGGGCGCGCCGGATATTAATCCAATACTTTTTGGCATCCAGCGTGGGGTCGCCCCCTTCCATAAAGGTAGGAAGCCCGCCTAAGCCAACCGGAAATAAGTAGGGATGCAGCCGAATCTCATGCGTATTCACTTTTACACCTGAACACAGCCTCGCCTCATAACCTGAGAACACACATTTGATCAATCCGTCAAATCCAAACTCTTGAAAACGTTCATTATAAGGCTCCATGCCAACCCAACTGTCATCATAAAACACATAGGCCAGCTTGCCGTGCTGATGCACGATATCAATTAATTTCTTGCCAAATTCGATTACAAAATCATTGATAAATGCCATCCAGTCCAGCTTACGCTGCTCAGTCGGGATATGTGTGACGCGATACTTTCCACCATTCACAAAATCCTCGGCAGTCATCGAATACCCATATCTCTTGGCAAATAGATCCAGCGCTCTTGAGCTTACCGTAAAATCGTATGACCCCCAATCAGAGAACAGATGGCGATTGCGCTCATTGCTGCCCCAAATCCAGGCGAAGTTATAAAATAAGGAGGTAAACCGGACAACCGTGGTTTCCTTATGATGAAGACACCAATCTTCCATCCAATCCAGCAGATACTGTTGCGTTTCTGTATAGATAGGATCAATCTGCATCAAATGCTCTTTGTCCCAATGGTTCGTGGTGTGATTGTACATGGAAATCTCTTCCCAGATCCGGTAGACCATGAAGCTTACCGTGTATTTATGCCAAGGAGCAATTCCGGTAATGACCACATTTCCGGATTCCCTTTCATAATTCCATTGTTCTCTTGGAACTTCTTCCCCGGTCGTTCTGTCAAAAACCTGCCAGTAGTTAAGCGCCTCTTTGGAATCATTCACTTTGAATTGTTCTGCAAAAAAATCCTCCATCAGATAGATGGATACATAATCCTGTACAGCTACCTTCGGATTCGTAATTAAAAAACACTGCTGCAGCTTATCCAGATTGCGGGACGCCCACTCGTTATGATCTCTGATGATACAGATTGTAGAATAAATGCCGTATCCAGCGTTTATAATCTCATCGGACAATTGCGTGCCGTCACTGTCACGGATGACATCGGCGCCCCATCGTTCAGCTAATTTTAGGGTCAGCGCCTCGTAACCAGATTCCCCCGGTAGTGTAAAGGCCCCCGTTGTTTGTTTAGACAACTTCAATCCCTCCTAATTCAACATATCGGATAGAAAAGCCAACGCCAAGCCTTGTCCCCAGCCCTGAATCCAGTCTTTAGGAATATTGCGATACCCTTCCCGATCTTTCATAACCGCTGTGCCGCCCGATACACCCAGTACCCGTCCGTCTTCGCTAATATGGTTCAAGATGCCCTTCAGTGCCTTTTGCACGTATTTGGTATGCAGCGGATTGCCGTTATTAATCATGGCCGCCGCGATACCGCAAGATGCAGATACTTCTTCATAGGACTCCTCGTCATCCAGTACCGTCCGCCATAAGCCGTTCTCTGTTTGGACACCTTTCAATGCCGCCAGTTGATCCCGAAGGGAACATTCCACGTCCATACACGGCGGATACAAATACCAGTCTTTCAAATGAATTTTGACTTGCGACATGGTATATGCTCCCCAAGCATTCGCTCTTCCCCAGAAAAATCCGGACATATGATCCTGTTTGACATTGTTGTAGCCATGGTACCAGAGACCACTGCTAGGGTCTTGCAGGTATTTGATATGCCAGTAATATTGATTTAAGGCATCCTGGATCATTTTCTCGTCCTTTAATTTGGTTCCTACTCGAAGCAGAAAAAATGCCGCCATAAACAACGTATCTGCCCATGCCTGTTCTGGAAAATCATTAGCAACGGATACTGTATGCTGCAGAACACGATCTCCGAACCGGAGAGCATTATTTTGGATGTAATCCACCTTGCTCATCACAATATCCCAATATTTCTGGTCCCCTGTTTCTTCATACAATGTGATCAGCATATGACCCATGGCACATGTGTTTACCGTCCAGTGCGGCAGACCAAGCTCGATGTATTCATCTGCCCACTGGACAAGCATATTTAAATAATCTTTATTTCCTGTTTGGGTATAGGCTCTGGATACACCATAATAAGCCACACCGCAGGGCCAATCCCATGTTAAATCCATCGCCATGGTTTTTCTGACGACTTTATCAATAACTCTTAGTATCTCTTCCTTGTCATAAGTTAATTGAAGCATTGTTATTCCCCTCTCTTAGTGCACACGCCCCCAAAGGCGCTTGAGAGCGGTTCGTCACTGTTTTGGAAACGCTTTACTTATTCCATTGTACGCAGTAAAATAGTCTCAATCTAAGCACATTCGCAACAAAACTGCGCAATTTCAATCATTTATGTGAGAATTTTGCAAAAATCCAATAAGCGACTTCCAATAAACAATATATAGATCGACATGGTCTAGTTCGTCTATATATTGCACCTTGCAGCGATTGGAATCGAATTTTCCAAAATCCTGATGTATATCTGCTGGCTAAACCTGACATAGCGTTTACCTATAATCCACTCAAATCCAAGTTATGGGAGTATCGAATATGCCCAGAAAAAAGAAGCCCATTATAGAATACCGACACTACAGCTTGCCCATCAACTTTCCTGTGTTGCTATTAAGTGGTGAACGTTGGAAGATTTCAGATATTAAAAGTGAGCATCTCCATTTTCATAACCATTTGGAGATTGGTATTTGCTATTCGGATGGCGGTTTCATGGAGATCAAAGGAGAAACTGTCCCCTTCAAAGCCGGGGATGTAACTTTCATTCCCAGGTATCTTCCTCACACCACGTACAGTTCGCCAAATACAGCCAGCCTTTGGTCTTATATCTTTTTTTCGCCAGAGGACCTTTTCCAACATTCTTTTAAAAGCGCTTACAGAAACTTTGAGCCCAATTTGTGGGTGATGAAGGGAACGAACTGTATATTAAACAAGGAGCAGCATCCCAAGGTGTATACACTTGCGACTTCGGTCGTAGAGGAATTACAACAACAGAACCCTTACTACCAGGAAAGCGCCTACGGCTTATTGCTATCCCTTTATATAGAGCTGCTTAGAATTCATTCTAGGAATGAACCAATGGCAAATCAAGAAACAGAGCATAGCTTGAAAAGCGAATTTGTCATTTCTCCGGCTTTGGAGTACATCACTAAACATTACATGAAGCCCGTTACCATAGATTTTTTGGCTGATCTATGCCATTTAAGTACAACCCATTTCCGCAGAAAATTTCATGAGATTATGGGAACGTCGCCTCTCGATTTCCTAAACAGCACCCGAATCGAAGAGGCCTGCAAGCAGTTAAAAAGCACAGAAGACTCCATTCTTTCAATCTCCGAGCAAGTCGGTTATCGCTCCATTTCCAGCTTCAACCGATGCTTCTCCAGGCTTATGGGAGAGCCCCCCAAAGAATGGCGTAAAGGGGCGCAATCCGAAGCACAATCGGCCAAAGCGTCTATACTGGAGTTTACGGGATGGGTTTAATTTTACCAAACTGAATCAAGCAGCTCGTCCACTTCCTGAATTCGGGTCACTGATGGTGTTGGTATAAGATTGCCCCTCACCATAACCATAGCTACATTCGACAAAGCTTTTATGTTATCCAAAGGATTGTGCTCCAGCACGATTAAATCCGCCTGTTTTCCGATATCAATGCTCCCTGTAAGGTGATCAATGCCTAGGATTTCCGCATTAGACTTTGTTGCCCGTTCGATGACCTGACCCGCATTCAGTTTCGTTTGTCTCATATAGTGGTCTAGTTCCCGCCACATATCATAGTGAGTGACGTAAGACATTGCGGCATCCGTTCCAATCCCAATTTTGATCTCATGTTCTACAGCCTGACGCAGCCCCTTTAGCATGGAGTCGTACACAAGCCGCGAATTTTCCTTAACCGTTTCATTCACCTTCGTTAGGCTTGTGTCCAATTTTGCAATGGGATACCCAGCCTGCAAAGTAGGAATTAAGGCGGTATAGCCCTTTAATGCTCTAGGATTGTTTTGGTACAGTCTTATGATCTCCTCATCCTTCTCCGCACCATGTTCAATGGTATCCACCCCGCCCTTTAGCCCGATTCTTACGCCTTCGGTACTTTCCACATGGGCTGCTACACGCATGCCATTTTTATGGGCTTCCTCGCAGACGGCGGCTACTTCTTCCTCCGTCATTTGCAAGCGGCCCGCTTCGCCGACCATGGTGGCATCGGTAACCCCGCCAGTCACGCATATTTTAATTAGGTCTACTCCGTTTTTCACATTAATTCTTACATTTCTTCTCGCTTCCCATGGCGAATCGCCAGTCAAGGCCAAATAAGGTGCCCCATGACCGCCCGTTACGCTCAGGAAATACCCGGACGCCAAAAGGTTGGGACCGACAAACTGGTTTGCATTAATTTCATTTCGGAGCTGTGCATCAGTGTAAAAAAATTCACCGACGCTGCGCATCGTGGTTACACCGGAATGTAGTGCCGTCAGAGCATTTTTCTTCACCCGTTTTTTTAACACACTTCGCCCTAGTCTCGTATCCAAAATATGATGGAATGCAAAATTCAGCAGCCCTTCGCTTACAGACAGCGTAAACGGCTTTCCATCTGCGAATAGATGGACGTGCGCGTTGATGAGACCAGGCATCACATATTTCCCCGATAAATCAATCGTTTGATAATGGCTGGGAATAGCCAAATTGTTTGCCTTCCCGATTTCCTGAATCAGCCCGTCTTCATGAATTAAAATCGTCATCATTTTTTCAACGTCTTTTTTCGTATCTCCATAAATCACATTGCAGTTCTTAAGTGCATAACCTGTCCCCATCGTTTCTCCCTCCTGTTGCGCTCATGGTGTTTAATAATGAATTACCCATTCATTTTTGAAACAAAAAAAATAGGGACTATCTTGATGTCAAAAAAATGATAGACTGTCCCGAGAATATTTCCCTACGTGTAGACATTATTCATTCAAGCCTTCTAGTCCATGCAGTCTGTACAGGTTAAGCGCCTCAAAAATCCGTTTCCGGCGATCAGCGCTCATATCCCTCTTTAACAAATCCAAAATCATATTGATAACACTATTGGCAATGATACTGAGCAAAATCATATTTTCATCAGTTTCGATTTCATATCTTTTATAAGTATTTTTCAAATAGGGCTTCTTGGTTTCGATCATCAGATCAATTAGTTCTTTTTTTGCATTGCTGTAGATTGTCCCTTTACTTTTTTCAAAAATAATGACAATCTGCATGCTATATTGAGTTAATAGGTTGATTTGCTCCTGAACAATCGCCGATTTTTTTTCGTTATGGGTTTCTCCAAAAAAAGTCTGGTTATCGATATGAATGCTTTCCACTAACACATTCTTCAAATAATCCACTAAAGATGGCGGAACAACCGAATAAAATAACTCCTTTTTATTCTTAAAATAAGTATAAATATTTCCGACAGAAATTTGTATCTCATCCGCAATATCGCTCATTTTGGCATCTACAAAGCCTTTTCGAAAAAACACCTTTAAAGCGGCTGATTCAATTTCCTTTTTCACTTCATCTTTTTTGGCCTGTATGATGAGCACCCTCATTCAATAATGAATAATTCATTCATTTTTAGTGTAGTTCGGTGGTTTTGATTTGTCAAACCGGAGGAAGATAACAGAAACTTTGACATTTACGATAGGTAATAATTCCGTTGTATGGCCGCACCTGTATAGATAGACTTATGCTACCAAGCAGGGAATTCTAGAATATAGCCGAGACAAAAAAACAGGGAAAAGTCATGGTAGAAGCCGGTTTGCCCCGTTCTCCACTCAACCTTTCCCAAATTTCTTTCACATCCTATATTCATATCTTCAGTGAGAACAACCCTGACACGATGGGCCTCCATCAATAAAAGTTATTTATTTTCATAACGTACTATGCCGTAACTCATAAAAATACTGAACAATCGGATGCTTTAACTTCATCTTCTCGGTCATGTTTAAAATTCGCTTTTTCCCTACTCGTCTGTCCACTAAAGCTAGAATATTCAATAAGATATCATTACTCTCTAAGCTGTCCTCTATAGAAGTAGTTAAAAAGTTATTAGCTACAACATTAAAATTAGACTTGCTTAATGAGGCCTGTGCTGACAAAAGCTCCTTTGCATGTTCTGATATTTTTCTACCTCTTGCAATTACTTGTAGACGATCCTCCGGAACGTTCCCATTAGTATCTTTTCTGACCGCTTCAATTTCCTCATTGCTGATAGGAACTTGGATATCTGGATCATTCTTGATTTCCAACTCCGTCTGATACCATTTGATTGGACTAGTGATATCATTCATATTGAGTATGTTCTTCTTATCTACAGTTATATAACAAATTCCAGACTTATCAGATAAATAACGGTAACTGGTAGCTCGGTATTCGACCCTTCCGTCTAAAGCAGGAGAGAGGAAGCTCTCCAGTTGTTGCTTCAATTTACTCCAGGACATATATCCTCCTATGTTTTCAATGCCTACTAACAGCCCGTCCTCCAACTTGGCAATTTAAATTCCACGTTCCTCTACCTCATCATGATCCTTGCTTCCAAACTCATCAAGCAATGTACGCACTTCACTTGTTGATTTGGCGTTCATTAAGCTGTTTCTGAGTTCACTTGCCCCTCGGAATCCACGGACATATATTTTGAAGAAGCGAGCGAGAGGGCTGAACGAACGTGGCTCCTGCGCTGAATAATGATCATGGAGATCTAGATGAAGCCGCAGCAGTCCAAGCAATCCCTCACTGCTGTGTTCCTTCGGCTCCTTCTCAAACGCAAATGGATTCTGGAAAATACCACGCCCAATCATAATGCCATCCACTCCATATTGCTCAGCGAGCTTCAAGCCGGTCTGACGGTCCGGAATATCTCCGTTAATGGTCAGCAGTGTATCTGGTGCCACCTCATCACGAAGTTTCTTAATCTCCGGAATCAGCTCCCAGTGGGCGTCTACTTTGCTCATTTCCTCTCTTGTCCGCAGATGAATGGACAAATTCACAATGTCTTGTTTCAAAATATGGGTCAACCAGTCGCGCCATTCGTCTACGGCAGTGAAACCAAGCCTTGTTTTCACACTGACGGGCAGTCCCCCGGCTTTGGCGGCCTGAATGATATCCGCTGCGATTTCGGGACGGCAGATCAGGCCGCTTCCCTTCCCATTCTCGGCTACATTCGCTACAGGGCAACCCATATTAATATCGATGCCTTTGAAGCCTTCTTTCGCCATACCGATGCTCATTTCACGGAAATATTCCGGCTTATCTCCCCAGATATGGGCCACCATGGGCTGTTCATCCTCTGTAAAAGTCAAACGCCCGCGTACACTTTTGTTCCCCTCCGGGTGACAATAACTCTCTGTATTCGCAAACTCCGTAAAAAACACATCCGGTCTGGCTGCTTCACTTACGACATGGCGAAACACAACATCCGTCACATCTTCCATCGGTGCCAGTATAAAAAAAGGTCGCGGCAAATCACGCCAAAAATTATTCGTCATATCAAAAACTCCTCTATAAATACCAGGACAAATCTGTGGTCCCAAAATGATAAAGCTAACCTGCTCATGTCCTTGCTTCTTCTTCACATATCACATGTTTAAGCAACGTAGTTCAAACGGCAGTATATGTTAAGCATAGACATCTAAATGAGTATATCATACTCAATAGAGGAGCATACTCCCCAAAAGCTCACAAAAAAAGGAAGAGCGCCGCCCCTCCTTGTCATCTTCTATAAACGTACTGCGCCACAGTTCATAGAAAACTGCACGGCATAACTTTCCCCAGCCTATGCCGTTCCCAAGCGAATGGCTTAAAAAAAGAGCCGAGGAATAATATCCTTGACCCTTTTCGTCAATTTCTACACATGAATACCCAAAATTTTCAGCTGCATGCCACATGAGCATATTTATCAACATCTACACGATTTCGGTACGTTTCGATAATCTTATTGATGTTTTTATCAGTAAGTTTGTTTTGATTTTCACCTTTTTCAAACGCCAATGCACCTCAACAATTAGTCTTTTCTGACCAACAGCGCAACACTCTCCACATGCACTGTATGCGGGAACATATCTACAGGCTGTACTTCCACTGTTTTATACCCGCCGTCCTCCAATATCCTTAAATCCCGCGCCAGTGTGCTTGGGTTACAGGATACATACACCACGCGTTCTGGCTTCATCTCCAGAATGGTGTCGAGCAGGCGTGGATCGCAGCCCTTGCGGGGTGGATCGACGACGATAACGTCGGCGGTGATGCCTTGTTCTTTCCAAGCAGGAATGACATCTTCGGATGCGCCTACCTCAAACTTCACATTACGCATTTCGTTCAATAGCGCATTACTTCGTGCATCGTCGATGGCTTCTTTGACGATCTCCACCCCATACACCTGGTCGGCATGCTGAGCGAGGAACAGAGAAATCGTACCGATGCCGCAATAGGCATCAATCACCGTTTCTTTGCCTGTGAGCCCGGCATATTCGACGGTTTTGCTATACAGCACTTCCGTTTGTACGGGATTCACCTGATAAAAGGATCTTGGGGAAATCGCAAACTGTACGTTTCCAATGTAGTCGTAGATCACGTCACGACCCCACAGTACACGAGTCTCGTCGCCAAAAATAACGTTCGTTCGCTTCGTGTTCACGTTCTGGCATATGCTTGCCACGTGTGGGATGTGCTCACGAATACTGCCGATCCACGCATCTGCGTGCGGAATATCTCGCCCATTTGTGACGAGGACCAGCATCATTTCACCTGTGCGAAAAGCGGTCTTCACAACGACATGGCGTAACAGCCCGCGTCCGGTTTCTTCATTATATGCACTGATGCCCAGCATTCGGCCAATCTCTTTCACACGTGCGACAACTTCGTCATTGCGCTCGTCTTGAATGAGACAAGTGTTCATATCCACGATGCGATGGCTGCCGCGTGCGTAGAAGCCGCCGACAAGCCCACCTTCGGTGACACCAATCGGCACCTGGGCTTTGTTGCGATACCGCCAAGGCTCACTCATACCGAGTGTAGGATGCACGACTACGCCTTGTACACGCGACATGTGGTCTGCACTTCCATCCGCAGAGTCAGCCAAAACCTCTGCAATATGCTCACTGGACTCCGTAGCCACACTCAGCTTTCCGATACGTTCCAGCACATCCACTACATGTTGTCGCTTCCAGCTGAGCTGCGCTTCATAGCTCATATGCTGGATCTGACAACCGCCACATTGATCATAGATGGCGCACGGAGCTGCAATCCGGTCAGGGCTAGATTGCGCGATATCCAGAAGCTTGGCATAGCCATATTGCTTTTTTGTTTTCAGCACCTTGACCCGTACCTTTTCACCCGGTAACGCCCCCGGAACGAACAGCGTAAAACCCTCGACACGCCCTACGCCCTCGCCATCATGGTTCATGCCGATGATGTCTATCACGGCCTCATCATTCTTTTGCACAGGCAGATCGCTACGCTCTGCATTAGACCTGCTACGATTGGAAGCTTCCTGATTCCGTCTATCGTTACTCCGTTCATCATCGGAAAATGGACGAGATTTCCGTTCATCCCCCCGCATTTTTCGATCCGAATTATCCATATTTCCACTTTTGCTTTCGGTTCCAGCCCGAAGCATTCTATTCCCAGCTCCAACTCGTGACTGTTCCAGTTCTCTCTCTTTTTTCGCCTGTATGGTCTTGTGGTGCTGCTTTCCTTGAACTGGAGTTGCTGTTGCTGTATTCCGGCGGCTTTTTCCACGTCCGCTACGGTTATTCGTCATGATGGTCACTTCTTTCTGTTCTTCTTTTCATGCTTATCTTCATTCAGCCACATCATTCAAATCGTCATCTAGACGATGTTTAAACATCAACTCGAAAATGCCGTTACTCCCCACGGAGAACGGCAAGGACCGATATGTTCCCTACATAAACAATTATCTACTCTGCGTTCTGTATATCGCACTGCTCAACCAACTGGGAACCAATTCATTCCCGTTCATTTCCTTACCGAAAAACATTCAAATGATGCGGAAGATTTCGGAAGGTCGCTGGCAGTGTGCCTCCTAATTCGCCATCCAGATTAAGCTGGACATAGCCAGGTGAGGTCACTTCCATGTAATCTGTTCTGAAATAAACGATTTTTTTGTCCTGCAAGTGCTCTCCGCGCAGCGCAAGTGTAACCAAGCGGATCATTTCCGCCAAATTGCATTTGCGCACAGCGATGACATCGAGCAGTCCATCATCTATTGTCGCCCCAGGAGCAAGCTTTTCAAACCCGCCCACCGAATTTGTATTCGCGATCAGGAAAAGCATAAATTCGTCGTGGATCACTTCCTGACCCGTTGCCTTGATGATCAGCTCCTGTGGAGCAAGGCTGACCATTTTCTCCATACCTTTAAAATAATACGCCAATTGGCCAATCATCGTTTTGAGCTTGCTTGGAACTTCATACGTAAGCTCGGTTAAAGTTCCGCCGCCTGCGATGTTGATAAAGTAGCGGTCATTGGCTTTTCCGATATCCAGTGGCTTCGGATTTTGACGAATAACAAGGTCACAATAATCCTCCCAGTGCTTGGGAATGCCCAGTGCTCTGGCAAAATCATTCGTCGTTCCCAGAGGAAACACACCCAGAGGCGGGCGGTTTTCCCGTTCAGCCATCCCGTTAATGACCTCATACAATGTACCATCGCCACCAGCGGCAATAATCATATCATAGCCACGCTCAACGGCCTCTGTTGCGGCACGCGTTGCGTCCCCTTCTCCTGTAGTTGCATGGCAAGAGGCCTCAATACCACCTTCATCCAGGCGCTGCAAGACATCCGCAAGGCGACGTTTCATTTCCTCACGCCCAGAGGTCGGGTTATAGATTAATCTAGCTCTTTTCATTCCGTTACGCCACCCGTATATTTAATGATATTTATATTCACATCGCAGTTCATCACATTCAGTCTGTACAAAATATCATCATACTGGAAAAAGACCTCTTTTACAATAAAAGAAGCCAGTCACTATCCAAATAAGGGAATTTCAGGTTAGAAACACTATCACCGAATTCAGACCATCTTATCTATTGTCAGTCCTTGCTTGTTTCTGCATACTCTGTAACAGTTCACAAACTTGTCTGTCCATCCAGCTTGTAAGCAAAGGATGCGGCAATAAAGGATCTCCTGAATAACGGTATTCGAGTCCCTGTAAGCGTTTGGGAATCATATGACTTGTAAAATAACCCGAACTCAAAAACAGCGGTGCCACAATAACATCATGACCCCGCTCCTGATTCCAATACGCTGCCTTGTCATGCACACCCTCAGGATTTAGCAAAGCGTAATCCGTGATGATACCACTCACGTTTTGCACCGTACGGGCCAACGAGGAAATCCCTTGCTCCCAGCGCTGAAGAAAGCCGTTGTGCGCGCTCCCGTGTCCTACGAGTAAAATGACCTCGCGCGCAGGATCGACTGACAACGAGCGAACCTTGTCCCACACCATGCGGGCAACATCTTCGCCATCATCCAATGGACTACCAAAATGCACACGTGCCTTCAATCGAAAGGGTTCCAAATCTGTTTCTTTGTCTGGCGCAGCTTTGACTCCCAGCGCATAGCTAATTTCATCTATATGCGTACTGCCTGACGACACAAACAAAGGAATAACCAGTAAATCTGTTACCCCCAAGGCTTCCAGACGGTCAATCCCATTTTGAATCAATCTTCCTTTAACCGTTTCCAAAAATGAAACCTCTATCGGCATTTCTTCCAGCAATTGAAGCTTTGCAACTGCCTGATCCACCTGTTCCACCCAATATGGCTCTCTAGAGCCATGGCTGATGACTAGTATCCCAGGGCTCTGCATTAGCGGCCCAGACGTTCCAAAGTCATTTTATACCCGTCATTCCCATAGTTCAGACAACGTTTCACACGTGAAATGGTGGCTGTACTGGCGCCTGTCTCAGCTTCAATCTGATTATATGTGCTGCCTTTGCCAAGCATACGGGCAACCTCCAGACGTTGGGAGAGGGATTGAATTTCATTAATTGTGCACAGATCATCAAAAAATACATAGCACTCTTCCAAATTTTTAAGAGTTAAAATAGCTTCGAACAATTGATCAATACTTTTATCATTAAGCTTTTTAAGCTGCATAGATTATCATCTCCCAAAGGTTACAATCTCTCCTCATTGTACTCGACAAATAGTTAGTTTTTCAAGCATTAACGGTTTCACGCATTACAGAACAACATTACATGACTACAGAAACTTCCTGTACGAATGCCCAAATCCGCTTTTATACCTCATTTCAGGACACGTGCCTAAACCCACTGTGCGTTTGTAACATACAGTAGAGTATCAATCTGCAAAGGAATGTGATCTCATGCCTGGACATTACTATCATCGGAGGGCGCAAACGCGTTCCATTTCCGATCCGTATAGTTCAACTCCTTACCCTGGACTCGATCCCTACAGCGAGGTTCCGCAAGTCGATTCCTCCGCCGTGGTGCCTTATGAGGCACCAGCGAGCATAACAGATGCCGCCGTGGTCACGCCAGACCCCGCCCCAGCCAAAGGAGGCCTGCTTGGCGGTCTTGGCAATCTTGGTAATCTCAACGATATTAAAGGTATTATTGACCGTATGGGCGGTATTGACGGGATTGTTGCTACGGTCGGCAAGGTACAAAAGATCATGTCTAGCGTGCAGCAATTTGCTCCGATGGCAAAACTGATTATGGGCTCGCTCCCAGCATTCAACAAAAACGCAAGCAAAAAAACGACAACACCAATTACTGAGGAACTGGATGAATATACCCCACCACGCCGACGCCGGAAAAAGACACAGCGCAAAAGTACCACAACCCCGCGCAGACGTCCGCGCAAACGCACAAGAAAGTAGGCTATTTTATTTAAACCAACCTCGGCGCATAAACCACACCACCATCGCAACACTCAATAAGAACATAAAGAACAGTACGCCAAAATATCCATATTTCCAGCCCAACTCGGGCATATTCGAAAAATTCATACCATAAATTCCTGCAATCAGCGTCAAGGGCATAAAAACGGTCGTAATTACGGTCAGCGTCTTCATAATTGAATTCATGCGATTGGAATTAAGCGATATGTAACTGTCTCTCAGGTCGGCTGTCATCTCGCGGTCGGCCTCCAGCATGTCCGTCAGCTTCAATAAATGATCATAGATATCCGTAAAATAAGCCATATGATCCCCTTGACCCTGCACATGCTGCGAATTCAAAACTCGGTACATCAGATCACGCATCGGTACGATCGTACGGCGCAGCTTGAGCAACCTGCCACGCAGGTCAAATACCTGCTTCATTAATTCCTCTACCGATTCGTGTGCGCCCAAACCTTCCAGTTCGGCTAATTCATCCTCAATGATGAAAAGGCTTGGAAAATAGTTGTCTACCAGCTTGTCCATCACCGTATAAGCTGCAGCCAGCGGTCCGCGAGACCATATTTTACGTTCGTTCGCATGCTCGACAATCCGCTCCCAAGCCTGATCCAGCTCCTCTAGTTCATGATGGTGATATGTAACCAAAAAACGGCTGCTAATAAACATATCTACCTCTTCCGCCTCTAATGTATCTACATCAAGCGCATGTACCACCAGAAACTGTACATTCTCGTAATAATCCAACTTGGGACGTTGCAGAACATGCATACAATCCTCTACAGCCAGCGGGTGAAAATGAAAATAACTCGTCAGCAGCTCTGACTCTTGATCTGTAGGCTCGTTAAAGTCAGCCCAGATCCATATGTAATCTTCCATGACAATCTGCTCTAACGGTTGTCCCACCGTCACCTGATGATCGTGCCCTATAGTCAATGTACGTATCACCGTACGTCCCCCTCGCATATACTGCCGTCTTATGTGTTATTTATATTTTATATAAGCCATTCCACATTATACAAATCTCAAGTTCTAGGTTTCATATGCTCTAATGAAGAAAAGGATATCTCCGGACCAGCACGCTCCCGAAGATATCCTTAAAATAATTCATTCGTTACCCCTTAAATCTTTTTTCATTTCTTATACAGTTGTGGGATGCCCGGTTCCACCATTCAAATCGAATGATGCTTACTCGCTATATCCCCCTCGGCGCAACAAGCAAAGCGCTGCGCCAATTCCCTCTGCCTATCCCCACCTATTTAAAAGTGGCGCAGGTTTTGCGACAAAGGAGCAGATTCAGCGGGCAGTAGCGTAGTGGTCCATTTGAATCTGGAGAAGCGAAGCGCTCGCCTTTGCCCCTGAATTCTAGCCTTTTCATGTGTCATACAATCCAAAAAAATTCAGGGGCAACAGCGATCGGAAGATCAAATGGAACGCGGAGCGGTCTCCTATGTCTTCGCCTGCACTCCCGGCAAACCCTGTCCCACTTACAATACTTTCTCCAAGAAACTAATGGTCCGCTCGTTTTTCGGATTACCAAATACCTCTTGCGGTGTTCCTTCTTCCACGATGTAACCACCGTCCATAAATACGACACGGTCACTTACTTCACGCGCAAAGCCCATCTCATGCGTTACGATCATCATCGTCATGCCTTCGCGAGCCAGATCTTTCATTACGCCGAGCACTTCGCCCACCATTTCAGGATCAAGCGCCGAGGTTGGCTCGTCGAACAGCATAATGTCTGGGTTCATTGCAAGCGCACGTGCAATCGCCACACGCTGCTTCTGGCCGCCGGAAAGCTGTCCTGGCAATGCATCTGCCTTATCGGCCAAACCTACGCGATCCAGCAACTTCATAGCTGTCTCACGTGCCTCTGTCTTCGTCTGTTTGCCCAGCTCAGTCGGCGCGAACATAATGTTCTTGAGCACCGTCATATGCGGGAACAGATTGAAATGCTGAAACACCATCCCTATATTTTCACGGACCTTGTTAATGTCCACGTTTTTGTCACCCAATTTGTAATCATCGACGATGACCTCACCAGCTGTAATTTCCTCCAGCATATTCATACAACGTAAAAACGTACTTTTCCCTGAACCCGAAGGTCCAATGACGCATACAACTTCGCCTTCCCGTACTTGCATGTCAATGCCTTTTAGCACCTGGTTACTGCCATAGCTTTTTTTCAGGTTTTTAACGATAATCTTACCCACGGCGAACTCTCCCTTCAAGACGGTTGGAAATTTTGGTCAGGACTGTAATGACGATAAGATACATCACCGCAACGACCAGCCAAATATCAAAGGATTGGAACGTCCGTGCAATAATGATTTTGCCCGATTGGGTCAATTCAACCAGACCGATAACCGACAAAATCGACGTATCCTTCAACGTAATAACCAACTGATTGATAAACGACGGGATCATGATTTTCACAGCTTGTGGCAAAATGATTTTCAGCATGGCTGTCCGGTATGGCAAACCAAGCGAACGAGCTGCTTCCATTTGTCCCGGATCAATGGACTGAATACCCCCGCGGATAATTTCGGTCACATAAGCACCAGCGTTTAGGGATAACGTCAACACCGCCGCGACAAAAAGCGGCATTTTAAAATCGAGTGCCTGTGGGATACCGAAGTAAATAAAGAATGCAAGTACGATCAGTGGAATACCACGGAATACATCAACGAAAACAGTTGCAATACCGCGGAACACCTTGTTATGGCTCACTTTCATAAAGCCAAACACCAGTCCCAGCAAAAAGGCTACGAGCAAGGATACCAGGGTGTACAACAGCGTATTTCCCATCCCTTTAATCAACGCAGGCAGCGAAGCGGAAATGAGTTCCCAGCGGCTGCGTTCTACAGGAGCCACACCTTTGCCGGATTCTCCCAGGTATTTGGACATAATTTTGTCATATTCCCCGCTGTTACGAAGATTCACAAGCCCTGCATTGAATTTTTCTAGCAGCTCCGCATTTTTGCCTTGGTTGACAGCGAAACCGTAAGAGCCACCTTTTTCCTTATCAGTCACCAGCTTAAGACCATTATTCTGAGTCACACCGTATGCCAGTACCGGATAATCATCAAAGCAGGCAACCGAGTTACCTGTTTTAACTTCATCATACATTTGAGAAGAATCGTCGAACGGAACGGTAGTAAATCCATATTTTGCCTTAATGGATTCCGCGAATGTGTAGCCTTGTGTTCCTGTTTTGACAGCGACACGCTGTCCTTTCAAGTCCTCATAGCGTTTAATCGTATCATTATCCTTACGGACCGCCATGACAACACCTGAGTCGAAATAGGGCTCAGAAAAATCAAATTTTTGCTTGCGTTCATCTGTAATACTCATCCCGGCAATGACACCATCCACTTGATTCGTTTCAAGGGCCTGCACTGCCGCGTTAAAGCCAAGTGGCTTAACGGTATACTCAAAATTCTGGTCCTTAGCAATAGCTGCCAGTAAATCCATATCAATTCCGACAAATTTACCATTTACATCTTCAAACTCAAAAGGCGCGAACGTTGTATCCGTGCCGATATCATACTTTGTTTTATTTTCTGCGTGGGCCACTACACCGAAATTACCGGCCAGGGCAACCACAGAAAACAAACAAATCATGAGTGCTATTAGTTTTCTTGGTTTTTGCATAAGATCCTCCAGTCAGTTGAACGGTTCAAAGTTTTCTGTTTATTCTACAGGAGTTATTAAAAATTGACTACTTTGATGTCAGGTATTTTTTAAAAAACATCTCATGGAACTATCTGGATGTGTAAACTTTAGAGATGCATTTTTGCCCGAGAATGCCAATAAGCCCCTGCCGCAAAAAGCGGACGGAAGCTTATTGTGTATCCTATATTGTATGTTCTTTTTCTAGAAACCATGAAGAAAACTAGAAAAGAATTTTGAATATCAAACCTGACAATAGCGCAGAAATTGGAATCGTTATTACCCAGGTTATTACAATACGGCCAGCTAGTGACCAGCGAACCGCACTAAAACGCTTCGCAGACCCTACACCCAGAATCGCCGAAGTAATAGCATGAGTGGTACTTACTGGCAAATGAAGCAAAGTAGCTGTGAATATAACGGAAGCCCCCGAAACGTCGGCTGCAAATCCATTGATTGGGTCAATTTTAAAAATCTTAGTTCCCATCGTCTTGATGATCTTCCAGCCCCCAATAGACGTACCAAGCGCCATGGCTGTTGCAGCTGAAATTTTCACCCACATAGGTACTTCCAAATGGTCTTGATACCCTGCCGAGACGAGTGCGAACGTGATAATCCCCATCGCCTTCTGAGCATCATTCGTACCATGCGTAAACGACTGAATAGCTGCCGTAATCACCTGCATGGTACGGAAACCCTTGTTCACCGTATGCGGACTGCGATAAGCAAAGATGTATTTCAAAATCATCATCACAATGTAACCGACAACAAAAGCAATCAACGGGGAGAAAATAAGACCCTCAACAATCCCGATAAAGCCGCTCCAATTTAATTTATCCTGTCCTGCACCTACATACACCGCTCCGGCCAACGCACCAATCAATGCATGGGAAGAGGATGAAGGAATACCGAACCACCAAGTCAAGAGATTCCAGATAATAGCGGCGATCAACGTCGCAATGACGATATCAATTCCGTTCGTAAGCTTGGTTGGATCAGCGACACTTCCACCAATGGTCTTGGCAACCCCGGTAAACAAGATCGCTCCGAGAAAGTTCATAACCGCAGCCATAATAATCGCACGTCGCGGCGTCAATGCACGGGTCGAGACCGAAGTAGCAATTGCGTTCGCCGTATCATGAAATCCATTAATAAAATCAAATGCCAGAGCAAGAAAAATAACAATACCTAGTACCAGTAAACTTGTATCCATGTAAAAGGACTCCCTTACGAGTTACGCATAATGATGGATTCCAGCATATTTGCAACATCCTCGCATGAATCCGTTGTCGTTTCAAGGCGTTCGTACAATTCTTTGCGTTTAATCAGCTCAATAGGATCAGTTACAGTTGCAAACAGGTTTTTGATGCAAATACGCAGTAATTCATCCCCCTGATTTTCCAAATCATTCAGGCGAATGGTGTATTCACGAATAGCCAGCAATTTTTTCTGTGAAAGCAAATGTACAGCCTTTTGAATTTCGTAAGCTGATTGACGCAAAATATCAGCGAACTGCACAATATACTCGTCCGGCTCTGTAATGTTGTACATATAAAAACGAGAGGCTGTCGCTTCAAGACCGTCCAGCACATCATCCATGGTCGTTGTCAGTTCCATGATGTCGTCGCGTTCGAGCGGCGTAATGAAGGTCTTGTTCAACTCAGTAATAATCGTGTGTGTGTAATCATCACACTTATTTTCATACTTCTTCATCTCATTGGTAAACAAAGTCACATCTTGAAGATTTGAAGTATGTTGGGCAAAATAATCGGCTGCTTGCACGATCGTATCTGCCATATTTTCCAACGTCTCGAAGAATATATCCTTTTTCTTCAATCTCATAACGATTACCCCTTTACGAAAATATCCGCAACCTGTTTCGACTGCAATAGACAACCTTTGCTATCTTATCACACTCATCAATGTTTTTGTAATGTTTGTAAAAGCAAATTTCTAGATATACGTATACAATGCCCGACATGGAAGGTCATTATCCGACAATTTTTCCCTAAAAAGGAGTATTACGTTTTCTAATTTGCTTCTATTGTTACATGTTCGGCTAGTGAAGTATCTGCAGGTACCACATGTATATAGGATGTACCTGGCGTTAACGGGATTTCAACCCCATTTTTCATAAACCGAATCGCATCGCCAGATATATGCTGCCATTCAGCACGTATTAGCTTTCCTTGTTGAAACACCATGGCTTCTCCGCTACCGTCCAGCTCAACACTTAGTCTACCTACATCATCCAATGTTCGATGCCTCGTGCTCATCACAATCACATTGGCCGCTGAGAGCTGTTGATTATTATTTTGATCTAGATGTGACTTTTCGTTCACAAAACGCTTATATCGTTGATCAGCTGGATCATAGGTATAAGATACGCGATAGCTTTTTAACAAAAATCGGATGTGCAAAGAGGCGGCACTCTCGTCCACCATAACTGGAGTTTCGCCAGTTTTAAGATAACGATATACTGGAACCTCCGTCTGCTTGGCATACCCTTTGCTATCGCTTCCTTTACGCAGTCTGCTCACATCTGTGTATAAATTATGTGGAGGACGACGGTCTTTGCTTCGCCAGAAGTAAGCCCCTCCATTTGAAATCTCGTCCAGATGCTCCTTCCGCTGCTGCTGTAAAATCGCATAGGCATCTGTACTTCCCCCTGCATGTATCGGCAACGCACCATAGGTTTCGCCCAGTTCAATCAAATACGGTCGGATGCTTCGGACCGGACCGATCTTCACATCACCACCATGACTTTGGAAAAAAGCTACCAAACGGGTAATTCCGCCTTCTGCAAGAACTTCATATACCATGTCTGCCTGGCTAAGCCCCGCCTGTGGACGCGCAGCCGGAGCATTGTTAATCATGACAGCCAGCGGCCGCTCTATAACAGGCTGCTCCACCGGAAGCCCGGTAAGCGGAGCTGTAAATGCCGGAACAGATGGCTCCTTAGGTGGTTCAAGCACCTTTTTCTCTGTTTCTTGCTGGGTTGGTTTGGGAACGGATTCAGATTCACCCGTATTGGACAAAGCAGAACAAGACATCATTGTCATGCATAACAGAGCTGAGGTCATCACACGCAGCCAATGATTTCGTTGAGACATGGGCCCGGACAAGTTCATCCCTCCACATAGTTATTTTTCTCATTATAAGCTTTATTTCCTGTTTTTGTCTTGATTGAGGCATTACCTCTCTATAGAATACTTATCTGAAGACATTAAAATTTAAAAAAATATTTAGACTTTGTGATTTTTATCACAAATAACTGTAACTGAACCTAATACAATAAAGGTGTAGCAAAGATGATCATCCCAAACAAAATGAAATACAACCCATCATTATAGATTAAGAAAGAGGAGTGGTTTAAATGTTTAACAACTGGTTACGTGAGAACAAAGTAGCAATGTGGCTGCTGACTGTAGTACGGGTTTATCTAGGTTATGAATGGATGACCCACGGACTTGAAAAGCTGACTGGCGGATTCGATGCAGGTGGATTTATCTCGGGGGCCATTGCTAAAACAGGTGGAGATCATCCCGCTGTACAAGGCTGGTGGGGATCGTTCCTTGAAGCCTTTGCTCTGCCGAATGTCGGTTTGTTCAACGTCCTGATCCCATTGGGTGAGTTCTTGGTCGGGGTTGGCCTACTGCTTGGTACATTGACTACACTGGCTACTTTGATGGCTATGGTTATGAACTTCTCGTTCCTGTTCTCGGGCACAGTAAGCACCAATGCAATCTACCTGCTGGTTGAAATCTTCCTTATCGTTGCTGGTGCAAATGCCGGAAGAATCGGCTTTGACCGTTGGGTACTGCCCTTCCTGCGTGGACTGTTTGGTAAAAATAAAGATACTTATCAAACGGACCCCAATCGAAAAATAGCTTAACTATCCAAAAAAACAACCGTTATCCTCTGGCTAATGGTTGTTTTTTTGTGCAGCTATGCTGCTTCTCTTTGGTGTTTTTTGCAGCTATGCTCCTTCTCTTTGGTGTTTTTTGCAGCTATGCTGCTTCTCTTTGGTGTTTTTTTGCAGCTATGCTCCTTCTCTTCGGTGTTTTTGTGCAGCTATGCTGCTTGTATGTGTGACCATGCTGCCCCTCCTCTATTTAAATGAACAAAGGAGTCCTCAAGTCCACTCTGACTTGGAGACTCCTTTTTCGGATTCATCTTCCCCCACAAACGTTTACAAGTTGGATACAACATGGAATGTTCACGATACATTTACCCTGTACACTACAGTTACATCAAAGAACGCAATGGAGGGTTATATCATGAAAAAAATCACCAAAGCCTACCTCATGCTCGCAGCAGTAACTTTCACAGTACAGACGATCGGATTGGGATCTACGACATCAGCCAAAGCAGCGACATCTACTACAATATCTCAAGCAGAAGGTGTGCAACATATTTCGAAAACCTTCGAGCAGCTACTACGCCAACCAGGCAAGTTACCTCAGGCATTCACTTATTTACAAAAGCATATCCAATCCATTCCGGCCTCTCAAGCTACCATCCTAGTGCTACACTTGGAAAATGCACAAAAACAGCAATTGGATTCATATGCACAGGCCTTATATCCGATCTCTATTCAAACTAAGATTAATCAAGTCTATAAACCTGGTGATTCGTTCACTAATGTAATGAGCCGGACAAGTGATACAAAGCTGAAAAAGCTACTCACTCAATCAAGAGATGCCGGCTACAAACTTGAAACCGCAGAAGGCATGTTTTACCCAGTCATCAATTATGAGAAATATAAAGTATTCGGAAATAACATTACCGCAGATATCCGAGACTATATTGACATCATGGCGACGGAATCTGGACAGCCGGCTACCAAGGATGCAGCATTACACATCGGTTATCAACAGTTAGCCGGAAGAGTGCTGGCGCAAGAGTCGTTTATAACCCAATATCCACATTCCAATCGTACACAAGCAGTCAAATCATTACATGATCTCTATTTCTTCTATACTTTTTATGGTACGAACAATACACCATTATTCGATGATGACACCAACAAGATTCGCCCCAATGCCAAAAAAGGATATCAGCTCGTCGTTCAGCGCAACAGGGATTCGAAGAGTCCCTACATTCAAAAGCTAAAGGCATTTATGACACTACTAGATCAAAATGAAGATAAGCGAACTACGCAAGTATCCGCCTGGCTAAAAAAGAACGTGCCTGCTAATTAATCAAAGAGGAACAGACCAAAAGAACTTCCAACCCCACACACCATGTGGTTTCGGAAGTTCTTTTTCTTACATTTACAGATCACTTTCTTGACCAAAAGCCCAACAATTGAGACTCAATGAGCCAAGGACATACGACTGAAATAGCTTACGCGCGGAGCGATCACGATCCGCAGCTCCCATCACGTAAAACAATGGTGAAAAATGCTCTATTCCATACGAAGGAACCGCCTGCTTGGCATACGGAGCCTTCTTGTCATATTGGAACAGATGACGCAAATTCCAGTCTTGAAGCTGCTGTGCGATCCAGTCATCATATTGAACGGCCCAATCGGCTGGCTCACTCGTCTGCTTGAGTGTCCGCAAGTTGTGGACCAAGCCTCCACTACCGAGGATCAAAATCCCTTGATCACGCAGTGGCGCCAGCATCCGTCCAATCTCGTATTGCTCCTGAGGATCGCGCCGTGAATCAATGGATAAGGGTACGACCGGTATGTCCGCATCAGGATATATATGCCGCAAAACCACCCATGCTCCATGATCCAGTCCCCGGTTCCGAACCGGCTGGTGGAACAGGTTATGCTGACTGAACAGATGCCCTATCTCCTCATACAGCTTTGGATCGCCTGGTGCAGGGTAATCAAGAGTGTACATTTCTTCAGGAAAGCCGTAGAAATCGTGCAACGCTGCATGCTGATCATCCGCGCCGATACATTGATCGGGGCTATCCCAATGCGCGGAAAAAATGACAATTCCTTTGGGTCGGGGCAGGCTCGCGCCCAGCTTTGCAAGAAAACTGGTATATGCGTTATTTTCTACAGCCAGTGTCGGTGAACCATGCGCAACAAAAATTGAGGGTAATGTCATCGCTGCCAACCTCCACACGCCAGTATAGTGTTACTCTTTCATTTTACTCCGGCGGAGGCACAATTTCCAATACAAACCGTTACACCCTGAAATCAGATCATCCAGTGCTGCCAATCCCGTTGAATATTTTCTTGTTCATCCAGCCATTCCAGTGTGCGGTCAATCAGCTGTTGCCGCTCTTTACCTGATGAGAAAGTGTGATCTCCCTGAAAAATAATTTCCTTATCACAGCGTCCTTCTGGTCGCATCCAGAATACCTTTTGAAACAGAAACGCATAATCCACAGGAATGATATCATCCGAGGTGCCATGAATAACGAGCACATCACCGTTAAATTTAACGGCCTCCTGGAACGGTTGGAATTGAGCTAATGACTCAAAATAAGCTGGTGTGAACTTATAGCCCAGGTAGTCTGCATGACCGGTTTTAACAGATTCGTCGTATACGCTTCGCTCCGTAATTTTGACAATGTCGTTGAACGGATAGCCGACAGCTGACCAAAGGACCAGGTTCTGTACTCTCTTGTCCCGAACAGCTGTGAGAAGGGCAACTGCGCCCCCCAAACTGTGACCGATCAGCGTCACCTTAGTCGGGTCAATGTCCGCGCAATTCACGGCGTAATCCAACACGGTGCGTGTCTGATTGATCATGGATTCGAGCCCCTGCTTGCCGTATTCACCAGTGCTTTCTCCACAACCGGCAAAATCAAAGCGCAGTACAAAATACCCCCCTTCAGCCAGTTCACGCGCAGTCTTGACAAATAATCGATCGACTCCGATTCGATTGCCCACAAAACCGTGGCAAATAACAACGAGTGGAACACGTCTTTGACGCTCTCCCTCATTTGTACGGTTTGGATAATGAATTGTAGCGGCCAGTTCCTCATTTTCAAAACGAATTCCAATTTGCCGTTCCATCCTGATTCCCCCTGTTTCAAGCTTCATTACAGCATTTCATCATTCAAGCTCATATAGTAACGTGGAATATCCATCCAGAATATTCATTCACTTTAATTCCGATAAGTTTAATAAGTTTTATAGTAAAGTCAGTCTATCATCGCCCTGCTTCCTTGTCAACCTGTCAGTTCATACCGATATGGAAGTAAAGAAATGGCGCTCCCCAATGCTTGTCGGAGAACGCCATACTACTCGCTTATTAGAGTGCAATCTCTACATTAAAGTAGACGACTTGCTATTCGTAGCTGTGCCTGAACATTTGGTGGGTTTCGACTCGTCCCTCCCACTCCAGTTTACAAGAGGCGCCGTTATTTTGATCCTCATGCCACAGGCTGCGGTAGCTCTGTTCACCCAGTTCACCTGCAAATTCTGTGTCCTCAGCCAATTCAGTATCGTCCAATATACGGTACGTTGGAGATGTCCCTTGAACGCTCCGGTGACTCACGTTTGCAAGCAAGGCTCCCCCACTGTTCCCGTTCGGAGCACCTGTCAGTCGTTTTTGGACCGAATAATCTGCCTGGTTCTCCAGTTCCATGATGCCACATCCTCTCAACGTTTTATATTCAGGTTGCTCCATGCGCTCACCCTGTATCCAGTTTGAGGAGAATGCGGCGGTAATATACATAATGGATAAGCCTTTTGCCATCCGGCGTTTCCTCACGTATACTGTCTTTGTTACAAAATGGCGATTCCATCAGTTTGGAATACGATCATAAAGCAGGAGGAAGCAATGAATAAAGCAAAAAATTATACGCTTATTGCATGGGTTGCCTTGTCCATGTTTTTCTTGACACAGGCGATTATCGGTTGGTTTATCACATTTACAGGCGGGGATATCAAACCTTTTGAAAAAATTAGCCTTTCCACCCTCATCATCATCGCCGCAGGTGCCATTCTGCTGGTTGAAGCACTGATGAATTTCATGGATCGTCCTGAAGAAGGCGAGGAGACACAACAACCAGACCATGCTCCCGTGAAGCCCCAAATGAATTTTAAATCCATCTTGATGTATGTAGTACTGGTTGTTGTCATTCTTGTCGCCGGACTTGCGCTGCGCAGTGTGCTGCCGGTATTCAAAATCTCACCATGGATGAATTTAGTGTTTGCGGCTATTGGCTTTATTGGACTCAAACCGATTTTTTTGCGTAAAAAACATTCATAACCTCGCAATTCTCACAGTGCTGGAGCTGCCTCATAACGGAATCGTAGCAGCTCCTTTTTATTTGCAATCAGCTATCTCACTTGAAGCTTGGGATCGTCAGAAAAACCGTATCCCCACCTGCAAGAAGATGCATGGGAAATACGGCTTGCTGTACTTTAGCATTTATTTGGAAAATAGTTGTTCTGCATTATCCAATGCAATTTTGTGCCCCATCGCGGAATAGTCCAGCCAAGGCTGTCCGTCCAGCATGTAGACATGACCTTGCTTCACAGCCTTAAGTCCTTGCCATACTGTATTCCCCTCCAGCTGCTTGTATACCTTTTGCGCATCCGTACCTTTACTAATAATAACCAGGATGGCATCGGCATTATAATCCGGCAAAACCTCTTGGGATACAACCTGGTAGGCCTTGTTGATCTTTTCCACACCTTTGGCTGGCTTCAAGCCTAAGTCCTGATACAATAACGGTCCTACTGGACGCTTCATCCCCATGACACGAACTTCTTTCGCTGTGACACGTACAGCCATGACAGTCCCGTCTCCGATTTTGGAATGAATGAGCTTTTTGACCCGTTCCCTCTGTGTATCATAATCTTTTAGAAAAGTGTCTGCCTGTGCTTCATGTTTAACCATAGCAGCTATTTTTTTCAATTGATCTTTCCATGTACCTTCATCCAAATCAAAAACCTCGGTTGGTGCAATTTTTTCAAACTTGGCCACATCAGTTCCCGAATATTTTTTGTCGAGGAAGATATGATCAGGTTGAAGCTCCAGTACCGCTTCCATATCAGGGTCTGTGACAACTCCCAGCTTACGAGTATTTTGAAGACGATCTTTTACATGGGGCAGAAAATCCTTCACATCTCCACCAATAACTGAACCTGCTGGAGTAATGCCCAATGCCAGCAGATTATTCGTCAAATGAATAGACATTGAGGCAATACGCGAATCCGCACTAATGGTGGTTTGGGCACTATCGTCCGCTTTCGTATCGCTAGCCTGTTTGTCTGCTGCTTGTCCACAAGCGGACAGCATGATCATGCATGCCACAAGAGACAGGGCTACCCATGAACGTTTAAGCCCTGAACCCTCAAATCTATTTTTTCTCATGAATATTCTCTCCTATACTATAGAAGCTCTATTTTATAATGTAAATCGTCAAAACTTCTACTTCGTTGTTGTTCCGCACGCTGCATCATGTGCAGCTTTAGATTTCATATGTAACCTAATCCTATTGTCATTTGGTTCGGGACAACAAGAATAAAAAATACGGAGCTCCTACCACAGCAACCACTACACCTGCTGGAATCGCATTCGGCTGAAATACCGAACGACCAATCGTATCTGCTGTGACCAGAATAACGACCCCGACCAAAGCGGCTACTGGCAGCAAATGCTGATACATCGGTCCAACCAGACGGCGAGCCAGATGAGGCGCAATCAGCCCAATAAAACCGATGCCTCCGGCCATGGATACGCTGGCGCTCGAAAGAGCGACTGCTGCGCCAAGCAATATCAAGCGCTGGCGCTTCACACTTGTACCAATTCCAGCTGCGGTCTCATCACCCAGCGACAGATTATTCAGGCTACGTGTCTGAGATAGAACATAGGGCAATACAATGACAATCCACGGTAGTAAAGCCACTGCATGTATCCAGTCCCGTCCCCATACGCTGCCAGCCAACCAACGTGCGGTAAATGCGTACGTATCCTCATCCAGCCGCAACGACCAATACAGCGTTATGGCGCTGAGCCCTGAGGCTACACCGATACCGGACAGAATCAATCGCACAGGCACGATTCCTCTGCTGCCACTATAGGACAACATAACAATCAGTACCGCCGCAACGACACCTCCTGCAAAGGTAAACAAGGGAATGAACAAGGCTACTGATCCTTCCAGATCGCGAAAAAAGCTAACATACATCACCAGGCCCAACGCAGCCCCCGCATGAAGGCCCAGCACTCCCGGATCTGCGAGTGCGTTTCGCGATAAGCCCTGCATGACTGCCCCGGCTGCACCTAGTCCCGCTCCAGCCAGCACTGTTACAACAATCCGCGGCAGACGGTATTCAAACAGGACCATATGATCACGTCCGCTCCCGCCGCCAAACAGTGTATCTAGCACGCGTAGCGGTGGAATACGAATCGTTCCGGTATTCAAACCCAGCACAAGAACAGCAAAGCTGATTCCCACCAATACGAAGCAAACGAGCCAAGCCTTGATCGTTCTTGTATCCCCTGTCCCTAGAGAGCGACTCACTATAATTCCCTCCTTTCCTTACGAGCGAGAAAGAGGAAAAAAGGTACTCCGATAAAAGACACCATAATTCCAATAGCTAGCTCCTCCGGTGGATTCACCATTCTCGCTCCCAAATCAGCCAGCACTAGCAGCACGGCTCCCAATATTGCAGACAATGGTACGATCTGGCGATAATCCACACCGATCAGCTTGCGAGCAATATGTGGAACGACCAAGCCTACAAAGCCGATGGCCCCGGCAGCCGATACGGATAGCCCAGCCAGGACCACCACAGTCAGCAACCCCAACAGCCGGATACGCCTGAGATTTAGTCCCAGGTTCAATGCTACCTCATCGCCCATTGAAATCAATGAAATGGAGCGTGCGAGCCCCATAGACCAAGCGATCACAATAAGCAAAATCGGCGCAAGAATCTTAAGCTGCGACCATTTGATTCCGGCAACACCACCCGCATACCAGAAGGCTAGATCCTGACTTAGATCAAAATAAATCGCAATTCCCGAAGTCATGGAACCTAACAAGGCTGCTGTCACAGCTCCAGACACCGTTAGTCTCATGGGTGTCAGTCCTCCCGGCGCGGATGCTCCCAGCCCGAATACCAGTAAGGTACTCATCAGTGCCCCCAGGAACGACAATATAATTAACGTCCCATAAGGTAGATCGGGGAAAAAAGCAAAACTCACTGCAACTACAAACATCGCTCCTGCGTTAATGCCCAACACACCTGTATCCCCCAACGGATTGCGTGTAATGCCTTGTATCAGGGAGCCTGCAACCGCCAGGGCAGCCCCAATGATAGCTGCACCGAGTACACGCGGCAATCGCAGCTCATGAATGATCCTGTGTGTCATCAGCGAACGATCATAGTGAAATACTGCCGACCACACCGTGCTTACGGTCAGGTCTTTGGCTCCAAAAGAAATGGCAGCGAATAGGGCCAAGGCCAACAATACAGCAGAAGCTGTAAACAACAACGCCTGCCGAATCCTACCCGCTCGGAGCACCGGACGGGCTACAGAGGCTACTTCAGGTGCGGTCCTCTCTGTCGAAGCTGTATGTTTGTCCATGCTGTCTTTAGACTGCATTCGGTGAGGTCACTCCCTCCATACCTGAAAGCCACCATGGCTCTCATTACGATAACGTCAATGATAATGATTATCAACTTGATACATAATAGCATGTTTCTATGACATTGCAAGCCAAAAACTGTTCCCCCATTAGGAGGAACAGTTTTTAGATATACCTATGTGAGATCGCTGTGAATGATTTCAAGTAATCCGCTATTTAATACGTAGGCCAGCCTGCTGAATCCCATTTCAAATCACTAATCAGCAGCTTTGGATTTCCTCCATCGGTGGCATCATAGGCATGACGCGCAATCACACTGTTGTTATAGACAGATTGTCCGCCCGGTCCCTTCCAGCGATCATTCCCCGCATCCAATATCGTTCCACCGCCGTCCATCATGTTTTTTCCGCTCTTGTCCACATACGGCCCGGTAATACTGGTGGAGCGACCATAAACGATTTTGTAATTACTATTTACGCCTTTGCAGCAGTTATCAATGGAAGCAAACAGATAATAATAGCCGTTGCGGTATGTAACATGCGGTGCTTCCAAACCACCAGCTGTACGTCTAGCAATAGAATAAATCTGACCCGTAGGCTTCATCGTATTTTTATCCAGTCGAGTCACTTTCAAGCCCGTATTCCATGAACCGAAGGAAAGCCACGGGTTACCGGAAGCGTCAATGACCAGATTCGGGTCAATCGCATTATAATCGTCAGAATCCGTTGTACGCAGCACCAGTCCATCATCTCTCCAGCTTCCTGCGCCAATGCTCGTTGCTGAAGTCAAGCCAATGGCCGAAGTACGCGACCCAAAAGTAGAAATGGAATAGTACACCCACACACGTCCATTGTACTTTTGAGCATCCGGTGCCCACACATCATTTGGGGTTTGTTTAGGTACATACGATTTCCACCATGATGGCGGCGACAAGAATATTTGCGGCAATCTGTAAAAATTACGGCCGTCATCTGATCTTTGGACCTGTATTCCCTGTCCTGTGGAGAAAATATACCATGCATTGCCTTCCTTCGTGATGGACGGATCATGTACTGCCACATCGCCTGTTAACGCCCAATGCTCGGCCGATGTGGACGGCACCACGGACAGCAACAAAGCAGCCGAAGTTACGGCAGCAAACGCTGTTCGGGCGAATTTACCCTGTACTGATTTTTTCCATGCTTTCAACATTCTTTCGCACCTCCGAATAAGTATCTTATAATGAGAAATCTGGTGATACGTCTATTACGTTAGTGTTTATACTTATGAAGTTACACATATATTAACCTATCAACTTCAATTTTGTAAACGCTTTATTTCAAATAAAAAGAAATTCATAAACTACGCATAACTGTATGAAGAAAATATAGTTTTAGACTGGAATTGTTGATTCCGAATATTTGTTCAAGATAACGTTTTTACTCTTTACTTAACTCCTCGAATACCCTTGTAGACAGATTCGCACAGCTCCGTTGTAAACCTGCCTGACATTCCTTCAAGTGCTGTATTGGTGAACGCCACAACACTAAGCTCCTCACTCGGATCAACAAACCAGGAGTGACCATAGGTACCGCCCATCCGCCACGTTCCCGGCGATTCCGGTGTATTGGCATCCGCTGGGTCTTTAAGCAGCGTGAAACCAAGTCCAAAGCCTCTCCCCGGCCAATAGGGCATCACAAGGTTACCAATTTGATTGGTTGTCATTTCTGCGACAAGAGCCTGAGGCAGAATCGGATTTCCTCCCTGCCGCAAAGCTTCCAGCAGTTTAAGAAAGTCTCCTGCGCTGCCAATCATGCCGGCTCCTCCGGAAGGATAAGCTGTCTTATCGGTAAATCTGTTAGGTGAAAGGAGGAATCCTGCCGTCCCCTCCACGAAAGGAACGGTATCAAAATCCTGCAAGCGCCGGGGCTCTCCAGCGCTGTCTGCGTAAGCCGTGGTCAATCTGTCCGTGTCCACGGCCTTGAAATCCGTGTCCATCATGGAAAGCGGATGAGTTACAAGCAACCGTACAGCTTCACTTAGCGGCATTCTAGTTACCTTTTCGATGACCTGTCCGAGCACGTCTGTTGCTATGGAATACCTCCACATTTTCCCCGGCTCATATAGAAGTGGGACAGAAGCGAGTCTTTGCAGATTCTCTTCAAGTGTAATTCCCGCCAGATCCATGCCGTCCGATACCCCAGCAAGCTCATAAGTTCCCTTTTCTTCTTGGAAGAAACGGTAGGTTAAGCCGGCGGTATGGGTCATCAGATGGTGAACGGTCATGGAGGCATATTTTCCGTTTGGCAGTTTGGGACGAAAGGCGGGCAACCATTTTTCAACCAGATCGTTTAACTGCAATCTCCCTTGCGAAATTAATACTAAGGCTGCCGTTGACACGATCGGCTTGGTTACCGAAGCATATCTAAACAAAGCATTCTCCTGCATCGGTCGTTTCTGCTCACGGTCGGCCCAACCAGCAGGTTTGTTGTAAACAAGGTTTCCGCCTAATGCAATTTGGACAACGGTACCCACAATCCTTTTTTCCTCAAGTGTGTGGTCAATTACCTCATTGACGCTTTTATGCAGCAATTCCAGATCTATTTTTCTCATGCTTCTCATCCTCTCCTGCTGTAATTTACTTGATTATTTATAGCAAGTGTGTTTATTATATAAATAATTTCTTCCGTCTTGCATAAAACAAACAAGTTAAATAAAGAAATTTTCGATGATTCTAAAGGTATTTGAAAGAAATAACTTTTAAAACAAAGGAGTCGATTTTTTTGGACGAAATCGATAAAAACATCCTGCTCCATTTGCAGAACCAGGCGAGATTATCAATGACAGATTTAGGAAAGCTGGTGGGACTGTCTCAGCCAGCCGTAACGGAACGTGTAAAACGCATGGAAGAAAAGGGGGTTATCGAGGAATACCGAACCGTCATTTCTTCGCAAAAAGTGGGTAAGCAATGCACAGCCTATATGCTTGTTCGGACCCGGAATTGCTATCCTTTCCTTGATTTTTGTCGTTCATCACCGGAGGTAACGGAATGTTACCGGATAAGCGGAGAGCATAATTATTTATTGAAGGTCCTTACGGAAACAACCCAGGAGCTGGAAGAGTTTGAAAACCGGTGCGATCAATACGGAACCTATACGACTCTGATCGTAATGTCTTCACCGATCGCTTATAAAAATTTCATTGGAGAAACGAATTTGCTTGCATAAGATGTAATTCTCTAATCCCAAAAAAATGAATCCGCCATGCAGCGGATTCATTTTTTTGCTTATGTTACACATACTCATGGATTTCTTTAGGAAGGAAAGCCATGCTTTTTAGCTAGCCAAACTGCAAGCAAAGAGGGAAGCAGCAGGATGATTAATGAGCCCGGAAGAAATCCGGCTCCAAGCAGTTCGAGAAGAAGCCCGCCGATAATGCCTCCTCCGCCGATTGCCACATTCCATGCAGTAACCAGCATCGATTGGGCTATATCTGCGCTTTTTCCCCCAGCTTGTGCTATTGCTGTTTGTAGTAAAGTGGCTGCCCCTCCAAACGTAAGCCCCCACGCCGTAACACCAAGAATGATGATTTCAGGTTGATTTATTCCTATTCCTAAGGCTGCAGAAGCCACAGCAAATCCTGTGATGCTGATTAAAACCAGCATTCTTAGAAAACGGTCAATCAGCATGCCTATCACCCAAATGCCGACTACCGAGGTAATTCCGAAAATAAGAAGAACCAAATCCACTCGCTGAGCAAACGCGGTTTCCGCAAGATACGGTGCAATATAAGTGTACAAAATATTATGAGCTAGTACCCATGCCAAAACGACAAACAGAATCGTCCGTACACCGGGAATCAGGAAAACCTTGTGAAAAGGGAGTTGATCACCGGCAGGCTCACCTGCATAATCCGGCACCTTCCAGAGCACCCAGCCAATAAGGGCTGCAGTCAGTAATGATACAGCTCCGAAAATGAGACGCCACCCAGTATATGTTCCGAAAAAAGTACCAAGCGGAACGCCCAGCGCCAATGCCAGCGGGGTGCCGACCATGGCTACGGCCATCGCTCTTCCTTTCAGCGAATCAGGCACCATGCGCCGCGCATAACCGGCCGTCATCCCCCACAGAACACCTGCTGAGATACCTGCGAAGAAACGCGCGACAAGCGTCAGCACATAAACGGAAGATAACGCGGTGATGGTGTTAAATACAAGAAAGCCGATGATGCACAGCAGCAGAAGCGGTCGGCGCCTCCACCCACGGGTAGCCGTTGTCAAAGGAATGGCGGCTAGAAGAGATCCAACCGCATAGAGAGTAACCAATTGTCCGGCAAGAGCTTCTGTGACCCCTAGATCCTGTGCAATTTGCGGCAGTAATCCAGCAGGCAGGCTTTCCGTAAGAATGCAGATGAATCCCGCCATGGCTAAAGCCAGCAACCCGACCCACGGGAGACGTTTGGAAGACGACACATTTGCACCGCCTTTTCTTATAAGAGCAGTGTTTAAGTTCACGAAAAAAATCTCCTTTATTTATTTTTTGCCGCTTAAAAAAGCTTTCGCTTCCGTATAAGCTTATATAAATAAAACACTTTTTTACATGGATGATTAAAGGGGGATGAAGTGAATTAAGAGGAAAATACTTTTATTTTCACGAAAATTCCATGATTTTAAAAGCAAAAATGTAATACAGTAGTTTTCCTTACCCTAGATTAAAAATAGGCGCTACCTTATTGCGCCTAACAGTAGTCATTATTATTTTTCGCGAACCAGCTATCCTGCCCGTTCGTATTATGAGATCAACCAGTTCTTTCTGGTTGATCCTTTTTTCATTTGCATAGAGGATTAAG